>JAJZTW010000027.1 GCA_021847345.1 Pseudomonadota bacterium
AGCAGCGCGAGCAGGAGCTGCTCGAGTTGCAGGGCACGCTGCTGGACCACACGCTGGCCGGTATCCTGATCAAGCGCGAGCGGCGCATCGTCAGCCTGAACCGACGTTTCGCCGCGATGCTCGGCCATGACGATCCGCGGGAACTGGAGGGGCAGCCGGCGCGCATGCTCTACCCGGACGAGGCCGAATACGCGCGCGTGACCCGCCTGCACGACGATCTCACGCGGCAGGGCCTGGCGCGCGCCATGGACGTGCGCCTGCGCCGCCGAGACGGCAGCGAGCTGCTGTGCGACGTGGCCGCCGGCATGGTGCGCAGGGGCGTGCCCGGCACCATGGTCTGGACCTTCGTCGACGTCACCGAGCGGGCTCGTCTGCAGCGCGAACTGCGCCACGAGGCGCGGCACGACGCGTTGAGCGAGCTTCCCAACCGCCGCGCGCTGGAGGAGCACCTTCCGCGGGCGCTTGCGCGCGCGCATCGCGCCGGCAAGGTGGTGGCGGTCGGAGTGATCGACCTGGATGATTTCAAGCCGGTCAACGATGCCCTGGGCCATGAGGCGGGCGACGAGTTGCTGCGCCGCTTCGCGCGGCGCCTGGGCGGGCTCATGCGCGACGCCGACATGCTGGCCCGCCTGGGCGGCGACGAGTTCGTCGTCGTGCTGGAGGGCCTGGACGAGGGTGAGCTGCACGCGCAGCTGGCAGGGATTCTCGCTCGCCTGCACCAGGCCGTGGAAACGCCCTTCGAGCTCGGCGCCGGCCAGCCCGCGCGCGTGGGCATGACCCTCGGGCTGGCCGTCTGGCCGCGCGACGGCCGCGACGCGGATTCGCTGCTGCGCGAGGCAGACGCCGCGCTGTACCAGCTCAAGGCGCGCAAGCTCGACCGCCCCGACTGGTGGCAGCTCGGCCTGAGCGGCGAGGACGAGGCCGAGCCGCGGGAGTTCCCGGCTTACGGAGCCGACGCCGACGCGCTTGTGCGAGCCCATGGCGGGATCCTGCGCCACGCGGTGGCTCGCTTCGTGGAGCAGTGCCGGCAGGAGCTGGCGGACCCCCCCGGGCGTGACGCCGCGTGGGCCGATCGACTGAGCCTTCTGCACGAGGGCGAGCTGCCGAGCCTGGCTCGCAGCTACGCCGACCACCTGGGGGCCCTGGTCTCGGCCGGGCTCACGGCGCAGGTCGTGCAGCAGCGTGCCGAGCCGCTGGGGCAGCTGCAGGCGCTGGTCGGCATCGAGGCGGCCGAGCTGATCCCGCCGATGGCCCTGCTGCGGCGCACGGCCATGGAATGCGCGCTGGCGTCGCGCCTGAGCTCGCGCATGCGCTACCGGCTGCTGCGCCTGCTCGAGGAGCGCCTGGAGGACGATCTGCAGGCCCAGCTGCGGGCGGCGAGTCGCACCGTGGGGGCCTATTTCGGGTCCCTGACTCTGCACGGCTCGCCCGATCCGGGCATGCCGTGGCGTGACGTGCTGCGCGCGCTCATCGACCCGGTGGGTGCGCTGCCGGGAATCGTCGCGTGCTCGGTGCTGCGCCCCAACGCGCAGGAAATGTTCGAGGTCGAGGCCTCGGCCGGGCCCGGCGCGGATGCACTGGTGGCCTTGTCGCGATCAGGCAGGCTCAGCCTGCCGCTGCAGAGCGACAAGCGCGAGGGGCCGGGCCTGGTGCTGCCGGCGTGGCGCACCCATCAGGTACAGACCTCGGCCGACATGCAGCGCGACGCCAGGCTGGCGCGCTGGCAGGAAGTGGCGCGCGTGCTGGGTGCGCGCAGCGCGGCGGCGATTCCGGTGGCCCCCAATCCCGGCTGCTGCGCGATGGTGATCGTGCTGCTGGGCCGTCATCCCGGGCAGTTCGAATCGCCCTGGATGCGCGAGTTCATCCGCGGCCTGCAGTCGCGGGCCAGCCACGCCTGGCGTGGCGCGCGCGCGCCGGCGGCGGCGCTGATGGTGCCGCGGGACCAGGCGCAGACCTACCGCGAGCGCCTGTTCGACGGCGGGCTGCAGATGCACATGCAACCGGTGGTCGATCTTCATTCGGGGGAGTGCGTGCGGGTCGAGGCGCTGGCGCGCCTGCAACTGGCCGACGGGCGCATGGTGCCTCCGGGGCTGTTCCTGCCCGTGCTCGGCGAGACCGAACTGGACCGGCTGTTCCGTCGCGGCCTGGAGCAGGTGTGCAGGCAGTTGCGCGCCTGGGACGACAGCGGACTGAGGGTCGATGCGGCCATCAACCTGCCGCCGTCGTCGTTGCTGGACGCGCAGTGCGCACGTTGGGTCGAGTCCACGCTCGCTCGCCACGGGGTGGCGCCGCAGCGCCTGACCCTGGAGTTGCTGGAGACCCAGGACATCGACTTCAAGGTGCAGAGTTCGGCGCTGCACAACCTGAAGACCCTGGGCGTGCGCCTGGCCATGGACGATCTCGGCGCCGGCTACAGCAGCCTGCAGCGACTGGCGCAGCTTCCCTTCGACGTGATCAAGCTCGACCAGAGCATTTCCCTGAACGTGCGCAAGGACCCGCTGCAGACCCTGGGGCTGATGCGCTCGATCGTGCGCCTTGCCGCCGAGCTCGGGCGTGCCCTCGTGGTCGAGGGCGTGGAGGATCAGGGCATCATCGAGGCTGCGCTGGAGTGCGGCGCGCGCTATGGCCAGGGCTACGGCATCGCACGGCCCATGCCGGCGGCGATGGTCCCGTCCTGGCTGCGCGACTTCCAGCCGTGCGCGCGCCCGGGAAGGATCACGACCTACCTGGGCATGCTCGCGCGCTGCGCCAACTTGCGCCAACCGCTGCGGTCGGCCCCGCCGGGCGGCGACGACGAAGACCCGGTGCAGCGCTTCCTGGCCGAACGGGGCATGGCGCAAGGCGCGCTGGCCGCGTGGTATGCCGGCCTGCTGTCCCGCGGCGGACTGCACGGGCGGCAGGCCGACAGCTGGCTGGACTGGCTGGTGCAGCAGGCGCGTTCCGAAGGCGCGGACCTGCGCGGCGCGCCCCCGCCCAACTGATCGCTCCGAGGAATTCCCATGCCCTTGATCCAAGGCACGCCTCCCAGTGGCGGTGTCATCGGGATGGCCAACCGGCTGGCGCGAGACGTGCGCACCCTGGCCGACGATCGCGAAAACCTGCAGGCGCAGGTCACTGCCAATCGCTCGGGCGTGGAAGCCATGCTGTGCGGCCTGCTCGACACCTTCAACCCGCATCTGGGCGGGCATGGCCGGCGCGTCGCCCGCCTGGTGGACCTGCTGGCCGTTCGCTTCAAGGTGTCCTACCCGGCCCATCAGGCGCTGCGCCATGCCGCGCTGTTCCACGATATCGGCATGCTGGGGATGCAACGCGCGGTGCTGTTCACGCCGTGGAGCGAGCTGTCGGAGACCGACCGCGGGCTGATCCTGTCGCATCCGGAAATCGGCGCATCGCTTCTGCGCGGGGTTCCCTGGTACGAGGCATCTGCCGCCGCGGTCGCCGCGCACCACGAGCATTGGGACGGATCCGGCTTCCCCGGTCGACTGGCCGGCGAGGACATTCCGATCGGCGCGCGCATCCTCTCGGTGTGCGACACCTACGACGAGATGCTCAACAAGCCGGCCGATGCCCCCGCGCAGTTCAGCGAACCCGAGGTGCTGGACCACCTGCGCCAGCACCGCGGGCACAAGTTCGACCCCCGCGTCGTGGACATGTTCCTGGGCATCGTCGAGGAGGCCTCCCCGCACGAGGAGGAGCGCAGGCGCCCCGATGGGGAGATGCCGCTGTCGCTGTCCGAGTTGCGCGAGGGCCATCGCCTGGCGCGCGACCTGTTGAACGTGGCGGGGCTGGTGCTGCTGACCAAGGGAACCCTGCTCGCCGAGTCCAACGTGCTGAGGCTGCGAGCCCTGCGGGGAATGAACGCCGTCGTGGAGCCGGTGTACGTGCACGAATCCACGCCGCCGGGTTGAGCAGCCAGTGTTGCGGGAACGCGTCCCGGCGTGCGCGGGCGAGGCCCAGCCGCCGGCGCATACGCGAGGGCATCGCGGCGGCAGTGCGGCATCCGGCGCTCACTCCAGCGGCAAGCCGTCCTCGAAGCACCCGCCCGACGGGCCGTCCGCCGGCAACTGCACTCCCCACAGCAGGCTTGCCGCGCCTTGCCGCAGCGAGCGCGGCGCGTTGGCGCCTCCCATGTCGCTGCGCACCCAGCCGGGGCTGATCGCGTTGACCAGGATGCCGCGATCGCGCAGGCGGTCCGCGAACAGGCGCGCCATGGCCGTGAGAGCGGCCTTGCTCGCTCCATAGCCGCCCGGCGCCTCGCGCGCCATGCTGTCCAGGTCGTCGAGGCTCAGCCCCGGCGCGCCCAGGCGCCTGACCAGCTCCGGGGGCTGCGCCGACAAGCTGCCGAGCCCGCTCGTGACCATCACCACGCGCGCGCCCGGGGCGAGCAGGTCCTCGAGGGCCAGGGTCAGGCGCAAGGGGCCGAGCACGTTGACATCCCAGATCAGGCGCCGCGCCTGTTCGTACACCCCGGCGTTGTTCACCAGTGCGTCGAGCGCCTGGCCTCGGGCCCGCAGGCGCCGCGCCAGCGCCTCGATGGACTCGGCGTCGGCCATGTCGACGCGCTCTGCATGGGTGCCGGCAGGCGCCGCAAGCGGGTCGCGCACCCCCGCCAGCACCTGCCAGCCCTGCGCCGCGAGCGTGACGGCCAGTTCGCGGCCGATGCCCCGGCTGGCTCCCGTGATCAGTACAGTGGGCATTGCTTCGGGTTCGCGATGGTGGGCTTGCGTGGAGGTGTCCAGCGTACACCCGCGGCAACGGGGCCGGGCCGCCCGTTCACGCATTCTCACGAGAAAACGCAGGGCCGCCCCAAGTTTTCTCGCCCCCCTCGGGGGGGCGGGTCGGGCCCCAGGCCCGGCCCTGGGGGCGCTCACGAGAAAACGCAGGGCCGCCCCAAGTTTTCTCGACCCCCTCGGGGGGCGGGTCGGGCCCCAGGCCCGGCCCTGGGGGCGCTCAGATCAGCGAGAACGCGAGCAGCACGCTGCACGCCGCCATGATGGTCAGCCCGGTCATGAAGGCCAGGTCGGCCTGGGCCTCCAGCGCCTCGGCCGGGCGCCGGCGCAGCGACAGGTACGACAGCAGCGCGCTGAGCAGGAACAGCAGGCTGTCGAGCGCGAGGAAGCGGTCGACCAGGGTCGCGAAATGCCCGAGGTGCAGCAACTGGATGATCGACACGACGGTCATGCACACCCCGACCATCGTTGCCGAGGTCGGCAGGATGTGGCCGGCAAGCTCGCGGTTCGCGTGGCGCATGGCAGCGGGGGTGCGGGGGGCAGGGACGGCGCGGATTGTGGGTGGCGCTGCTGAACCCACGCTTAACAGGCCGTTGAAATACCAAATGGGGTATTTCAACGGCCTGTTCATGAAGCATCGTGGCGAGCCGTCGACCCGCAGCGGCCGCTATGCTGCCGCCTGGACCCCTCGAGCGCCGCATGGAACCCCGCCCTTCGTATCCCCCGTTGCATCGCATCGCCACTTCGAGTGCCGAATGGGCTGCCGAGGCCTGCGACATCCGGCGCGGCATGCGCCTGGCGGCCGAGCTGAACCGGCTGTCGATGGACGACGCGGACGCGATCCGCCGGGTCTTCAGCGAGCTGATCGGGCGCCAGGTCGACGACACCTTCAGCCTGATCCCGCCTTTCTGCACCTCGGGCGGGCGGCGCATACGCTCATGCAAGCTCCTCTGATTCGCGGTCGCCTGCGGGTTCATCGCGCCTGGGTCGTGCTCGCCGTGACCTTCCTGGTCATGCTGGTCACCGCCGGCACGCGCGCGGCCCCCAGCGTGATGCTCGTGCCGCTGCAGCGGGCCTTCGGCTGGGATCTTGCCGCGATTTCCGGCGCGTTGTCCCTGAACCTGGCGTTGTTCGGCCTGATGGGGCCTTTTGCCGCCGCGGCCATGCAGCATTTCGGGTTGCGCAGGACCGTGCTGGGCGCGCTCATGGTGCTGGCGGGTGCCGTGCTGTGGTCCAGCCTGATGCGCCACAGCTGGCAGATGTGGCTGATCTGGGGCCTGGTGGTCGGAAGCACCACGGGTGTGACGGCGATGACCCTGGGCGCGGTCGTGGTCAACCGCTGGTTCGTTGCCAGGCGTGGCCTGGCGATGGGGCTTCTCACCGCCAGCTCGGCGACCGGCCAGCTCGTGTTCCTCCCTCTTCTGGCCTATGTGGTCGAGCACCTCGGGTGGCGCCCCGTGATCTGGACCGTGGCCGGCGGCGCGGCACTGGTGATCCCGCTGGTGTACTGGCTGCTGCCGGAACAGCCGTCGTCGCTGGGCCTGCGACGCTTCGGCGAAGCCGACGACGCACCGGAGCAGGGCGCCACGGTACGAAGCAACCCGGTGTCCATGGCCTTCGGCGCGCTCGCCAGCGCGGTGAAGGTGGGCGACTTCTGGCTGCTGTTCTTCAGCTTTTTCATTTGCGGCGCGACGACCAACGGTTTCATCGGGACCTTTTTCATCGCCATGTGCGGCGACCATGGCCTGACCCCGGTGCAGGGGGCCGGAATCCTCGCCAGCATGGGCGCGCTCGACCTGGTGGGCACGACGATGTCCGGCTGGTTGTCGGACCGGTTCAACAGCCGCATCCTGCTGTTCTTCTATTACGCGCTGCGCGGCCTGGCCTTGATCTACCTGCCCTATTCCTTCGGCCTCGGACAGCTCGGACTGTCGGTGTTCGCGCTGTTCTACGGTCTCGACTGGGTGGCCACGGTGCCGCCCACGGTGCGGCTCACGCACGATGCCTTCGGCAGTCGCGATGCGCCGATCGTGTTCGGCTGGATTGTCGCCGGGCACCAGCTCGGCGCGGCCTTCGCGGCCCTGACCGGGGGCATGCTGCGCAGCAGCTACGGCAGCTACACCTTGTCGACGGTGGCCTTCGGGGCGCTCGGCCTGGTCGCCGCCGTGCTGGTGCTGCGCGTGCGCGCGAGCGCCGCCCGGGTGCCCGTCGCCGTTGCCTGAGCAGCTCGGCTGCCGGGCGCGTTCAGCGGGGCCGTTCGATGGGAGTCGGCGTCGGGTGCGGCCGCGGCTGGACCTGCACGGTGCCGAAGGGCGGCAGCGCGTATTCGTCCATGCAGCGGGCCCAGCCGTAGTCGTAGGCGCCTTGCGCGCTCGCGGCGCGCGTGAACGCGTGCACGGCGGTTTCCCGGATGATCTGGCCTTCGCGCCCGGCGGGAATGGGTTGCAGCGTGTTCATCTGCTCCAGCCAGGTTCGCGCGGCCGCCTGCAGCTCGAACGAGTCCATGATTGCGGCCGTCGACGGACGCGCGGCGAACGCGCTCGCGCCCAGTTCGGCGATGGAGCGGCAGGCTTGCTGGACCCGCACCGCATCCATGTAGGCGCCGGCGTGCGCAGCCGGGAACGCGGCAGGGAACGTGGCAGGGAACGTGGCGATGAGGCCGCTCGAAAGCAGGATGGCGCGGAGGTGTCGCATGGCGTTGCTTCGTGGGCTCCAGGCATGCGGGCCTGTGCTCGCCGGTCCGCGGCTGCGGGAGATGACCCATTGTGCGGCAGGCACTTCGCCCCGGGGCGATCGCTCGTGCAAAGCCCGCGAATCGGGCGTGGTCTCGCCGTGAGCTGGGCGCTGCAGGGCTGCCGGCAGGGCCTGCGCGCCCAGGGCAGGGTCGATGCACCGAGGTGTAGTAAGGTCGAGGGTCTTGCCGCATTTTCGAGTCTCCCGCGAACCATGTCCGTATTCCGCATTGCGTTGCCGCTCCGCTGCCGCTGCTCGTGGCTGCTCGTGTCCATCGGCCTCGGCTTGCTGCTGGTGGCCGGCGGCGCGCGGGCAGCGAGCCTCGAGCAGGCCGAGGCGCTGCTCGCTGCGGGGCACCCGGCGCAGGCCGACCATGCGGTGGCCGAGTTCCTGGCCGAGCAGCCGAATTCGGCCCGGGCGCATTACGTCGACGCACGAATCCTGGCCGCCGAGCACAAATGGCCGCTCGCCGAGCAGGAGTTGGAACGCGCGCGCCGGCTCGACCCGGCGCTGGGTTTTGCGCCGGCAGCACAGGTGCAGGCGCTGGCCGACGAGGTGATCCGGCATCGATGGAAGAACCCCAGCGGGCTTGCAGGCTATGGTCAAGCCGCGCTGGCGGCCGTGTTCGTGCTCGTCTCCGGCTACCTGTTCTGGGGCATCCTGCGCGCCAAGCGGCGCCCGCCCCGCGCCTGAGCGACGCATGAGCCGAGCCCGAGCGGGCCCGGCTCATGCGTGAAACACGCGCGATGCATCGCGCATAAACCTATTCCCAACAGGCGTCGCCCCCGGGCGCCGCGGCCTTGTCTACAGTGCAGCTACCGGCGAACCGGCTCGCGCAAGGGCTGGTGGGCCGGGTTCCGAGTCTGCGCGTGCGCGCGTCGCAGGCTGCCGATGCAGCCGATGGCGTAAGCGCGCAGCCGCCGTCCAATGCGTCGCATGGTCGGCATCCTGTAACCGATTGCTTCCTGTCGGGGTTGGCCATGAAAAAACACTTGCTTGGTTTGTTCTTGCTGCTCGGCATGGGCGCCGCCCATGCCGGCACCGGCTGGTACGTGACCTTCGTCAACAAGAACGACTATCCGATCTATCTGAGCTTTGGCGGGCAGGACCACTGGCATTGCAACGATTTCGCCAACAACAACACGGTCCCGGCTCGGGGCAGCATCACGCTGTACACCGAGGCCGTGGAGCAGAGCGCGGGCATCTGCGGCCTGAATGTGTCCGGGGGCGCGTTCGATCGCGCGCACATCGAGGTCTGGCAGAACGACCATCCGTATTCGGTGACCGACAATATCTCGCAGGCGGACAATACGGGTGGAAGTTCGGCGCCCACCGGCTCCGGCGCTCCCGCCCGGGCACTTCTTCGCGCCAAGGCTCCCCAGAACCACGTCACCTACAACATCGGGACCAACCGCTCGTCGATCACCACGTCGGTGAAGTCCCTGAACAAGGGCATCTACGACACCGTGGAGGCCACCGTGACCTTCGATTGAGTTCGGGGTGGGGGCTGCCTGCTTGCATCAGCCCCCCGTGAGAGCCTGGAATACATGCACGACCGCGCCCTCCGGCACGCGGTCGGTCAGCGTCCGGCGATCGACCACGACCCGCCGGTCGATGCTCAGCGCCACATGCCGGCGCACCGCGCCGCGCTCGTCCAGCACGTAGTCGGTGAAGCCGGGGGCTACGCGGTCCACCGCCCGCAAGACCTCGGCGACCGAGCCGGCCGGCACGTCGACACCACCATCCCGCAGGGCCGGGAAGAACCGGTGCAGGTGGCGCGTGACTTCGACCGTGGGCATGGCGCTCAGCCGAAGCGCACCGAATACACGGGCGGGAAATGGCTGCCCAGGCAGTTCCAGGATTCTCCACGATCGTCCGAGACGAACACGTTGCCGCTTGTGCTGCCGAAGCACAGGTGATCTCCGGCGGCATCCAGCCCATGGCGCAGCACGATGTCGTAGCAGTGCTCCTGCGGCAGTCCCTTGCGCAGCGAGATCCACGACTGCCCGCCGTCGTCGGTGCGGGCGACGAACAGTCCCGCGCCGATGGCCATGCGCTGGGAGTCGGCCTGTGCCGGCACCACCCATGCGGTGTTCCCGTCGCGCCGGTCGGCCGCGATCGCGAACCCGAAATGCACCCCGGCCTCGTGGCGACTGACCTTGCTCCAGTTCGCGGCGCCGTCGCTGCTGCGGAACACCCCGCAGTGATTCTGCTGCCACAGGTGCTCCGGTTGACCGGCGCACAGCGCCAGGCAATGCGTGTCGTGTCCCCATTCGGCCTCGGGGTCGGGCAGGTAGTCGTTGGTCATGCCGCGGTTGCGCCCGGCCCAGCTTGCGCCGCCATCGGTCGTCTCGAGGATCCCGGCGGTGGATACACCCACCAGCAGGCGCCTGTCGTCCCGGGGGTCGACGGCGATGGAGTGGATGCCCGGCTCGAACACCCCGTAGTCGACGCTCGCCGGCGTGCCTTGCCAGTGGTTTTCGCGGGTCGCGGCGCCGTCGAACAGGTTGCCGCCACGGCTCGGATGGTTCCACAGCGGACGGTTGAGTTCCCAGGTGTCGCCGCCGTCGTCGCTGATGAACAGACCTCCGGGAATCGTTCCCGCATACAGGCGGCCCGCCTGCCCGGCATTGCCAGCCACCACGGTCCAGATCTTGTAGACCGTGGCGTCCTTGTATTCGGGCTGCGCGCTCGGTGCGCCCGGGTCGAAATCCGGGGTCGGCAGGTACTTGACGATGTAGCGCGCGCCGCCGGGATATTTCAGCGACAGCACGTCGTGCCATGAAGCGCCGTCGTCGCTCGAGCGCGACAGCTTGGGGCCCCAGTGGCCGTGGTCGAGCGAGGCCCACAAGGTGCCGTCGCGGGGGTCGCGCATCGCGTAGCAAACGGGAATGCCGGCGTGTTCGATCGCGCGCGGCCGCCAGCTCGAGCCCTTGCGGTCGACGATGATGGTCCCCTTGCGCGTGCCCAGCAGGATCAGGCGAGCCATGCCGCGTCCCTCCCTGGCCGGGGCCGCGTGCGGCGCCGGCTCGGCTTGTGCGCGGCGTGGTGCGCCGCCGCGCGGGCGCTTGCCGGGCGCGCAAGCTGCGTCGTCGGCGGAGCCATTTTAGTCCACTGCGTCAGGGAATTGGCCCCCCGCCCCAGACTCCCAGGCGCGGGCGCGCCGGCCACTAACATGCCGCATCGAATCGCCGGGCGCGCCCCGGGAGCGACAACATGGAGAGCCAAGCATGAGCACGAATCAAGCGCCCCGCCGCATCGGTTTCATCGGCCTGGGCATCATGGGGCGCAGCATGGCCGGCCACATCCTGGCGGCGGGCCATGAGCTGCATGTGTACAACCGCTCGCGCGACAAGGCGCGCGAACTGCTCGAGCGCGGAGCCCACTGGTGCGACAGCCCCGGCGACGTGGCGGCGGCCTGCGACATGGTCATCACCATGGTCGGCTACCCGTCGGACGTCGAGCAGATCTACCTCGGCGCCGCGGGAATCGTCGAGCGAGCGGCGCCGGGAACCCTGCTGGTGGACATGACCACCTCCAGCCCGTCGCTGGCGCGGCGCATCGCCGAGGCGGCTGCGGCCCGGGGCTGCCACGCGCTGGACGCGCCGGTGTCGGGAGGCGACGTCGGCGCGCGCGAAGCTCGCCTGTCGATCATGGTCGGCGGCGCGCAGGCGGATCTCGATCGCGCGTTGCCCGTGTTGTCGCTGATGGGGCCCAACATCGTGCTGCTCGGTGGGCCGGGCACCGGTCAGCACACCAAGATGTGCAACCAGATCGTCATCGCCTCGACCATCGTCGGGGTCACCGAGGGCCTGGCCTACGCGCGCCGCGCGGGACTGGATCCGGCCACGGTGCTCAAGGCCATCGGCGGCGGCGCGGCGTCGGGATTCCAGCTCAACGTGCTGGGTCCGCGCATCATCGCCGGCGACGATGCACCGGGCTTTTTCATCGAGCATTTCCTCAAGGACCTGGGCATCGCGCTGGGCGAGGCCGAGCAGATGGGCTTGCAGTTGCCCGGCCTGTCGCTGGCGCGCAAGCTGTACGAGCAGATGGCCGAGCGCGGCCTCGGACGCAACGGCACCCAGGCGCTGTTCAAGCTGTACGAATCCTGAGCTGAGCGGCTCGGGCCGGGGCGGCTTCGCGCGGCCGGCCCGGCTCACGGCCCGGGATCGACCGGGCTGCTGCGATAGGGATGGTTCTTCAGGCGCACGTCGGTGCGCTCGACGGGGGCGCGCACGGTCTTCGCGGGGTCGATCCACTGCGACCATTCGAAATCCGGGATCACCTGGGCGGTGTAGCTTTCGCTCAGCGGGTGTTGCAGGATGTCGTTGACCAGTTCCCATTGCTGGTAGCGCATCAGGTCCACCTGGTAGGGCGTGGGCTTGCCGCCGGCTTTTTTCACGACGCCCTTGAGCGCCTCGATCTCGGCCGAGCTCACCCTGGGTTTCCAGTCGATGCTGCCGGGGAGCATGACGGGTTCGCCCGGGATGTTGTTGATGCCGCGTTTCCATGTCGCCAGCACGGCGACCCGGGTGTCCGTGCGGTACAGCACGATGGCGTGCCCGTAGCGCCTGTCGCGGAAAAAGCCGAGGTTTCCGTATTGCACCCGCGCGCCGGTGAGGTAGGCCACGGCGTCGGACCAGCATGGCGAATCGCCGCTGATGCCCCACAGCACGCTGCGATCGATGATGCCGTCGGGGAACAGGGTCCGCAACGCCAGCCACGCCGCATCGGCTGCGTGGATCGTTCCTTCGCAGTCGTGGCCGTGGAAGCGGATCAGGTCCTTCAGGGTCACCGGGTAGGTGTAGGGGTAGTAGCGCCCCTGCGTGCCCTGCGTGGCCAGCATCTGGAACACGGGCGCATAGGGCTTGTCGACCATCGATGCGTACCAGGTCGGCGAGCGATCGGGAGCCTCGACACCGGTCTCGATGAAAATGTTGCGCCCTTCCACGAAGGTCGGTTCGCCTGCCTGCGCACAGCTGCAGGCCGCACCCAGCAGCCAGAGCCAGATCCAGCGCTTGCCCAGGAGCCATCGCATGGCTGCACCCCCTTGTTCGCGAGTCGGGCGCGCCGGGACGGTGCGCCACGCCGACCAGTATCCGGCGGAGAAGGCCGCATTGCGTTGCGCCAGCGCAAGCGCGGCAACAGGATTGCTGGCGCCCGGGGCGCATTGCCCTTGTGTCCGGCGATTGGAAATTGTGCCTACGGCGATGGCGACAGTGTCATAATTGTGTCAGCTTGGCGGTGTAGGGCCAGTGGGCGGGCGTCGACCGCGCTCGGTGGCGGCCAGGCCTGTCCCCGGGAACCCACTGCATCCATCGACCATGCTGCAACGTCTTCGCATCGGCTCGCGCCTGTCCCTGGCCTTCGGGCTGCTCATGCTGTTGCTGCTGGCGACCAGCGCCTTCGGCGTGATCCAGGCGCGCCACATCCAGGCCAATCTGAAGGACATCGTCGGCAGCCGCGTCGCTGCCGAACGCCAGGCCAATACCGCGTTCACCAATTTCCAGAGCACCACCCGCGTGACCCTGGTGTGCCTGCTGCAGTACAACTGCCCGCAGTCGTCGCTGCAGCAGATCCACGTCAACCAGCTGTCGACGAATGCCGCGATGCACGCGCTGTCGACCATGAAGCTGGACCCGACGGCAGCCGCCGACGTGCACGCGCTCAAGGGCGTGCTGCGCGACAGCCGGGGCGCCGAGCAGGAGGTGCTGAGGGAGATGTCCGCCGGCAACTTCGCCGCCGCCAGCGACAGCTGGCTGAAGAAGTCGCGTGCCCACGTGCACGCACTGGGCGTGGCCATGCAAAGGCTGCTGGATGACCAGCAGCGTGGCATGGATGCGATGTACGCGGGCAGCCAGGCCGACTATCAGCATGCGTTGCGCACCAGCATCGCGACCGCGGCGCTGGCGCTGGTGCTGGCCATCGCGCTGGCGTGGAGCATCACCCGCTCCATCACGCGGCCGCTGGGCCAGGCCGTCGACGTGGTGCAGCGCATCGCCGACGGCGATCTCACGGTGCACGTGCCCCCCGGCTCGCGCGACGAGACCGGGCAACTGCTGCGCGCGATGGGGCAGATGACCCAGCGCCTGACGACGGTGATCGGATCGGTGCGCCAGTCGGCGGCCCAATTGCTGGCTGCCTCGTCGCAGGTGTCGGCGACGTCGCAAAGCCTTTCGCAGGCGGCTTCCGAGCAGGCGGCGTCGGTGGAACAGACCTCGGCCACGCTGGAGCAGGCCAGCGTGTCGATCCGGCGCAATGCCGACAACGCCAGCCTGACCGACACCACGGCGCAGCAGGTCGCGCGTCAGGCGCAGCAGGGCGGGGACGCGGTGCAGGGAACCGTGTCGGCCATGCAGTCGATCGCCGAGCGCATTTCGCTGGTGGACGACATCGCCTACCAGACCAACATGCTGGCGCTCAACGCAGCGATCGAGGCGGCACGCGCCGGGGAGCACGGCAAGGGCTTCGCCGTGGTCGCCGCGGAAGTGCGCAAGCTGGCCGAGAAGAGCCAGGCCGCGGCCAGGGAAATCGGCGATCTCGCGGCCTCGTCGGTGAGCCAGGCGGAGGCGGCCGGCAGGCTGCTGGGCGAGGTGCTGCCGGCGATCGGCAAGACCTCCGAGCTGGTGCGGGAGATCAATTCCGCGTCGGAGGAACAGGCCACCGGGATCCAGCAGATCAACCAGGCCGTCGCGCAGCTGTCGTCGGTGACCCAGCAGAATGCGTCGGCTTCCGAGCAGCTCGCCGCGAACGCCGAGGAGATGAACGCGCAGGCCGCGGCGCTCCAGGACACGGCGTCCCAGTTCCGCCTCGAGCCGGGCGAGCGCGGCTCGACGGGGCCTTACGGCGATTCCGGCACGGCGACCGAAACCGGCGACCAGCGCGCGTTGGGCCCGTTCGACACGCCCGCGGCGTTCGGCGCGCGCTGAGGCGGTGGACTGAGCCGTTGCCCGGGCGGCGCCCCGGAGCCCGTGCTCAGGGGGCCACGGGCTCGGATTCCTTGCGGGAGATCTCGCGCAGGTACGCGTTGGTGTCCTCGGCGCTCAGTCCGATGCCCAGCGCGATGCCGAGAATCACCAGGCTGAACAGCGCGCCGGCGGCGAGCGACTCGTAGAAGCTCATGGCGCCGTCACCTCCCATGGCCCTGGGCCCAAGCACCAGCAGCAGCCACAGACCGCCGAAGTACGGGAACAGCCACCAGCCCTGGCGCCAGCCGAAGCTTGCCGAGCGCTGCGAGCCGCTGCCGTAGAAGTACACGACGTAGACCGCGAACAGCACGGCGATGGCGCCGAACAGGAAGTCGCCGGTGGCCAGCCCGGTCCATTGCACGATCCACGTCGACACGATGAACGACAGCGGGGCGATCAGCCACGCGCCGCCGAGCTTGAAGGGGCGCCGTGCGTCCGGCGCCGCGCGACGCAGGTGCAGCAGCACGATGCCGCCCAGGCCGTAGGTCAGCACGGTGATCGACGAGATGTAGCCGACCAGTTTCTGCCACGACGGGAAGGGAAAGAAGAACACCAGCCCGACCAGGTAGGTCACGATCAGCGCGGCCATCGGAACGCCGTTGCCGTTGATGCGCGAGAGCATGTCGGGGAACGAGCCCATCTCGCCATTGGCCATGGTGATGCGTGACGTGGCCGTCGAGTAGATGAATCCGGTGGCGCCTGGCGAGACGATGGCGTCGGCATACAGGATCACCCCCCACCAGGCCGCGCCCACGCTGACGGCGATGGCGGCCAGCGGCCCGGTGATGCCGGCGAAGTGCAGGTGGTTCCAGCCATTGGCGATGTCCGCCGGCCGCAGCGCCAGCAGGAACGCCACCTGCAGCGCGATGTAGATCACCGACGCGAGCACCACCGAGCCGATCACCGCCAGCGGGATGTTGCGCGCCGGGTTGGCGGTCTCGCCCGCCATGTCGATGGCCTGGCGAAAGCCGAGCAGGCTGAAGATCACGCCGGCCGTCGCCACCGCCGAGAACATGCCCGTGACGCCGCCGTCGCCCTTGACGATGTGCAGGTTGCCCGGATGGTCGGACAGGCTCACCAGCACGACGATGGTCAAAACCGGAATCGCGATCTTCCACCAGGTCGCCACGGTGTTGATCATCAGCACCCAGCGGATGATCAGCATGTTGAGCAGCACGAACACCGCCAGCAGCACCGCGGCCCAGATGAAGCCCATCGAGGTGAGAACCCCGGTCTGCGTGTCCACCAGGCCCGGCAGGTAGTTGTTCGCGTAGGTCAGCACCGCTTCGACCTCCACCGGCGCGACCGACACGTAGGCGAAGAACAGCAGCCAGCCCCAGACCCTGCCGACCATCAGCCCGTGACTGACGTAGCTCATGTGCACCAGCGCGCCGCTCTTGGGCATCATCGTGGTGATCTCGGAGAACACCAGTGCGAGCAGCAGCACGGCCACCGCGCCGATCACCCACGACCCGATGGCGCCCGGTCCCGCGGTGGTCGCCGCGTGCAGGCCGGCGAACAGCCAGCCTGAACCGATCATCGCGCTGACACTGGCGAACAGCAGGCCAATCGCGCCCGCCTCCTTGCGTAGGCTTGCTTGCGGCATGGAATGCCTCCCCTGCTTGTTGGAATGCGTTCGATGTGCAAAAAAGAATAATTCGCGACCTGCTGGCGTCAAGTTCGCGAATGTGTCGAATCGGGTCAGCGCGCGACGCAGCAGGCGCGGGCGCCCGCATCGTGTCTCGTGGCTTCACGCATCGTTGCATCCGCTCACGATGCGTCGGCAGTCGGAGCTACAGTCGGTCCCCGTTGGCCTGGATCAGCGCCGCCAGCGAGCGGGCCGCCGGGCTCGAGCCCGACAGGCGCTCGACGACGACGAACTCGACGTCGCCGAGTTCGGGAAGGCGCAGCGCCTCGGCGCCGCCGCGCAGCGCTGGCGGCACCAGGGTGTCGTTCTGCGCGGTCACGCCCAGCCCGGCCAGCGTGGCCGCCATGAGTCCGCCGAAGCTTCCGCTGGTGCAAACGATGCGCCAGGCCAGTCCTGCCTTGTCCAGCGCCTCGACCGCCAGGTCGCGGGTGATGCTGGGCGGTGCGTAGACGATCAGGGGAATCGCCTGCCCCGGCTCGAGCGCGAAGCCCGGGGCGGCGACCCAGCGCAGGCGCCGCCGCGCGATCAACTGCCCGCGCCCGATGCTGCGCCGACGCTTGGCGAACACCAGGTCGAGATCGCCGGCGTCGAGCTTGTCGAGCAGGCCGGCGCTCAGTCCCACGGTGAGTTCCAGGTCCACGCGCGGATGGCTGCGCGCGAACTCGCGCAGGATGTCGGGAAGGCGCGACGACACGAGGTCGTCGCCGACGCCGAAGCGCAGGCTGCCGCGAAGTTCCGAGCCGCTGAAATGCGCCTTCGCACGCTGCTGCAATTCGAGCATCGAGCGCGCGAAGCCCACCATGGCCTCGCCGTCGTGGGTCAGCGACACGCCATGGGTGTCGCGCGCCAGCAGGCGGCGCCCGGCCTGTTGCTCGAGACGCCGCACATGCTGGCTGACGGTGGATTGGGTCAGGCCCAGGCGCCGCCCGGCTTCCGTGAAATGCCGCATCTGCGCCACGGCCAGGTAGGTGCGCAGCAGCAGCGGGTCGAACAGCGGCCCCTTGTCATCGTCGTCCATGATGACTGATATTGTGGTCATGCCTCTTGCCAATTACAAGCTGGCGCGCGAACATCGTCCTCCCGCAATCGCGAACCCCGATCCCTTCCCATGGCAGCCCCTTCCTTCCTGGCACGCTGGAACCTCGATCCCTACATCCTGGCCATTTTCGGCACGGTCGGCCTGGCCTCCGTGATGCCGGCAAGCGGCGAGGGCGCGGTGGTGGTGGGGCATGTCACCCAGGGGGTGATCGCGCTGCTGTTCTTCCTGTACGGCTCGCGCCTGTCGCGCGAAGCGGTGGTGGCCGGGTTGACCCATTGGCGCCTGCAGTTGCTGGTGTTCGCCAGCAGCTTCGTGCTGTTCCCTCTGCTGGGCCTCGGCCTGGGCTGGCTGGTGCGCGGGCTGCTGGCTCCGCCGCTGGTGCTCGGGCTGATCTTCCTGTCGATGCTGCCGTCGACCATCCAGTCGTCCATCGCGTTCACGTCCATCGGCCGCGGCAACGTGCCGGCCGCGGTGTGCAGCGCATCGCTGTCGAACCTGCTGGGCATCGTCATCACGCCGCTGCTCGTCGGCCTTGTGCTCAGCGTCGGCGGTCGAGGCTTCTCGCTGCATGCGGTGTGGGACATCACGCGCCAATTGTTCGTGCCGTTCCTCGCCGGGCAGCTGTCGCGGCCGTGGCTGGGCGCATGGATGTCGCGCAACCGGCGGGTGCTGGGACTGGTCGACCGGGGCTCCATCCTGCTGGTGGTCTACACGGCGTTTTCCGAAAGCGTCGTTCGCGGCCTGTGGCACCAGATCGGTGTCGGTTCGCTGCTCTTGCTGCTGGGGCTGGCGGCGCTGCTGCTGGCCGTGGTGCTGGCCATCACCACCTGGCTCAGCCGGCGCCTGGGCTTCAGCACGCAGGACGAGGTGAGCATCGTGTTCTGCGGATCCAAGAAGAGCCTGGCCAGCGGCCTGCCGATGGCCAACATCCTGTTCGCGGGCTCTTCGGTAGGCCTGATCGTGCTTCCGCTGATGCTGTTTCACCAGATCCAGCTCATGGCCTGCGCGGTGCTGGCCCAGCGCTATGCGCGGCGGGCCGCTGCGCCTGCAGCACAATGCGTGCAGGCGGGATCCGACGTCGTGCCGGCAGCGGCGGCCGCGGGCCCCGTGCAACCCTGACTCGATCCGGAGACTCACGCATGCACCCCCTCACGATCGCGGCCGCCCGTTCTCGCGGCACGTGCCTGCGCATGGGCCTGGCACTGGCCCTGCTGTGCGGCAGCGTCATGGCCGCCGCCGCGCAGCAGCCCGGCGCGGACTCGTCGCAGGTGCGGCTCGGGCGCTACCTGGTCATGCACGTGGCGATGTGCGCCGATTGCCACACCCCGCGCGGCCCCGGCGGCAGGCTCGACATGTCGCGCTGGCTGCAGGGAGCCCCGATCGGCTCGCGTCCGCTGCACCCGCGGCCCTGGGCCGTGCGCGCGCCGGCGATCGCCGGCTTGCCGGCGGGCTGGACCACGGCGCAGGTCGTGCACCTGCTGCGCACCGGCGAGCGCCCCGACGGCAGCCACCCGCTGCCACCGATGCCTCCGTACCGCATGGACGCGCGCGACGCGCGCGCGGTGGCGGCCTACCTGGCGTCGCTTGCGCACTGACAGCGGTGCGGCGGCAGGGGCCGCGTTTGCGCGAGCCGATGTCGCGCCGTAGCCGGGCGTTGAAGCAGGCGTAGAGCAGCGCGAACCCCGACACAGGTGCTGGGATCCGGCCGAGAATGGGTCGCCGATGGATCCCGAGATGAGCAACCTGCATGCACCAGCTGCCGCAGCCCCGCCGTCGGGGCTCGGCGCCTCCCCGGCGAGCGAGTTCCGGCGCGGACTCGTCGACTCGCTGCCGCTGCAGATCGGCTTCGCTCCGGTGGCGCTGGTGCTCGGCGCGCGCGCTGCCGAGCGCGGGCTCGGCATGCTCAGCGTCGCGCTGCTGACCGGACTGAACTTCGCGGGTGGCTCGGAGTTCGCGGCCTTGCGGGTGTGGAGCCACCCGCCGGACGTGCTGCTGATCGTCGCCATGACCCTGCTGATCAACAGTCGGCACATCCTGCTCGGCGCCGCGTTGGCGCCGCTGATGCGCCACCTGCCGCGCCGCCGCGCGCTGGCGGCCCTTTTCCTGATGAGCGACGAGAGCTGGGCCCTCGCGTATGGCGATGCGCAGCGCCATGCGCGGCCCCGGATCAGCACGCTGTACTACCTCGGCGCGGCCGCCGGGCTGTACGTTTCGTGGGTGGGGTGCGCGACTCTGGGCGCGCGACTCGGGCCGCTGGTCGGAGATCCCAGGCGCTACGGTTTCGACATGGCCTTCGTCGCCGTGTTCCTGCTGCTGCTGCGCAGCATGTGGCAAGGGCGTCGAACCGCTCGCCCCTGGCTGGTCAGCCTGTTCTGCGCCGGCCTGCTCAGCCGTGTGCTTGCCGGCCCCTGGTATCTGCCGATCGGCGCCGGCGCCGGTGTGCTGAGCGCCTTGTGGTGGTCCTATCGGGACGGGGTGTGATGGGCCTGGCGAGCCTCGTCACCATCGTGCTCATGGGGGTTGCAACCTACGCAACGCGCATCCTGGGTTATCTGCTGCTCGGGGACCGCGTACCGAACCCGCGGCTGCGCGCATTGATGCAGGTCGCGCCCGGCTGCGTTCTCGTGTCGGCGATCGCTCCGTCCTTCGCGACGACCAATCTCGCCGATCTGCTCGGCCTGGGGATCACCGTGTTGGCCGCCACGCGCCTGCCGACGCTGCCCACCGTGCTCGTCGGCGTGGTCTGCACGGGTCTGCTGCGCCACTGGCTGCCGGGGGCGTTGTAGACATTCGCCGGATCAACCGGCGACGTGCGACGGGCGTTCCGGGGCGGCCACGGGGGCGTCGTGAGCGGCCCGTGTGAGCCCGCGCAGGATGCCGCAGTGCCCGGCGCTGCGGGCTGCGCCGCAATGCCCGCGCAGTTCACGCAACTGGCGTTGCAGCGCGCGCAGCTGGCGAATGCGCCGCGATACATGCTCCAGGTGCTCGTCGAGCAGCGCATTGACATCGCCGCAATCTCGCTCGGGGGCGTCCTTGAAACGCAGCAGCAGGCGCACTTCATCGAGCGACATGTCGAGGCTGCGGCAATAGCGGATGAACTGCAGGCGCTCGCGATGCCGCGTGTCGTAGAGCCGAAAGTTGCCGCTGCTGCGCGGCGGCTGCGGCAGCAGGCCCTCGTGTTCGTAATAGCGGATGGTCTCGATGGGGGTCGAGCAGGCGCTGGCCAACTCGCCGATTCGCATGGTCGCCATGGTCTTACTCCTCGCAGGGCCTTCAGTGTAGGTCCTTGACTCTGTAGTTGCTTCAGGTTTTCCAATCTCCTCATGAACCACAGGAACCCTTTGGAAACCCCTTCGGCGGGGTGCTGCGGCAGCAGTTCCCGAACTGCGCACCAGCACGAGCATGAGCACCAGCACGGCGCAGCTTGCGGCCGCGAGGCCTGCGAGAGCCTTGCGCTGCCGCCTGCCGGGCCCGAGACCCTGATGCTCGGCGTGCCGACGATGGACTGCCCGACCGAGGAGGGCCAGATCCGTGCGGCGCTGGAGCCGTTCGACGCGATTCGTGCGTTGCGTTTCGACCTCGACGCCCGCGTCCTGCAGGTGGATGCGCCGCCGCCGCTGTGGCCCGACATCGTCGCGGCCATCGAGCACGCGGGTTTCCGCACCCGCGGCGTGGCCGATGCACCGCCGCCGGGTGGTCGTGACGCACGGCGCCGCCTGCAGTGGCTGCGCCTGGGTGCCGCACTCGCGGTGGCGCTGGCGGCCGAGGCCGCGCATGGATTCGGCGCAGGAACTCCCGCCTGGGTCGCCACCGGCATGGCGTTGGCCGCCTGCGCCATCGGGCTGGCCGGTCTCGACGTGCTGCGCAAGGGCCTGCGCTCGCTGCTGCGTGCCAGACTGGACATCAACGCGCTGATGTCCGTGGCCGTGCTTGGGGCCTTCGCCATCGGGCAGTGGCCCGAGGCCTCGATGGTCATGGCCCTGTACTCGCTGGCCGAGCTGATCGAGGCGCGCTCGGTGCAGCGCGCGCGCGACGCCATCGGCTCGCTGCTGGCGCTGTCGCCGGCACGCGTCGAGGTTCGTGCGGACGATGGCTCCTGGCAGGCAGTGCAGGCCAGCACGGTGCAGGTCGGCGCGCTGGCGAGGGCACGCCCCGGCGAACGCCTTGCGCTCGACGGCCGCGTGCTGCGTGGCCAGGCTGCGGTGGACGAATCGGCCGTCACCGGCGAGAGCATCCCGGCCGACAAGGGGCCGGGCGACGAGGTGTTCGCCGGTACCGTCAATCGCGATGGCGCGCTGGAGTACGAGGTCACGCGAGCGGCCGGCGACACCGTGCTGGCGCGCATCATCCACGCCGTCGAACAGGCGCAGTCGCGGCGGGCGCCGACGCAACGCTTCGTCGACCGTTTCGCGGCCGTCTACACGCCCGCGGTATTCGGCGTCGCGCTGGCCGTGGCGCTGGGCGCGCCGCTGCTGCTGGGCCAGCCCTGGCAGGCATCGGTGTACAAGGCGCTGGTGCTCCTGGTCATCGCCTGCCCGTGCGCGCTGGTCATCTCGACACCCGTGACCGTGGTCAGCGGACTGGCCGCCGCGGCGCGTCGGGGGATCCTGATCAAGGGCGGCGTGTACCTGGAGCAGGCGCGCAGCCTGCGCGTGGTGGCGCTCGACAAGACCGGAACGGTGACCGAGGGGCGGCCGCGTCTGGTGGCGCAGCTGCCGCTGGCGCCGGGCGCGGACATGCCCAGGCTTTGCGCGCTGGCTCGCGCGCTGGCCGCGCGCTCCGAACACCCGGTGTCGCAGGCCCTGGTCGCCGGGCTGCCGCCGCAGCAGCGCGGGCCGACCGTGGAGGCCTTCGCCGCCGAGCCGGGGCGCGGCGTGCGCGGACGTATCGACGGTCGTGATTACCTGCTGGGCAACCACCGCTGGATCGAGGAGCGAGGCCAGTGCTCGCCACACCTGGAGGCCCAGTTGCGCGAGCACGAGAACCAGGGGCGCAGCGTGAGCGTGCTGGCCGACGAGCAAGGTCCGCTGGCCTTGTTCGCGGTGGCCGACACGGCGCGCGCGCAAAGCCGTCTGGCGGTGGCGCAGATGGCCGCGCTGGGCGTGAGCGTTCTCATGCTCACTGGGGACAACGCGGCCACGGCGCGCGCGGTCGCGCGCGAGGTCGGCATCGACAGCGTGCACGCCGGGTTGCTGCCCGAGGACAAGCGCGCGCTGGTCGAGCGCATGGCCGGGCAGGGCGGAGTGGCGATGGTGGGCGACGGCATCAACGACGCGCCGGCGCTGAGCGCGGCCAACATCGGCTTCGCGATGGGCGGCGCCGGCACCGACATCGCCATGGAAGCCGCCGACGTGGTGATCATGAACGACGACCTGCGCAGGGTCCCCGAGGCGGTGCGGCTGTCGCGCCGCACCCACCGCGTGCTGTGGCAGAACATCACGCTGGCGCTGGGAATCAAGGCCGTGTTCTTCTACCTGGCGCTGTTCGACAACGCCACCATGTGGATGGCGGTGTTCGCCGACATGGGCGCCAGCCTGCTGGTGGTGTTCAACGGTCTGCGCCTGCTGCGCCAGGGTACGCCCGGCGACGCGAGCTGACGCAGGCCGCCCAGCGGCGGCGCCGGTCGGTGCTTGCGTCGCACGCGTACACTGCGCCCTCCGGCGCATCCGCCTTCCGGGGGCGCCGGCCACGACCCCGCCGTGACCCACGACACCTCCGAAATTCCCTACGCCGACCTGACCCCCGACGCCGTGCTCAACGCCGTCGACAGCGTCGGGCCGCGCTGCGACGGCCGCCTGTTGCAGCTCAACAGCTTCGAGAACCGCGTGTTCCAGGTCGGGCTCGACGAAGGCGGGCTGCTGATCGCCAAGTTCTACCGACCCGGGCGCTGGAGCGACGCGCAGATCGCCGAGGAGCACGCCTTCACGCGCGAGCTGGCGCAGCGCGAGATCCCGGCGGTGCCGCCGCTCGAGCTGGGTGGGCGCACGCTGCACGCCTGGGGGCGGCACCGTTTCGCACTGTTCCCGCGCCAGGGCGGGCGTGCCCCGGAGCTGGACGACGAACACACGCTGGAATGGCTGGGGCGCTACCTCGGACGCATGCACGCGGTCGGCGCCGGCAGCTCCTACCGGCATCGGCCGGCCCTGGACATCGAAAGCTTCGGTACGCGATCGCGCGATTTCCTGCTTCAGGGCAAGTGGGTTCCCGAGTCCCTGCTCGCGGCCTGGAGCAGCGTGGCCGAGCAGGCGCTGCAGGGGGCGCGCGAGGCCTGGCAGCGGGCGGGCCAGCCGCAGTCGTTGCGCCTGCATGGAGACTGCCATGTCGGCAACCTGCACTGGACCGACGACGGCCCGCATTTCGTCGATTTCGACGACAGCCGCAGCGGCCCAGCGGTGCAGGACCTGTGGATGCTGCTGTCCGGCGACGAGCACGACATGCGAGCGCAGTTCGCCGCCCTGCTGCGCGGCTACGAGATGTTCCGCGAGTTCGATCGCCGCGAGCTGCATCTGGTGGAGCCCCTGCGAACCCTGCGCCTGTTGCACTACAGCGCGTGGATCGCGCAGCGCTGGCACGATCCTGCGTTCCCCGCCGCGTTCCCGTGGTTCGGCAGCGAGCGCTACTGGCAGGACCGCATCCTGGAACTGCGCGAGCAGGTCGCGCTGATGGCCGAGCCGCCGCTGCTGGGGTCGGGTTACCAAGGCTGAGGGCGTCGAACGGGACGCTCGCGTTCCTACAATCGGCACAACCCGACCCGCGCCCATCCCATGTACTCCCTGCTGCTGTCGATCGTGGCCTACCCCATCGTGGCCTGGTGGCTGCATCGCCGCCTGGAGGACTGGCTCGAACCCGGGCTGGTGCGCCGCATGCTCGTGTTCCTGCTGGCCAGCATCGCCTGCTGGGCGCTGTCGAGCGTGATCGACTGGGCCTTTCCCGGCCAGGCCATCCACTTGATGGGAGCCCTGCGCGCCGGAGCGTCGCGCTGATCTGGGTCAACGCGCGGCGCCTGCTGCCGGGCGTACAAGACAGGATGTCACCGAAGATTTCGGGAGGTCATCCGTGTCGCGCTGGAAAACAGCATCGCTGCAGCGCCGCCTGGCGTGGATCGGCGGGCTCGCCGGGGTGGTGCTGGCCGCGCTGGCCGTCGCGTGGTGGGCCGGGCATCGCAGCCCTGCCGTGCAATACCTGCGCGCGCCGGTCACGCGCGGCACGGTGGCACGCAGCATCAGCGCCACGGGCACCGTCAATCCGGTGCTCACGGTCATCGTCGGCTCGTATGTGTCGGGGGTGATCCAGGCCCAGTACTGCGACTTCAACACCCGCGTGCGCAAGGGACAGCTGTGCGCGCGCATCGATCCGCGCCCCTACCAGACCGTGGTCGACCAGAACACCGCGCAGCTCGGCGTGGCTCGGGCTCAATTGCAGAAGGACCGCGCGAACCTGGAGTACGCGCGCATCAACGAGGCCCGCCAGGCCGGGCTGGTCGGGCGCGGCGTGGTGTCGCAGGACGTGGTCGATGCCGCGCGCAACGCCCTGCGCCAGGCCCGCGCGCAGGTGTTGCTCGACCAGGCCACGGTGCGCGAGCGCGAGGCCTCGCTGGAGGCGGCCCGCGTCAACCTCGGCTACACCGACATCGTCTCGCCGGTCGACGGCACCGTGGTGTCGCGCAATGTCACCATCGGCCAGACGGTTGCAGCCAGTTTCCAGACCCCCACGCTGTTCCTGATCGCCACCGACCTGACACGCATGCAGGTCGACGCCAATGTCAGCGAAAGCGACATCGGCAGCGTGCACACCGGCGACACCGCACGCTTCAGCGTGGAGGCCTGGCCGGGGCGGGTGTTCGACGCCCGCGTGGTGCAGGTGCGCCAGGCGCCGCAGGCGGTGCAGAACGTCATCACCTACGACGTCGTGGTCGCCGTAGACAACCCGCAGCTGCTGCTCAAGCCGGGCATGACCGCCACCGTGAGCATCGTCACCGCGCAGCGCGACGGCGTGTTGCGCGTGCCCGACCAGGCGCTGCGCTTCCAGCCTTCCGGCATGCCGCAGGGCGCGACCGGCGCGGGCCGCGGCGCCGCGGCGCAGCAGCGTGTGTGGATGCTGCGCGACGGTCGTCCGGTGGCGGTGCCGGTACGCATCGGGCTCGACGACGACACCCATGCCGAGCTGCTCGGCGGCGCGCTGGCGCAGGGCGACGAGGTGATCGTGGGCGAGCAGCGGCCGTCGGCCGCCGCGGCGCGCGCGGCCACGCCGATGCGCTTCGGGCTGTAGGCGCGAAGCTCGGGGAGATCGGGCATGTCGAGCGCGCCGCCCGCGGTCATCGAACTGCGCCAGGTCTCGCGGGTCTACGTGGCCGGCGGCACCGAGGTGCGCGCGCTCGATGCCGTCGACCTGCGGGTGGCGCGCGGCGAATTCCTCGCCATCATGGGTTCGTCGGGTTCGGGAAAATCCACGCTGATGCACCTTTGCGGCTGCCTCGACCGCGCCAGCGGCGGCAGCTACCGCTTCGACGGGGTCGATGTCGCCGGGCTCGACGAACCGGCGCTGGCGCGCCTGCGCGGCGAGCGCATCGGATTCGTGTTCCAGAGCTTCAACCTGCTGGCGCGCACCAGCGCGCTGGACAACGTGGCGCTGCCGCTGCTGTATGGCAGTGGCGGGCCGGCGCGGCGGCGCGAGCGGGTGCAGCGCGCGCGCGAGGCGCTGGCGCGCCTGGGCCTGAGCGGACGCGAGTCCAACACGCCGGGGCAGCTCTCCGGTGGTCAGCAGCAGCGCGTGGCCATCGCCCGTGCGCTGATCAACCGCCCGGCGCTGCTGCTGGCCGACGAGCCGACCGGCAACCTCGACACCCGCACGTCGCACGAGATCATGCACACCCTGCGCAGGCTCAACGTCGAGCAGGGCGTGACCGTGGTGGTGGTGACCCACGAAAGCGATATCGCCGCCTACGCCGACCGCGTGATCACGATGCGCGACGGACGCATCGTGTCCGACCTGCGCAATGCCCATCCGACCGACGTCGACGGCGGCGCGCCGACGGCCGAGCCGGCACAGGAATCGGCACGGGCGTCGGCGCCGGACGCAGCACCGTCCGCGTTGAGCGGCAGCGGTTTCGCCGGCATGATCGTGGCCGCCGCCGCGCAGGCCATCGCGCGCAACAAGATGCGCTCGGCGCTGACCATGCTCGGGGTGTTCATCGGCGTGGCGGCGCTGATCGTGATGGTCGCGGTGGGGCAGGGCGCCAACGCCGCGGTGCGCCGGCAGATCGAGAGCCTGGGCACCAATCTGCTGGTCGTCGTGCCTGGTGCGACGACGCGCACGGGGGTGCGCGCGGGCTTCGGCAGCGCGTCCACGCTGACCACCGCCGACGCGCGCGCGTTGCGCCGCGATGCCAGCGCGGTGTCCGGCGTGGCCTGGATGATCCGCCAGCTCGGCCAGGTGCAGTACGCCAGCAACAACTGGAGCACCAGCATCCAGGGCGTGACCCCGGCCTACCTGCCGATGACCAACTGGCACGTGGCGAGCGGGCGCGGCCTCGAGGCGGCCGACGAGCGCTCGGCAGCCATGGTGGCGGTGATCGGACAGACCGTGGCGCGCGAATTGTTCGGCGCGCACGAGAACCCGCTGGGGGCCGGCATGCTGGTCAAGGGCCGCAGCGTGCGCATCGTCGGCCTGCTCGCGGCGAAGGGCCAGACGCCCTACGGCCAGGACCAGGACGACCTCGTGATGCTGCCCTTCAGCGCCGCGCAGCAGAAGATCCTGGGGGTGGCCGCTCCGAGCCAGTCGCAGGCAGTGGCGGTGACCGCTCTGGGAAGCGCCAGCGTGCCGGTGAGCAACACGGCGGCGGCGTTCCCGGCGCCGCCCAACCCCTACAACATTCCGCCGCGCCTGAGTGGCTACGTCAACGTGATCTTCGTGCAGGCGGCCAGCCCCGAGCAGGTGGGCGAGGCCATGCGCCAGGTCACCGAGGTGCTGCGCCGCCGGCACCGCATCCGCGCCGGTGACACCGCGGACTTCTCGGTGCGCAACCTGAGCCAGATCGCCGAGACCGCGCAGAGCTCGTCGGCCATCATGGCCCTGCTGCTCGCGGTCGTGGCGTCGATCTCGCTGCTGGTCGGAGGCATCGGCATCATGAACATCCTGCTGGTGTCGGTGACCGAGCGCACGCGCGAGATCGGCTTGCGCATGGCCATCGGCGCGCGGCGCCTGCACGTGCTGTGGCAGTTCCTGGCCGAGGCGGTGTTCCTCAGCGCCACCGGTGGAGTGGCAGGCATCGCCTGCGGCGTGGCGCTGTCGGCCGCGGTATCGATGCTGGCCCACTGGCCCACGCTGCTGTCGCCGGCGGCCATGGCCGGGGGTTTCGGCTTCGCCGCCGCCGTGGGAGTGTTCTTCGGCTACTACCCGGCGCGCAAGGCCGCGCACCTGGACCCCATCGAGGCCTTGCGCTATGAGTGAGTGCCCACGCCTTCGCGGCGCCGCGCGCTGGTGCCGGGGCCTGTCCGCGCTGGTCCTGCTGCTCGGCGCCGGGGCCTGCGCCGTGGGGCCCGATTACCGTGCGCCAGGGGCCCCGTCGGCCACCGGCTACGTGCCCGGCGCCCCGCGCCTGCCCGCGCCCGGCCCGTCGGAGCCGGCGCAGCGGATCGTGCCGGGGGTCGCACTGCCGCAGTACTGGTGGCGCGGCTTCGACTCGCCGCAACTCGATGCCACGGTGCAGCGGGCCCTGCTTCGCAGTCCCACGCTGCAACAGGCGCGCGCGGTGCTCGAGCAGGCACGCGAGGCGGTGCGGGTCGCGCGCGGCGGCCTGCTGCCGCAGTTCGACGCCCAGGCAGTCGCCTCGCGCACCCGCTCGAGCCCCGTCCCGGGCGCCTCGGAGCTTTATGCGGCGGGACCTCTGGTCAGCTACGCGCCCGATGCCTTCGGCGGCACCCGCCGCCTGGTCGAACAGCAGGCGGCGCTGGCGCGTGCGCAAGGGCACCAGCTGGATGCGGCGCGCCTGGCCCTGTCCGGGCAGGTCGTGGGGCAGGCCGTGCAGGCGGCCTCGGCGCGCGAGCAGCTGGACGCGCTCGAACAGGTGCTGCAGGCCGACCGCCGCGGGGTCGATCTGGTGGGTCTGGCGCTGCGCGCCGGCCGCGCCTCGCGTGCCGACCTGCTCAGCGCCGAGAGCCAGCTGGCCGCCGACGAGACCCTGCGCGCGCCGCTGCAGCAGCAATTGGCCCTGGCGCACGATGCGCTGGCGCGCCTGGTCGGCGACAACGCTGCCGAATGGCGCGCGCCGGATTTCCAGCTGACGCGCTGGCGACTGCCCGACGCGCTGCCGCTGGTGGTGCCGTCGGAGCTGGTACGCCGGCGCCCGGACATCGCCGCGGCCGAGGCCGACCTGCACGCGGCCAGCGCCGCGTTGGGCGTGACCACCGCCAACCTGTACCCGCATGTCACGCTGGGCGCCGACTGGAGCGCGCAGTCGGCGACCCTGGGCGCGCTGTTCGCGGGCGGCAGCGCGTGGGGGCTTTCGGCGGCCTTGTCCGCGCCGTTGTGGCACGGGGGCGCGCTGCGCGCGCAGCGACGTGCCGCGCAGCAGGCCTACCAGGCCCAGCTCGCGGTGTACCGGCAGACCGTGCTGCTGGCGTTCAACCAGGTGGCCGACGTGCTGCAGGCGCTGGACCACGACGCCCGGCTGCTGCGCGCGCAGCAGGCGGCGCTGCGCAGCGCCGATGAATCGCTGCAGTTGCAGCGAGCGGCCTACGCCGCCGGAGCCGGCGACCTGTTGCAGGTGCTGGCCGCGCAGCGCGCCTTCGGGCAGGCGCGCCTGGGCTACGCCCGCGCCCGCGCGCAGCGCTTCGCCGACACCGCCCAGTGGTTCACGGTGATGGGCGCGGTGCCGGCGCCTTGACCGGCGCCGGCGCCTGGCCTTCCTGCGCGGCTGCGGGCGCTTGCGCGAGCAGCCAGGCCACGCGCTGCTCGATGCGTGAGCGCCAGTGCGCGGCGATGCCCGGGGTCTGCGCCAGCCGCTGCAGATCGCCGACGCTTGGCTGCGGCGCGTGCCAGGTGTCGAGCGCCTCGCGCAGCGTGGCTGCCCGGGGGGTGCGTTGCGCCAGTTCCAGCGCGTCGCCGGGCTCGACCAGGCCCGGCTGCACGACCCTCCAGTACCAGCCGGTGATGCGCTGGGCAACGATGAATGCGGCCATGCCCTGGCAGCCGAAGCGCTCGTCGATCTTCCAGCAGGGGTTGCGCGGCTGGCAGGCCTGCAGCAGCGCGTTTCCGAGGCGCCATACGTCGCCCACCCGCACGTCGCGCTCGTCGAGCTCGGCGCTGCTCAGGTTCTCGCCGATCGAGCCGGGCACCAGCAGCGGCGCCGCATCGGGAAAGGCCCTTGCCAGCTCGGCATAGTGCCGGGCCGGGTACAGGTGCACCGCTTTTTCCGGGCCGCCATGCACGCGTGGATCGGCCTGCTGGTCCCCGGCGAGACCCAGATGTCCCAACTGCAGGGTCGCGACCACCGGCTGCTTGTACATGCCGGTGGGCCGGCCGGACTCGGGCAGCGGGCGAATCTGTCCGACGAAAAGCTGTACGCGTGCCATGCACATGTCTCCGGGGTAACCAGATGTGGGGCGGTTGCCCCATCAAGATAACGGTGGATTAGCATAGGCGCCGTGTTCTCGAGCGAAATACCCGTCGAACTGCCGATGCTCTTGCAAGTAGCGCCCCCTTCGCGAGTTGCCCTGCGCGGATGATGCGAAGGAAGTCATGAACGAGTCCGTGGATCTCTCCCCGGCCGTCGAGGATACGACGGCCGCGCGTGAATACGCGCAGCGCATCGACGAGGGTCTTGCCAGCGTCGAGCGCGTGCGTGGCAAGGTCACACAGCTGCTCGGCAGCGAAACGCCCGACGCGGCCTGGCTGGAGCGCGCCCAGGGCGCGGTGGACGACCTGCTCGACATCACGCGCCGGCACGCCGACCTGGCCCTCTACTACCTGGTCAATGAAAAGGTCAACAACCCGCTGCAGTACAGTGCGCTGCACTCGATCTGCTGCGCGGTGATGGTCGTGCTGGGCGCCGACTGGCTGGAGTGGTCGCAACCCGAGATCCGCAGCATTGCTTGTGCCGCGCTGACCATGAACGTGGCCATGGGCCCGCTGCAGGACCTGCTGGCGCGCCAGGCGGAGCCGCCCAGCGCGGCGCAGCGTGACGTGATCCGGCACCACGCCGAGCGCGGCGCCGAGGCGCTGGAGAAGGCGGGTGTCGACGATGCGTTGTGGCTGCAGGCCGTCAGGGGCCACCACACGGTGCATGATGCGCCCGACTCCGAGCCCCTCGAGCCGGGGCCGCGCGCGGCTGAAATGCTGCGCCGGGTCGACGTCTACGCGGCCAAGCTGAGCACGCGCAAGACGCGGGCCGCGCTGACCCCCGCGATGGCCGCACGGGGCGCGTTGCTGGGCCCTTCGGACCATCCGGACGCGATGGGGGCGACCTTGCTGCGCGTGCTCGGGCTGTACCCACCCGGGGTGTACGTGGAACTGGTCGGCGGCGAGGTCGGCGTGGTCATCGAGCGCGGCCCGCGCGCGCACACGCCGCTGGTCGCCGCGTTGCAGCGCCAGGAGGGCAACGTGTTGCTGGTGCCCCAGGCGCGCGACACCGCGCTGCGGCGTTTCGCGATACGCCGTGGAGTGGATGCGTCGGTGGTGCCGGTGCGCCCCGGGCACGCCAAGGTTCTGAGAAGCCGCCTGCAACTGGGGCTGCCGCTGGTGCAGACGCCGGCGCCGCAGACCGACGCCGAGCCGGAGCTCGATTCCGCGACCTGATCCGAGCCGCGCGCTCAGCGTGGATTCGTCGTCGCTCCCAGGTGCCGCTGGAACCACGCGCAGGCCGCTGCCGCCGCCTCGGCCAGGGTTCCCGGCTCCTCGAACAGGTGCGATGCGCCGGCGACCACGTCGATCCGGTGCTCGCAGCGCAGTTGCGCCGCCGCCTCGCGGTTGAGCTCGAGCACCTCGGGGTCGTTCGCGCCGACGATGAGCAGGGTCGGCGCCTGGACCCGGGCGAGCGCCGCGCCCGCGAGGTCGGGGCGCCCGCCGCGCGAGACCACCGCGGCCACCCGTTGCGGGCGTTCGGCCGCCGCCACCAGCGCGGCGGCGGCGCCAGTGCTCGCACCGAACAGGCCGATGTCGTGCTCGCGCAGGTTATGTCGCGCCAGGCTCCAGTCGAGCACGTCGATCACGCGCTGCGACAGCAGCCGGATGTCGAAGCGGTAGTGCCGTGTCTGCTCGTCCACCTCGGACTCGCGCGGGGTGAGCAGGTCGAACAGCAGGGTGCCCAGTTCCGCGGCACGCAACTGCTCGGCGACGAAGCGGTTGCGACGGCTGAAGCGGCTGCTGCCGCTGCCGTGCACGAACAGCACCACGCCGCGGCAGCGCGCCGGTATTTCCAGGAACCCGCGCAGCGTGGTGCGTGGCAGGCGGATGGAGATTTCCCGGGGAGTCTGGACGAGCATGATGCGCGCAGCCTGGCGCGCCGATGGCGCGCTTGTTTCAAACGGTTTCATCATAGGAGCCTGGGCGGCAGAGGTCGAGCCTGCTGCAATTCGCCAGGGACGGTCCATTCCGGCGTCGATTCGTCGCCCATAGTGCCCCTATGGGCTCCTCACCGCCGCCGAACTGTCCTCGCCCCTGGCGAATTTCGCGACGGCTCCCTCTGCCGCCCAGGCTCCTAGGCGCCGCGAGCGCGAGCATCCATGATCCCCGACAAGCTTCGGGGGTCATGGCCGGCGTGCCCGGCGCGCCGGGGGCTTCGTTAAACTGCCGCGCCGACCCGGCTGCGGCGCGCTCGCGGGCGCCGGGGCCGATACCCGCATCCACCGGAGACTTCGTTGACCTTGCCGGAAAACCCGTCGAACGCCGGGGTCGTGGCCGAGCGCCATGGCCACATGGGCCTGCTGCGCCTGAACCGGCCGCAGGCGCTCAACGCGCTGGACCTTCAGGGCGTGCGCGTGATGACCGAGGCGCTGCGTGCCTGGGCGGCCGACCCGGGCATCGTCGGAGTCGTGCTGCGCGGGGCCACGGCCGACGGACGGCCGCCGGCACTCTGCGCCGGCGGCGACCTCAAGTTCTTCCACCGTGCCGCACTCGCCGGCGATCCGGCACTGGACGCGTTCTTCACCGAGGAGTACGAGCTCAATCACCTGATCCACGGCTATGCCAAGCCCTACGTGGCGCTGATGGACGGCATCGTCATGGGCGGCGGCATGGGAATCAGCCAGGGAGCACGCTGGCGCGTGGTCACCGAGCGTTCCGTGCTGGCCATGCCGGAGACCAACATCGGCCTGTTTCCCGATGTCGGCGGCGGCTGGTTCCTGGCCCGCTGCCCGGGGCGCATCGGCGAATACCTGGCGCTGACCGGGCAGGCGCTGCACGCCGCCGACGCCATCGCCTGCGGGTTGGCCGACCTGCGGGTCGATGCCGACGAGTTGCCCGAGCTCGGCGCGCGCCTGCTGGCAGCGCGAGACGAGCAGCAGATCGAACAGCTGCTGCGCAGCGCCGCCCGCCCGGCCGACGGCGCCAGCCTGGCGCAGCGCCGCGAAACGCTGGATCGGCATTTCTCGCAGCCCGACATCGCGTCGCTGCTCGATTCGCTGCAGCGCGATGCCGACGAGTTCGCGCAGGCCACGCTGCAGCTGCTGCGCCAGCGCTCGCCGCTGATGCTGGGCGTGGCACTCGAGCAGGTGCGGCGCGCGCGAACCATGGCGCTGGCCGACGAACTGCGAATGGAGCGCGACATCATGTTCCACTGCTTCCACCCCGGCGGCGGCGGGCATGGCGACGCGGTGGAAGGCATCCGCGCGCTGGTCATCGACAAGGACCGCCGGCCACGCTGGAACCCGGCGCGACTCGAGGACCTGGATCCGAGCGCGGTGGCCGGCTATTTCGTCAGTCCGTGGGCGCCCGCGGAGCACCCGCTGGCGCATCTGCGCGACGCCTGAGGGAACGCCCGGCAGCAGGCTGTCGCATCACCAGCCACAATCCCCCTCCGGCCAGGGCCATGCCCGGCCAGGCCAGGCCCGGCACGCGTTCACCCAGCACGGCGTAGGCGATCAGCGCCGTGCAAGGCGGGACCAGGAAGAACAGCGCGGACACCCGCGAGGCCTCGCCATGGCGGATCATGGTCAACAGCAGGGTCAGCGCGACGATGGAGTTGCCCAGCACCAGGTAGGCCAGCGACATCAGCATGCCGGGGGCCCACTGCACGTGCATCGGCTCCAGCGTCCAGGCCAGCGGCGCGACCACCGCCAGGCTGACCGTGAACTGCACCAGGTTGGACACCAGCGGGCTGGTCGGTTCGCCAAAGCGCTTTTCCCACAAGGTGCCGCAGGTCATCGACAGCAGCGCGCTCAGCGCGAAACCCAGGCCCAGCGGCGATCCGACGCTGATGGACGACTTGGCCAGGATCACCACCATCGCGCCACCGACGCCCAGGGCCAGCCCGAGCCAGCGCATGCGATCCACGCGTTCGCCGGCAAGCGCCGGGGCCAGCAGGCCGATGAGAATCGGCTGCTGCGAAGTGATCAGCGCCAGCGCTCCCGCCGACATGCCGTGGTCGAGGCTGAGGTACGTGGAGCAGAAGTAGCCGGCCTGCACGAACAGCCCCACCATCGCCAGGTGAAGCCATTGCGAGGCGCGGCGCGGAAAGCGCGGGCGCAGCCACAGGCAGGCCAGCCCCAGCAACGTGACCACGCAGGCGTAGCGCAGCGCCAGGAAGGTCAGCGGATCGGCGTAACGCAGCCCGAACTTCAGGAACACGAAGCCGCAGGACCAAAGCAGCAGGAACATTCCCGGAGCAGCGCGCAACCAGGGTGGGGCGGTGGAGGGCGGCGAGTTCACGGAGGCAGCGCGGAAGGACCGCCCGGCATGGTAATGCGCCCCAGCCCTGGATCAAGGGCATTTCGCTGATTCGTGCTCGATGTGGCAAGCCGCGGAATCGGGCGAATCCTCGATGCCTGCGGAAGCCGTCTGTGGAACAATCGGCGGCAACTTCGACAGCGAGCCCGCGCCGCCTTCGCGCCCGCCACCATGCCGCCACCTTCCACGTCCAGCGTCGACGCCGAGCAGCAAGCCCAATGGCTGTCACGCATCGAAGCCATGCAGCCGACGCTGATGCGCCTGGCGCAATTGCAGTTGCGCAACCGCGCATGGGCCGAGGACGCGGTCTCGGAAGCCGTGCTGGCGGCCATCGAGGCACTGCCGCGTTTTGCCGGCCGGGCGCAGTTGCAGACCTGGGTGGTGGGAATTCTCAAGCACAAGGTGCTGGACCAGTTGCGCCGTCGGCAGCGCGAGGTGGTGCTCGACGAGTCGGCCGGGGACGACGACGAAACGGCCGCGATGTTCCGCGACGACGGCGAGTTCGCCCATGCCCCGCAGGCCTGGACTGCGCCGGCCGAGGCGTTGCGCCAGAAGCAGTTCTTCGAGGTGCTGGAGGCCTGCATGGAACTGCTGCCCGGGCGCCTCGGGCGGGTGTTCCTGATGCGCGAATGGCTCGAACTCAGCACCGAAGAGATCTGTCAGGAACTCGCGCTGAGCTCGACCAATGTGTGGCAGACCCTGGCGCGCGCTCGACTGCGCTTGCGGGAGTGTCTGCAACTACGCTGGTTCGGCGAGCAAAAGCCATGACGTTCAATCTTTTCCGAAGCTGCCGCGAGGTCACCGCCCTGGTGCTGGCGCGCGAGGATCGTCATCTGGCGCTGCGCGAACGTGCGGTGATCCGACTCCATTTCCTGGTGTGCAAGGCCTGTCCGGTGTTCGAGGAGCAGGTGCTGACGATGCGGCAGGCGCTCGACGGCTGGAGGCATTACCGGGAGGCCGAGCCGGGCGAGGATTGATGCTCTGCCGGGCGTGTCGGTGTTACAAAAAATCACGTCTGAGTGCTGCCGCGCAAGAATTCGCGGTCGTTCTTAAGATTCGCTCAAAGCGGCGCCACCGGCCCTGTCGCACGGGGTGTCCACTGCGCATCGCGCGCCGACCCGGCGCGAGCGACGCGAATCCACGGAGACCGACATGATCGAATTCACCGTCAACGGGGAGCGGCGCTCCCTCGACGCGAGCCCCGACACGCCCCTGTTGTGGGCCATCCGGGATCACCTGCAGCTCACCGGCACCAAGTTTGGCTGCGGCATCGCCGCCTGCGGCGCCTGTACCGTGCACCTCGACGGCAACGCCGTGCGCTCCTGCCAGATCCCGCTGTCCTCCGTGCAGGGCTCGCACGTGACCACCATCGAAGGCCTGCACACCCGCGAAGCGCAGGCCGTGCGCGCGGCCTGGGTGGAGCACCAGGTTCCCCAGTGCGGCTACTGCCAGTCCGGCCAGATCATGTCGGCGAGCGCGCTGCTCAAGAGCAACCCCAAGCCCAGCGATGGCGACATCGACGCCTTCATGGCGGGCAACATCTGCCGCTGCGGCACCTATCCGCGCATTCGCGCGGCCATCCACGAGGCCGCCCACGCGCTGGCGAAGGAGGCCTGACATGCAATCTCCCGACCAATTCGGCGCGACTCCCGACGTCCCGGAGCGCCGGCATTTCCTCAAGGCTTCCGCGCTTGCCGGAGGAGGTCTGCTGCTCGGGCTGTACCTGCCGGTGCAGGCGCGCGCCGGCCAACCGGCTGTCGCGCCCGCCAACCCGCTGGCCGAGGCCGGCGCGTTCTCCCCCAACGCCTACATCCGCGTGACCCCGGACAACCAGGTGACCCTGGTGGTCGACAAGTCGGAGATGGGCCAGGGCGTGATGACCTCGCTGCCCACGCTGCTGGCCGAGGAGATGGACGCCGACTGGTCCGCCGTGCACATCGAGCAGGCGGGGGCTCATGCCGCGTACAAGAACCCGCAGCTGGGCATGCAGGCCACCGGCGGCAGCACCAGCGTGCGCAGTTCGTGGCTGCCGCTGCGCCAGGCCGGAGCCACCGCGCGCGCTTTGCTGGTGCAGGCCGCGGCGCAGCGCTGGAAGGTCGAACCGGGGGCGTGCAGCGTGTCCTCCGGCGTGGTGCGCGGTCCGGCCGGCCAGCAAGCCACCTTCGGCGAACTGGCCAGCGAGGCCGCACGCCTGCCGATGCCGAAGCAGGTGGCGCTGAAGCAGGCGCAGGATTTCCGGCTGGTGGGCCGGCCGCTGGCGCGCGTCGACGTTCCCGAGAAGACCACCGGCCAGGCCGTGTTCGGGCTCGACGTGCAGGCTCCCGGCATGCTCATCGCCAGCGTGGCCCAGCCGCCGGCCTTCGGTGCGCGCGTGCGCTCGGTCGACGACAGCGCCGCGCGCGCGCTCAAGGGCGTGCATTCGGTCGTGCGCACCAGCGACGGCGTGGCCGTGCTGGCCAGCGATTTCTGGACTGCGCGCAAGGGGCGCGATGCGCTGCGCATCGACTGGGACCTGGGGCCCAACGCCGGGCTCGACGACGCCGCGATCGCCGCGATGTTCCGCAAGGCCGCCGAGCAGCCAGGTGCCACGGCGTGGAAGGTGGGCGAGGGCGAGGCCGCGCTGGCCCCGGCCGCCGCACGGCCCGGTGCGCGCATGCTGGAGGCCAGCTACTCGCTGCCTTTCCTGGCGCACGCCACGATGGAGCCGATGAACTGCACGGCGCATGTGCGCAAGGACCGCGTGGACATCTGGGGCCCCACCCAGGCGCAGACCCTGAACCAGATCGTCGCCGGCAGGATCACCGGCCTGCCGCCGGAGGCGGTGCACGTGCACACGACCCTGCTGGGGGGAGGCTTCGGCAGGCGCTTCGAGCAGGACTTCGTGGCCCAGGCCGTCGAGCTGTCCAAGGCCACGGGCCGCCCGGTGAAGGTGGTGTGGACGCGCGAGGACGACACGCGTCACGATTTCTATCGCCCGGCCAACCTGCACCGCCTGCGCGCAGTGATCGATGGACACGGACGCCTGCAGGCGTGGGCTCACCAGATCGTCGGCCCGTCGATCTTCTCCCGCGTGTTCCCGCAGTATGTCAAGGACGGCATCGACGACACGTCGGTGCAGGGCGCGGTCAAGCTGCCGTACGCGCTGCCCAATGCGCAGACCAACTACGTGATGTGCAACACGCCAGTGCCGGTGGGCTTCTGGCGCTCGGTCGGGCACTCGATCACCGCCTTCACGGTGGAGTCGTTCATGGACGAGCTCGCCCACGCCGCGCATGCCGACCCGTACGCGTTCCGGCGCGAACTCCTGGTGCACGGCGGCGACGCGCGCGCGCTGGCGACGCTGGACCTGGCGGCGCGCGAGGCCGGCTGGGGCAAGCCGCTGCCGCAGGGGCACTACCACGGCATCGCCATGCACCACTCCTTCGGCACCTACGTCACCGAGGTGGCCGAGGTCTCGGTGAGCCCGCAGGGCGAGGTGCGCGTGCACCGGGTCACCTGCGCCGTCGACTGCGGCCACGTGATCAACCCCGACACGGTGCGCGCGCAGGTGCAGAGCGCCGTGGTGTACGGGCTGACGGCGGCGCTGCTCGACCGCATCACGCTGCGCTACGGAGGCGTGGTCGAGGGCAACTTCGACAAGTACCGCATGCTGCGCATCGACACCGCGCCGCGGGTCGACGTGCACATCGTGCCCAGCCACGAGGCTCCGGGAGGCATGGGCGAGCCGGGTACGCCGCCGATCGCGCCGGCCGTGGCCAACGCCGTGTTCGCGGCCACCGGCAAGCGCCTGCGGGAACTGCCCATCCGCCCCGGCGAGCTGCGCGCGAGCTGAGCGCGGGGCCCTGGCGTTGCGCTCGCCAGGGCCTTGAAAACCCTCGGAATGGACGTATCTGAGGGCCAGGAGCGTGGGCGGCTGGGGGAGCCCGCCGCCACCCACGCTCGCAGTCGATTTCCTGTCCTGCATCGTCATGCCACAATCCCAAGCTTCCGCCCAGGGCCTGCTGTGTCTGCCGCCGCAGCTGCACGGACTGGCCGCGCTGGCCTCGCTGCTCGAGCGCATCGAGCAGGGAAAGGCCCGTCCCGATGCCTCTCAGTACCGGCTTCTCGTCGAGCGAATTCGCGAGCAGCTGGACCAGCTCCCGATGGAGCCGGCGCTGAGCGCGCTGCTCGACGCGTTTCCGGCTGCCGCCGAGGTCTACGAGAACCTGCGCTACGACCGCGCAGGCCTGTGCCGCACCGCGCTGGACCGCTCGGTGGCCAGCGAGCGCCTGGCGCGCGATGCGCTGCGGCGGGCGGCTGGGAGCGTGGGCGGCTGAGCGCGGCCCATACTCGTATAAATACGGATACCTGTATAAGTATCAACGCAGCCACAATTCCCCCAGTCCATCGCGCGTTTCCGCGCGTTGCGCACGGATCCACGCTACCCCGGGGGAACTGCATGGCGTCGATGATCGAGTTTTCCCAGGTGCATGTCGTCGCAGCGCTGGTCGGCGGGGTGTTGATCGGAAGCGCCGCCGGAGCGCTGGCCCTGGGCGCGGGCAAGGTCATGGGCTGCAGCGGCATCGTCGGTGCCCTGCTGCACGACATGTTCCACGGCGACAATCCGCAGGCCTGGCGCGCCTGGTTCATGGGCGGCGCGCTGCTCGGCGGCGCGCTGTGGCTGATGGTGCGCGGACCGTTCCCGGGCGCCACCCACGCGCTGCCGGGGGCCTGGATCGTTCCCGCCGGGCTGCTCACGGGATTCGGCACCCGGCTGGGGTCGGGTTGCACCAGCGGGCATGGGGTCTGCGGCATTCCGCGCCTGTCGGCGCGCTCGTTGGTGGCTGTGGCGCTGTTCATGGGCAGTGGCATGCTCACCGTCTATCTGCGCAGGCACCTGGGGTGAGCAGCATGAGCAAGCGCGCGACCAATCTGCTGGCCATGGGCTGTGGCATGCTGTTCGGCACCGGCCTGATGGTGTCCGGCATGGCCGATCCCCGGCGGGTGCTGGGCTTTCTCGACGTGGCCGCGCGCTGGGATCCGACGCTGTTGCTGGTCATGGGCGGGGCGGTCGCCACCGCGCTGGTGCCGGTGCGCTTGGCCATGCGCCGCAAGCACGCGCTTCTGGGCGGCATGGTCGAGTTCCCGAGTCTGCGCGACATCACCGCCAGGCTCGTGCTCGGCAGCGTGATGTTCGGTGTCGGTTGGGGCCTGTGCGGCGTGTGCCCGGGCCCGGCGTGGTTGAACCTGCTCAGTCTTCGAGCCGACCGCTGGGAGTTCTTCGGCTGCATGCTCGCCGGCATGGTGCTGTTCGATCTGTGGCACCGGCGCAGCGCCGCAGTCGCCAGGCGCCGCGTGGCGGCAACGGCGCGCTGATCCGCCCGCGGCTGGCCGAACCCTTGATTCCACGGGGTTGCGCGTCGGCGCGTTGCGGCGAGAATCGGCGCATGAACCTGAGCATCGCCGAACCTCTGGGCTGGGTGGCCGCGCTGGCCGCCGGCCTGCTGATCGGAATCGAGCGCGAACGCAGCCACCCGGACGAGCAGTCCAGCGCCGGGGTGCGCAGTTTCGCGCTTGCCGCGCTGGCCGGCGCGGTCGCCGAGCGCTTCGGCTCGGCGACGCTGGTGGCCGCGCTGCTCGCCGTCGGCGCGCTGGCGGTCGCCGGATACCTGCGCACGCGCGACAAGGATCCGGGCATCACGACCGAACTGGCGCTGTTGCTCAGCCTGCTGCTGGGGGCGCTGGCGATGCGCGAGCCTGCGCTGGCCTCCGCGCTGTCCGTGCTGGCGGTGGCGCTGCTGGCGGCCAAGGCGCGCCTGCATGGTTTCGTTCGCCGCGTGCTCAGCGAGCAGGAACTGCAGCATGGCCTGCTGCTCGCAGCGTCCGTGCTGGTGGTGCTGCCGCTGCTGCCCAACCGAGCGCTGGCCGGACTCGGCGGGCTCAACCCCCATGTGCTGTGGACCCTGGCCGTGCTGCTGATGAGCATCCAGAGCATGGGGCACATCGCGTTGCGCTGGCTCGGCCCGGCGCGCGGCCTGGCCTTGACCGGCCTGTTCGGCGGTTTCGTCTCCAGCACGGCCAGCATCGCGGCGATGGCCCAGCGCGCGCGCGAGCATCCGTCCTGGTTCCTGGCCTGCCTGGCAGGGGCGCTGTGGTCCAACGTGGCGACCGTGGTGCAACTCGGAGTCATGGCCTCCGTCGTGTCTCCCGGGCTGTGGCGCTGGCTGGCCCCGGCCCTCGTGCTGACCGGGGCGGTGAGCCTGGGGGCCGGTTGGTGGAGCGCGCGCGCCGCGCGGGGCGGTGGCGGCGAGGCGCCGCCGCCGCTGGGCATGGCCGGCGAGCCCTTCAGCCCGCGTGCCGCGCTGGTGTTCGCGGCCGCGGTCGGCGTGGTGCTGTTCGTCGCCGAGATGGCCCATCGCAGCTACGGCAGCCGCGGCGTGCTGGTGGCCACCGTGCTGGCCGGCTTCGCCGACGCCCATGCCTCGGCGGTCTCGGCCATGCAGTTGCATGCCAGCGGCGCGCTCGCATCGGGTTTCGCGGCGATATGCATCGGCGGCGCATTCAGTGCGAATGCGCTCAGCAAGGTGGTGGCTGCGGCTTCCGGCGGTTCGGCGCGATTCACGCGCCTGCAGGCCGTGACCCAGGTGGGCCTGGTCGGCGCCTTCTGGGGCGGCCTGGCCGTGGCTTCGTGGCTGCAGCCACTATTGACACGCATCGCGCCTTGACGCAAAATGCTTGCTTTCGCCTGACGCGCTTTGCACGTTTGGGCGCAAGGCAGTCGAACAAGCAGCAAAGCAAGGAGTGGTAGTTCAGTTGGTTAGAATACCGGCCTGTCACGCCGGGGGTCGCGGGTTCGAGTCCCGTCCACTCCGCCAAGATTCGCAAATGCCCGCGCAAGCGGGCATTTGCACTTTGGGAGTGGAGCGAGGTCCCTGCGGACCTCGCGGGCGGGGCGAGAAGGGCGCGCCATGCTTGGCGCGCAGCGGCCTGCAGCATGTAGGCGAGTCCCGTCCACTCCGCCAGAATTCGCAAATGCCCGCGCAAGCGGGCATTTTCATTTGTGCCGCGCAGCCGGCATCTCGCTGGCCCTGCTCGCGAGGACGAAAAGGGGATAAGGGCGACGCATTTCTCGCGCCGAACCTCGTTACGAGCGTAACGAAAGGTGAAAATCGGTTCCAAAACGATCGCATCCTTGCTTTGTTCTGTCGAATATTCGTCAGCATGGTTGACGCAACCGATTCGACGGGTATTCCGTAAATCATCATCCGGAATCCGTGCCGCGCCTGCGGCCGTCGCCAACGCCGGTTTTCGGGGGCTCCCGAGTGCGCGCCGTCGACGGTGTGTTACTGGCGTCGACGCACCCCCTGGGATCGGGGGGTGGCCCACCGGACTGTCTCCGGGTTAACGTTTGATTGACACCTCCGTAATGGCGCCTAGTCTGGAGGGACGCCCTCGCGATTCGCGCGTGCATGCGCCGGGTCGTATTTGCAAGATCCTTCTCGGGGCTGGCATGGAGCCGAATCCGCTGTTTTACAAATCGGTGGTCCCATTGAATCGGGATCGCCATCGGGACTGGACGATGCTCGATGCCGAGAACCGGTACGGCTTCGCCCGGGATACCCACGTGATCCCGGCCGTGGTCGACGAGTTCGCCGCCGCGCTGGCCCATCTGCCGATCGTGTTCGCGCCGTCGAAGCCTTATCCGACCACAGTATTCCTCGTCGGCGTCAGGCCTTCGCGCAACCTGCTGGTGGACGACGACGGTCGCTGGAAGGGCGCCTACGTTCCGGCCTTCCTGCGGCGCTACCCGTTCATGCGCGGCGAAGTCGCCGGTGGCAACGCTGTCACCTGCATCGACGAGCACAGCGAACTGCTCGGCCGCTCCGCCGGCCAGCGCCTGTTCGACGCCGACGGCAAGGAGACCGCGCTGCTGCGCAGCACCATCGACCTGGTCGACAAGTATTTCGTCGCAGCCAAGCGCACCGACGCCTTCCTGGCGGCGATCCACGAATTGCAGTTGCTGCGCCAGGTCACCATCGAAACCAGTATCGGCCAGGCGAGCAGCTCGGTGATCCACGGTTTCATGACCGTCGACGAACAAAGACTCGCCAAGCTGGGCGCGGACGCGCTGCTGAGGCTTCGCGACGACGGATTCCTGGCGCCGATCTACGCGCATCTTTTCAGCCTGCGCTCGGTCGACCTCCTGCGCAAGGCCCTGGTCGAGGCCGCCGGCGAGGCGGAGATCGATGGGACCAAGGGCGCCGTGGACGGCGACGCGGGCGAGCAGGGGCAGGCGCGGGCGCACGGCGCGGCCCGCGAGCCCGGGCGGCGCGACGCGGATGGATCGCGCACAGCGGCGCTCGATGCCGCGGGCGGTTCCTGAACCCATTCGAACAACACGGCATCCGACCGCGGCGGAGTTCGCGGCGGAGCAGGCGCACAGACCCCGGGCGGCGTGAGATCCCGGGAGAAGGGGGGAGACACCATGCGCACGGCAGACTACAGGCGCTCGGCCGCGGCTCAGCCGAGTATGGCGCGCCGCGGTGTGCAAGTCCGCGTCGCCCGGCCCGCGTGCGCAGCCGCCGCCGCAGCACGCGCGCAGCAGCAGGCTGCCGTGCTCGTGCCGGCGGCGCTGGCGGTCGCGCTGGCGATGGGCTTTGCAACGCCGGCGTGGGCCGGCGCCCCGGTGATCGCGCCCCCCGCGGGCAATGCCATCGTTCCCGACGGGCGCACGCAGACCGTCGTCTCCCAGGTCGGGCGCAACGTCACCGATATCGCGACCCGTACGATCAGCGCGGGCATCGGCTACAACAGCTTCAGCCGTTTCGTCGTCGGGCAAGGCAACGACGTCAACATGCTGCTGCCGGGCGGAACGAGCCGGCTGGTCAACATCGTCACCGGAGGCCCCGTCGACATCGAAGGGGTGCTCAGGTCCTTCAAGGACGGCGCGCTCGGCGGCAACGTCGTGTTCGCCGATTCGCAGGGACTGATCGTCGGGCGCAGCGGCGTCGTCGACGTCGGCGGCTTCACCGTCGTGACACCCACATCCTCGGTGCTCGGTCGCCTGATCGACGCATCGGGCAAGGTGGACGACGCACTGTCGCGGCGCCTGCTCGCCGGCAACGTGCCTTTGTCCAGCGACGGATCGGTGGTGATCGACGGCAAGGTGCTGGCGCAGCACGGAGTGGCGATCTTCGCGCACGACGTGCTGGTCGGCGCGACGCCGTCGGGCGGCCAGGCCGCGGCGCAGCAGGCGGCGCTGTTCCAGTCGACCGTGAACACCAGCGGGCTGGTGCAGGGGGCGGCCATCGTCGCCCGCGGAGGAAACATCCAGATCGTCGCCGCGCACGACGCCACGGTCGACGGCACGCTGAGCGCCGACGCGTCGAAGGGCGGTGCCGGAAGCGTGAGCATCTCCGCCGGTCACGACGTGCATGTCGGCGCGCACATTTCCACCGACGGCGCACCCGCAACGGGCGCGGGCAGCATCTCCATCCGCTCCGGCGGGGACATCGACGTCGCGGCCACGGCGGTGCTCAGCGCCGCGGGCGCGGGCGCCGGCTCCGACGGAGGGCACATTTCCATCAAGGCGGGCCGGAACCTCGACGTCGCCGACGGTGCGACCCTGCAGGCGCAGGCCGGCTCCACCGGCAACGCCGGGGAAATCGAACTGTCAGCCAAGGACAAGGCGACGCTGGGAAGGCTCAACCTCGACCTCGGCGCGGCGCACGGCCAGGCCGGGTTGCTGCTGGTCGACCCGACCGACCTGATCGTCGACAACACCAACGACAGTGCGTACACCACGGGCGGCGGATCGGTCCAGCTCATGGCGTCGAACTCGATCACCATCGACGGCACGGGGGTCATCAACACCGAGGCTCCCGGCGGGGCGTCCGGCGGCAATATCGAGCTGGACGCGCCGTCGATCAGCCTCCTCGGCGGCGCGCAGCTGCTCGCCGGGACCGGCGCGAACGCGGGAACCATCACGCTGAACGCGCAGGCGACCGCGAGCAGCGCGGCGCAGATCGACATCGGCGACAGCAGCGGGTCGGCTGCGGTGCTGCAGGGCGGGAAGATCCTGCTCGAAGCCACGTCGGACCTCGCGCAGTCGTACGACCACGCGACGATCACCATCCAGGATGCGAAGCTGATGGCCAGCGGCGCGCTGAGCGCCAGCGCCACCGCGACCGGGGGAACCCAGGTCAACGCGGTCGCCGCCGCCGGCTCGGCCGACGTGCTCGCATCGGTGAAGATCATCGGGGCCTCCAACGTCACGTCCGCGGGTGCGATGATCCTGAGCTCGAGCGCGACGAGCACGGTCGGCGCGACCGGAGCGATTCCCGCGTCGCTGTCGCTGCCTGCCGATGCGTCGGTGGCCGTCGATCAGGTCGACAGCACGAGCACGGTGGAGATCGGTGGCAGTTCCTCGGTCAGCACCACCGGCGCGAACCATGCGCTGGAGCTCGAGGCGACCAACGACGTGACGTCGAATGTCGTCGCCGACGCATCGGGCGCCTCGGCCGGCGCCAGCGTCGCCGTGAACATCGTGAAGGTGCAGACCTCGTCGACCATCGACGGCAGTGCCAATGTCGCCTCGGCAGGCAATCTGCAGCTGTCCGGCACGACGACGGTTGTGATGAGCACCTCGGCCAAGGCTTCGCAGGGCGGTGCGTCGTCGGCCGCGGGCGGCGGCAGCTCCACGTCGCAATACCTGTCCGATCCGCGTTTCGCGCCGGACCTCGCAACCAGCGACGGCGCGGTGACCGGCGCTGCCGCGCTGGCGATCAGCGATCTCGGATCCGCCACCACGGTGGGCATGTCGTCGACCACGCAGGCCACGGCCGCGGGGCAGCTGCAGCTGCAGTCACAGGCCGCCAACGGCGCGTCGTCCATCGCCGACGGGTCGGCGGTCGGAAGCTCTTCCGGGCAGCTCGGCATCGGCGCCGCGGTGGCGCTGAACCTGGACCATGTGTCCGACGACGCGACGCTGGCGCAGGACGTGAAGGCGGCGAGCCTCGACGTGTCCGCGCAGATGACGGGCGGCATCGCCGCCAACCGTTTTCTCACGAGCGCCACGGCCGGGGCCGGCGCCTCCGACGTCGGCGTTGCCGGCGCACTCGCGACCAACCTGGTGGACAGCGAGTCGGTGGCGCAGGTGGCGTCGGGGTCGGTGCAGATCGCGGGCGGCGGAGCGGTGGACGTGGGCTCGGACGACCTGACGTCGAGCAGCGTGTCGGCGCTGCCGGCGGGGGCGGGTGCGAGCGGGGGCTCGGTGGGGGTGGGCGCTTCGGTGGCGCTGAACATCGTGGCCACGCGCTCGCAGGCGCAGCTGGCCGACGGCACGTCGCTGACGGGGGCCGGGGCGGTGACGCTGGAGGCCGACGGCACGCACGTGGTGAGCACGCAAGCCGACCAGGGAGCGGCGGGCGGGGTGGCGGTGACGCCGGTGGTGGCGCTGTCGCTGGTCAACGACCAGACGCAGGCGACGATCGGGGCGTTGGCGGGAGGGCTGCAGGCCGGCGGCGCGGTGCAGGTGAGCGCGTCGCAGACGGCCACCGAGGCCACCGAGGCCAGCGGCAGCGCGGCCGGCGGCAAGGCGGCGGTGGGGGCCGCGCTGGCGGTGTCGGTGATCGACGACTCGGTGCTGGCGACGACGTCGACGAGCGTGGACGCGGGCGGCGCGGTGGACTTCGCGGCCAGCGGGGTGTCGCTGAGCGTGGCCAGCGCGACGGCCAGCGCCAGCGGGGGCAATCAGGCCACGAGCAGCGGCTCGGCGCCGTCGGGAGAGGACTCGAGCGTCGACGCGAAGATCCAGAAGCAGTCGAACTCGGCCGAGACGAAGGCGAGTTCGGCCGGCGTGGGCAGCGCATCGCAGCAGTCGGCCGACAGCACGTCGTCGGGCGGCGAGAACGGGCAGGGCTCGACCAGCGAAGGCTCGGTGGCGGTGGCGGCGGCGATCGCGGTGGACGTGGCGAACTCGACGGTGCAGGCGTACGTGCCGGCGGCGGTGGGGGTGACGGCGAGCGGCGGGCTGGGCGTGACCGCGGTGTCGAACATGGATGCGCGCACGATCGCCGACGGCAGCCAGGTGGCGGGCGGGGGCACGTCGGTGGGGATCGGTGCGGCGGTGGCGATCACGCTGGCGCACCAGGTCAACGATGCGACGCTGGGTTCGTCGACGGCGCTGTCGTCGGCGCCGACGACGGGCACGCTGACGGCAGGGGATTACCAGGCGGGTTCGCTGACGCTGACGGCGCTGCAGACGGACCAGGGGGTGGCGTCGCCGGCGGTGCCGGGGTCGACGTCGCCGGGGCCTGCGTCGGTGGACGCGACGCTGGGCACGCAAAGCGGGCGCGAGGACCTGTACTCGGCGCAGGCCACGTCCGGCGCTGGCGCGTCGAAGGTGGGCGTGGCGGGGTCGTTGGCGCTGGACCTGGTGGACAGCGAGTCGGTGGCGCAGGTGGCGTCGGGGTCGGTGCAGATCACGGGCGGCGGAGCGGTGGACGTGGGCTCGGACGACCTGACGTCGAGCAGCGTGTCGGCGCTGCCGGCGGGGACGGGTGCGAGCGGGGGCTCGGTGGGGGTGGGCGCTTCGGTGGCGCTGAACATCGTGGCCACGCGCTCGCAGGCGCAGCTGGCCGACGGCACGTCGCTGACGGGGGCCGGGGCGGTGACGCTGGAGGC
>JAJZTW010000028.1 GCA_021847345.1 Pseudomonadota bacterium
ATGCGGGGCTGGTTCGTTTGCGTTCATGGTGATCTCCCGAGAGAGAGCCGCCGGCTACATGCAGGCGGCACGACCGATCACGTGGTCGCGCGCGAACTTTGCGCTCAAACTCTCACGACTACCGTCTGCGGAGCCACCGGCTTCGTCACGGCGGCGCGCTGATCGAGTGACCGTCGAGCCCTGAACGCAGCCCAGGGGCAAAGGCGCGCTGTTCGGCCGAAGCAGACACAGCGCATATCCTGAAGCGGCGATCGCAATGCTGGCGCCACCGTCGACTCCGTAAAGATCGATGCGAATCGCTCTGCGCTCCAGCCTCCGAGGCGCCCGGCGCGTCGCACCGGCTCCGGGCGGGCGGATCGCACCGAGCATCGTGTCAGGCTTCGTGCGCTGATGGCAGTGCCAAGGGCGAGCTCGCACCATGGAACGCGGAACACGGGTTGGCCGTTGCGGGCGCGCGGATGCGGGATTGCCTGGCGCTCGTGCCAACGCAACAATACAAGCGGGTGAGCCCTGTTTCACATCGCCTCGCAACGCCGCACGCGGCGGGGACGCGCCCCAAGGAGTCGACGCCATGATCCGGCTGCACCAGTTCGCCCCTGCCTTTGGCCTGCCGAACGCAAGCCCCTTTTGTATGAAGCTGGAGGTCTACCTCCGGCTTGCCGGGCTACCTTACGAGGCCGTCAACATCGGCGACGTGCTCAAGGCTCCCAAGCGCAAGCTTCCCTACATCGAGGACGACGGGGAGATCGTCGCCGACAGCGGGCTCATCATTGACTACCTCAAATCGAGGTACGGCGATCCGCTCGACGGCGCGCTATCGAACGAGGAGAAGGCGGTCGCGCTGGCATTCCAGCGTCTGATGGAGGAGCATCTTTACTGGGCCGCGGTGCATACGCGCTGGGTTCCGAACACGGCATGGCGCGCAACGCGCGCGGCCTTTTTCGGTCGCTATCCCGCGCCCTTGCGCTGGATCCTGCCGTACGTCGGACGGCGCGGCCTACTGTCCCAGTTGCAAGGCCATGGCATGGGCCGTCACAGTGCGCAGGAGATCCACGCCCTCGGTTGCCGCGACATCAGCGCGATTGCTGACTTCCTGGGCGACAAGCCGTTCATGCTCGGCGCGCAGCCGACCTCGCTCGACGCAACGACCTACGCCTTTCTTGCCAACCTACTGTGGGCACCGATTGATTCCCCGCTGCGTGAGCACGCGCGCGCACTTCCGCTGCTCGACGCCTATTGCCAGCGTCTCAAGGAGCGCTGCGGTATCTAGGGGTAGTGTTCCAAAATGGGCTCGCGTCTCTGGCGCCCGTCAGCGCTCCGGGTGCCGATGCTGCGAGTGTCGGCTTGCCCTGGCGCAGCGGTCATCGCGACAAGCCGTGCCCAATGGCCGCTTCGGCCGACCTCCGGCCGCAGAGCTGGCGTCGGCACCCCGGCCGAATCCGGCATCAGGGCGCGCCGCTGACAACGACTGCAGCGGTGTACAAACCGGCCATTGAAATCAGTGAGACGGCAAGCTGACTTCCGGTACCAAGGTATTGTGGAGTTGGTGCGGATCTGGTTCTGCTCCAAGGTATGTCGGCAATCGTCACGGCATCGACGACTGTGCCGCGGCAGTACCCCCCGGCTCCACCGCCACGAACCGCGCGAAGCGAAGCGCCAGGGTCGGCAGCACCAGCAGGGTCAGCGCGGTCGAACTGAACAATCCACCGAGAATCACGATGGCCATCGGCCCTTCGATCTCCTGACCCGGAAGGTGTGCGCCGATCGCCAGCGGCAGCAAGCCGAGCGCCGTGACCGAGGCCGTCATCAGGATGGGCGCAAGGCGATTCATCGCTCCGAGGCGCGCCGTCTCCCAGGACCAGGGCAGACCCTCCTCGATCACCAGGGTCCGGTAATGCGACAGCAGCATGATCGAGTTGCGCAGAGTAATCTCGAACACCGTCAAGAAGCCGACTGCCGCGCCCAGCGAGATGGGCAAGCGGGCGATCCAGATGGCTGCAATCCCACCCACCAGCGCGAAGGGAAGGTTCACGACCAGCAGCGCCACCGGTCGCCCGTCGCGCAGCGCTATGAACAGCAAGGCCAGGATCGCGGCCAAGGCCAAGGCCAGCGCGAAATCCAGCGCCAATTGAAGTCTGGCTTGGCCCGACGCTGCCGCCGTGCCGCCGATGCGCAGGTAGTCGCCCGACGTCAAGGGGAGATGCGCAAGCCGCTGGCGGGCCAAGGTCACGAAGTGGCTGGCACTACCGCTGACGTTGGCGGTGACAAGCTGCACGCGCTGCGCGCTGCGGTGAAGCGTGATCGAGAGTTCCGGAGTACCGGCGGCAGGAAGCTGGTGCGCAGCAACGGCACGCTGGCCAGGCCGGCGACCACGATCATCCCTACCAGTGCCCACACTGGGCCAGGACGTCGGTGCACGCCGGCCAGTAGCCGGCCGTAGCCCCGCTTGGCGCCGGCAACCAGGGGCGGATCCTTGGGATCGAGATGGCTATGCCCAAGCAGCAGCATCGCCAACGCGGGGGTCACCGTGAGCGCAACCGCCAGCGAGCAAAGGATGGCAAAGATGTAGGCCAGCGCCAGCGGGCTGAACATGCGCCCGGCTACGCCCGCATCAACACCTCCAGCAGGCGGCGAGTCGCCGGCCGCAGGGCGATGGGCCGCGCGCCGCGCGTTACCTTCGCCGTGCTCAGGTCCATGACCAGATCACAAATCTGCAGCCGAGCATCGGTCACCCGGCCGCTGGCGCGGCGAATCTGCGCAAGCAGCCGCGCCTCCAACTCGGCAAGGTCGAACGGCTTGACCAGGTAGTCGTCGGCACCGATGCGCAGCGCCTCGATCTTGTCGGCTGTTTCTCCCTTGGCTGTGAGCATCAGCACGGGGACGTCCTTGCGCACGCTTTGGCGCAATTCCTGCAGGACTTGTACCCCGTCCATGCGTGGCAGCGTCCAGTCGAGAACAATCGCGTCATAGTGGTTGTCGGAAGCGAGACGCAGGCCGGTGGCGCCGTCGGGCGCTGCGTCCAGAATATGGCCGCGTGCCTCGAAGTAGGCGAACAGGTTGGCCACCAAGGCTCGGTTGTCTTCGACGATGAGCAGCTTCATGGGGAGTCGGTGCCGAGGGGCTCGCCCCGTCAGGGCACATTCTCGCTTGGTGCATTTCGACACGCCTCGCGTGGCCGAACCGTGGCCGCGATTGAAGGGGCTCCGCTCATCATCGTGGAAGCCTCGGATCAGGTTACCGATGGTCTCGGTGATCGCTGACATACTCACTGCGGCCGGCGCGGCGAGCTTGCTCCAATGGCCGCTCTGGCCGATCCGTTGCGTCAGCACCTGGGTCGCCTTCGGTATCGACGCTCGTTCAATGCGTGCGATCAGGTCTGCGGCGGCTTCGGGCCAGTCCTGACCGACTCCAGCGGTGGCTGGAGCCGGTTCGGCATTGCACTCAGATTTCGATCTGCTCAACGATGTCGCCCTGGCAGACATCGCGCACGCCCAGAGAGACAAGGTCGTGGCCTCGCAGTTTGCTGTCCAGTGCCAGGTTGAACAGAGCAAGTTCACGGGCCCGCTGCTGCATTTGGAGGTGGATCCGAATCGCCCAGACATCCTTGAGCTTTAGCGGCGCCTTCTGCCCTACGACTTTGCCCTTGTTCCATGGGGCGTGGCCGCCATGCGGGGCTGGTTCGTTTGCGTTCATGGTGATCTCCCGAGAGAGAGAGAGAGAGAACGCGATGACCGCCAGCGCGACCAGGATTCCCACAATGCCAGCCCAGAGATGAAGTTGCAGAGTTTTGCAACTTTGCGGCGATGCCCCGTCGGCAAGCGCTGGAACCCGATCGTTGAACTCTCGCCCTCTCCAAGTACCGGGGGCAACCGCGGATTCAGCCGTGCCTGCGCCTCCCTCGTGTGAAGCACGATCTTGAGCACAGCCCGCCGAAGCGGGTCGAAGCGCAGCCCAGTGTGGATCAGTCCGAGTGCCGTGACAGCGACCCACGCAGCATTCCCCACATGCAGGAGAGGTGACATGGTCAGGCAGGCAGCAGTCGGAGGACCACGCAGGTACTTCACCATGCGCGGCCTGATCTTTTTCATGCTACTCGCCTCGGCCACGCTAATCAGCGCATGCGGAGGGGGCGGCTCCAGCTCGCCCGAAATGCCAGCCGCGACGCCATCGCAGGCCTTCTCCCTGACGGTCAGCACCAGCGGAAACGGGAGCGTGACCTCCAGCCCGGGCGGGATCGCCTGCGGCAGTTCCTGCGTGGGTGCGTTCAGCCCGGGCAGTCAGGTCACCCTGCAGGCCATGCCCGCGGCTGGCTACCTCTTCACGGGCTGGAGCGGTGCATGCAGCGGATCGGCCGCGACCTGCACCGTGACGATGCTCCAGGCGCAGTCCGTCTCGGCAAGTTTTTCCACGCAACCCGAGGGTGTCGCCGTCGTCGGCGGACAACTCGTGGTCGCCGGCACCAGTACGCCGTTCATTCCCAGGGGCTTTACCACCGACGGCGTGATCTATCCCACCCAGTACGCAAGCAAACTCTGCACTCAGCCTGACATCGCTCCCGGCTCACAGGCCGCCCAGTATCTGCAGGAGGCGCAGGCCGCTCTCACGGACGTTCCGCTGCCGGGCCTCGCTTACAACGCATCTTTCCAGGCCATGGTCCAGGATTGGCGTCTCAACAGCGTGCGCATGCAGGTCAGCCAGGGCGCACTTCAGTACGAAGCTGAGAATGGGCTTTCCGCCTACACGGACATGGTCCGAAGCACTATCGCGCAGGCCCGTGCCGCCGGGCTCATCGTCATCCTCTCCATGCAGTCCGAGCGCTACAGCTGCGCCCCATACCAGAACGGAAACCTGCAAAGACTCCCCGACGTCAACACCGAGCAGGCCTGGGCTCAACTCCTAAACCCGGCCCTGACCAACGACAAGGGCATCATCCTCGAAATCTTCAACGAGCCCGACCCAACCGTTAACTGCAACGCCGGAACCTATCAGCAGCCTGACTGGACAACATGGGCCAACGGCTGCGCAAGCGAGCCCGACCAGGGCATGCTCACCGTCGGCCAGTACGTGCGCTCGCTAGCTCCAAACAACGTATTGCTCTTCGACGGCACAGGAATTGATTTCGCATTTGTCGGCTTCACGCCTCCCAGCGGAATGCCTTCCAACTCCGCCTACACATTCCATCCATACGACTATGTCGTCAACAGCACCCTGGCCGACAGCAGCGCTGCGTGGGATACCCGTTTCGGCAACTTCGCCAACAGTGGACACGCCGTCTTTGTTACCGAGTGGAATGAAGCCTACTCCTGCCCAAGCGATCCCAATCAAACCATAACCAACAGCTTTATCCAGAGCTATCTCCCCGCTCACTCCATCGGGATGATGGGCTACGCATGGGACGCTCCTGTCAGCTCCAGCGGCTACATGGTCAACAGCTACGACGACCCCGGAAACACCGCTAATTACCAATTGGTCGATCCAAACACCGCCGGCTGCGCGGAAGACGGCGGCACAGTCCTGCAAAAACAGTTCCAGGCAGAAGCCACAGCGAACTAAGCACAGAAAAAATGCAATCTAGATGACGATCAGGGGGGCGCAGAGCCGCAATGTCACAGCCGCGGAGCTTGCTGTCCTAGTGTCGTGAGTTGGAAGTTCGTTTCATGATTGCTTGCGGGGCCGTGAGCGCTCGAAGTGGTGCCTGAAGAGGCGCTCGGATTCGCGCAGTCCCTCCTCGGTCAGCACCAACGATTTGGTCTTGTTGACCGGATTGGCGATGAGCCCTCGCGCATGCAGGCGGCCAAGCGCATCCCAGTCATGGCCCTTCCAGGCCCGGTTTCCGTCATGCAGCTTGAGGTGCAGAAGGGCGAGCACGGCCTCGTCGATGGCGTCGGTGTCGATATCCATGGCCTCAGGACTCCACAGGCTGAACACGGTTGCAGAAGCGCTCGATGCTGGCAAGGATCGCGTCGGCGGACTTGGACCAGACGAAGGGCCTGGGCGCGGCGTTGTGGACATCCAGGTACTCGCGGATGGCCTGTTCGAGTTGCAGTGTCGAGCGATGGGTGGAGCGGCGGATGCAGCGCTCGGTCAGTGTGGCAAACCAGCGCTCGACCTGGTTGATCCAGGACGCGGAGGTGGGCGTGAAGTGCACCTGAAAGCGCGGCCTGGCCGCCAGCCAGCGCCGAATGGTCGGTGTCTTGTGCGTGCCGTAGTTGTCCATCACCAGATGAATGTCGAGTTCGGCTGGGACATTGGCCTCGATCGTGCGCAGGAACTTCAGAAACTCACTGCTGCGATGGCGACGATGCGTCTCACCGATGACCCGGCCGGTGGCTACGTCCAACGCCGCGAACAGCGTGGTCGTGCCGTGCCGGACATAGTCGTGGGTGCGCCGCTCGGGCATCCCAGGCGCCAGCGGCAGCATCGGCTGGGTTCGATCCAGCGCCTGGATCTGGCTCTTCTCGTCCACGCACAGCACCATGGCCCTGCGCGGTGGGTCCAGGTAAAGGCCGACGATGTCGCGCACCTCGTCGACGAACATCGGATCTGTCGACAGCTTGAACGTCTCCTGGCGATGGGGCTGCAAGCCGAGGGCACGCCAGATGCGCGAAATCGCCGTCTGCGACATGCCCATCGCATGGGCCAGCGTGCGCGTGCTCCAGTGCGTGGCCCCGCTGGGCACGCTCTCCAGGGTTCGCGCGATCACCGCGTCCACGCGCGCATCATCGATGCTCCGCCGTGCCCCCGAGCGCGGCGCGTCCAGCAGCCCTTCCACGCGTTGCGCCACAAAACGACCGCGCCATTTGCATCAACGCGAGCGCCCTGAAGAGATTCCACGGGCTGAACACGGTTGAAGAATCGCTCCATGCCGGGCCCTGACCTGCGCATCATCACGGTTGCCGCGCCCGACCCGGGCTCACGATGGCGCGCCGGTCGCGAAGGAGTCGATGAGCTGGCGCTGGGCCTGAAGGTGGGCGCCCGCGCCGTGCACGCGGTCCAGCAGCAGCGCGCCTTCCAGCCCGGACATCAGCACAGCGGCCAGCCGGCCGGGAGGCAGCGGCGACAGCACTTCGCCCTGGTGCTGTTCCAGGATGCGCGCCAGCCAGAGTTCCGCCTGCCTGAAAAAGCCGCTCAACAGGCCGCGGCAACGCTCGTCGAGCGACGAGATCTCGGCGGCCAGCATGCCGCACAGGCACAGCTTGTCGTCCTGCGCGGCCTGTTCGAACAAGTCCACGAAGCCCGACAGCTTGCGTCTCAAGCTTCCCGGCTGCGCGTCGATGGCTGCCAGGCGCTGCGCGAAGGCTTCGCTGTAGCTGGAGATCAGCACGGCGGTGAGATCGTGCTTTTCCGGGAAGTAATAGTGCACGCTGGACGACTTGACTCCCGTCCGTTCGGCGAGCTGCCGAAAACTCAGCTCGTGCAGCCCCGATCGCTGCACGATGGCCTGCGCCAGGGTTTGCAATTCGGTACGTTTGTCGGCCATGGGGGCGATTGTCGCAAACCCACGCGACTTCCCGGCAGGAGGCGGGAGCCTGCTGGTCAATCCGACGTCGGTGCCTGCACGAAGCGCAGGTGGCGGGTCTTGACCCAGACGGTGGCGCCTTGCGCCCCGGCCACGGCCGCGAGTCGGCCCCCACGGGGAACGCGCAGCCAGGACCAGGCGCGCAACTCGTCCGCGCCTTCCCTGAGACCGCCGGACAGCACCAGCAGTTCGGCGCCGTCGGGCATCGCGCAGTCGAGCCGTGCGCCGGGCTGCCAGGTCTGCAGGCTCACCGATTCGCGCTCGTCCTCGAACAAGGGCGTCACCGCCGCGCCGGGGCGGGTGGCGTCCTGCACGCGGCCGATCTTGCGGGTGTCGATCACCACCGACGTGCGATCGGCCGGGTCGAACTGCCACAGCTTGACGAAGATCACGCAACCGGTCTTCGAGCCTGGCGTGTGACGGCTGGTGGGCGGATTGCGCACGTAGCTGCCGGCGGGGTAGTCGCCGTGCTCGTCCTGGAACACGCCGTCGAGCACCAGGAACTCTTCGCCGCCATGGTGCACGTGCGGGCTGAAATGGCTGCCGGGTGCGTAGCGCACGATGGAGGTGGCGCGAGCCACCTCGCCGCCGATGCGGTCGAGCATGCGGCGTTGCACCCCCGCCATCGGCGAGTCCACCCAGGGCATGTCGGCGCCGTGCAAGAGCACCCGTTGGTCGAACTGGGCGTTGAGGTCCATCGATGACTCCGGCTGGGTGGGCAGGTGAGGATGGTGGAGGCCGCTCGGGTCAGCCGGCCATGCTGGGACGCTGGGCCATGCGCGCGCGCCAGGCCGCCAGGTGCTTCAGGTCGGCCGGCACCTCGATCTTGGCGAAGTCGGCGAAGTTCAGCCCCACGAACAAGGTGATGTCGGCGACCGAGAACTGCTGGCCGGCGGCGAAGGGCTGCGTGGCCAGTACGCCGTCGAAATAGCGCATGCCGGCGATGGCGCGTTCGCGCTGCTTCAGGCCCCATTCCTGGTTCTGGTAGAGCTCCAGCGCACCGAGACCGGGCGTGGCATGGTGGAAATAAGTGCCCACGGCGTCCATCACGCCCTGCTCGGCCCGGCACTGCATCATGTGGATCACCGCGCGTTCCTTGGCCGTCGTGCCGGTCAGCGAGATGCCTTCGAAGGCATGGTCGATGTACTCGGTGATGGCCGTGCATTCGCTGATGGTGGTGCCGTCGTCCAGTTCCAGCACCGGCACGGTCGCGTTGGGGTTCATGGCGACGAAGCCGGGAAGGCGGTGCTCGCCCTTGAGCACGTCGACGTGCACGAACTCGACCTTGTCGGTGGCGCCCTTCTCGGCCAGGGCGATGCGAACGCGAGCGGGGTTGGGAAAGCCTTTGAAGTCGTGGATTTTCATGGAAGAACCCTTGGGCTGGAGCTATTGGACATGCGCTTGTCGTCGCGTCACCGCCGAAGGTCCAGCCGGCGCCGCGAGGCACGCATCTTAACAAGACTATCTATCAGTAGATAGATGCGGGATGCGACGCATGAACACGCCGGGTTCGATGCAACACCGGCTCCCCGCGTGCGGGCCCGCCACAGGGTGCGCCGCAGACGCCAGGCCTGGCAGCGGCGGATCGGCAGGGTCAGCGCCGCCCGACCAGGTACCGCACGCCCTGTGGGCCGTAGCGCTCGGCATGCTCGACCTCGCGCGCCAGGTGGAATACCTCGCCGGCGGCGTAGCTCCGGGTCTCGCCAGCGCAGTCGATTTCGATGCTGCCGTGCAGCACCAGCGCCTTCGCCTCGAAGGGATGGCGGTGCAGATCCAGCACGCCGCCGGGCTCGCGCTCGACCACCACGAACTGCTCGAAACCCTGTTCTCGCAGCCTGGCGGCGAACTCCTGTTCGGTCATGGCTTTCTGGCTCGCCGCGAGCCGGCGATCGGTGCCCGGTGGAGCATGCCTGCGCTCAGTTCCTGGACTTGAATTCGACATCCTGCACCGACGCATCGGCCGCCGTGCGGGTGTCCGCGACCGGCTTGTCGGCCGACGCGATGCGCGCGGCCGCGTCCGCGGACGGGGTCCCCGGCTGCTGCGGCGCGTCGTCCTCCGCCGATTTCATTCCCTGCTTGAAGCCCTTCACCGCCTCGCCCAGATCGCTGCCGATGTTCTTGAGCTTCTTGGTCCCGAACACCATGACGACGATCGCCAGCACGATCAACCAATGCCAGATGCTGAATTCACCCATTGCCGCAGTCCCGAAAGCTCCACGTTGCGCAGCCGGCGCGCTCTGGCCGGCCCCAGGCTTCATTGTCCTCCCAGTGCCCGCCCAGGAGTGCAAGCAAGCGCTACAGGCGGCCGGGGCACTGCCCCGGCGCGCCACGGAGATCGCCGGGGGCCCGAGTCCGCGCTCGGTACCGAGCGGATGGTCCTCGAGTGCCGCGCAGGCGTCAGGCCTCGGCGGGCCCGGCGTCAGGCGGCCTGCAACGCGCCATCCGGAGCGATGGTGAAGCGCGCCCGGCCCTGCGTATCGACCACTTCGTAGCGCAGCAGCCAGCCTTCGACACTAGGCCCGCGGCCACGCACGACGCCGATTCCGACACACTTGATGTACAGGCGAACCGAGATCTGGTCGCTCTGCGTCACCAGCGCCTCGAAGGCCCGCGCCGCATGCGCCGAGGAGCAGGAACAGCGCACAGGAAGTGATCAACGGAATGTTTTCATCGTGGATTTTGAATGAGGAGCGCGCTGCACCACGGCAAAATCGACGAGGCCGTGGTGCGGATGGGTTATTTCAGCAAGCGAAGTTCGAAGGCTCCGCAGCTTTTGTCCTCGATCCGCCTCACGATTGACGAGCAATCCCTGACTCGCGGGGGGCATGGCCATTCGGAATACGCCTGGCACGAATGGACACTTCATGGAAACAGAATGCATCGGGGCGCCCCGCCGGAGGCGTCGGCCTATTTCCAGGCCACGCCCCGTAAATGTCGCCCCCCCTTTTCCGGGGTATCGAGAGGCCTGTTTCATCCACAATCTTGGCGTTGACGAATTCCTGCACGAACCTAGGATCGAGTGGCTTTCGCCTGGGCGAAAGCCACTGCTCCTACAAATCCAGAACAAAATGCCAGGAAAACTCCGATCTGCTTTACAGACAAGTGCGGCCTCACTCGCTGCCGCGGCCATGCTCAGCGCCTGCGGCGGCGGCTCGGGCTCTTCGCCGGGCGGCAACCTCGCTTCGGGCGCCGTTGCCTCGGGCATCGTCGCCGCCGGCGCTCCGGTGGCCGGGGCCACGCTGCTCGCCATCGGCCCGAATGGGCAGAACTGCGGCAGCGCCACGACGAACAGTCAAGGTGCCTACACGATGAGCCTGACTTGCTCCAGCGCTCCGGTGGTGCTGAGCCTTCTCAACGGCGGCCCCGGAGGAATTCCGCTCGACGCCGTGTACCTGCCGGCCGGCGGTGGCCAGGCGCTGCCCGCCAGCTTCACCGTCAATGTCGACCCGCTGACCACGCTGATCACCTATGACGCGCTCGGCCAGCTCGGTGTGAACGCCAGCTCGAACCTGCAGGTCGTGGCGCTGTCGTCGTCGCTGATGACCGCAAGCGCCTATGCCGCCGCCACGCAGACCGTGCTGAGTGCGCTCGCGCCGGTATTGGCGAACTTCGGCGTGCAGACCGCCAATTTCGACCCCGTCTCGTCCCCCTACCCGAGCCCGGGCACGGGAGTCGACGCGCTGTTCGACACCTATCCCGAATCCGCACCCAGCGCTGCCTCGGTCGAACTGGGCAGCGCCTCGAGCCCGCTGCTCCAGGTCGCCCTTCCCGAGACACCTGGCGCGCAGAGCACGCTGGGCGGCAGCGCCGTGCAGCTCGGCAGTGCCGATTTTCCCTACGCGGGCTACACGGTCTATGCCGTGCAGACCCTGGCGTCCGCCGCGCCGGGCCAGCCCCAGGCGGGCGCGGGCCAGGTGAACGCCGCCTCGGCCACGCAGGGCTCGCTGAGCCTGGGATCGTCGTTCACGTACCTCGGAACCCGATCGCTGCCGGCCTTGCCGCTGACGCTGTCCGCGGACCCGGTCACGCAGGCCGCCGCCAGCGACGGCACGGCAGCACCGATGCTCGACCCGGGAACCAACGGGGGCGTCGTGCAGATCTGCCAGCCCGCGTTGTTCCCTGGGGCCTTGTTCCCCACGACGACCGCGTTCTACATCGCGGTGGCCAACGGTGGCAGCGGCACCGGCGTGTCGTCGCATTTCCTGCCCTTGAGCACGACCGCGCAGATCTACGCCGCGATTGGTGGCAAGCCGCTGTTCGCGATGTTCAACTGCGCCTACAGCGCGGGCAACTCCGCGGGCACGGCCACGCCGTCGACGTCGACCAACGATTACGCGACCATCACCAGCGGCGGCAACCTGCTCTACAACGCTCTCGGCGCGAGCGGCAATCCGGTGCTCGACGTACCGGCGGCCAACATCGATCTCGCGCTGACGGCGGCGGGCGCTCCCATCGCGAGCAACGGCTCCTTGACGTTTCCGGGCAACGCGCAGACCACCGTTTCATCGGGACGCGAGTACTGGCACGCCTGGAGTTTCGTCGACCCCTTGGGCCAATCGCGGGTACTGATCATCAAGCAGTTGATGTTCAACGGGAGCGTTGCCGGACTCGGCATCGTGGAAGCCTACATCTCGCAGTGAACCGTGGCGGCGCCGGGCTCACGGCCGTGCGCCGCGCGCTGCCAGACGCACGCGGGTGATCTCCGACGGCGCCCCGAATCTCTTGGGAGGCCCCCAGTAGCCCGTGCCGCGGCTGACATAGACCTGCAGTTGCTCGACACGGTGCAGTCCCGCCGTGAACGGCTGCTGCAGGCCGACGAAATGGTTCCACGGCCAGAACTGCCCGCCGTGGGTATGCCCGCTGAGCTGCAGGTCGAAGCCTGCACGCGCGGCCAGCTGCGACGAGCGCGGCTGGTGCGCGAGCAGGATGCGCGGCAGGCCCGGCGGGCTGCCCTCGAGCGCCTGGAAAGGGTCGCTGCGGTGTCCCGGGTCGAAGGCCTGGCCATGCGGGTCGGTCACTCCCGCCAGCACGAATTCGGCGCCGTCGTGCGAGACCACGACATGGGTGTCGAGCAGACAGCGCAGGCCGAGGCGTTCGAACTCGGCCAGCCAGGGGCCGGCTCCGGAGTAGTACTCGTGGTTGCCGGTGACCAGCCAGGCCCCGTGACGCGCCCGCAGCTCGCCCAGCGGGGCCGTGTGCTCGCGCAGCCGCTCCACCGCGCCGTCCACCACATCCCCGGTGATGGCGACGAGGTCGGGCTGCAGGGAGTTCACGCGCTCGACGATGGCGCGCACCTTCGGAGCCTTGATGGTCGGTCCGACGTGGATGTCGCTGATCTGGACGATGGTGAAGCCGTCGAGTCCGGGCGGCAGTTCCGGGATTTCGACACGCACGTCGACCACCCGCGCCACGCGTCGCGCATTGAACAGCCCGACCAGCGACACGAGCAATGCGGCCGCCGGCACCGCGATGGCGCTGGGACGCGCCCAGTGGCCGGTGGCGGGAAGCAGCAGCGCCAGCTCGCGCAGCACGGTCAGCACCAGCGTGGTGGAAAACAGCCCCAGCGCGAAAAAGCCGGCCCAGGCTGCCTTGTCCCAGGCGTCCCCCGAACGAAGGTGGCTCACGAGAAAACGCAGGGCCGCCCCAAGTTTTCTCGATCCCCGCGGGGGGCGGGCTGGGCGCAGCCCGGCCCTGGGGGCGCTCTCAAGCAATCGCCGGGCCGCCCCAAGATTGCTTGACCCCCGCGGGGGGCGGGCTGGGCGCAGCCCGGCCCTGGGGGCCCTCAGGAACCCGAGCGGGATCAGCAGCGCCGAAAGGCCCAGCAGCATTGCGCCGGCGAAGCGGGCGGCCGGCCCGTAGCTCGGCAGCAGCTGCGCACCGATGTACACGTGCAGCAGCGCGAGCACCGGCCACACGCGCAGCAGCAGGCGCTTGAGGCGGGCGCGCATGGTCGGCGAGATCGCGCCAGGTCAGGCGAAGATCTTGCCCGGGTTCAGGATACCCGCCGGGTCGAGCGCCTGCTTGAGCGCACGCATCAGGCCGATGGCGTCGTCGCCGGCCTCCTCGCGCAGGAAACCCTGCTTGTGCAGGCCCACGCCGTGCTCGCCGGTGCAGGTGCCGCCCAGGCGCAGCGCGCGCCGTACCAGGCGCGCGTTGAGATCCTCGGCGAGCTCGCGCTCGGCCGGCAGTTGCGGGTCGATCAGGTAGCCGACGTGGAAATTGCCGTCGCCGACATGCCCGACGAGGAAATACGGCAGCCCCGCGGCGTCGGCCTCGGCCACGGTTTCGTTGATGCTCTCGGCCAGGCGCGAGATCGGCACGCAGGTGTCGGTGGTCACGCAGCGGCAGCCCGGGCGGGTCTGCAGCGCCGACAGGTAGGCGTGGTGCCTCGCCTTCCACAGGCGCGTGCGCTCCTCCGGAGTGTCGGCCCAGGCGAAGTCCGAGCCGCCATGCGCGGTGGCCACCTCCTGCGTGGTCTGCGCCTGCTCGCGCACACTGCCGGGCGTGCCGTGGAATTCCATCAGCAGCAGCGGCTGCTCCGGCAGACCGAGATGGTCGTGCGCGTTGACGGCGCGCACGGCATGCGCGTCCATCAGTTCGCAGCGCGCGATCGGCACCGCCGACTGGATGAGCTCGATGGTGCAGTTCACCGCACTGGCCACGTCGGCGAAGGAGCACACCGCGGCCGCCACGGCCTGCGGCTGCGGGTGCAGGCGCAGCGTGATCTCTGTGACGATGCCCAGCGTGCCCTCGCTGCCGACGAACAGGCGCGTGAGGTCGTAGCCGGCGCTGCTCTTGCGCGCGCGCGTGCCGGTACGCACCACGCGGCCGTCGGCCAGCACCACGGTCAGCGCCAGCACGTTCTCGCGCATGGTGCCGTAGCGAACCGCGTTGGTGCCGCTGGCGCGCGTGGCCGTCATGCCGCCCAGGGTCGCGTCGGCCCCCGGATCGATGGGAAAGAACAGTCCGCTGTGGCGCAGTTCCTCGTTGAGCTGCAGGCGCGTGACCCCGGCCTGCACGGTGGCCAGCATGTCCTCGGCGGCGACGTCGAGAACCTGGTTCATGCGCGTCAGGTCCAGCGTGATGCCGCCCTGCACGGCCAGCAACTGGCCCTCGAGCGACGATCCGGCGCCGAAGGCGATCACCGGCACGCCGTGTCCGGCGCACAGCCGGACCGCGTCGGACACGTCGGAGGTACTCGCGCAGAACACCACGCCGGACGGCGGCTCGACGTCGAACGGGGATTCGTCGCGACCATGCTGCTCGCACACCGCCCGCGCGGTGCTGAAGGACTCGCCGAAGCGTTGCGCCAGGTCTTGCAGCAACTGCGCCGGAGCCTCGCGCCGGAGCCCGGCGGACGGAGTGCGTTGGTTCATGGTGAATTCCTGGTCGAGCCTGAAGCGGCGAAGCGAGCGCCATGGGCCGCCCACCATGGAGCAGCATACATCGCGCACGACGCATGCGTGGCGACGCACGACGCATGCTTGGCGAACCTCGCCACCGCCAGACTACTCTTTCAGCATGCCCAGGTAGGTGGCCTCGACCTTGGGGTCGTGCAGGAGTTCGCGCGCCGGGCCGTGCATGGAGACCTCGCCGAGCTCGAGCACATAGGCCTGGTCCGCCACCTGCAGCGCGGCGCGCGCGTTCTGCTCGATGAGCAGCACGCTCATGCCGGCGTCACGCAGATTCGCCACCGCATGCAGCACCTCGCGCACGATGCGCGGGGCCAGCCCGAGGCTGGGCTCGTCGAGCATGAGCAGCTGGGGCGCGCCCATCAGCGCGCGCCCCAGCGCCAGCATCTGGCGCTCTCCGCCCGACAGGGTCTGCGCCTGCTGCGCGCGCCGCTCCTTCAGGCGCGGGAACAGTTCGTACACCCGCTCGAGTTCGCGCTGGCGTGCCGCGCGTCCGTCGCGGCGCCGGAACGCCCCCAGCAGCAGGTTGTCGTGCACGCTCATGCTGCCGAACAGGTCGCGCTTCTCGGTGACCAGTCCGATGCCCGCCTCCACGCGCAACTGCGCGTCGGCACGGCTGAGGTCGACCCCGTCGAACATCACCTGCCCGCTGCCGTGCAGCAGGCCCATGATGCAACCCAGCAGCGTGGTCTTGCCGGCCCCGTTGGGGCCGATCACCGTGACCATGCTGCCGCGCGCCACCTCCAGCGAAACCTCGCGCAGCGCCTGCACCTTGCCGTAGCTCAGGCTCATGCCCGACACACGCAGCAGCGCCGGGGCCTGCGCGTCCTGCCGCAGCGTGTTCATACCGCCTTCTCCATGGCCGGGGCCGCCTGCGCCACCGGCTCGTCCACCCCGCCCAGATAGGCCTCGATCACCGCCGGGTGCTTCTGCACCTCGCGCGGCGAGCCCTCGGCGATCTTCTCGCCGAAATCCATCGCCACCACACGGTCGGCCAGGCCCATGACGAAGTCCAGGTCGTGCTCGACCAGCAGGATGGCCAGGCCCTGCGCTCGCAACTGCTCCAGCAGTTGCGCCAGCTTGCGCTTCTCCAGGTAGCGCAGCCCCGCCGCCGGCTCGTCGAGCAGCAGCAGGCAGGGGTCGGTGGCCAGCGCGCGGGCGATCTCCACCACCCGCTGCAGGCCCAGCGGCAGGCTGCCCGCCGGCTGCTGCGCGTGCTCGGCCAGCCCGCAGCGCTCGAGCTGGCGCCAGGCCGTGGCCTGGATGCTGGCCTCCTGCGCGCGGTCCAGGCGCCAGGCCGAGGCCACGAAACTGTGGTGTCCGCGCAGGTGCGCGCCCAGCGCCACGTTGTCCAGCACGCTCATGCGCGGCAGCAGGCGCACGTGCTGGAAGGTGCGGCTCATGCCCATGGCCGCCACCGCGCGCGAGTCGCTGCGCTCGATGGAGCGCCCCAGGAAGCTGACCTGGCCGGAGCTGGCGCGGTCCACCGCGGAGATGCAGTTGAACAGCGTGCTCTTGCCCGCCCCATTGGGCCCGATCAGCGCCAGCACCTCGCCGGCACGCACCTCGAAGCTGATGGCGTTGTTGGCGACGAGCCCGCCGAAGCGCTTGCTCAGCTCGCGCACCTGCAGCACCACCTCGCCGGCCTCGGGCCGCGCCCGCTCGCGCAGCTGCGGTGCGCGCGGCGCCTCCAGCGGCGCCGCCTCACCCTGCCAGCGCCGGCCCAGCGCGCGCAGATGACTCCACAGGCCCTCGGGGGCGCGCTGCAGGATCAGGATCATCAGCACCCCGAAGGCCAGGCCCTCGAAACTGCCGCTGCGCCCGAGCAGCTGCGGAAGCAGGTCGGACAGCCACTGGCGCAGCATCGAGTACAGCGAGGAACCCAGCACCGCGCCCCACAGGTCGCCGATGCCCCCCACCACGCCCATGAACAGGTACTCGATGCCCTGCCCCAGCGAGAACGGCGTGGGGTTCACGAAACCCTGCATGTGCGCGTACAGCCAGCCCGACACGGCAGCGTACTGGGCCGCCAGCACGAACAGGATGGTCTTGAAGCGCGTGGTGTGGATGCCCATGGCCTCGGCCATCAGCGAGCCGCCCTTGAGCGCGCGCATGGCGCGCCCCTCGCGCGAGTCCAGCATGTTGTGCACGGTCCACACGATCAGCAGCACCACGCCCCAGATCAGGTAGTGGTACTGGAGGGGCGTGGTCAGCTTCCAGCCCAGCACGCTCAGCGGCTCGATGCCGCTCAGGCCGGTCTGCCCGCCGATGGCCTCGACGTTGCCGAACACCAGGTAGATGCTCAGGCCCCACGCCAGGGTCGACAGCGGCAGGTAATGTCCGCTCATGCGCAGCGTGATCCAGCCCAGCGTCAGCGCGGCCAGGGTCACCAGCAGCAGCGCCGCCAGCAGCCCCCACCACGGGTTCCAGCCCGCCACCGTGGTCAGGTAGGCGGTTGTGTACGCGCCCATGCCGACGAACGCGGCCTGGCCGAAGCTGGTCAACCCGCCCACTCCGGTCAGCAGCACCAGGCCCAGCACCACGATGGTGGCCAGCCCGATGTAGTCCAGCAGCGTCCGCCCGTAGCTGCCGACCAGCCACGGCGCCAGCGCCAGCAGCAGCACCAAGCCGAAGGTGAAAACCCTGCGCGCGGTCATTCCTCGTCCTCCTGGTGCACCCCGGAGCCGTGGGCCAGCGAGCGCCACAGCAGCACCGGAAGGATCAGCGAGAACACGATCACGTCCTTGTAGGCACTGGCCCAGAAGGACGAGAACGATTCCACCAGCCCGACGAAGATCGACCCGGCCGCCGCCAGCGGGTAGCTGGACAGGCCCCCGATGATCGCCGCCACGAAGCCCTTCAGGCCGATGACGAAACCCGAGTCGTAGTAGATGATGGTGGTCGACGCGATGAACATGCCCGACAGCGCGCCGATCAGCGCCGCCAGCGCGAAGGCCGTGCGCCCGGCGAAAGCCGGCGAGATGCCCATGAGCTGCGCGCCCGTGCGGCTGACCGCCGTCGCCCGCAGGGCCTTGCCCCACAGCGTGTAGTTGAAGAACACGAACAGCGCCACCACCAGCACCGCCGACAGCGCGATGATCCACAGGGTCTGCTGGTCCACCGGCATGCCGGCGAGCTGGAAGCTGCCGTCGCTGAACGCCGGCAGGCGCGAGCCCTCGGGGCCGAAGAAGTACAGTCCCAGGCTGGTCAGCGCCAGGTGCAGCGCCACCGACAGCAGCAGCAGCGTGAGCACCGACGCCTGCGCCACCGGCTGGTACACCAGGCGGTACAGCAGCGGGCCCAGCGGCACCGTCACCAGCAGCGCGACGGCGATCTGCAGCGCATAGTTCAGCTTGCCCAGCGGCAGCGCGTAGCACGCCGCCAGCGCCAGCAGCGGCACGCCCAGGTGCCCCAGCAGCATGCGCAGCGCATGCGCGGCGCCGCGCCGCCAGGCCTGCGCGGCGTCGGCCACGCAGGCCAGCACGCCCAGCAGCAGCACCAGCCACACCGCCTGCGGCGCGTGCCCGGCGTGAATCGCCACCAGGGACAGCGCGCCGAAGGTCATGATCTCGCCCTGCGGGATGAAGATCACCCGCGTGACCGCGAACACCAGCACCAGCGCCAGCGCCAGCAGCGCGTAGATGGCCCCCAGGGTCAGACCACTCTGCCCGAGGTAGAGAGCTATGCCGAAATCCATGGTCGACGGGTGGTGATGAAACGCGGTCGCGGGAGGGTCGATGAAGCGACAAACCCCGGGGTACCCGCGCGCGGGCGCCCCGGGGGATCCGAGCTTACTTGAGCAGCTTCCAGGTGCCGTTCTCGATGCGCACCATCGCCACTGCCCGGTCGTCCAGGCCGTTGTGGTCGGTCTTGCTCATCGAGTAGATGCCGTCGGCGCCGGGGATGTCCTTCAGGCCTTCCAGCGCGTCGCGCAGCGCGGCGCGGAAGCCCGCGGTGTCGCCCGGCTTGGCGTGCTGCAGGGCCACCGGGATGGCGTGCTCGAGCAGCACGCCGGCATCCCAGGCGTTGGCACTGAACTGCGACAGCGAGTTCTTGCCGTAGGCCGCGGTGTAGGCCTTGGCGTAGGCCATCGCCGGAGCCTTGTTGGGCGCCGACGCGGGCAGCTGCTCGGCCACCACGCCGGGCGACACCGGCAGGATGGTGCCGTTGCAGTCGGCCCCGCACACGCGCAGGAAGTCGGGGTTGGCCACGCCGTGGGTCTGGTAGATCTGACCCTTGTAGCCCACCTTCTTGAGCTCACGCTCGGGCAGCGCCGCCGGCGTGCCCGACGCGGCGATCAGCACGGCCTGCGGATGCGCGCCGAGGATGTGCAGGATCTGCCCGGTCACCGACGTGGCAGTGCGGTTGTAGCGCTCGCTGGCCACGACCTTGATGCCGTGCGCCTTGGCGTCCTCCGAGAAGTTCTTCCACCAGTCCTCGCCGTAGGCGTCGTTGAACCCGATGAAGGCCACGCTCTCGACCTTGTCCTGGAGCAGGTTCTTGACGATGGCGCGCGCCATCAGTCCGGTGGTCTGCGGGGTGTTGAACACCCACACGCGGTTGCCTTCCACCGGGAACACGATCGGGCGCCCGGCGGCCAGCGAGATGTTCGGGGTCTTGGCGCCGCCGACCACGTCGAGCATGGCCATCGAGTTGGGCGTGATCGACGAGCCGATGACCACGTCGACCTTGTCGTCGTCGACCAGCTTCTTGGTCGCCTTCACCGCGGCGGTGGGGTCGGAGCCGTCATCCATGAACACGTAGTCGATCTTCTGCCCGCCGATCTCCTTGGGGTAGAGCTCGACGGTCTTTTTTTCCGGGATGCCCAGCGAGGCGGCCGGACCGGTCTGGGACAACACCACGCCGACCTTGATGTCGGCGTGCGCGGTGGCGGCACAAGCCATGCCGACAGCCGCGGCGAGCACGAGATGAACGCTTTTCATTCCTGGTCTCCTCCTGGGTGAAATCCCCGGCGCCGGAACACGCGCTCGGGGTGAACGATCGGGGGCATGCCGTCCGGCATGCACGACGTGAATGGTGTTGCCCCGCTCAGGCCTCGCGCGCCAGTCGCAAGGCCTGGCGCAGCACGCGCAGGTCGCCCACGTGGTTGGCGAGCAGGAGCACCAGCCGCGCATCGAGCAGCGCCGAGCCCTGCGCGTCCAGGCCCTCGTGGGCGGCCAGCAGCTCGGCGTAGAAGGCATCGGCGGCGACGTTGCCGTAGGGGCTGGGCTCGTCGGGGTCGTGGATATGAGGTTCGAGCAGGAGTTCCATGGCGCAATCAGAAGGTGGGAACGAATCGGCCGTGGCCGAGGGGCCGACCAGGGGCGCTGCCATGAAGGCGCAAACCGCAGTCGTAGCACCTGCTACGGAGAGGAGTTGCAACACACAGGGCGGCGTCCAGGGGCGGTCCAGCGGGCATGGGGGATCCGTTCACACCTTCTCAGTGTCCGGTGGCCCGGGCCAGCGCCGCGCGCACCGCGGCGACATCCAGGCGCCGCCAGCGCGCGGCGATGTGCTGGTCCGGGCGGATCAGGTAGGCGGTGCCCTCCTGCGCGTCGCAGCGCTCGGCCGCCAGGTGCTGCACGTCGTGCAGCACGCGCGCCTGCGCCAGGCTTCCCGGCTGCTCGGCCAGCACCACGATGCGCAGCCCCGGCGAGGCCGCGCCGAGTTCGCGCAACTCGTCCAGGCTGTCGCGCAGCGACTCGGCGCGATCGGTGAACAGCAGCAGGCTGAAGCCGTGGCCGGTGTGCCGCAGCAACCAGTCGGGGCGGCCGTCGCACTCCACCGGCGCGTCGTCCAGCGGCGAGCCGGGGCGCAGCACGCAGGCGAAGGCATCGCGGTCCGGGGTGTTCAGGCTCGACGTCCACAGGTGGGTCGGCGTCGACAGCCGGCCCGAGTTGACCAGGGCCTGGGCGAAGGCGTGGTGCGAGGCCAGTTGCAGCGTGGCCTCGCGGTAGCGCCGCGCGGCATCGGTCTTGGGGGTGATGAAATCGGTGGAGCGCGTGGAGTTGCCCAGGTTCTCGTCGGCGGCCGCCCCGCGCTCGGCGTCGTAGCTGTCGAGCAGGGATTGCGGCGCCCGGCCGTTCATCACCAGCGCCAGTTTCCACACCAGGTTGTCGACGTCCTGCAGCCCGGAGTTGGCGCCGCGCGCGCCGAACGGCGACACCTGGTGCGCGGCGTCGCCGGCGAACAGCACGTGGCCGTCCCGGAAATGCCGCATGCGCCGGCACTGGAAGGTGTAGACGCTGACCCACTCCAGGTCGAACTCCACGTCGCGGTAGCCCTGGTGATCGAGCATGGCGCGAATGCGCGGGATCACGCGCTCGGGCTGGCGCTCGGCCTCGGGGTCGGCACCGGCGCCGAGCTGGAAATCGATGCGCCACACGTCGTCGGCCTGGCGGTGCAGCAGCACCGACTGGCCCGGGTGGAACGGGGGGTCAAACCAGAACCAGCGCTCGGCCGGGAACTGCGCGTGCATCGACACGTCGGCGATCAGGAAGCGGTCGTTGAACACCTTGCCCTCGGCGTCCAGCCCGAGCATCTTGCGCAGCGGGCTGCGCGCGCCGTCGGCCGCGATCACCCAGTCGGCCAGCAGCTCGTAGTCGCCGCCGGGGCCATGCACTCGCAGGCGCGCTCCATCGGCGGTGTGCTCGATGCCCTCGACCTTGTTCTTCCAGCACAGCTCGATGCCCGGCAGCTGCAGCGCGCGCTCGACCAGGTACTGCTCCAGGTAGTACTGCTGGAGGTTGACCATGCCGGGCATCTCGTGGCCGGGCTCGGGCAGCAGCTCGAAGCTGTAGACCTCGCGCTCGCGATGAAACACGCGCCCGGTGTTCCACGTCACGCCCTTGCGCAACACCGGCTCGCCGGCTCCCAGTCGCTCGAGCACCTCCAGGCTGCGCTTGGCGTAGCAAAGCCCGCGCGAGCCCACGCTGACGGTGTCGTCGTCGTCGAGCAGCAGCACCGGCAGCCCGTGCTGGGCGCAATCGATGGCCGCGGCAAGACCGATGGGGCCGGCTCCCACGATGACCAGCGGAACACGCGCGGGCGTGCCGGACGCGGCGGCGACGCGCGAGGGCATGCGGGGGCTGAACTGCGGGTAGCTGTAGGGAATCGCCATGCGAAAGACCTCGAAACCACTGCCGCCTCGCCGGCCGCCGAACCCGGGAGGCCCTACGGGGCGACGCGGATGGACAAACGCCGAGGATTGCTTTGAAATGCTCCTATTGAATGCAGCTTAGCCAATATCTAATGCATCAGCATAAGCAGAAACCCGAAGCCGACGAGGACGGCCCGTCGCGCGGCCAACGCGGCATCCAGAGCATCGAGGTCGGAGGGCGCCTGCTGCTGGCGCTGGCCGACCGCGGGCGCGCACTGGCGCTGAAGGATCTGGCCGCGGAAGCGGGCATGGCTCCGGGCAAGGCGCATCCGTACCTGGTGAGTTTCGGCAAGCTCGGGCTCGTCGAGCAGGACGCCACCGGACGCTACGGGCTCGGTCCGCTGGCCATGCAGCTGGGTCTGATCAGCCTCCAGCAGTACGACCCGGTGCGCCTGGCCGAACCCGTGCTGGTCGACCTCGCGCAGGCCACCGGGCACAGCGCGGCGATCGCGCTGTGGGGCAACCACGGACCGACCATCGTGCGCATCGAGGAGGCGCCGAGCGCGGTGCACGTGCGCATGCGCCCGGGCACGGTGGCCAGCCTGCGCCATACCGCCACCGGCAAGGCCTTCGCCGCCTTCCACGAGCGCCAGAAGGTACGCGAGGTGATGCAGGCACAGGCACCCGACGCCGCGCTGGAGGCCGAACTGGCGGAGATCCGCGCCGGCGGCGTCAGCGTGAGCGTCGATGGCCTGCTGCACGGCATCAGCGCGATGTCTGCGCCGGTGTTCGACCAGCGCGGGCAGATGGTGCTGGCGCTGACCCTGATCGGGCCGACGCCGAGCTTCGACGCCGACCCGGCGGGAGCGCTGGCGCAGACCCTGCGCGCCTACGCCCAGTTGCTGTCGCGCCGTCTCGGCGCGTCGCCGGCGCAGGCCACGGGCTGAAGCGCCGCGGCGCCGGCCGCTGCGCGCTACGCCGCCAGCACCGTGCCGCTGCACTCGCCCAGGCCGATGCGCCGGGCGCCCTCGCGCTCGGCCCAGGCCCGCAGGATCACGGTATCGCCATCGAGCAGGAAGCTGCGCTGTTCGCCGCCGCCCACCGCCAGCGGCTGGCGCCCGCCCTGGCTGAGCTCGAGCAGCGAGCCGGCCTGCTCGGGCAACGGCCCCGACAGCGTGCCGGTGCCCAGCAGGTCGCCGGGCCTCAGGTTGCAGCCGCCCACCGTATGGTGGGCCACCAGCTGGGCCAGGGTCCAGTAGGCGGCGTTCGCCCAGTCCGAGCGCGACAGGCGCACCGGCGGCTCGCCGGCCTCGCGCGCGCGCGCCGTGTGCAGCCAGACCTCGAGCTGCAGGTCGATGGCGCCCGCGGCGGCATTGGCGGCGCTGTGCAGGTACGGCAGCGGCGCCGGATCGCCGGCCGGGCGCACCAGCGGCGAGCGAAACGGTGCCAGCGCCTCCAGCGTGACCACCCAGGGCGACACGGTGGTGGCGAAGTTCTTCGCCAGGAACGGCCCCAGGGGCTGGTACTCCCAGGCCTGCACGTCGCGCGCCGACCAGTCGTTGAGCAGGCACACGCCGAACAGTTGCTGCTCGGCCTGCGCGATGTCCACCGCCTCGCCCAGCGCGTTGCCCGGGCCGATGTAGGCGCCGATCTCGAGCTCGTAGTCCAGGCGCTGGCTGGGGGCCAGGCGCGGCTCCTGGTCGGGCGCGCGAAGCTGCCCGTGGGGGCGCCGCACCGGCTCGCCGCTGGGCACGATCGACGAGGCGCGTCCGTGGTAGCCGATGGGCACCCACTTGTAGTTGGGCATCAGCGGGTTGTCGGGGCGGAACAGCCTGCCCACCGACGTGGCGTGGTGGATGCCGGTGTAGAAATCGGTGTAGTCGCCGATGTGGCAGGGCAGCAGCATGCGCGCGTCGCGCTGCGCCAGCAGGCACCCGGCGAGCGCGCCCTGCAGCGCGCTGCCGGCGCGCAGGCCCTGGCTGAGCGCGGCGCGCACGGCATGCCAGGCGGCGTGGCCCAGCGCCATGAAGGCACCCAGGTCCCCGGCGCCCAGCGGTCGCAGCGCCGCGCGCAAGGCGTCGTTCGCGCCCTGGCCGAGCAGCGGCGCGGCGCGCGACAGGTCCAGCACCTGGTCGCCGATGGCCACGCCGACCCGCGCATCGGCGCCCTGCCCGGGCTGCGCGAAGCGCCCGAACGGCAGGTTCTGCACCGGAAAATCGCAGCCATCGACGTTCGCCGACTCGACCCAGCTCGACGCCAGCGGGTCGTGCGTGGCATCCAGTGCCTGCGCGGTGGAAGCGGCCGTAGCGCTCATTGGGCAAATTCGCGTTGATGCAGGAAGTCGGCGTGATGCGGCGCGCGCTTGGTCTTGCTCCAGTCCTCCAGCATCTTCCACTTCACCTCGTCCATGCGCTTGAGCATGTTGGCCTCGTCCGGATCGGGACACGCCAGCTCCAGGCGATGCCCGTTGGGGTCGAAGAAGTAGATGGAGTGGAAGGCCCCGTGGTCGGTCACCCCGAGCACCTTCACGCCGTTGGCCTCCAGGTGGGCCTTGTAGGCCAGCAGGGTGTCGCGGTCCTTGACCCTGAACGCGATGTGCTGCACCCACTCGGGAGTGTTGGGGTCGCGGCCCATCGGCGCCTTGGTCGGGAGTTCGAAGAACGCCAGCACGTTGCCGCCTCCGGCGTCCAGGAAGATGTGCATGTAGGGGTCGGGCTCCTTGGTCGACGGCACCCGGTCCTCGGCGATGGCCAGCACGAAGTCCATGTGCAGCATCTTGCCGTACCACTCCACGGTTTCCTTGGCGTCCTTGCAGCGGTACGCCACATGGTGAATGCGCTCGATGTTCATCGCGTTCGCTCCTTCAGTTCTCCAGGGTCTGCCACATCTGGCGGTCGCGCTCGGCGGTCCACACGCGCGGGTCGGGGTATCGGGTGGCCTCGTCGTAGCAGCGGGTCACGTCGAAGGGCATGCAGTGGTCGAAGATGACCCACTTGCCGTACTTGGGCTGCAGCCTGGCGTACACGTCCTTGTAGACGGCGTTCAGGTCCTTGCCGGCGTCGGCGCCGGCCTTCACCGCGCTCCACATGTCGGCGATGAACGAGCGCGTGCCGGCCAGCCCGGCGGCCACCTGCTCCGGGGTGGTCAGCGCCGCGCCGCGCCCGGGAACCAGGGCCACCGGCGCGAGCGCGGCGAGCCGGTCCAGCGTGGCGGGCCAGTCCTGGAAATACGCGTCGCCGGCGTAGGGCGTGGCGTCGAACTCGACCAGGTCGCCGCTGAACAGGATGCGCTGCGACGGGATCCACGCCACGGTGTCGCCCTTGGTGTGTCCGCGGCCGAGTTGCAGCAGTTGCACCTCGAGCTTGCCCAGCCAGATGCTCATCGCGCCCTGGAAGGTGATGGTCGGCCAGGTCATGCCGGCCGGCACGGTCTCCACGTTGCGGAACAGGCGCGGGAAGCGCCCGATCTCGCTGGCCTTGTCCTGCTCGCCGCGCTCGACGATGAGATCGTAGGTATCGCGGCTGGCGATGATGTGATCGGCGCCGTAGGCGCTGGCGCCCAGCACCCGCACCGCGTGATAGTGGCTCAGCACCACGTAGCGGATGGGCTTGTCGGTGACCTCGCGGATACGCCGGATCACGTCGGCCGCCATGGCCGGGGTGGCCTGCGTGTCGATGACCATGACCGAGTCGTCGCCGATGATGATCCCGGTGTTGGGATCGCCCTCGGCGGTGTAGGCATAGGCGTTGTCGCTCAGGCGGGTGAAGCTGACGTTCTTGTCTTCGAGATCGGCCTGCGAGGCGAAGGTCTTGGTGCTCATGGAAACTCCGACGGAATGGACGGCGCGGCGAATGCAGCGAATGCGCGGTGAATCGCCCCGCTCCAGCCTCGCCCCGTCGGGGCGGCACGCTGGATTCGTCGATGGCGAAGACGTTTGCGCAACGGACCAAGCATACGCAGCGTTGTTTGCCTATGTCAAACGCCTTTACCATAGGCGATCATGACTCGCGCGCCAGGAATCGAGATGCCCGCAGAAGACAAATCCCCGCAGCGCGCCATCCAGTCGGTCGAGGTCGGCTCGCGCCTGCTGCTGGCGCTGGCCGACGCCCAGGGGCCGCTGGCTCTCAAGGACCTGGCGGCGCTGGCTCGAATGACCCCGTCGCGCGCGCACCCCTACCTGGTCAGCTTCGGGCGCGTCGGCCTGGTCGAGCAGGAACCCGGCAGCGGGCGCTACGCGCTGGGGCCGGCGGCGCTGCACATCGGCCTGGCCTGCCTGCATCAGCTCGATCCGCTGCGCGCCGCCGAACCGGCGATCCTCGAACTGGCCGCGCGCACCGGTCACGCTGTCGCGCTGGCCGTCTGGGGCAATTTCGGGCCCACCGTGGTGCGCCTGATCGAGGCACGCCAGGCGCTTCACGTGGCCTTGCGCGTGGGCAGCGTGATGTCGCTGTTCGAGACCGCCACCGGGCGCGCCTTCGCGTCGGCGCTGCCGCGCGAGCGCCTGGCGCAGGCCGTCGCCGGCCCGCTGGGCGGCGTCGCCGCGCCGCGAGGCGCGGCCGGGCTCGACGCCGAGCTCGCCCGCATCGACGACGAAATGCATCGCCACGGCGTGTGCCGCGCCGCCGGCAGCCCGATTCCCGGCGTCAACGCATTCAGCGCGGTCGCCTTCGACCACGAGGGCAATGCCGCGCTGGTGGTCACGGCGCTGGATCACCAGCAACGACTCGACGCCGCGTGGGACAGCCCGAGCGCGCAGGCCGTACGGGACGCCGCGGCCCACATCACGCAGCGCCTGGGCGGACGCGCACCAGCGGTGGGTCAGCGGGTCAGCCAGCCGCGCGCGCGCACGGTCAGCGCCGCATAGGGCTTGATCCAGAACAGCCCCAGCGCGGCGTAGTAGCCGTAGAGCAACCCGTACAGGCAGTCCAGGGACCGCTCGGTCCGCAGGAAATACAGTGCGCCGGGCGTGCCGCCGAGCGCCACCCCGAGCGCCAGGTAGCCCAGCACGCGCGGTTCGCCGAACGCGGCGTGCAGGCTCAGGCCGAGCGCCGCCAGCCCGACCGCGTAGCCGACGTTGGCCGCGAGAAGGTCCAGCGCCGCCACGACGCGCGCGAACCGCGGACGCGAGCCGAGGATGCGAAGCAGTCCGAAATCCTCGCGCACCTGGCTGCGGCTCCAGCGCAGGAACATCCTGCACAAGGCGCCGTAGGACATCGGCGCCAGCGTGTGCACCACGGCATTGCTCTGGTAGCGCACGTGGTAGCCGAGCGCGAACATGCGGTTGGTCATCGCGCGGTCCTCGCCGATGGTGCATGGCTGGCCGAGGAAGCGCTGCTCCAGCCACCCCGGCAGCACCCTGCGCACGGCCGAAGCCCGGTACGCCGACAGCGCGCCCGGGCAGCAATAGACGTTGCCCAGCGTCGACTGCGCGGCACGCAGGAAATCGAAGCTCACCGCGTAGCGAACGTGCAGCATGCGCGGGATCAGCCCGGCGAAACGGTTGAGCACGGCGACGCGGCCGGCGACGGCGCCCACCGAGGGGTCGCGGAACGGCGCGACCATGGCCAGCAGGGTGTCGCACTCGATCAGGCTGTCCGAGTCGATGGTGATCAGGATGTCGCCGCGCGCCTGCCGGAAACCCTCGGCGAGTGCCGCGCGCTTGCCGCGGTTGGCGGGAAGGCGCAGCGTGCGCACCAGGCCCGGATGCCTGGCGGCGGCGCGCTGCATGTGCTCCCAGGTGTCGTCGCGGCTGCCGTCGTCGACGGCCAGGATCTGCAGTCGCTCGCGCGGATAGTTCGCGGTGGCCACCGACTCGATCGAGCGCGCCACCATCTCGCCCTCGTTGTAGGCCGGGATCACCACGCTCAGGCTCGGTGCATCGGCATGCGCGGGCAGCGCCACCGGTCGGTACAGCGCCCACTGCGCCACGCGCAGGGCCGTCAGGCCCAGGCCCAGGTAGCCCAGCGCGACAGCCGGGTCGAGGATCAGGCGTCGCCACCCCTGCCCGTGGAGCAGAGTCAGCAGCGGCTGCAGCGCATGGCGCGCCAGGCCCAGATAGAACAGCAGACCGACTGCGAGCAGCAGCGCGGCGACCAGCAGCCAGTCGGCGGCATCGCGACCCTGCACGGGGGAGGTGCGCATGAAGGACTCCTCGGAATCATCGCAACCCCCCGGGGATGTCTGGAAAACCCAAGCGGCCATGCGTGCCTTCTTGTGCTGCGGGCACTGCATGACCAGGCGCGTGGCGTGTTCTGCGCGCTCGCGCGGCCTGCGGCCGCTGCCTGCACCCACAGTAACATTTGCACACACCTGGAAATTCTGCCTGATTTTTCGCTGCTTGGCACTGCCTCGTGTCGATTCCCTCGCCGGCATGCACAATGCGTCACTCGCCGCCGGCCCGCCGGCGCACGCGCCCCCGACACGATGACTCCCGACCCCCACCCCGCCACTGCCGCCACGCCCGCCACGTCCTCCGCGGTGGCACCGTCACCGCGCCTGCTGCTGCTCGCCCACGGGTCTCGGCGCCAGGAGTGGGCACGGCCCTTCGAGGCCGTGCTGGACTCGCTGCGGGAGCTGCGCCCGGCGGCGGACATGCGCCTGTGCTTCCTGGAGGCGATGCCGCCGCTGCTGCCGCAGGCGCTGGACTCCGCCGCGCACGACGGCTGCGCCGGCGTGATCCTGGTGCCGCTGTTTCTCGGCACCGGCGCGCACCTGCGCGACGACGTGGGCCGCGAAGTGCTGGCCGCACAGGCGCGCAATCCCGGGCTGCGGGTCAGCGTGGCGGCCGCTGCAGGCGACAGCGAGCTGGTCAGCCGGGCCTTGGCGGCCTATGCGCTGCAGTGCCTGGACAGCGTCGGCATCCACGCAGTTTGACCTCGCGCAGCCCGCGTACGCGGCGGGCGCCGGCGCTGCCCCCGACCGACCGGCCGTGGATGCAGAATCGGGCGTCGGCGATCCGCGCAGTCCCGGGAGAGGGATCGCCAGCGGGCCATCGCGTCGCCACCATGCACAAAGACCTGCTGTTCTGGCTCGGACTCAACGGCGTTCCGCCGGGAGAGCACGCTCGCGTGTATGAGCTCGAGCGGCGCCTGCATCCGCTGATGCTGGCCATCGCGCTGCTCGCGGTGCCTTCGTTCTACCTGGAGGACCTGCAGCCCGGCCACCCGCATCGCCTGCTGGGCGTCGCGATGGACGCACTGATCTTCGGCGCCTTCGCGCTGGAAACCCTGGTCATGGCGGCGCTGTGCCGCCAGCGCATGCGCTACCTGCGCTACAACTGGCTGAACCTGTTCATCGTGCTGGCGTCGGGGCTGGCGCTGCTAGGCCTGGACAGCGAATGGATTCCGCTGGTGCGCCTGGCGCGGGGCGCCTATGTCGGTCTCGTGTTCGCCCGCCTGCTGGGGGGACTGCGGCGCATGCTCACCAGCAACGCCGTGGCCTACGCCTTCGCGCTGGGCAGCAGCGCCGTGCTGGTGGCCGGGCTCGGCTTCTACTGGCTCGAACCCACCGTGCACAGCTTCGACGACGGGTTGTGGCTGGCGTTCAGCACCGCCGCCACCATCGGCTACGGCGACCTGGTGCCGACCACCACCGCGTCGCGCGTGCTGGCCGTGCTCGTGGTGGTGGTCGGATACGCGGTGTTCTCGCTGATCACCGCGTCGGTGGCGGCGTTCCTGATCGGGGAAAGCGAAAAAAAGCTGCAGCACGAGATCTACCGCGACATGAAGGCGCTGCGCGTGGAGTTGCAGCACCTGCGCGCGGAACTCGCCACGCTGCGCGCGCCTGCGCCCCCAGGCGGCGACGCAACGGCCCCGCAAGGCAGCCGCGAATCGGTGCCGGATCCGGCCTCGCAGTGAGCCCGGCCGCCGCCCGCACCGGCTGACGGTGCCGATGGGCGATTCAGGGCTCGAGCCCGGCGCGGCGCAATCGCGCCTGCAGCTCGTCGATGCGCCGCAGCAGTTCCAGCGCCAGCGCCGCGCCCTCCAGGTTGACACCGAGATCGCGCTGCAGGCGCTGCACGCGGCGCGCGACGAACAGGGCCTCGCCGCCGAAGCGCGCATCGCCCGCGTCCTGCGACAGCGGCTCGAGGATCGACGCCTGCACCAGTTGCAGAACCCAGTCCTCCGACTGCGCGCAGGCGCGGGCGATGTCGACGGTGCGCAGCACCATGTCGTGATCCATGGCCCGGCATTCGACGATGGTCGTTTGCATCATGTTCACCCTGGTTCAGATCCCGAGATCGGCTCGCGGGTCGAAGGACACCTCGGCCGCCATGCGGCGCCACAGTTCGGCGGCCTTCGCGTCATCGGCCGGCGGCAGGCGAAGCTGCAGCTCGACGAACAGGTCGCCGGGCGGCTGCCCAGGCAGGCCGCGCCCCTTCAGGCGCAGCTTGCGCCCGGGCTGCGACCCCGCAGGAACCTGCAGCTCGACGCGCCCGCCGGGCACCGGCAGGCGCACGCTTGCGCCCAGCGCGGCCTCCCACGGGGCCAGCGGCAGGCTCGTGTACAGGTCGCGCTCGACCACGCGCCACAGCCGGTGCGGGCGAAAACGGATCTCCAGGTACAGGTCGCCGCGCTCGCCGCCCGGGCCCGTGCCGCCCTGCCCGGCCAGGCGCAGGCGCTGGCCCTCGCGCACGCCGGCCGGGATTCGCACACGCAGGCTGCGCTCACGCATGCGCACATGCCCCGCGGCATCGAGCTCGGGGCTTTGCAGCGTGATCGAGCGCTCGGCGCCGGCGAAGGCATCGTCGATGTCGATGTCGATCCGGGCGTGGTGGTCGGCAGGCACGGCATGGGCGCCGGACGCGTGCCCGCCGCGGCGCCGCCCGGCGCCGAACAAGGACTCGAAGAAATCGCTGAACGTATCGCCTGCCGTATCGCCGTCTGCGCCGGCGCCGCCGAACTCGAAGCCGCTGCCCCAGTCGGGCGGGGGCTGGAACTCCTGCCCGGCCTGCCAGCGGGCGCCGAGGCGATCGTAGGCGGCGCGTTTCTCGGGGTCGCGCAGCACTTCGTAGGCCTCGCCGAGCTCCTTGAAGCGCTCCTCGGCCTGCGGCTCCTTGCTGACGTCGGGGTGGTACTTGCGCGCGAGCTTGCGGTAGGCGCGCTTGATGTCGTCGGCTACCGCATCGCGCGACACTCCCAGAACCTCGTAGTAGTCCTTGAATTGCATGGCCAGACGCGGATCCCGAACATGATTGCCAGCATACCCCGGAGCAGGCCCCGAAACAATGACCCAGGACAAGCGGGGGTAATTCGTTGATTTCGGGAAGTCCTGAAGTCGATTCCACCGTGATGGAAAATACCCCTGCCTCGAGCCCCCCTCTCGAGCACCGACCAGGGGCCGCACGCCCGCCGGGCGTCAACGGCGTCATCGGATGGCTTCAAGAGGAGATGGAAGGGGTTGGGTCATTCCGCAACGAAACAAGGATGGCAAAACCATGAAGACGGATCCGCATTTCATGAAAGCGGCCTTTTACGCTTTATTGTTGTCTTATTCCTGCCACTCCTATGCTGCGGACATCTCATGGACGGCTGTTCCCGGCACAACGGAGCGCGATTCGATCGTCTTTTACTGCAATCCGCAACACAGCGGATTTCCTCAGGAAATCAGGGATCGGAATACCATGGAAATACATCCCGGCCCGAATCAGAATGGCGTGTGCCTGTCCGCTATCGATGTCGATTACAGATCATGGTGGCCGAGCCAGGTCGACGCACTTCTCAGCAACCCCACCATCAACACCCTCGGCGCGGGAACCGGAACCTGCAGGGACGTTCCTCACGAAGGCCATGTCCATTGCGACGTGGAAGTCCAGCTTTATTCGAAATTCATCATATCGATGGATATGAAGGTCGGCCCCTGGGTGCGGGAAATTAACGATGCCGACATCTATATCGTGAACGGGGACGAGAAGGATTTTCATTATAAACTTGGCTTCGATGTGAAACCAGACAGCCGGATAGAAATGCTTCCTCAAAGCCCGATCCCAACGGCGTTCATCAACAGGGGGCAAACTCCGGCAAGGATCCAGATCATCAACAAAGGCCCATCCGGAAATGATTCCATCAAGCTGAAGATTCTCACAAGACCCGGTCTGAAAATGGTCGGAGGTACATGTCTCGCCGTACTGGATCCGTATAATTATGTGATCTGCAGGGTGAGGGACCCCAGCAGGATGGGGCCTGGTGAAACGCGCACTTTCAATGTATGGCTGTCGGCAACTTCACAAACACCCGTCGGCGTACTGGATCTGCCGACGTCCATCGAGAGCGAATTGGGCTCCTACGGGGGCATCTATACGGTACAAACCAGGTATCCATACTGAACGACGCGGAGCGAGCACATCCATCACATCCCGTCCAGGCCGGCCCGCCAGCGCCGACCCGGGTGCCCGCAGGCGTCAGGGCTTTCCGGATCGCGCCGCACCGCGCAGGTCTCCGACGCCGGGGGGTGCCATTTGCCTGACGCAACGGACTATCGACCTCTGCCGCCCAGGCTCCTAGGATGCGCGCAGCGCGCACATTCGCGCGCACTCCAGGCCAGGCCGACTGGCCCTTTCCGCTCATGCCCCAGCTTTCCTTGCGCGTGCTCTCGCCCCTGCGCCTCTGGCTCTCCCCATCGCACATCTCGGCCGGTTTCGTGGCCGTGCTGGTCGGCTACACCAGTTCGGCGGCCATCGTGTTCGAGGCCGCGCGCGCAGCGGGCGCCGGCCCGGCGCAGATCGCATCGTGGCTGTGGGCCCTGGGACTGGGCATGGCCGTGACCTGCATCGGGCTGTCCTGGCGCTACCGCGCCCCGGTGCTCACGGCCTGGTCCACGCCCGGCGCGGCCTTGCTGGCCACCGCGCTGCACGGCGTGCCGATGGCGCAGGCGGTGGGCGTGTTCATGTTCGTCTCGGCGCTGGCCGCGCTGGCCGGCTTCAGCGGCTGGTTCGAGCGCCTGATGCACCGCATCCCGCGCGCGCTCACCTCGGCGATGCTTGCCGGCGTGCTGCTGGAGTTCGGGCTGGGGGTGTTCCAGGTGCTGGCGCAGCAACGCCTGCTCGTCGGGGCCATGCTGGCGAGCCTGCTGCTGGCCAGGCGCCTGGCGGCACGCTACGCGGTGGCGCTGAGCTTCGGCACCGGCGTGCTGGTGGCGGTGTTCGTCGGGCACTGGCGCCTGCCGCTGCTGCCGTGGCAGCTGACCCGGCCGGTGTGGGTGACGCCGCAGTTCCACTGGAGCACCCTGCTGGGCATCGGGCTGCCGCTGTTCGTCGTGTCCATGGCCTCGCAGAACGTGCCCGGACTGGCGATGCTGCGCACCCACGGCTATCGCACCCCGGCATCCCCGCTGGTCGGCTGGACCGGAGTCACCGGCGTGCTGCTGGCGCCGTTCGGCGGCTTTTCCTTCAACCTGGCCGCGATCACGGCGGCCATCTGCATGAGCCCCGAAGCCGATCCCGACCCCGCGCAACGCTGGCGCGCTGCGGTGTGGGCCGGAGGGTTCTACGGCATCACCGGCCTGCTCGGTGCCAGCGTGGCGGCATTGTTCGCCGCGTTCCCGCACGCGTTGGTCGCCGCGATCGCCGGGCTGGCACTGCTGAGCACCATCGGCAACAGCCTGTCGGCCGCGGTGCAGGATGAAAGCTGGCGCGAAGCCGCGCTGGTGACCTTCCTGGTGACCGCGTCGGGGTTCAGCCTGGGCGGCATCGGCAGTGCGTTCTGGGGCCTGGCACTGGGATTGCTCACCGCGGCGATCACGCGCCGCGCCTGAGGCCCCCGCGCCCGGGATCAACGATCCCCGTGCCAGCCCTCGTCGTCATCGTGGTGCCGCCAGTGCTCGCGGCGGCGCCAGCCATAGGCAGGAGGCGCGGCGTAGACCGGGCCGTAGGCAGGGGCGTAATACACCACGGGCGGTGGCGGCGGCGCATAGACCACCGGCGGCGCCAGCATGTTGCCGACATTGGCGGCCAGCCCGGGCGTGCCGACGGACAGGGACCAGTACGGCTCATCGGCGTGGGCGCTGACCAACAGCGGCGCTACGAGCAATGCGGAAAGACAGAATTGGCGAAACATGTTGCAGGCGCTCCCTTGGCAGATGCGGGTTTCATGCGCCCCCCGGATGCCAGCCGGCATGCTGTGTGCCTGGCTGTGAATTTTTCCCACATTGTATCCACCGGGCGCGCGAAATCTCGCGGGGTCGCCGCCCGGTTTGTTGTCCATAGGCAACGCCGGCGCGAACGGGCGCCCGCGCCCGATTCAGCCACCCAGCAGAAAGGGCAGCGCGGCGTCGAGCAGTTCGCGCGGCGCCTCCTCCGGCACGTAATGCCCGCAGGGAAGCGTGCCGCCGCGCACGTCGAGCGCGACCTCGCGCCATTCGTCGAGCGGGCGGAAGCAGCGCTGCACCACTCCGTACTCGCCCCACAGGACCTGCAGCGGCAACTCCAGCTTCAGCCCCCGGGAACGATCCGCCGCATCGTGCTCCAGGTCGATGCTGGCAGCGGCGCGGTAATCCTCGCACAGCCCGTGCGCGGCGCCCGGCTGGGCGAGACAGCGCGAATAGGCCTGCAGCGCGCGCGGGTCGAAGCACTCCAGGCTGCCGTTGCGAGTGCGCATCAGGTCGCGCACGTAGGCGCCTGGATCGGCCTCGATCAGGCGCTCGGGCAACGGCGCCGGCTGGATCAGGAAAAACCAGTGCCAGTACGCGCGTGCGTAGGCCTCGTCGGTCTTGCGATACATGGCCAGCGTGGGCGCGATGTCCAGCAGGGTCATGCGGGAGACCGCCTGCGGGTGATCGGCCGCCAGTCGATGCGCCACGCGAGCCCCGCGGTCGTGGGCCAGCACGGCGAAGCGGCTGTGCCCGAATTCGCGCATCAGCGCCACCAGGTCGGCGGCCATGCTGCGCCGGCTGTAGTTGGCGTGGTCGCTCGCGCCGCGCGGCTTGGACGAGTCGCCATAGCCGCGCAGGTCGCACAGCACGACGCGGAAATGCCGCGCCAGTTCCGCGGCCACCCGATGCCAGATCACGTGGGTCTGCGGGTGCCCGTGAAGCAGCAGCAGCGGCGGCCCCTCGCCGCCTTGCAGCGCATGCAGGTGGATGTCGTCCGCAGTGCGGACACGGCTTGGCTCGAAACCCGGGAAAAACCAGGCGTCGTCGTCGGCGGTGGTGTGGTGGGCAGGGTTCATGCCCGGCAGCATAGGGCCACGGCAGCTCTTGCGCAGCAAGCGCCGCCGCGCTTGAATTCGACGCTCCGGCCCGCGCCGACGCTCCCCTCATGCCGCAACGACACCCGACCGAAACCCCCGCCACCGCATGGCTGCGGCGCCGCAACGCGCAATTCACGCTGCACGCCTACGAGTATGTCGAGCATGGCGGCGCGTCCTGGGCCGCCGAAGCCCTCGGCCTCGACCCGCATGCGGTGATCAAGACCCTGGTGATGCAGGATCAGGCAGCGCGTCCGTTGATCGTGCTGATGCACGGCGACCGCGAAGTCTCGACCCGGCAACTGGCCCGGGCCATCGGCGCCAGGCAGGTCCAGCCCTGTGCCCCCGCGGTGGCGGAACGCCACAGCGGCTACCGGGTCGGGGGCACGTCGCCGTTCGCGCTGCGCAAGCCCATGCCGGTGTACCTGGCGAGCAGCGCGTCGCAGCTGCCGCGCCTGTATGTGAACGCGGGGCGTCGCGGACTGCTGCTGGGCATGGACCCGACCCTGCTGCAGCAACTGCTGCAACCGACCCTGGTCGACTGCGCCCAGCCCGCCTGACCCGCGAAGGGCCACGAGCGACCTTGTCCGCGCGGCGGGCATGCCGCCCGATCCTGGACAAGACGCCGCGGCATGCGTATGCTCGCCTAGAAACAATAGTCATTCTCATCCGCATTCGCATTCCTGGGCCCATCCATGTCGCACAGTCTCGATCCCGTCCTCGCCCCCAGCCCCGGGCTGCTCGCGCCCGGCGCCTGCTCCCTCGACCAGCTCCGCGGCGCGCGGCGGCCCGCTGCCAGCGCCAGGTTTCGCCTCCTCGGCCTCGCCGGATGCGCAACGCCGACCGCCACCGACGATGCGCGGCGATTGGCGCTGCTCGGCCTGCGCCCCGGCACGGAACTGCGCGTGCTGCAGCCGCCCGGGCCGCGCGGTGCGGTGCTGGGCGTCGGCACCGCGCGCATCGCGTTGGGGCACGATCTCGTGCGCCAGCTCCAGGTGGTGGCGCTGTGAGGCCCGCATCCGCCCGCGACGCAGCTGGTGGCGCGCCGCGGACCGCGCCGACCCTCGCACTGGCCGGGGCGCCGAACTGCGGCAAGACGACCCTGTTCAACCTGCTGACCGGCGCCCGGCAGCACGTGGGCAACTGGCCCGGCGTGACCGTGGAGCGGCGCGCGGGCACGCTGCTGCTGGGCAGCGGCCGCGCCCAGGTGGTCGACCTGCCGGGCGTGTACAGCCTGCTGGGCGGCGGCGGCGAAGACCAGCGCGTGGCGCGCGACTTCCTGCTCGACCAGGAGCCCGAGCTGGTGCTGAACATCGTCGACGCGTCGAACCTCGAGCGCCACCTCGCGCTCACCGCCGAGCTGCTGCAGGCCGGCTGCCGCATGCTCGTGGTGCTCAACATGGTCGACGAAGCCCGCGCCCAGGGCGTCGAGGTGGACGTCCACGCGCTGCAGGTCAGCCTGGGCGTGCCGGTGGTTCCGATGGTGGCACGCAAGGGCGTCGGCCGCGAGGCGTTGCTGCGCGCCATCGAACACAGCCTCGAGCGCAAACCCGGCACGCCTGCCGCGGATGGTGTCGCACATGCCGGCGTCGGTGCACTGCCGCCCGCCTTGCAGCAGGCCTGCATCGAACTGGCCGGCAAGCTGTCCGCGCCGACGCCGGCTCGCCGGCGTCTCGACGCGCTGCGCCTGCTGGAAGGCCATGCGCCTGCCCCCGGGCCCGACGCGGCGGCCGAACTGCGGCGCCAGACCGCCCTGCTGCGCGAGCGGCTCGGCGAGCACCCGGCCGACCTGCTGGCGGCCCACCGCTTCGATTGGGCGCGCCAGCTTGCCGACGGCTCCTTGCGCAGCGGCACAGGCGGCGCGCTGCGCCGGCGCGTGACCGAAACCCTCGATCGCGTGGCGCTGCACGACTGGCTCGGCGTGCCGCTGTTCCTGGGCGTGCTGTACGCCGTGTTCGTGCTGAGCTTCAACGCCGGCAAGGTGTTCCAGGAGTTCTTCGACAAGGGCTCGCAGGCCCTGGTCGTCGACGGCTTCGGCCACCTGCTGCTGCAGGCCGGCATGCCGCAGTCGTGGGCAGCGGTGCTCGCGGGCGGCCTCGGCGGCGGCGTGCACCTGGTGGTGGCCTTCATCCCGCCGATCGCGCTGACCTTCGTGCTGCTGGCCCTGCTGGACGATTCCGGCTACATGGTGCGCGCAGCCTACGCGATGGACCGCTTCATGCGCCGCGTCGGACTGCCCGGCAATTCGCTGGTGCCGATGGTCATCGGCTTCGGCTGCAACGTGCCGGCCATCATGGGATCGCGCATCGTCGAGGACCCGCGGGGGCGCCTGCTCACCGCGCTGGTGCAGCCCTTCATGTCCTGCTCCGCGCGCCTGACCATCTACATGGCCTTCGCTGCCGTGTTCTTCCGCGAGCACGGCGGGCAGGTGGTGTTCGCGCTGTACACGCTGGGAATCGCCAGCGCGCTGCTCACCGCGTGGATCGTCGGCCACACGGCGCTGCGCGGCGCGCCGACGAGTTTCGCGGTCGAGTTGCCGCCGTACCGCCTGCCCAGCCTGCGCAGCGTCGTGCTGCAGAGCTGGCAGCGCCTGAAGGTGTTCATCTGGCGCGTCGGCAAGGTGATCACGGCCATCGCCGTGGTGCTGTTCCTGCTGCCTGGCGTGGGCTGGACCGACTCGGGCCTGCGCGTCACCGACACGCAGCACTCGCTGCTGGCCCAGGGAAGTCGCGCGCTGTTGCCGCTGTTCCAGCCGATGGGCCTGCGCGCCGACGCCTGGCCGGCCGTGTCGGGCCTGATCGCCGGCGCGGCGGCCAAGGAGATCGTCATCGGCACCCTCAACGGCATCTACCAGCGCGAGGACGCGCAGCAGCAGGCCGAGGCGTTCCGCGACCCGCGGGTCGGCGAGCGCCTGCTCGACGCATTGCGAACCATTCCGGCGAATGCAAGAAGCTTCGTGGGTTCGCTGCTCGACCCGCTCGGTCTCGGCGCACTGAGTTCGGCCGGCGGCGCCACCGAGGCCTCGGGCGCGAGCAGCCCGACCCTGGCGCACCTGGCCCGCGACTTCACGCCGCTGTCGGCGTTCTCGTACCTGGTCTTCGTGCTGCTGTACGTGCCCTGCGCCAGCACCATGGGCGCACTGCGCCGCGAAGTCGGCTGGGGCTGGATGGCGTTTTCCGTGGTCTACGCAATGGTGCTCGCGTGGACCTGCGCCACCGCCGTCTACCAGGTCGGCAGTTTCCGTGCGCACCCCGGCGCGTCGGCGATGTGGCTGCTGGCCTGCCTGGGGATCCTGGGCTCGGTGGTTGCGGCCCTGCGCTGGTGGGGAGATCGGGGGGCGCCGCGACACGGCGCCGGCGCGCCCGCGGCCTTCGACGCTGGCAGGGCCTGAGCGCGGGTCGCCAGCCATGACCCAGGACCACGGCAACGGGCTGTTCGGGCTGCGCGAAGCCCTGCGGCGACACGGCCCGGCAACGGTGACCCAACTCGCCCGCCAGCTCGGGCATCCGCGAGGCGTGGTGCAGGCGATGCTCGAGCATTGGCAGCGTCGCGGCCGCGTGGCCGAAGTGGCGCCCGCGCCTGCCGGGCGCAGCCACGCAAGCGCAGGCGCCTGCGGCAGCGGGGCATGCGCGCGCTGCGGTTCCTGCGCGAGCGCGAAGGCCCCCGTGGTCGAGGCCGACGGCGATGAGAACCTGCGCTACGCCTGGTGCGAGCAGCGGCGCGTGCAACTGCTCGGCCCGCGCTGCGACTGAGCGGCCGGGCATCGACGCGCCGCCCCATGGGCGTTACGCTGTGTCCGTCCTCGACCCCATACGCCCGACACCCGCCATGAGCGATGAGACGCCGCGATTCGAACGCGGCATGGAGTGCGCGCAGGTCCTGCGCCTGCATGGCCCCGACGCCACGCCCACGCAGGACCGGCTTTGCCAGGAAGTGCCGATCGCGCTGGAGTTCAACGGTGTCTCCCATGCGGTGATGCTGGCCACGCCCTGCGACCTGGAGGATTTCGCGCTGGGCTTCGCGTTGACCGAGGGCATCGTCGAGCGGGCCGACGAGGTCTTCGACACGCTGCAGCGGGAAAGCGGGCAAGGCATCACGCTGCAACTCGACATCGCGTCGCGTCGCTTCGACAGCCTCAAGTTGCGCCGTCGCACACTCGCCGGGCGCACCGGCTGCGGCCTGTGCGGAACCGACTCGCTGGACCAGGCGCTGCGCCCCGTGCCACGGGTGGCGCCGCCGCGCATCGAGGCCGCAGCGCTGTCGCGCGCGGTACGCGAGATGCGCTCGCGCCAGCCGCTGTTCGACGCCACCGGATCGGTCCACGCCGCGGCCTTTTGCGATGGCCTCGGCCAGGTGCTGCTGGTGCGCGAGGACGTGGGCCGCCACAACGCGCTGGACAAGCTGGTCGGCGCGATGGCCCGGCAGGGCCTGCAGGGACGCGACGGACTGCTGGTGGTCAGCAGCCGGGCCAGCGTCGAGATGGTGCAAAAGGCCGCGGTCTGCGGCTGCGGCCTGCTCGCCGCGGTGTCGGCGCCGACCTCGCTGGCCGTGCGCACCGCGCGCGAGGCCGGAATGACCCTGGTCGGCCGCCTGCGCGGCGACGACATGGTCGTGTACTGCGGCGAGATCCCGGTGACGTCTTGAAATCGGTGCGGCCGGCTCGCAGATAGGAGGCATGGGCGCTCCGGCATCGAGGAGCGCCGGACGACACCCTTTTCTGCAAGGAGCACGCATCATGGTCGCAACCATGCTGAGGACCCCGGCGAGCTGGTTCGCCGATCTCGACCGCCTGCAGCGCGAACTCGACCGCGGCCTGGCCGGCTTCGGCCTGCCGGTGAGCATTCGCGCGGCGAGCGGCGCGAGCTTTCCGGCCGTCAACATCGGCTCCACCCCGCAGGCGGTGGAGGTCTATGCCTTCGCCCCCGGCGTCGATCCGGCACAGCTCGAGGTCACGGTGGACCACAACCTGCTGACCATCGCCGGCAAGCGCGAACTGCCCGCGCAAGGCAAGGAGCAGACCAGCTACACCGAGGAGCGCTTCGGCGGCTCATTCCGCCGCGTGATCAGCCTGCCCGACGACATCGATGCGTCGCAGGTCGAGGCGCGCTACGTCGACGGGGTGCTGCGCGTTCGCATCGCCCGTCGCCAGGCCGTGCAGCCGCGGCGCATCACCGTGAACTGACGGGGCGGCCGCGCCGCCCGCAACCCCTTCGGAGTCCCGCCATGAACAGCCAGAACCCAACCGTAGCCCATCCCCGCGAAGCCACCGCGCAGCCCGCGCGCACCGCGCCGACGCAGGCCCCGCATGTCGACGTTTTCGAGGATGCCGACGGCATCACGCTGCGGGCCGACATGCCCGGCGTTCCGCGCGAACAGCTGCAGGTGCAGATCGACGGCGACACGCTGACCCTGCGCGGCGAGATGCGCATCGAACTGCCGCAGGGCATGGAACCCTTCTACGCCGAGATGCGCAGCGGCAGCTGGGAGCGCAGTTTCACGCTGTCGCGCGAACTCGACGCCAACGCGATCCAGGCGAACATGAAGGACGGCGTGCTGGAACTGCGCATTCCGAAGGCCGAGCATGCCAGGCCGCGCAGGGTGCAGGTTGAGGTAGGCTGAGCCACGTCGGCGGCGCGCGGCGCGGCACGGGCCTGAGCGGCCGGAGGTCGGCCGCCGCCGGCGCCGCCACCCCGCACAGCCGATGCCCGCACCGTTGCCGATCCGCACGCCGCCCCCCGCCGCCGTCCCTCGAGTTCGCCACGCGCTGCCGAGCCTGGCCGTCGGGCTGGATTTCGGCACCAGCGGGGCCCGCGTATGCGTGATCGACCGGCGGGGACGCTGCCTTTTCGAAGCGTCGAGCAGTTGGCCGCGGCCCATGCAGCAGGGTTGCGACGACTGGGAAGCCGCGCTGCTGGACCTGCTGGCGCGTGTTCCCGCCACGCTGCGCGCGAGCCTGGACACGCTGGCGCTGTGCGCGACCTCCGGCAGCGTGCTGTGGGCCGATCGGCGCCTGCGCCCGGTCGGCCCGGTGCTGATGTATTTCGACCCCCGCGCGCAGGCCGTCGGCGCCGACCTGCAGCGTGCCGATGCCGCGACTCCCGTCGAGGGTCTGGCCCGGATGGAATGGCTGTGGCGAGAGCTCGGCGCGGCGGCGCTGGCCGGCGCCCGCCCCATGCACCAGGCCGACTGGCTGGTCGAGCGCCTGCTCGGGCGGCGCCGGGCGGGTGGCGCCACCGACTGGCACAACGCGCTGAAAAGCGGCGCCGACCCTTCCCGCTGTGCCTGGTCGCCGGTGGCGGCGCAGCGGGCCTACGCGACGCGCCTGCCGCGCATCGTCGCTCCCGGAACCCGGCTCGGGCGAATCGACCCGGCGCTGGCGCTGGCGCTCGGGATCTCCCCGCGCCTGCGCGTGCTGGCCGGGACCACCGATGCCAACGCGGCGTTCCTGGCCGCCGGCGCCAGTCGTGCGGGCCAGGCACTGAGCACGCTGGGCAGCACGCTGGTGCTCAAGCTGCTGTCGCGGCGCCGGGTCGACGCTCCCTCCTGCGGGGTCTACAGCCATCGTTTCGGTTCCGCGTGGCTGGTGTCAGGCGCCAGCAACGCCGGCGCCGCGGTGCTGCGCGAACTGTTCGGCGACCAGCGCCTGCGCCTGCTCAGCGCGTGCATCGACGCCGAGCGCGACAGTCCCCTCGATCTGTACCCGATGGCGGGGGTCGGCGAGCGCTTCCCGCAACCCGATCCGACACTGACGCCGCGCCTGCTGCCGCGCCCGACCGACGATGCGCAGTACCTGCACGGCCTGCTGCAGGGCCTGGCGCGAATCGAGGCCCGAGGCTACGCGCGCCTGGCCGAACTGGGCGCGCCGGCGCCCACGCTGGTACTGGGCAGCGGAGGCGGAGCGTCGAATCCGGCCTGGACCCGCCTGCGCGAGCGTGCGCTGGGGGTGCCGGTACGTGCCGCGGCGGACACCCGGGCGGCGTTCGGCGCCGCGCGCCTGGCGCTGCACGGCAGCCGCGTGTTCGACATCGACCCGCAGGCCGGCTGAAACCTGTTCAAGAGGCCCCTGGCGCGCCGACGCCGCAACACCGAAAATACGCAGCACAAGCCGGCCCCCGCTGGCACGGCAGGCCCTTCGGCTCATGGACAGACAGAACATTCCCCCCGGCGTCCTCGAACTCGCGCAAGCCGGCGACATGGTGGCCCAGGAATGGCTGGGCGACCACCTGCGCAACCAGGGCGATCACGAGCAGGCGGGAGCCTGGTACGAGAAGGCGGCCACCCAGGGCTCGGCCAGCGCCCAGTACAACCTGGGCTGGATGCATTACCACGGACGCGGCGTGGTCCAGGACTACGCGCGCTGCATGTACTGGTGGAAGAAGGCAGCCGAGCAGAACATGGTCCGGGCCATCGGTTCCATCGGCATCCTGTTCGAGAACGGCTACGTGGTCACGCGCAATCCGGGCGAGGCGGCGCGCTGGTACCGGGCGGCGGCCGACCAGGGCGATGCGCCGTCCAGCTGGTTCCTGGGTCGCCTGTACCAGCAGGGCCTGGGGGTGAACCGGGACCGCGAACTGGCCCTGCATTTTTTCCGGCGTGCCGCCGAGCAGTCGCACCGCTCGGCGCAGTACACGCTGGGGCTGAGCCTGCTTGCCGGCCATGTACGCGAGCGCTGGCCGGAGGCGATGGAATGGCTGCGCCGCGCCGCCCAGTCGGGGCATGAGGCGGCCCAGTACATGCTGGGCATCACGCTGCTTCGGGGGCGGCGGGCACCTCGCAATGTGCGCGAGGCGCTGCACTGGCTGACCCAGGCGGGCGAACGCGGCCATGCCATGGCGCAGTTCGAGCTCGGCCGCATGTACTGGCGCGGCATCGGCGTGCTGCCCGACGTCGGGCGCGCCAAGCACTGGTGGAAAATGGGTGCGGCGCAGCGCCATGTGCCCAGTCGCGAGGCGCTGCAGCGCCTGCGCCGGCAGATGCAGGGCGCCGGAATCGATTTCGAGCAGACCGACTTCGCGCCGACGGTGGTCGGCCAGCCGGCGGGGCGCCGGCGCCGCGGCTGAGCGCGGCAGCGAGCGCGGCGCGAAAAAAAGGCGCGCGCCCGAGGGCAACGCGCCGGACGCAGGGGCGGCAGACCCGCCGCCCTCGCGCTCACCGTCACTTCTTGTTGCTCAGGCATTCCTTCATGAACTTCTTGCGCGCGTCGCCCTTGAGCGCGCGGGTCTTCGCCTGGGCATTGCAATCGACCATCTTCTGCTGCTGCGCGGTGAGCTTGCGCGCCGGCGCCGCGGTTGCCGCCTTGGCGCTCAGGCACTGCTTCATGAAGTCCTTGCGCGCAGTTCCCTTGAGCCCCTTGGCCGTGGCCTCGGTGTTGCACTGGCTCATTTTCTGGTTCTGGGCGCTGGCGGCCTGCGCCGGCGAGATTGCCGTGGCGCCCAGCAGCGCGCAGGACATCGCGAAAGCCAAAAGCAGTTTTTTCATGATCGGATCTCTCAAGCGGTTCGGATTGTGGTGATTGGAGCCGCGGTGCGACAAGGCCCCGCCGGCGGCCCCTGGCTTGCGACAGGGCGCGCAAAGCATAGCGACGCCCGACATGTTGCGAAACGTGTCGAAGCGAAGTGTTGTCGCATCGCCGCACCGCGCGCGCGAAGGTCGCGCCGCGTCAAACATCCGAAGCCGGGCGGCCTCTATGCTCCGTGGCGTCGCGCGCACCTCGCCGCGACTTTGACGCCAGGCGCAGTTGCCGGATCAGCTGACTCCCGGCGGCAGCCTGCTCGACGCCGGCGAGGTCGGCGGCATGCTGCAGCAAGGGCTCTCGGCGCTGGCGAAGCGGCTGTTCCAGAGCTGAGGGCCGGGCACGCAGGCTGCCGTCCTGCACCGGCGAGACCCGTTGCTACGAACGCAGCGACACGTCTCGCCGACCCGCCACGATCTTGCGCGCCATGCTGAAGCGGTGCACCTCGCTGGGGCCGTCGTAGATGCGGAACGCGCGCATGTCCGTGAAGATTCGCGACACCACCTTCTCGCCGGTGACCCCCTGCCCGCCCAGGATCTGCACGCAGCGGTCGACCACGCGCCATTCGGCCTCCGAGCACACCACCTTGGCGCGGCTGGATTCGAAATTGCACCGCTCGCCCTGGTCCAGCAGCCAGGCCGTGTGCCAGATGTGCAGGCGCGCGGTGTGCAGGTCCATGTCGTTGTCGGCGAGCATGAAGCCCACGCCCTGGTGCTCGCCCAGCGCCTGGCCGAAGGCCTGGCGCTGGCGCGCGTAGGCCAGCGCCTCGTCATGGGCGCGCTGCGCCTGGCCCAGCCAGCGCATGCAGTGGGTCAGGCGTGCCGGGGCCAGGCGCACCTGCGCATAGCGCAGGCCCTGGCCGATCTCGCCCAGCACGTCGTGCTCGGGAACGCGCAGGCCGCGCAGGCGCACCACCCCATGGCCTCCGGTGAAGCACGAATCCATCGCGTCCATCGTGCGCTCGACCTCGATACCGGGTCGATCCATGTCGCTGAGGAACATGGTGGCCGAACCATCCTCCATGCGCGCCATGATGATGGCGATGGCGGCTCCCTGCGCGCCGGTGATGAACCACTTGACGCCGTCGATCACGTAGTCGCTGCCGTCGCGCACCGCCGTCGTGCGCAGCATCGACGGATCGGCTCCCGCGCCGGGGGGCGGCTCGGTCATGCAAAAGCACGAGCGAGCGCTGCCCTGCACCAGCGGGCGCAGCCAGCGCTGCTTCTGCTGCGCCGAGGCCACCACCTCCAGCAGGTGGATGTTGCCCTCGTCCGGGGCGTGGATGTTGAGCGCCGTGGGTCCCAGCGCCGAATAGCCCGCCTCCTCGAACACCACGGCCTTCTGCAGGTGCCCCAGCCCGAGACCTCCGAGTTCGCGCGAGGCATGCGGAGTCAGCAGGCCGGCCTCGCGCGCCAGCCCGACGAGCTCGTCGCGCAGGGATTCGCTCGGACCATGCTGCCCCCAGCGCGGATCGCGCTCGTAGGGCACGATGCGCTCGCGGATGAAGCTGCGCACGCGCAGCTGCAGTTCGCGCAGTTCGGGGCTCAACGCAAAATCCATGGACATCTCCTGAATGGCGGCGACAGCACCGCGACGTGATCCCGTATTTCAACACCGGGACCGTGGCGGCGCCACCGCCGACTCATGCCAGCAGGCACACGGTGTTCGACGCGCTCCAGTCGGTCAGCGGCTGGGCGAGGTCGGCGCCGCGCTGCACAGCGGTCATCTCGGCGACGATGCTCATGGCGATCTCCGGCGGCGTCAGGCCTCCCAGGCGCAGCCCCACGGGCCCGTGCAGGCGCGCCGCCTGCTCGGCGCTGACGTCGAACTCGAGCAGGCGCTCGC
>JAJZTW010000084.1 GCA_021847345.1 Pseudomonadota bacterium
GGCGCCGAGTTCGGCGATGCGCTGCTCGAGCCAGCCGGCGGCGCGCAGCCCGAACTGCTCCTCGGTCTCGCCGGGCCGTGCGTGTTCCAGGAAATGCGGCTGCTCGATGTGCGTGAACCCGGGCAGCGGCAGGTCGCCCTGCGCGTGCATCTCGGCCATGCTGTCAACGCCGATTTAAATCTGACCCACCCCGCCGAAGTAAATCTGACCCACCGGGGCCCGTGGTCGAGGTGGATGCCGGGTCCGTCTCAGGCGGCTTTCCTCCCCTTGGCGGCGACCTGACCGGCGCGCATCTTGTCGCGTAGACGGTAGCTGTCGCCAGTGATCTGAACGATGTGTGCGTGATGCAGCAATCGGTCCAGCATGGCGGCGGTCAGGGTCTGGTCGCCGGCGAAGGCGTCGGCCCATTGGGTGAACGGCAGGTTGCTGGTCAGCACGATGGAACCCTGCTCATAGCGCTTGGCGACGACGTTGAAGAACAGGTTGGCTTCATCACGGCCGAAGGGCAGGTAGCCGATCTCGTCGACCACCAGCAGCTTCGGCCCGAGCACGGCGCGGTTGAAGTACTCCTTGAGCCGCCCTTGCTGCCGCGCCGTGCCGAGCTGCAGCATGAGGTCGGCGGCGGTGAGGAAGCGGGTCTTGATGCCGGCCATCGTCGCCTTGTAGGCCAGTGCGCTGGCCATATGCGTCTTGCCCACGCCGCTGGGGCCGAGCAGCACGACGTTCTCGGCACGCTCGACGAAGGTCAGCGCGGCCAGGTCCTGCAGTTGGCCGCGCGGAGCACCGGTGGCGAAGTGGAAGTCGAACTGCTCGAAGGTCTTGATCGCCGGCAGGGTGGCCATCTTGAGCAACGTCTGGCGCTGGCGCTCCGTGCGGGCGTCAAGCTCAGTGGCAAGCACGTCCTTGAGGAACTCGGCGTAACCGGCATCCTCGGCCGCGGCGCGCTGCGCGATGCCGTGCCAGTCGGTGGCCAGGCGCTCCAGCTTGAGCGCGCCACATAGCTCGGCGATCTGGTCGTGGAGCAGATTCATGCGGGCAACTCCAGCAGCGCCTGGTACACCGACAGCGGGTGCTGCAGACTCTCGAACGGCATAGGGGCGCGCGCCAGGATCGGCGTCGGCACCGCGACGCTCTGGGCCGCCGGCAGAGGCAGCAGCAGATGACGCTCGGTGGCCAGCCGATGCGCGGGGGGCTCCCCGGTGGTGCCGTGGATGCGTGCGTTGGCCACCTCGTCGAGCCACGGACCGACGCGGCCGTTGGCCGACGCCACGTCGAGAACCAGACCCGAGGCCCGGAAGCTGGCCGCCAGCGGCACGATGAAGCTGCCCTTGAGGTAGCCGTTGAAGCGCTCGACCTTGCCCTTGGTGCGTGCCCGGTACGGCCGGCATACACGCGGTGCGAAGCCATAGCGGTCGGCCAGGCGCAGCAACTCGGGATTCCAGCGATGCAGGCCGGGGCCGAAGACGTCGCGCTCGATGATCACCGTCTTGGCGTTGTCGAACAGCACGGTGCGCGGCACGCCGCCAAAGTAGTCGAACGCATGCTCCAGACCGCTGCACCAGGCTGGCGAATCCTCCCGCGCCGAGAAGCGCACGAAGCTGGCGCGGCTGTAGCCCAGCGTCGCCACGAACCCCAGCAGCGGATCACGGCCGCGGCGGATGACGGTGAAGTCCGCTTGCATCTGCTGTCCGGGCTCGGTCTCGAAGCGCACCACGGGATCCTCGGCCGGCTGCGTTCGCTGCTGGGCGACGAACGCCTTGAGCTGGCTGTAGCCGCCGTCGTAGCCGCGCTCGCGCAACTCGCGCAGCAGCACGGTGGCCGGAATCCAGTCGGGACGGGCCGCTGCGATGCGCTCAAGCAGATAGGGCTCGAACGGATCGAGCTTGGTCGGCCGCGCCGCGCGTGGCGAGTACGTCACCGCGTCGGGCTCGCGCAAGTAGCGCCGCACCGTGTTGCGCGAGCAGTTCATGCGCCGCGCGATCTCTCGGATGTGAAGGCCTTGACGGGCCAAAACTCTGATCTCCACTGCTTGTTCCTGGGTCAACATGCTCGGCGGCCAAAAAGCCGCCATCCTCGCCCAGGTGGGTCACTTTTACTTCGGCAGGTGGGTCAGTTTTGCATCGGCGGCGACAATGCCGCCCAGCGATGCCGCCGCCAGGGTGCTGCCGTGGTAGGCGTTGCGCCGGGAGATCAGCATCTTGCGCCGCGGCTGGCCCATGAGGTCCCAGTAGCGGCGCACCATGCGCACCATGGTGTCGTTGGCGCTGGATCCACTTTCGGTGAAGAACACCTGGCGCATGCCGGCCGGGGCGATCGCGGCCAGCTCGGTGGCCAGTTCGGCCGCCGGCTGCGTGGTGGTCTGGAAAAAGGTGTTGTAGTACGGCAGGCGCTGCATTTGCTCGCGCGCCGCCTCCACCAGGTCGGCGCGGCCGTAGCCGAGGTTGACGCACCACAGGCCGGACATGGCGTCGAGCATCTCGTGTCCCCGGGCGTCCCAGATGCGCACGCCTTCGCCGCGCACGATCATGCGCGGGGCGCGCCGGCGCAGGTCCTCGGGGTCGGTGAAGGGGTGCAGGTGGTGCTGCACGTCGCCGGCCAGCCAGCGGGCCTCGGGGCTGCCGTCGGCTCCCTCGGTCGGGGTGTCGTGGGCTTCGGGCATGGCGGATGGGCTTTGCCTGTGGTCAGACATGCTGCAGCAGGTGCTCGCGCTCCCACGAGCTGATGACGGTCATGAACTCGCTGTACTCGCTGGTCTTCACGGCCTTGTAGATGCCGCAGAAGCGCCGGCCCAGCACCTGCTCGAGCTCGGGCGGGCCGCCGAGCAGGCGCACCGCCTCGGAAAGGCTCTGCGGGAGCTCGATGGCGTTGGGCTGCTCGCAGGCGTTGGTCTTCATCTCGGGCAGGGCCTCGATCTGGCCCAGCATGCCGAGGTAGCCGCAGGCCAGGCTCGCGGCCAGCGCGACGTAGGGGTTGGCGTCGGCGCCGATCACGCGGTTTTCCAGGCGTCGGTTGCGCGCATCGGCCGCCGGCACGCGAATTCCCACCGTGCGGTTGTCGGTGCCCCATTCGACGTTGGTCGGCGCGGCGTCGCCGCCGCTCAGGCGCCGGTACGAGTTCACGTAGGGTGCGAACAGCGCCATGACGTGGGGAAGGTACTTCTGCAGTCCGCCGATGTAGTGCATGAACTCGGGGGATGCCGAGCCGTCGGCCTGGCTGAACAGGTTGCGGCCCGTGGCAAGGTCGATCACGCTTTGGTGCAGGTGCATGGCGCTGCCCGGCTGGCCGGCCATCGGCTTGGCCATGAAGGTGGCGAACATGTTGTGGCGCAAAGCCGCCTCGCGCAGCGTGCGCTTGAAAAAGAACACCTTGTCGGCCAGTTCCAGCGCGTTGCCGTGCAGGAAGTTGATTTCCATCTGCCCAGCGCCGATTTCGTGGATCAGCGTGTCGACATCGAGGTCCATCGCGTCGCAGTAGTCGTAGATGTCCTCGAACAGCGGGTCGAACTCGTTGACGGCGTCGATGCTGTAGTGCTGGCGCGAGGTCTCGGCGCGCCCGGAACGCCCCAGCGGCGGGCGCAGCGGCTGGTCGGGGTCGGTGTTCTTGGCGACCAGGTAGAACTCGATCTCCGGCGCCACCACCGGTTCCCAGCCGCGCTGCGCGTACAGGCGCAGCACGTTCTTCAGCACGGTGCGCGGGGCGTAGTCGACCTCGCTGCCGTCGCGAAAGTGGCAGTCGTGGATGACCTGCGCGGTGGGGTCGGCCGCCCACGGCACCGGGCGCACGGTGGACGGGTCCGGCACCAGGTGCATGTCGCGGTCGGTGTCGCTGATGAGTTCGGGGAGCTTTTCGTCGTCGGGCCAGTTGCCGGTGACGGTCAGCCCGATGATGCTCTCGGGCAGGCGCATGCCGCGGTCGACCGTGAATTTGCTGCGCGGCAGGATCTTGCCCCGGGCCACTCCGGTGAGGTCGGGTACCAGGCACTCGATCTCGGTGACCCGGCGCTGGTTCAGCCAGGCCTCGAGTTCGTTGAAGCTTCGCGGCAGCGAATCGGCGCCGCGCGGCGGCTGCTCATCGTGCCGCTCGTTCTCGGGGGCTGGCGGGGCGGCTTGGGGTGTTGGCGCTTGCATGGGACGGGACCTTGCGGAGACGAGCCCCGCCTGGTCGACAGGCCATGCACCGCTGCGGGGGTCAGGCGGCTTCGGCGTGCGTGCGGTGCTTGATCCGGGCCTGCGGATCGGTGCCCCGGCGCTGGTGTGCGTGGGCTCGGCAGGCTTCGCCGAAGGCCTGGAACAGGGCCCGGGAAACCGGGTTCGAGGCCGCGCGCCACTCAGGATGCCATTGCACCGCAAGCAGCAATCCCGGCGAGCTGGCGTGGACATAGGCTTCCACCAGCCCGTCGGGCGCGTGGGCCTGCGCCACCAGGCCCGGCGCCAGGCGTTTGACCCCCTGGCCGTGCAGGCTGTTGACCTTCCACTTGGACTGGCCCAGCAGGCCCTCGAGCCAGCTGCCGCGCACCGCGTGCACTTCGTGCGCCGGGCCGTACTGCTGCTCCAGCGGAAGGCTTTCGTCCTCGCGGTGGTCGGCGTAGCCCTCGGTGCGGTGCACCTGCTGCAGCAGCGTGCCGCCGAGCGCGACGTTGATCTCCTGGAAGCCGCGGCAGATCCCGAACACCGGGATGCCGCGGGCGATGGCGGCGCGGATCAGCGGCAGCGTGGTGGCGTCGCGGTCGGGGTCGGACGGGGATTCGGGGTTGTCGAGCAGTTCGCCGTAGTGATGGGGCTCGATATTCGACGGTGAGCCCGAGAACAGCAGCCCGTGAACCGAGCCGAGCACCGCGTCCACCGGCGTGTTGGCGCCGAAGGCCGGCAGCAGCAGCGGCAGGCAGCCGGAGATCTCGAGCAGCGGGTCGACGTACTTGCGCGCCACCGCGTGCACGGCCTGGCCGCGAAGGTTTTTCAGGTCGGTGGCCACCGCCACCACGGGAACAGCCTGGGTCATGGGTTCGAGCCTGGCAATGCCGGCGCGAGGCACCCCGTCAGGGGGTGCCCGCGAACCCGGCTTTGATACAGCTCTAGTTTGTCGCTTGCGGGGACAAAGTGCAAGGACAAACCCTGATGCCAGAAGGCTTGTTGCGCGCCAGCCGCGCGCGGCCGAATCAGGCTGCCGCGGAGTGGGCCACGCCCGCGAGCTGCTCCATGCGCGCGGTGTCGGCGCGCAATTCGTCGGCGCTGCCGTCGTACAGCACGCGTCCCTCGCCCAGCACGTACGCGCGGTCGGCCAGTTCCAGTGCGCCGAACACGTTCTGCTCGACCAGCAGAACCGCGATGCCCTGCGCCTTCGTGCGCGCCACCATGCGCATGACTTCCTGCACGATGATCGGCGCCAGGCCCTGCGACGGCTCGTCGAGGATCAGCAGCTTGGGGTTGAGCAGCAGCGCCCGCGCGATGGCCAGCATTTCCTGCTCACCGCCCGACAGGCGCCCGCCCTTGTTGTTGCGGCGCTCGTGCAGACGCGGGAACAGCTGGTACACCGTGTCGATGTTCCAGTGCCCCTGGGTCTGGTGCGACACCAGCAGGTTCTCGTGCACCGACAGGTGGCCGAAAATGCGCCGGCCCTCGGGAACGTAGCCCACGCCGGCCTGCGCGATGCGGTGCGGGGGCGCGCCGGTCATGTCCTTGCCGAACAGCTTGACGCTGCCCTGGCGCGGGGGCGTCAGCCCCATGATCGAGCGCAGCGTGGTGGTCTTGCCGGCGCCGTTGCGCCCAAGCAACGCGACCAGCTCCCCTTCACGGATGTTCAGCGAGACCCCGTCGAGGATGTGGCTCTTGCCGTAGTAGGTGTGGATGGAATCGACTTCCAGGACCATGCTCATGTTGCGTACCTTTGCGTGTTTCCCGGAGTCAGGCCTGCTGGCCCAGGTAGGCCGCCTGCACCTTGGGGTTGCTGGCGATTTCCTTGGCATTGCCCTCGGCCAGGAAATGGCCGTTGTCCAGCACCGTGATGCGGTCGGCGATGCCGAACACGATTTCCATGTCGTGTTCGACGAACAGCGTGGTGATTCCCTGTTCCTTGTTCAGGCGCTTGATCAGCGCCGTCATCAGGTGGGTTTCCTCGTCGCCCATGCCTGCGGTGGGCTCGTCGAGCAGCAGCAGCTTGGGCTCGCGCGACAGCGCGATGCCCACTTCCACCACGCGCTGGTCGCCGTGCGAGAGTTCGCCGGTGATGCGGTCGTCCTTGCCCGTCAGGCCCACCAGGCCCATGAGTTCGTCGACGCGCTGCTCGACCCGGGCTCGGTTCGCGCGCGACAGCCAGGGCCGCGCGCTCAGCCCCAGCGAGACCTCGGCGGCGATGCGCAGGTTCTCGCGAACACTCAGCGACAGGAAGATCTCGGTGATCTGGAAGGTGCGGATGATGCCTCGGCGCACCAGTGCCGCCGGGTTGACGCGCTGGATGGGTTCGCCGTCGAACACGATCTCGCCGCTGCTGGGCGGGAAGAATCCGCTGATCAGGTTGAACAGCGTGGTCTTGCCCGCGCCGTTGGGGCCGATCACAGCGCGCAGTTCGCCCGGTTCGACGTTCAGGGAGATATCGCTCAGGGCCTGCAGTGCGCCGAAGCGGCGGGAGACCGAACGGAGTTGAAGAAGGCTCATGACTGGGTCTTGCCCTTGCGTTGCAGGAAGCCCATGATCCCCAGCGGGAAGAACATCACGGACAGGACGAAGATCAGGCCGATCACGGTCATCCAGTTGCTGGTGGCGTTGCTCGCGTAGTCACGCACCAGCACGAAGATGGCGGCGCCGACGAAGGGGCCCCAGAAATTGCGCATGCCGCCCAGCACCGCGATGATCACCAGGTCGCCCGACAGGTTGTTGCTCAGGCTGTTGGGCGACGCGAAGTTGTCCAGCAGCGCGTTGAGCCCGCCGGCCAGCGCGACGATGAAGCCGGAGATGGCGAAGGACACGGCGGCGTAGAAGGTGACGTTGACGCCGAGGAAGCGCAGGCGCTTCTGGTTCTCGCGCACGGCCACGAAGCTGTGGCCCAGCGGCGAGTTCAGCACGGCGTGGATCACCCAGGCGCCGATCGCGAAGCACAGCAGCACCAGGTAGTACAGGCCGGTGGAGCCGAGGGTCCAGGTGACGCCGGGGAAGGCGTGGATGGAGTGACGGGAAAAGCCCGTCAGGCCGTCGTAGCCACCGGTGACGGAGGCCCAGCGCACCGACACGAAGTAGAACAACTGGCCGATGGCGATGGTGATCATCGCGAAATAGATCCCGCGACGACGTACCACGAGCGGGGCCAGCAGCGCGGCCACGCCGCCGCCGACCACGGTGCCGACGACCAGCGCCAGCGGCACGCTGTGGGTGGCGTACTTGAGCATCAGGCCGACGGCGTAGGAGCCCAGGCCGAAGTAGGCGGCGTGTCCGAAGGACAGGCCTCCGGTGAAGCCCAGCAGCAGGTTCAGGCCCATCGCCGCCAGCGCGTAGATCAGCACGCGCGAGACGATGTCGGTGTAGCCGCCGACATGGGTGACCCAGAACGGTACGGTCAGCAGCACCAGCGCGAGCAGCGCGGTGGCGGGGTGAGGACGGCCGCCCGCGCCACGCGCGCCCGGCGCGGCTGGCAGCTTGGCAGCGGTGTTGGTGGCGCTCATTCCAGAAGTCCCTCCTGACCGAGCAGACCGCGCGGGCGCACGATCAGCATCAGTCCCATCAGCAGGTAGATCACGGCCTCGCTGGCCGCGGGATAGAAAGCGGTGGTCAGGCCGGCGGCCAGTCCGATGAGCAGGCCGCCGAGCAGCGAGCCCAGCAGCGAACCGACGCCGCCGACCACGATGGCCACGAAGGCCGGCATCAGCAGGCCGTCGCCCATGGTCGGGTCGAGGCCGAGCTGTCCGGCGGCCAGGATCCCGGCGATGCCGGCGAAGACGATGCCGATGACGAAGTTGGCGCTGCGCAGCAGGTAGATGTTGACCCCCAGCGACGACACCGTTTCCAGGTCGGCGTTGCCGGCGCGGATGCGGATGCCCAGGCGCGTGTAGCGCAGCAGGGCGAACAGCACGCCGGTGCCGACGAGCGCCACCGCGACCACGAACAGGCGGTAGCCGGTGAGGAAGAAGTAGGTCTGGCTCAACGGGTGGGCCATGGCGTCGGGGATGCTCAGCGGAACGCCGACGGGGCCCCAGATGGTGCGGATCATGTCCTGCATGATCATGGCCAGGCCGAAGGTCATGAGCAGGGAGTACAGCGGGTCGCGCTTGTACAGGCGGCGCACCAGCAGCACCTCGACCACCAGCCCGAGCACGCCGGCGAGCAACGGGGCGAGCACCAGGGCGCCCCAGAAGCCGAGGTGCGGCGCCAGGGTGTAGGCGAAGTATGCCGACAGGGCCATGAAGGTGCCCTGCGCGAAATTGATGGTGTTGTTCAGGCCCAGGATGAGGGCCAGGCCGAGTGCCAGCAGGGCGTAGAACGCGCCTGTGATCAGCCCGTTGAACAGGTTGAAGACGATGACGATGCTCACGAAGATGACTCCGCGGCGGCCGGTGCGCGCACCGGCCGCCGTTGGGTGTGGAAGGGCTGCTCCGAGTGGGGAATGCGCCCCTGCCCGCGCGGGCAGGGGCCGGGTGCAGCCCGGCCCTGGGCGCGCTGGCTCAGACGGTGGGCATCTTGCAGCCCATGTCGGCCGCCGACTTGGCGATCGAGGCGCCCGGCACGATGGTCGAGACCTCGAACAGGTCGGGGTATGTGCCGCCCTGCTTGACGTGGCCCGGGAACATGCTGAGCATCAGCTGGTGATCGGCTGCGCGGTACACCGGGGTATGCGACTGCAGCGCCACTTCCGGCGGCAGCGCCAGGCCTTCCAGCGCCTTGATCACCTTGATCGAGTCGGTCGACTTGGCCTTTTCCACCGCCAGGCGGAAGGCGTGGGTGGTGGCGTAGCCGAACCACACGCGCGCCGTCGGGTACTCGCCGTTGTGGGCGGCGGAGAAGCGCTTGACGAAGTCGGCCACGTGGGCGTTGCCCGGCTGCTTCCAGTACCACTCCATGGTCCACCAGCCGTAGCGCGCGGCCGGCGGCAGCGCCTGCGCCTGCTCCAGTTCGAACAGCGCACCGCCGACGGCGATGTCCTTGTTGATTCCGAACTGCGCGATCTGCTTCATCGCGTTGACCTGGTCGTTGCCGGCCAGCAGCAGGCACAGCACGTTCGGGCCCTTGGCCTTGACGTCGATCAGGTAGGAGGAGAAGTCGGTGGTTCCGACCGGCACCAGCGCGCCGCCGACGACCGTGCCGCCCGCCTTCTTGATCTGGGCCTCGTAGTCGGTCTGCTCCGACTTGCCGAAGGCGTAGTCGGTGGTCAGGAAGTACCACTTCTTGCCGAACTTGGTGAACAGGGTCTCGAAGTCCCCGGAGGTCAGCATCCAGGTGGTCGAGCAGGTGCGGAAGGTGAAGGGGTTGCACGAGGTGCCGGTCAGCGAGTCGACGTGGCCGCCGGTGGCGATGAACACCTTCTTGTGACGGCTGGCGAACTGCGACACGGCCAGCGACGCGGCCGAGTTCACGGTGCCCATCAGGAAGTCGACCTTGTCCTGGCTCAGCAGGCGGGCGCACTTGTCCACCGCGGTTCCGGGATTGCCGGCGCTGTCCTCGACCAGCACCTGCAGCGGGCGGCCCATCACGCCGCCGGCCTTGTTGATCTCGGCTTCGGCGAACTTGGCGCCCTTGATCTCGCTCTGGCCCAGCGCCGCGAAGGTGCTGGTGATGGGGTCGACCAGTCCGATCTTGATCGGCTTCTCGCTGGCGGCCCAGGTCGGGGTCGTCGTCAGCAGGCTGGCCAGGCCCGTGGCACCGGCGGTTTTCAGGAAGTCGCGGCGATCGAACTCGCCGCCCTCAAGCCCTTGCTTGCGCGGTTGCTGCATTGCGGTCTCCAGTAGGAAGTCGTGGGCCTTGGGGAGCCTCTTCTAGGGATGTATGCATGAC
>JAJZTW010000085.1 GCA_021847345.1 Pseudomonadota bacterium
GACTTGCGCGACACCGAGGTCCAGCAGCCGAAGATCGCCGCCACCTTGTCCTGCGAGATCAGCTGGCGCGCCTTCTCGGCGAACAGCGGCCAGTTCGACGCCGGGTCCACGACCACCGGCTCGATCGGGTGTCCGCCGACACCGCCGGCGGCATTGATCTCGGCGATGGTCATCAGGTCCACGTCCTTGAGCGCGGTTTCCGAGATCGCCATGGTCCCCGACAGCGAATGCAGGATGCCGACCTTGATCGGCGACTTGCGCGCGGCGATGGCGGGAAAGGGCAGGCTGCTGGCGGCGGCCACGGTGGCTGCTGCGCCGAGGGTCTTGAGAGCGCTACGACGGTCCATGTTGTGCATCCTTCGCGGTTGGAGGGGTGAGGAGACACACCGGCTTCGCAAGTCGCGTGCCACCCGCGTCGCGGCACCCGCAGCGCTGATTGCTGGGCTGCGCGTGGCGCGCTCACGCGCGCGCACGCCAACGCGCCCGATGCCCGGATGCCATGTGCCGGCCGCACCGTTTGCGGGCACGGCGCCGCGCCACGCACTGGGCGCGTGCGCCGGCGCACCGCGATGCATCACGCCCGCGTGCCCAGGATCGGTGCCCAGGTCCGCGCACCTCGCACCACGATGGCGGGAACGCTTCTTGCGGAGCTTCCCCCGCATCCCCTCCTCCTCCTCCCCGCCAAGCCATGGACCTGAGCCCCCGAGAAAAGGACAAGCTGCTGATCTTCACCGCGGCGCTGCTGGCCGAGCGCCGCAAGGCCCGCGGCCTGCGCCTGAACCTGCCGGAAGCGGTGGCCTACATCAGCGCCGCGGTGCTGGAGGGCGCGCGCGACGGCCGCAGCGTGGCCGAGTTGATGAGCCACGGCCGCGAACTGCTGTCGCGCGAGGACGTGATGGACGGCGTGGCCGAACTCATTCCCGACATCCAGGTCGAGGCCACGTTCCCCGACGGCACCAAGCTGGTCACGGTGCACCAGCCGATCGCCTGATCGCCCCCACCCCGCAAGGAGCCCCCATGATTCCCGGAGAGATCGTCTGCGCCGAAGGCGACATCGAGATCAACCCCGCGCGAGCGCGCCTGACCCTGGTCGTGCACAACGCCGCCGAGCGCCCCATCCAGGTCGGCTCGCACTACCACTTCGCCGAGGTCAACCCGGCGCTGTGCTTCGATCGCGAGGCGGCTCGCGGCATGCGCCTCGACATCGCCAGCGGCACCGCGGTGCGCTTCGAGCCCGGGCAGCAGCGCACCGTGACCCTGGTGCCGCTTGCCGGGCTGCGCCGCGTGATCGGCTTTCGCGGCGACGTGATGGGCGAGCTCGAGCAGGGCGCGCGGCCATGAGCAGGGTCTCGCGTCGCGCCTACGCCGAGATGTTCGGCCCCACCGTCGGCGACCGCGTGCGCCTGGCCGACACCGATCTGTTCATCGAGGTCGAGCAGGACCTGACCCTGCGCGCCGGCGGCTACGGCGAGGAAGTCAAGTTCGGCGGCGGCAAGACCATCCGCGACGGCATGGGCCAGGGCCAGGCCACGCGCGCCGAGGGCGCGATGGACCTGGTGATCACCAACGCGCTGATCCTCGACCACTGGGGCGTGGTCAAGGCCGACGTGGGAGTGCGCGGCCAGCGCATCGCCGGAATCGGCAAGGCCGGCAATCCCGACGTGCAGCCCGGCGTCGACCTGGTCATCGGCCCCGGCACCGAGATCCTCGCCGGCGAGGGCATGATCCTGACCGCCGGAGGCATCGACAGCCACATCCACTTCATCTGCCCGCAACAGGTCGAGGAAGCGCTGATGAGCGGCGTGACGACCATGCTCGGCGGTGGCACCGGGCCGGCCACCGGCACCAACGCCACCACCTGCACGCCGGGCCCGCACAACCTGGCGCGCATGCTGCAGGCAGCCGAGGCGCTCCCGGTGAACCTGGGTTTCCTGGGCAAGGGCAACGCCAGCCGCATCGACGCGCTGCGCGAGCAGATCGACGCCGGCGCCATCGGGCTCAAGCTGCACGAGGACTGGGGCACCACCCCGCAGGCGATCGACACCTGTCTTTGCGCTGCCGAGCTCGGCGACGTGCAGGTGGCCATCCACACCGACACGCTCAACGAGGCCGGCTTCGTCGAGGACACCATCGCCGCGTTCAAGGGACGCACCATCCACACCTTCCACACCGAGGGCGCCGGAGGCGGGCACGCGCCCGACATCCTGCGCGTGCTGGGCGAAGCCAACGTGCTGCCGTCGTCGACCAACCCGACGCGGCCCTACACCGTCAACACCATCGACGAACACCTCGACATGCTGATGGTGTGCCACCACCTCGACGCATCGATCGCCGAGGACCTGGCCTTCGCCGAGAGCCGCATCCGGCGCGAGACCATCGCCGCCGAGGACATCCTGCACGACCTCGGCGCCATCAGCATCATGTCCAGCGACAGCCAGGCCATGGGTCGCGTGGGCGAGGTCATCCTTCGCACCTGGCAGACCGCGCACAAGATGAAGCTGCAGCGCGGCTGGCTGGCCCCGGGCGACGCCGCGGGCTCGCTGCCCGCCTGCTGCGCGCTGGCGCGCAACGACAACTTCCGGGCCAGGCGCTACATCGCCAAGTACACCATCAACCCGGCGCTGGCCCACGGCATCGCGCACGAGGTCGGGTCGATCGAGCCCGGCAAGTGGGCCGACCTGGTGCTGTGGCGCCCCGGCTTCTTCGGCGTCAAGCCCAGCGTGGTGCTCAAGGGCGGCTTCATCGCCGCGGCGCTGATGGGCGACGCCAACGCCTCCATCCCGACCCCGCAACCCGTGCACGCGCGCCCGATGTTCGGCGCGCTCGGCGGCGCCCTCGCCGCCACCTCGCTGACCTTCGTCTCGCAGGCGGCGCTGGCCGCCGACATCGGCACGCGCCTTTCGCTGCGCCGCACGCTGAGCGCGGTGCGGGGTTGCCGCGGGGTGCAAAAGCGCGACATGGTGCACAACGCCTACACGCCGGCCATGCAGGTCGATGCGCAGACCTACGAAGTGCGCGCCGACGGCGTGCTGCTGCAGTGCGAGCCCGCGGCCTCGCTGCCGATGGCGCAGCGCTATTTCCTGTTCTGAGAAGCCGTGAACCCCGTGAACCCATCCACCACGCAAGACCACCCGGCGCTGCAGGTCGACAAGCGCATCCCCGGCGCGCGAGGACTCGCGGCGTCGCTGCTGGCGCGCGCGCCCCAGGTCTGCCTGGACTGGGACACCCGCTCGCGCAGCCGCTTCGCCGCGCGCGACGACGGCGGCCGCGCCCTGGCCGTGTTCCTGCCGCGCGGCAGCGTGCTGCGAGACGGCGACGCGCTGGTGGCGGTCGACGGCTCGCTGCTGCGGGTGCGCGCCGCCGCGCAGCCCGTGCTGCAGGTGCGTGCCGGCACGCCACTGCAGTTGCTGCGCGCCGCCTACCACCTCGGCAACCGCCACGTGCCGCTCGAGCTGCGCGCCGATGGGCTGCAGATCGAACCCGATCCCGTGCTGCGGGACATGCTGCTGCGCATGGGCCTGCAAGTGCTCGACGCCCTCGCCGCCTTCGAGCCGGAGGCCGGCGCCTACGACCCGCACGAACATGCGCCGGCGCGCCCGCACTCCCATGCCCACGGCCACGGCCACGCCAACGACCACGTCCACGACCACGTCCACGAGCACCACCATGCCCACCCCGGCCACGAGCACCCCGCAGGCGCCTGAAACCGCGCTCGGCGCCGCGCCGGCGCCGCCGACCGCGGAGATGGCGATGATGTGGCTGTCGTCGCCCACGCTGCCGGTGGGGGGCTTCAGCTACTCCGAGGGCCTGGAGCCGGCGGTGGACGCCGGCATCGTGCACGACGAGGCGTCCGCGCTGACCTGGCTGCGCGGGCAGTTGCAACTCGTGCTCGCGCGCAGCGAACTTCCCGCGGCCGCGCGTGCGCACGCGGCCTGGTGCCAGCGCGACCTGGCGGCGCTGCGGCAGCTGCAGTCCTGGGTGCTGGCCACCCGCGAGAGCGCCGAACTGCGCCTGCAGAGCCAGCAGATGGGGCGCTCCATGCTCGACTGGCTGACCCGGCTGGTTCCGCGACACCCGCTGCTCGAACTGGCCGCGCGCCTGCAGGCCGCGCCCTGCTGGCCCGTGGGCTTCACGCTCGGCGCCGTTGCACTGGAGCTCGATGCCCCGCGCACCCTGCAGGCGCTGGGCTTCGCCTGGCTCGACAACCAGGTGCAATCCGCGCTGCGCTGCGTGCCCCTCGGGCAAAGCAGCGGCCAGCGCCTGCTGCTCGCGCTGTGCACCGAGCTTCCCGCGGCGTGCGCGCAGGCCTGGAGCCTGCGCGAACGTCCCGACGAATGGCAAAGCTTCTCGCCCATGCTGGCCGTGCTCAGCGCGCGCCACGAAACCCAGTACTCCCGCCTTTTCCGATCATGAACCCCGACACCCACACCCCTTCTCCCAATCCCCACGCGCTGCACCACATCCGCGGCCGCGGCAAGCGCCTGCCCCCGCTGCGCGTGGGCATCGGCGGCCCGGTTGGCAGCGGCAAGACCACCTTGCTGGAAATGCTCTGCAAGGCCATGCGCCAACGCTACGACCTGGTGGTCATCACCAACGACATCTACACCCGCGAGGACCAGCGCCTGCTGACCGTCGCCGGCGCGCTGGAGCCCGAGCGCATCGAGGGCGTGGAAACCGGAGGCTGCCCGCACACGGCGATTCGCGAGGACGCCTCGATCAACCTGGAGGCGGTCGATCGCATGCTCGAACGCTTTCCCGACGCCGACATCGTGTTCATCGAGTCGGGCGGCGACAACCTGGCCGCGACCTTCAGCCCCGAGTTGTCGGACCTGACCATCTACGTGATCGACGTCGCCGGCGGCGAGAAGATCCCGCGCAAAGGCGGGCCGGGCATCACGCGCAGCGACCTGTTCGTGATCAACAAGACCGACCTCGCGCCGCACGTCGGCGCCGACCTGCAGGTCATGCGCTCCGACACCGAGCGCATGCGTGCCGGCAAGCCCTACGTCACCACCAACCTGAAGACCCTCGAGGGCGTCGATGCGGTGGTGCGATTCATCGAGGCCCGGGGCCTGCTGGCCCCGGTGTGAACGCGATGTCCGCGCAGGTTTCCGCGGCGCGCGCCGGCACCGCCCCCCCGCGGGCGGCGCCGGGCCTGCATGTCGGCGCCATCGTCGCGCTGCACGCGCTGGGCTGGGGCCTGTGCCTGGGCCAGGCGGCGTCGCATCCCATGCTGCTGGGGCTGGGCATCTCGGCCTATCTGTTCGGCCTGCGCCACGGCTTCGACGCCGACCACATCGCGGCCATCGACGACACCGTGCGCCTGATGCTGCAGCGCGGGCGCGACCCGCTCGGCGTCGGCCTGTTCTTCTCCCTCGGGCATTCCGCCGTGGTGTTCGCGCTCAGCCTCCTGGCCGCGCTGTGCGCCGCGCTGGTGCGCCACCGCCTGGGCGACCTGGAAGCCGTCGGCAGCCTGCTCGGCACGCTGGTCTCGGCGGGATTTCTCGGGCTCGTCGGCTGGCTCAACCTGCGCGTCCTCGTCGACCTGCTGCGCCTGCGGCGCCGACACGGCGCGGGCCACGGGCACGACCACGCCGCCATCGACGCATTGCTGGCCGGTCGCGGCCTGCTCGCGCGCCTGTTCGCGCGCCTGCCCGCGTCGCGTCCGGCGCCGCTGATGCGCCACGCCTGGCAGATCTTCCCGGTGGGCCTGCTGTTCGGGCTGGGTTTCGACACCGCGTCGGAAATCGCGCTGCTCAGCCTCGCCGGCACGGCGTCCGGACACGTCGGCTGGGCCGGCGTGCTGTCGCTGCCCACGCTGTTCGCCGCCGGCATGGCGCTGGTGGACTCGGCCGACTGCGCACTCATGACCCACGCCTACGCCTGGACCCTGCTGCAGCCGGAGCGCCGAACGAATTTCAATCTGCTCACCACTTCGATGTCGGTCGCGCTGGCGCTGGGAGTCGCCGGCGTCGAGCTGGCCCAGCTGCTGATCGGCCGCCTCGGGCTGCACGGGCCCGTGGCCGGCGCGCTCGAAGGGCTTTCGCTCCATGCGGTGGGCCTCGGTGTCGTCGTCGTGTCGGCCGGCCTGACGGCCGCGCTGTGGGGCGTTTCCCGGGCGCTGGCCGGAGCACGGCGCGTCGGGCCCTAGTTCTGAGGACCCCCTGGGCCGGGCTGCGCCCAGCCTACCCCCCGAGGGGGTCAAGCAATCTTGGGGCGGCCCAGCGATTGCTTGAGAGCGCCCCCAGGGCCGGGCTGCGCCCAGCCCGCCCCCCGCGGGGGTCGAGGAAACTTGGGGCGGCCCTGCGTTTCCTCGTGAGCGCCCGCCTGCATCAATAGGTCTTGTAGGGCAGGAACTTGCCGGACATCACGATCTGCACGCGGTCACCCTTGGCATCGGGCTCGCGCCGCAGGTCCATGTGGAAATCGATGGCCGACATGATGCCGTCTCCGAACTCCTCGTGGATCAGCGCCTTCAGGGTCGTTCCATACACGCTGATCAGTTCGTGGAAACGGTAGATCAGCGGATCGGTCGGCACGCTCGTGGGCAGCGAGCCCTTGTAGGGAACCTGCTGCAGCAGCGCCACGGCCTGCGGCGGCAACCCGAAGATCTCGCCCAGCGTGGCCGCCTGCGAGGCGTCGAAGGTCATCTGGCCGAGGCAGCCGGCAGTAACCCATTCCTTCGACAACCCCAGCCTGGCCGCCACGTCGGCCCATTTCAGGCCCTTGGCGATCTTGGCCTCGACGATCATTTCAGTCACATCATTGCGGTTCATCCGTGGCTCTCCCGGTGGTTCGACAGGCACAAGACGCGAGCTGCCGGCGCGGGCGCTCGCCCGCGCCTTGCGCGCCGGATTCCGCAAGGACCATGCCAGGAGTGGCGGCGAAGACGCCGGCACGCCGCGACACCCGCGCCGACCGATGGCCGAACGATGGCCGGGCGCACAGGGCGCGCGGGGCCGGTTCACATGCGCTCGACGATGGTCACGTTGGCCATGCCCCCGCCCTCGCACATGGCCTGCAGGCCATAGCGCGCCCCACGGCGGTGCAGCGCGTGCACCAGCGTGGTCATCAGGCGCGCACCGGAGGCGCCCAGCGGGTGGCCCAGCGCGATCGCGCCGCCGTGCACGTTCAGGCGCTGCGGATCGGCGTCGAGCTCGCGCCCCCAGGCCAGCGGCACCGATGCGAAGGCCTCGTTGACCTCGTACAGGTCGATGCCGTCCAGGCTCAGGCCGCTGCGCTGCAGCGCCCGGCGCGTGGCCTCCAGCGGCGCCAGCAGCATGACCACGGGGTCGCCGCCCATCACGCTCATGTGGTGGATGCGCGCCAGCGGCATCGCGCCGATGGCGCGCAGGCCCTGCTCGCTGGCCACCAGCACCGCGCTGGCGCCGTCGCAGATCTGGCTGGCGTTGCCGGCGGTGATCACGCCGCCCTCGCGCAGCACGCGCAGCCCCGCCAGCGCCTGCGCCGACGTGTCGGCGCGCACCCCCTCGTCGCGGTCGTGCAGCCCCTCGCCGCCGCCGTCGGCCGTACGCGCGGGCAGCGGCTCGATCTCGGCGTCGAACACTCCGGCATCGGCGGCCGCCGCCGCCCGCTGGTGGCTCAGCAGCGCATAGGCATCGAGCTGCTCGCGCGTGAAGCCGTAGCGCTGGGCGATCATCTCGGCGCCCTCGAACTGGCTGAACTGGCGCACCCCGTAGCGGCGCTGGATGGCGGGGCTGACATAACTGCCCAGGCCCTCGCGCTCGGGCAGGCTGTGCGGCAGGCCCATGGGCACCCGGCTCATGCTCTCCACGCCGCCGGCGACCACCACGTCCATCCAGCCCGACATCACCGCCTGCGCCGCGAAGTGGATCGCCTGCTGCGACGAGCCGCATTGCCGGTCCACCGTGGTGCCCGGCACGGTCTGCGGCAGCATGCCCGAGGCCAGCACCACGTTGCGCGCCAGGTTGGTCGACTGCTCCCCCGCCTGCGACACGCAGCCCAGGATCACGTCGTCCACCAGCGACGGATCGACCCCGGTGCGCCGCAGCAGCGCGTCGACCACATGCGCACCCAGGTCGACCGGATGCCAGCCCGACAGGCGCCCGCCCCTGCGTCCGCCGGCGCTGCGCACCGCGCCCACGATGTATGCCTGCGCCATGTTCGCTCCTGTAGGTGTCCGGCGGCCGACCCGCCGACCCCAGCGTACGGGAGGCCCCGTACCCGCGGCAAGCCACGACAGCCTGGCCGGCAGCGACGGACGATGGGCAGTACGATTTCCCATTCGGGCGCGGCGATGCATGCCGTGCCGCCCCACCACCTTCCCGAACCCGATGAAATACCTGCACACCATGGTCCGCGTGACCGACCCCGAAGCCTCCCTGGCCTTCTACCGCGACGCCCTCGGCCTTCAGGAGGTGCGGCGCATGGAAAGCCAGCAGGGGCGCTTCACCCTGATCTACCTGGCCGCCCCCGGCGACGAGGACGCGCAGGTCGAGCTGACCTACAACTGGGACCCCGAGACCTACACCGGCGGGCGCAACTTCGGCCACATCGCCTACGAGGTCGACGACATCTACGCCACCTGCGAGCGCCTGCAGTCCCACGGCGTGACCATCCTGCGCCCGCCGCGCGACGGCCGCATGGCCTTCGTGCGCTCGCCCGACCAGATTTCCATCGAACTGCTGCAAAAGGGCCAGGCGCTGGCCCCGGCCGCGCCGTGGAAGGACATGCCCAACGTCGGCAGCTGGTGAAAGCGCGCAAGCGCGCGCCGAAATCTGTCGGATTCGTGACGCAATTCACGACATAGATTCAGGGTCTCCACCTAGCATGCGTGCCTGACTTCGCTCCAGGCACGCATGCTCCTGTCCCGAACCCCCCTTTGCGCGGCAACCCGCGGTCGCCGCGCGGCACGCGTGCGCTGCCTGGCTGCCGCGCTGCTGCTGGCCGGCGCGGCCTGGCGCGCCCCCCAGGCGCCGGCGGCTGCCACGCTGCCGGACGCCGCCGCGCTGGCCTCCGCGCGGTTCCTGCGCATCGATCGCATCGGCCCCGACATCGTCGGCGTGCAGGCGCTGGCCGCCTGGCCGGCGCCCGAGCAGGCCCCGCCGCAACTGCAATGCCGCCAGGCGCGACTGCGACAGGCCGCGGCGGTTCGCGGCGCCTGGATCTGGGACACCCGCGAGCTGCTGCGCGACCCGGCTGGCGCGCGACGCCTGTTGCAGCGCATGGCCGATGCCGGGCTCGGGCGCGTGGCGCTGCAGGTCGACCCGCGCGCCAGCGCCGAGGGCTATGCCCGCCTGCTGGGCGTGGCCGCCGGCCTGGGCATCGACGTCCGTGCCCTGTCGGGCGAGCCCGACGACGTCCTGCAAGCTCGGCACCCGCTGGCGGTGCTCGAATGGGTGGCGCGTTTCAACGCCAGCCACCCCGAGACCCGTTTCGACGGCGTCGAGTTCGACATCGAACCCTACCTGCTGCCGGGCTTCGAGCAACGCCGCGACGCCGTGCTCGGCGCCTACCTGCGACTGCTCGGGCAGTTGCACCGCCATGCCGCCCGCGCCCACTTGCGCCTGAGCGTGGTCGTCCCCTTCTGGTTCGCCGACACCCCCTGGCGCAACGGCTCGCTGCTGGAGCCGGTGGCGCGCGAGGTCGACTCGCTGTCGGTGATGAGCTACCGCACCGACGCGGCGCAGCGCCAATCCATCGCCAACAACGCGCTGTGCATCGGCGAGCTCTACGGCAAGCCCGTTCGCCTCGGCCTGGAAACCCTTCGACTCCCCGCGCAGCAACACGCCATCATCGCCATCGACCAATACCCGCGGCT
>JAJZTW010000002.1 GCA_021847345.1 Pseudomonadota bacterium
ATCTCCGGTCGTCTCGTGGGTCATCCTGCCGCTGTTCGCGCTGGCCAACGCCGGCATCGCGCTGCAGGGCTCGCTGCCCGAGTTGCTGCGCAGCCCGGTCACCTGGGGCGTGGCGCTGGGACTGCTGCTGGGCAAGCCCGCGGGGGTGCTGGCCGGCGTGTTCGTCGCGGCGCGGGCCGGCGGCGGGCTTCCCGCCGGCTACTCGTGGCGCCTGATGCTGCCGCTCGCGGGGTTCTGCGGCATCGGTTTCACGATGTCGCTGTTCATCGCCGCGCTGGCGTTTCCCCACGCGCACGTCGCCTTCGACGCGGCCCGCCTCGGCGTGCTGCTGGGCACCATGCTGGCGCTGGGCGCGGCCACCATGATGGCGGCACGCCTGTATCCGGCGGCCGGCAGACGGGCCTCGCATTGAGCCTTGGTGCCTGGGCGGGGCTTTGGCGACAATGTCTATCGGCGCTGCGCCGTCAGGTCTATACTGCACGCTGCTTGTCGGAGTGCCGGGCGCGCGATGCGCCGGCTGAGATCGCCTCCGGGCGAAATCCGTAGAACCTGATCGGGGTGATGCCCGCGTAGGAAACCAAGTCGCCCCAGCGCTTCGGCAGGCCTCAATCCATCAGGAGGCAAAGCCATGTCCGAAGTTCGCCGCAGCGTCGATCCGGCGCGTCTATCCAGCCGCATCACCCGCAGCCCGTTCCCGGGTTCGCGCAAGGTGTATCTCGACGAGGTCGGCGGCGTACCGGTGCCGTGGCGCGAAATCGCGTTGTCGGACACGCTGCTGGAAACCTCTCCCGGCGTCACCCAGCTGCAGAAGAACGCGCCGCTGCGCGTGTACGACACGTCCGGCCCCTACACCGATCCGCAGGCGCCCATCGACGTGCGCGCCGGCCTGCCCGCGCTGCGCGGGGCCTGGCTGGACCGGCGCGACGACATCGAGCGCCTGGCCGGGCCGAGCAGCGAATTCGGGCGTGCGCGCCAGAGCGACCCCTCCACCGCCTCGCTGCGTTTCGCCGAGCCGCCGCAGCCGCGCCGCGCGCGCGCCGGCGCCAACGTGACGCAGATGCACCTGGCGCGCCGCGGCATCATCACGCCCGAAATGGAGTTCATCGCCCGACGCGAGAACCTGCAGCGCGCCCAGCTGCCCGAGGCGCTGGCGCAGAACGGCGGCCAGCATCGCGGCAGCTGGTTCGCCGCCCAGCGCGAGATCGATGCCGAGTACGTGCGCAGCGAGGTGGCAGCCGGGCGCGCGGTGATTCCGGCGAACATCAATCACCCGGAGATCGAGCCGATGATCATCGGGCGTAATTTCCTCACCAAGGTCAATGCCAACATCGGCAATTCGGCGGTGACCTCCGACATCGAGGACGAGGTCGACAAGATGGTGTGGGCGATCCGCTGGGGCGCCGACACCGTGATGGACCTGTCCACCGGCAAGCACATCCACGAGACCCGCGAGTGGATCGTTCGCAACAGCCCGGTTCCCATCGGCACCGTGCCGATCTACCAGGCGCTGGAAAAGGTCGGCGGCGTCGCCGAGGACCTGACCTGGGAGCTGTTCCGCGACACGCTGGTGGAGCAGGCCGAGCAGGGGGTCGACTACTTCACGATCCACGCCGGCGTGCTGCTGCGCTACGTGCCGCTGACCGCCGGACGCGTCACCGGCATCGTCTCGCGCGGGGGCTCGATCATGGCCAAGTGGTGCCTGGCGCACCATCGCGAGAATTTCCTCTACACCCATTTCGAGGAAATCTGCGAGATCATGAAGGCCTACGACGTCACCTTCTCGCTGGGCGACGGGCTGCGCCCCGGCTCCATCGCCGACGCCAACGACGAGGCGCAGTTCAGCGAACTCCACACGCTGGGCGAGCTCACGCAGATCGCGTGGAAGCACGACGTGCAGGTGATGATCGAGGGCCCCGGGCATGTGCCGCTGCACATGGTGGCGGTCAACGTCGAGGAGGAGCTCAAGCACTGCTTCGAAGCTCCGTTCTACACCCTCGGGCCGCTGACCACCGACATCGCTCCGGGCTACGACCACATCACCAGCGCCATCGGCGCGGCCAACATCGGCTGGGCTGGCACCGCGATGCTGTGCTACGTGACCCCGAAGGAGCACCTGGGGCTGCCCGACCGCGAGGACGTCAAGCAGGGTCTGATCGCCTACCGCATCTCGGCCCATGCGTCGGATCTGGCCAAGGGCTATCCGGGCGCGCAGCTGTGGGACAACGCGATCTCCCGCGCGCGCTTCGAGTTCCGCTGGGAGGACCAGTTCCGGCTCGCCCTCGACCCCGACACTGCGCGCGCCTTCCACGACGCCACGTTGCCCAAGCAGGCGGCGAAGACCGCGCATTTCTGCTCCATGTGCGGTCCCAAGTTCTGCTCGATGAAAATCAGCCAGGACATCCGCAACGCGGCGGCGGCAGCCAGGCCGGCCACGGCAACGGCCACCGACGCGCAGGCGCTGCGCGACGAGCTGGCCCGCAAGGCGGCGGAGTTCCGGCAGGCCGGTGGAGAGATCTACCAATGAGCCCGCAGCGCGCCGCGGTCATGCCGCACGTGGGCATCGCCGGCGCCGGGCTGGCCGGGCGCCTGCTGGCGTGGCGCCTGCTGCGCCGCGGCGCCCGCGTCAGCCTGTTCGACGTCGGGCGTCGCGACGACCGCGGCAGCGCCGGGCCGACCGCCGCGGCGATGCTGTCGCCCACCGCCGAGCTGGCCGCGGCGGACGCCCATATCCACCAGCTCGGCCTGCGTTCGCTGGACCTGTGGCGCCACTGGCTGGACGCGCTGCATGCGCAGACCGGCCACGAGGTGTATTTCCGGCGCGAAGGCACGCTGGTGGTCGCGCACGCGCCCGATCGCGGCGCGCTGGCGCATTACGAGGCACTGCTGCGCGCGCACCTGCCCGCGGGAGAGGCCGAGGCCTCGTTGCGATCGCTCGACGCCCAGGGCATCGGCGCGGCCGAGCCGCTGCTGGCCGGGCGCTTCGCACAGGGCCTGATGCTGCCGCTGGAGGGCCAGCTGGCCAACGACCAGCTGTACGCCGCGCTGGCGGCGGCGCTCGACGCCGCGCTGGCGGCGTGCGGCGGCGCCTGGCACGAGCAATGCCCGATCGAGTCGGTGCAGGCGCGCGCGCTGCTGGCGCGCGACGGCACGCGCCACGAGGTCGACCTCGCGGTGGATTGCCGGGGGATCGGTGCGCGCTCCGAGATCGCCGGGCTGCACGGCGTGCGCGGCGAGGTGCTGACGGTGGACGCGCCCTGGGTCAGCCTGCGGCGCCCGGTGCGCCTGATCCATCCACGCTATGCGCTGTACGTCGCGCCGCGCCCCGGGGGACGGTTCATCGTCGGCGCCACCGAGCTCGACAGCGAGGACGCCGGCCCCATCACGCTGCGCTCCAGCCTGGAACTGGGCAGCGCGCTGTACAGCCTGCACCCGGAATTCGGCGAGGCGAGGGTGGTGCGCCTGGCCGCCGCGCTGCGCCCGGCGCTGCCCGACCGCGATCCGGTGGCCGCGGTCGATGCCGGCGGCGTGTGGCGGGTCAACGGCCTGTTCCGGCATGGCTACCTGATCGCGCCGGCCGTGGTCGGCCAGGCCGAGCAGGGCATCGCCGATGCGCTGGGCCTGCCGCCGGCCGTCGACCAGGAGTTCGCCCATGCCGCATGACGTCACCGTCGCGCAGGAACGCGCGTTGTCGGTCAACGGCGTGTTGCTCAGCAGCCGCGCGCCGACCCTGGGGGAACTGTTGCGCGAGCGCGGACTGGAACCCGCCGGCGGCGGCTTCGCCTGCGCCGTCAATGGCTGTTTCGTGCCGCGCGCGCAGTGGGGTTCGCAGGCCCTGGCGGCCGGCGATTGCGTGGATATCGTCGCCCCGGTGGTGGGCGGCTGAAGCTGCGGGCGCGGCGGCTTGCGCCGCGGCGCCGGAATCGATGGGCTGGAGGGAGGGGCGATGGACACCGAAATCACCGCGTTCGACATGCAGGGCGTCGCGTCCGCGGGCGCGCCGCGCCCGATTGCGCCCGCCCCGGCATGCGCCGGGGCGGCCGCGGTGGATGTGCCGGGCGCCGACGCCTGGCAGGTGGCGGGCGTGAGCCTGGGCTCCCGTCTGCTGCTGGGCACCTCGCGCTATCCGAGCCCGCAGGTGCTGGCCCAGGCCGCCGCCGCCTCCGGGGCGCAGGTGTTCACCGTGGGCCTGCGCCGTCTGCAACCGGAAAGCGGCGGCGGGCAGGCCTTCTGGCAGCGCATTCGCGAACTCGGTGGCCACCTGCTGCCCAACACGGCCGGCTGCCACAGCGCGCAGCAGGTGGTGAACCTGGCCCGAATGGCCCGCGAGCTGTTCGGCACCTCGTGGATCAAGGTCGAGGTGATCGGCGACGACTACACGCTGCAGCCCGACCCCTTCGGCACGCTGGAGGCCGCGAGCACCCTGGTCGCCGAGGGTTTCGACGTGTTCGCCTACACCACCGACGACCTGGTGCTTGCGCGACGCCTGTTCGATGTCGGGGTCGCCGCGGTGATGCCGTGGGCCGCGCCGATTGGCTCCGGACGCGGCCCGCAGAACCTGCAGGCCCTGCGCACGCTGCGCGAGCGCCTGCCCGACGCGGTGCTGATCTGCGACGCCGGGCTGGGGCGCCCGTCGCATGCCGCGCAGGTCATGGAAATCGGCTTCGATGCCGTGCTGCTCAACACCGCGGTGGCCGAGGCCGCCGACCCGGTTCGCATGGCCGGCGCCTTCGCCAGCGCGGTGCGCGCCGGGCGCGACGGATTTCTCGGCGGCATCATGCCCGAGCGCGAGCTCGCGCAGGCCTCGACCCCCACCGTGGGCATGCCGTTCTGGCACGAAGCGCCTTGACCAGGCCGGGCATGTTGTTGAGCATCGCCGGGCACGATCCCACCGGCGGGGCCGGGCTGGGTACCGACCTGGCCGCCTGGCAGGCCATGGGGCTGCACGGCGCGAGCGTGTGCACCGCGCTGACCGTGCAGGATCGCCGGGGCGTGCACGAGATCGTGCCCACGCCGCCGGCCACGCTGCGCGCGGCGCTGGCCGCGGCCACGCAGGAGCTCGCGCCGGCGGCGGTCAAGCTGGGCATGCTGGGCAGCGACGCGGTGGCCGCCGAGGTGGCGCAGTTCTGCCAGCAGGTCGACGCGCCGGTGGTGTGGGACACGGTGCTCGGTGCCGCCGCCGGCGGCGACCTGCTGAGCGCGTCGCCCGCCACGCTGCGACGCCTGGCGCTGGCGAGCACGGTGATCACTCCCAACCGCATCGAGGCCGCGCGCCTGCTCGGGGTCGAGCCCTGGCAGGGCGACGGCGCGCCACCCGCATCCTGGCTGCGCGCGGTTCGCGAGCAGTGGCTCGGCGGGCCGCGCACGCGCGCGGTGGTGCTCAAGGGTGGCCATGCCGATGGCGCGCGCAGCGTCGACTGGGTGTGCACGCGCGATGCGCTGCATGCGCTGTCGGTGCCGCGCCTGGCGGACGGTCCGGGCGGCCGCGTGCATGGCACCGGATGCCTGTACGCATCCACGCTCGCCGGCATGCTGGCGCAGGGCGCCGACCCGCTGCAAGCCGCGGTGGAGGCGCAGTGGCGTACCCACGCGGGCATTGCCGGCGCCTGGCGGGGGGCGGGCGCGCGGGCCATGGTGCGGGCGGGGGCGATGCCGGGCAGCGACAGCTTCCCGGCCTTGTCGGGCGATACGGTGGACGACGAGCCGGCTGGCGAAGCGCGCGCCTTCGCCGCGCTGCGGCGCGCGCCGGGCCTGTACCCCGTGCTGCCGGATGCGGACTGGGTGATACGCCTGCTCGATCTCGGGGTCGACACCCTGCAGTTGCGCTGGAAGGGGGCCGGTGACGCGGAGCGACGCGCACAGGTGCGCGCGGCCAGCGACGCGGCACGGGCGCGCGGCGCCCAGTTGTTCATCAACGATCACTGGCGCGACGCGCTCGATGCCGGGGCCTACGGCGTGCACCTGGGCCAGCAGGACCTGCCGGGCGCCGACCTGCGCGCGCTGCGCGAGGCCGGGTTGCGCCTGGGCGTGAGCACCCATGACCTGGCCGAGCTGGCGCGCGCCCATGCGCTGCGCCCGAGCTACATCGCGCTCGGGCCGGTGTGGCCGACGACCTTGAAGGCCATGCCGTACGCGCCGCTGGGGCTGGCTCGCCTGCGCGACTGGACGGCGCGCTGCAAGCCCCGCTACCCGGTGGTGGGCATCGGTGGCATCAGCCTCGAGCGGGTGGCCGCGGCGATGGATTGCGGGCTGGACGGCGTGGCCGTGGTCGGCGCGGTGGTGGGCGCGACGGATGCTGGCGCTGCGCTGCGTCGTGGCCGCGCGATCGCCGAGGCGGCGCTGCAACACCGCCAGGCTTGCGCCGCGGCGCGGGACTGATCGCGGCGCCTGGCGCCGGGTCGTTGCAACAGTTCTCGGCAACCGCGAATGCCGGGAGCACAATGCGCGCATGGCACGCCAAGCACGTCTGTGTCTGCCCGGTCAGGCGCATCTGGTGATGCAGCCGGCGAATGCCGTGGTGTTCGCCGATGCCGCCGACTACCAGGACTACGTACACCGCCTCGCCGGCACCGCCCCGCGCTGCGAGGTGCAGGTGCACGGCTACGCATTGTTGCCCGACGCGGTGTGGATGCTGCTCACCCCGGCCGATTGCGCGGGTCTTTCGCTGCTGATGCAGACCCTGGCGCGCTGCGCCAGCCGGCGCCGTGGCCTGGGCAGCGGTCTGTGGCAGGGGCGCTATCGCAGCGCCTTGCTGCAGCCCTCGTCCTGGCTGCTCTCCGCGCTGTGCGCGGTGGACCTTGCGCCGCAGCTCGCCGGGGTCACGCAGGACCCGGCGGCATGGCCGTGGAGCAGCCTGGCGCACCACACCGGGCGACAACCCAGCCCCTGGTTGCGCGAGGTGCCCGCGTACTGGGATCTGGGCAACACCCCCTATGCGCGCGAGGCCGCCTACGCCGGGCTGCTTGGCGGCGATCTCGCGCTGCGGAACTGGCCGCGACTGCAGCGCGCGGTGCACAGCGCCGCGGCGCTGGGCGATGCGCAATACATCGAATGGGCCGAGCAGCAGCTGGGGCGACGCCTGCACGCGCGGCCTCGCGGGCGCCCGCGCGGCGCCGAGCCTGCGGCTTGATCTGTCCCCAATAAAGCGCTTATGTGCAAGCGTCCCGCTTCAATAAGGGACAGATAAAAGAAACAAACCTTGCCCCGGTTGCGGCGTTGCAGTAAATTGCTCGCTCCCCTCATTGTCTTGTCGTGGAGCACACCATGCAGCAGCAGCCCGAGCAATCCGAAATCCAGGCCCTGGCCCGGCATGGCCTCTACGATCCGGGGCAGGAGCACGACGCCTGCGGCGTGGGCTTCGTCGCCCACATCAAGGGTCACAAGTCGCACGACATCGTGCGCAACGGCCTGCTGATCCTGAAGAACCTGGACCACCGCGGAGCGGTGGGCGCCGACAAGCTCATGGGCGACGGCGCCGGCATCCTGCTGCAGATCCCCGACGCCTTCTACCGCGCCGAAATGGCCGCGCAGGGCGTCGAGCTGCCGCCTCCCGGCGAGTACGGAGTGGGCATGATCTTCCTGCCGCGCGAGTCGGCGTCGCGCCTGGCCTGCGAGCAGGAGATCGAACGCGCGGTGCGCGCCGAGGGCCAGCAGGTGCTGGGCTGGCGCGACGTGCCGGTGGATCGAGACATGCCGATGTCGCCCGCGGTGCGTGCCAAGGAGCCGGTGATTCGCCAGATCTTCATCGGGCGCGGCCCTGATGTCATGGTCACCGATGCGCTGGAGCGCAAGCTGTTCGTGATCCGGCGCGTGGCCAGCCACGCCATCCAGCGCCTGAACCTGCGCCACGGGCGCGAGTACTTCGTGCCGTCGATGTCGGCGCGCACGGTGGTCTACAAGGGGCTGCTGCTGGCCGACCAGGTGGGCCAGTACTACCGCGACCTGCAGGATGTGCGCGTGGTCTCGGCGCTGGCCCTGGTGCACCAGCGTTTTTCCACCAACACCTTCCCCGAGTGGCCGCTGGCGCACCCGTACCGCATGGTCGCCCACAACGGCGAGATCAACACCGTCAAGGGCAACTACAACTGGATGCGTGCGCGCGAAGGCGCGGTGAGCTCGCCGGTGCTGGGCGACGACCTGCGCAAGCTGTGGCCGCTGATCTACGCCGGGCAGAGCGACACCGCCAGTTTCGACAACTGCCTGGAACTGCTGCTCATGGCCGGCTACCCGCTGTCGCACGCCATGATGATGATGATCCCGGAGGCGTGGGAGCAGCATGCGCTGATGGACGAGCGTCGACGCGCCTTCTATGAATACCACGCGGCGATGATGGAGCCGTGGGACGGTCCTGCCGCGATCGCCTTCACCGACGGCCGCCAGATCGGCGCCACCCTGGATCGCAACGGGCTGCGCCCGGCGCGCTACGTGGTCACCGCCGACGACCTGGTGATCATGGCCTCCGAAGCCGGCGTGCTGCCGGTGCCGGAAAGCCAGATCGTCAAGAAGTGGCGCCTGCAGCCCGGCAAGATGTTCCTGATCGACATGGAAGCCGGGCGCATCGTCGACGACAAGGAACTCAAGGACCAGTTGTCGGCGGCGCGTCCGTACCGCCAGTGGATCGAGAACCTGCGCATCCGCATCGACGACATCGAGCATTGCGGCGAGGACCAGCCCAGCGCGCTGTCGCTGCTGGACCGACAGCAGGCCTTCGGCTACACCCAGGAGGACCTGAAGTTCCTGCTGGCGCCGATGGCCCTGAACGCCGACGAGGCCGTGGGCTCGATGGGCAACGACGCCGCGCTGGCGGTGCTGTCGGATCGTCCGAAGACCCTGTACAACTACTTCAAGCAGCTGTTCGCCCAGGTCACCAACCCGCCGATCGACTCGATCCGTGAAAACATGGTGATGTCCCTGGTGTCGTTCATCGGCCCGCGCCCGAACCTGCTCGACATCAACCAGGTCAACCCGCCGATGCGCCTGGAGGTCAGCCAGCCGGTGCTCGACTTCGACGACATGGCCAAGCTGCGCTCCATCGCCGCCCACACCGGGGGCAAGTTCCGCAGCTACGAGATCGATATCTGCTATCCGGTGGCCTGGGGCCACGAGGGCATCGAGGCGCGCCTGGCGTCGATCTGCGCCGAGGCGGTGGACGCGCTGCGCAGCGGCCACAACATCCTGATCGTCACCGACCGCGCGCTGAGCGCCGATCGCGTGGCCATCCCGGCGCTGCTGGCGACCAGCGCGGTGCACCAGCACCTGATCCAGCTGGGCCTGCGCACGCAGACCGGACTGGTCGTGGAGACCGGCAGCGCGCGCGAGACCCACCACATGGCGGTGCTCGCCGGCTACGGCGCCGAGGCCGTGCACCCGTACCTGGCGCTGGACACCATCGCCGAGCTGGCGCGCGAGCTGCCCGGCGAGCTGGCCGCCGACAAGGCCATCAAGAACTACATCAAGGCGGTCGGCAAGGGGCTGCTGAAGGTCATGTCCAAGATGGGCATCTCGACCTACATGAGCTATTGCGGCGCGCAGATCTTCGAGGCCGTGGGCCTGTCCCGCGACCTGGTGGACAAGTACTTCACCGGCACCTCTTCGCAGGTCGGTGGAATCGGCGTGTTCGAGGTGGCGCAGGAGGCGCTGCGCCTGCACCGCGACGCCTTCGGCGACAACCCGGTGCTGGCCGGCATGCTCGACGCCGGTGGCGAGTACGCGTGGCGCACGCGCGGCGAGCAGCATATGTGGACTCCCGACGCGATCGCCAAGCTGCAGCATTCGACGCGTTCGAACAATTACCAGACCTACAAGGAATACGCGCAGATCATCAACGACCAGTCGCGGCGCATGCTCACGCTGCGCGGGCTGTTCGAGTTCCGCGTGGATCCGTCGCGGGCCATTCCCATCGACGAGGTCGAGCCGGCCAGCGAGATCGTCAAGCGTTTCGCCACCGGCGCGATGTCGCTGGGTTCGATTTCCACCGAGGCGCATGCCACGCTGGCCGTGGCGATGAACCGCATCGGCGGCAAGAGCAACACCGGAGAGGGCGGCGAGGACCCGCTGCGCTACCGCCGGGAAATGCGCGGCGAGGGATCGGGCATCGGCGACGGCGCCACGCTGGGCAGCGTGCTGGGCGAGCAGCGCGTGGTCAGCGACATCCCGCTGCGCGCCGGGGATTCGCTGCGCTCGAAGATCAAGCAGGTGGCGTCGGGGCGCTTCGGCGTCACCGCCGAATACCTGGCCAGCGCCGACCAGATCCAGATCAAGATGGCACAGGGCGCCAAGCCCGGAGAGGGTGGGCAGCTGCCGGGCGGAAAGGTCTCCGACTACATCGGCATGCTGCGCTATTCGGTGCCGGGCGTGGGCCTGATCTCGCCGCCTCCGCACCACGACATCTACTCCATCGAGGACCTGGCGCAGCTGATCCACGACCTGAAGAACGTCAACGCGCAGGCGTCGATCAGCGTCAAGCTGGTGTCGGAGTCGGGTGTCGGCACGGTGGCAGCGGGCGTGGCCAAGGCCAAGGCCGACCACGTGGTGATCGCCGGCCATGACGGCGGCACCGGCGCGTCGCCGCTGTCGAGCATCAAGCACGCCGGTTCGCCGTGGGAGATCGGGCTGGCCGAGACCCAGCAGACCCTGGTGCTGAACCGCCTGCGCGGGCGCATCCGCGTGCAGGTCGACGGCCAGATCAAGACCGGGCGTGACGTGGTCATCGGCGCGCTGCTGGGCGCCGACGAGTTCGGCTTCGCGACCGCGCCGCTGGTGGTCGAGGGCTGCATCATGATGCGCAAGTGCCACCTCAACACCTGCCCGGTGGGAGTGGCCACCCAGGACCCCGAGCTGCGCCGACGCTTCCAGGGCAAGCCCGAACACGTGGTGAACTACTTCTTCTTCGTCGCCGAGGAAGTGCGCTCGATCATGGCGCAGCTGGGAGTCCGCAGCTTCGACGAGCTGATCGGCCGCGCCGACCTGCTCGACACCCGCGCCGGCATCGAGCACTGGAAGGCGCAGGGCCTGGACTTCTCCCGCGTGTTCTACCACCCGGCGCTGGGCAGCGACGTCGCGGTGCGCCAGGTCGAGTACCAGGACCACGGGCTGGACAAGGCGCTGGACCACAAGCTCATCGAGCGCGCGCGTCCGGCGCTCGAGCGCGGCGAGAAGGTGCAGTTCATCCAGAACGTGCGAAACGTCAACCGCACCGTCGGCGCGATGCTGTCGGGCGAGGTGGCACGTCGCTACGGCCACGACGGACTTCCCGACGACACCATCCACATCCAGATGGAAGGCACCGGCGGCCAGAGCTACGGCGCGTTCCTGGCGCAGGGCATCACCCTGTACCTGATCGGTGACGCCAACGACTACACCGGCAAGGGGCTGTCCGGCGGGCGCATCGCGGTGCGCCCGAGCATCGAGTTCCGCGGCGAAGCTCCGAACAACATCATCGTCGGAAACACCGTGCTGTACGGCGCGATCGGCGGCGAGGCCTTCTTCTGCGGGGTCGCCGGCGAGCGCTTCGCGGTGCGCAACTCGGGAGCCACCACGGTGGTCGAGGGCACCGGCGACCATGGCTGCGAGTACATGACCGGCGGCACCGTGGTCGTGCTGGGCGAGACCGGGCGCAACTTCGCCGCCGGCATGAGCGGCGGCGTGGCCTATGTGTACGACGCGGACGGGCTGTTCTCCAGGCGCTGCAACACGTCGATGGTGGCGCTCGACAAGGTGCTGCCCGATGCCGAGCAGCGCGCCACCATGGCCGAGGCCCTGTGGCACCGTGGACGCACCGACGACGAGCAGTTGCGCGCGCTGTTGCGCGACCACCATCGCTGGACCGGAAGCCTGCGCGCGCGCCAGTTGCTCGACGACTGGGAGGTCGCGCGCGGGCGCTTCGTCAAGGTGTTCCCGCACGAGTACAAGCGTGCCCTGGGCGAGATTGGAGCGCGCCGCGAGGCCGTCGCCGCCACCCAGCGAGCCGCCGAGTCCGCGCAGGCAGCGGCCAAGTGAACCCGATGCGGGCCGGCGACGCGCCGGCCCGCGCAGCGCACAGCATTCAAGGAAGCGACATGGGAAAGATCACCGGATTCATGGAATTCGAGCGCCAGGAAGAGGTCTACGAGGCCCCGACGGTGCGATTGAAGAACTGGAAGGAGTTCGTGCACCAGTTGCCCGACGACAAGGCCAAGCTGCAGTCGGGGCGCTGCATGGATTGCGGCATTCCGTTCTGCAACAACGGCTGTCCGGTCAACAACATCATTCCGGATTTCAACGATCTGGTGTGGCGCGGCAACTGGCGCGAGGCGCTCGACGTGCTGCACTCGACCAACAACTTCCCCGAGTTCACCGGGCGCATCTGCCCGGCGCCTTGCGAGGCCGCGTGCACGCTGGGCATCAATGCCCAGCCGGTGGGAATCAAGTCCATCGAGCACGCGATCATCGACAAGGGCTGGGACATGGGATGGGTGCAGCCGCAGCCGGCGGCACACCGCACCGGCAAGCGCGTGGCCGTGGTCGGCTCCGGCCCCGCCGGGCTGGCGGCGGCCCAGCAACTGGCGCGCGCCGGGCATGACGTGACGGTGTTCGAGAAGAACGACCGGGTCGGCGGGCTGCTGCGCTACGGCATCCCCGACTTCAAGCTGGAAAAGTCGCACATCGACCGCCGTCTGGAACAGATGCGCGCCGAAGGCGTGCGATTCGAGACGTCGACCCTGATCGGCGACATGCCGGGCGAGGGCGCGGGCGCGACGGTGACCAACCTGGCGAGCCAGCATCGCAGCCCGAAGCAACTGCTCGAAGAGTTCGACGCAGTGCTGCTGGCTGGCGGCTCGGAGCATCCGCGCGACCTGCCGGTGCCCGGGCGCGAGCTCGACGGCGTGCATTTCGCGATGGAGTTCCTGCCGCAGCAGAACCGGGTCAACGCCGGCGACAAGGTCAAGGGCCAGATCAGCGCGGCGGGCAAGCACGTGGTGGTCATCGGCGGCGGCGACACCGGCAGCGACTGCGTGGGAACCAGCAACCGCCACGGCGCGGCCAGCGTGACCCAGTTCGAGTTGTTGCCTCAGCCTCCCGAGCAGGAGAACAAGCCGCTGGTGTGGCCGTACTGGCCGATCAAGCTGCGTACCTCGAGCAGCCACGAGGAGGGCTGCTCGCGCGACTGGTCGGTGGCGACCAAGTCCTTCGTCGCCGGCAGCGGCAAGGACAAGGGCCGGGTCAAGCAGGTGCAGGCCTGCCGCGTCGAGTGGAAGGACGGGCGCATGCAGGAGGTTCCCGGCAGCGAATTCATGCTGCAGGCAGACCTGGTGCTGCTGGCCATGGGCTTCGTGCACCCGCTGGCGTCGGTGCTCGACGCCTTCGGTGTGCAGCGCGACGCCCGCGGCAACGCCAGCGCCGGCACCGAGGATGCCGGCGGTTACGCCACCAGCGTGTCCAAGGTGTTCACCGCCGGCGACATGCGCCGCGGGCAGAGCCTGGTGGTGTGGGCGATCCGTGAGGGCCGCCAGGCCGCCCGCGAGATCGACCGCTTCCTCATGGGCTCGACGGAACTTCCGCGCTGAGGCCCCGCGGCCTGGTCAGAACGGAAGCAGCGTGGAGCCGGCGCCGGGATCGCGAGAGTTCGGCGGCGGCAGCGGGCCGGCCGGCTCGAAGGGGCAGCCGGCGGGATCGAAATGCTCCATGGTCGCTCCGCTGCACAGCATCCACGGCTGGCCGCGGGTGACCTCTTCGTGCCAGCTCGGATAGGTGGCACTGTCGGGCTTGAGCACTTCGAAGCGGCTGCGCAGCGTGGGCATCGGGAAGCGCGACATGTGGGGCGCGTACCTGCAGGCGATGCTGCCGACGTCCCCGGCCGTTCCCGGGGTCCAGATGATCTCCATCAGCGGCGCGTGGGTGCTGGCATCGATCGCCTCGCCTTCCCACCAGCCGTGGGAATAGCTGGCGTCGACTTCCGACGGGCACAGCATCCCTGATGCGTGACTGGGCGTGGTGCCGGCGAATGCAAATGCTGCGCCCGCGGCGCAGGCCGCGAACAGGCGACGGTGGTTCATGATGGTTCCTTGTGGGGTTGCGGGAAGAATCTCGGCGCACCAGCTTGCAAGCCGGTGACGCCGAACTCGCGTCGCTCGCGACGCTGCCTCATGAGAGGCGCCGAGGCGGCCTCGGGTTCCGCGATCCCCACCCCATGTGTGGCCTTGGCCGCCGCGTCGCCCATGGCCCTGTTTCCTATACTGTGGCGATGGACAATCTGGCCGATCTACGCAAGGACTACGCGCGCGCCGAGCTCGACGAGTCGCACGCCGATGCCGACCCGTTGAAACAGTTCGAGCGCTGGCTGGGCGAGGCCGTGCATGCCCAGGTCCCCGAGCCCAACGCGATGACCTTGGCCACCGTCGGCGCCGACGGCCGGCCCTCGACCCGCGTGGTGCTGATCAAGGGGGTCGATTCGCGCGGCATCGTCTGGTACACCAACTACCACAGTCGCAAGGGTCGTGAGCTCGAAGCGCATGGCTTCGCCGCGCTGCAGTTCCACTGGATCGAACTCGAACGGGTGGTGCGCATCGAGGGGCGAGTCGAAAAGACCAGCGACGACGAGTCGGACGCCTATTTCGCCAGCCGCCCGCTGTCGTCGCGCCTGGGCGCATGGGCGTCGGAGCAGAGCGCTCCGATCGCCGACCGATCGGTGCTGGTCAGGCGTGCTGCGTCCTTCGGCCTGAAATTCGGCATGCACCCGCCGCGTCCGCCCCATTGGGGTGGCTACCGGCTGGTTCCCGATGCCTGGGAGTTCTGGCAGGGGCGCCCGTCGCGCCTGCATGACCGCCTCGCCTACCGACGCGACGGCGGCGGCGCGTGGACGCGGCAGCGTCTGGCGCCGTGAGCGGCCGTGGTGTCGCGTGGCTCGGCGCATTGGCTTCTTTCCGGAGATATTCACGATGAGTCCGAATCACCGGCCGCGCGCGGTTTCGCGCAGGGCCTTGCTGGCCGCGCTCGTGGCGACGGCGGCGACGCCGGGCCTGGGCCTGGGCGCGGCACGCGCGCAGGGGGCCGACAAGGCCGCTGCGCTGCTCGCGCAGTTGCCCGGTGCCACCAGCATCGTCCAGGGCAGCGGCAGGCGCCGGCTGTATGTGTTCTTCGACCCGAACTGCCCGTATTGCCACCATCTCTACCTGGCGCTGCGCGGGCGACTCGCAAGCGCCGACCTGCAGGTGCACTGGGTGGTGCTGGGCATGCTCACCGCGAGCAGCGAGCCCAAGGCCGCGGCGATGCTGCAGGCGCCCGATCGCCTGCGGGCCTTCGAGACCAACGAGAACGACTACGACTTCGCAGCCAACGGTCAGCCCGGCGGCGGAATCGAGCCGGCGGCGACCATCCTGCCCGAAACGCGGCGCCTGCTGCAGCGCAATCTGCAGATCTACCGCAGCCAGAAACTGTTCGGCGTGCCGGTGCTGGTCTGGAAGCGCCGCGGCGGCGCGGCGGACATGTACGTCGGCGTGCCGTCGCAGCAGCAGCTCACGCGCCTGCTCGGCGACATCGCCTGACCCAGGTCGTGCTCAGCGCGGCGCCCGCGCCAGTTGCTGGGCGAAGTCGCGCTGCACCTTGGCCAGTTTCGGCGCGATCACGACCTGGCAGTAACCCTGCTCGGGATGATGCTCGAAATAGCGCTGGTGGTAGTCCTCGGCCGGCCAGAACACGCGCAGGGCCTCGATCTCGGTGACGATGGGCTGGCCATGGCGCCCGCTTCGCTGCAGCTCGCGCACATGGTCGCGCACCGCCTGCTCATGGCCCGGCTGCTCCAGGTAGATGCCCGAGCGGTATTGCGGCCCGACATCGGCGCCCTGGCGATTCGGCGTGGTCGGGTCGTGAATGGTGAAGAACACGTCGAGCAGGCGCCGCAGGCTCAGGCGCTGCGGGTCGAAGCGCACGCGCACCGCCTCGGCGTGACCGGTGGTGCCGCCGCACACCTGTTCGTAGCTGGGCTGGTCGACATGGCCCTGCGCGTATCCGCTGGTGGCTTCCAGCACGCCGTCGAGGGCCAGCAGCGCCGCTTCGACGCACCAGAAGCAGCCGCCTGCCAGCGTGATGGTCTCGAGTTCCGGTTGGGCCGCCGCGGCGGCCGGGGAGGAGGTGGTCATCGTCTGGGCTCCAGAGTGCTTCGAGCACCGGCTCGCGCGGGTCCCGGCCGGTGTTGCCGGCCAAGTCGCCGGCATGCCGGAACGGCCCCGGCAAACGAAAAGGCCGCGCGCCATGAGAGGCGACGCGGCCCGGTCTACCGCGATGCCCGGGTTTGCTGCCGAGCGTCGCACCCGGCACGTAGTGTCGGGCTTGGCTTGCCTGATCCGGGCTGGACCCGGATCGATCGTCGCGATGGCTGCACCGTCGCGACGTCTCCAAGTTTAGGCTTGCGTTCGCGACGCGTCAAGAGCAAACCCGCCACCCCTCGCGGAAAATTTCGCGCCGCCTTTCACGCTTGCTTTCGCGCTTCTTTTCGCGCTTCCTTTCGGGACACCTTGTCCGCGCACAGGCGGCCTGCTCAGGGCAGGCTCACGCTCAGGCTCGCACTGGGCTGGCAATCCTTGTGGGCGGCTCCGAGCACCTCGGGCGCGGCGATGAACTGGCGCACCGCCGGCACCCCGAGCTCGTTGAGCGCGTCGCGCAGCGCCACCGCGCGGCGCATGGCCAGCGCCTGCAGATGGTCGCGGTCGTCAGGAATGGCGCGCAGCAGCAACTGCTGCATCGTCGCCGGCGGCACGCTGCGCGCGAAGCCCAGCGCGTTGCGCGGCTTGTCGGGCAGCGCGGTGCCGCGGTAGAGGGCGGCCAGCGCCTGCTCGCGCGCGGCGGCCGGCACGCGCGTGTCCTTGGCGTGGGCGTAGGCCTCGGCGCGCGGCAGGTCGCTGCGCCATTGCGCCAGCAGCTGGCGTTCCAGCACGGCTTCGCGGTAGGCGCCGGCCTCGGTGGCGCCGCACACGCGGCCGGTGATGGTCACCACCAGGCCCGGCTTGGCCTTGAGCAGGCGGGCGATGTCCTGCAGGCGTGTCGTAGCGTCGGCAGCGGCGCGGGCCGAACCCGCGGCGAACGGCACCACGTTGAGCTGCGGCGGTGCCTTGCCCCCGGCGAACATATGGGCCATCAGCGAGAAAGGTGCCGTGATCGCGCGCAGCAGCAGCTTGCCCACCGCCTGCGCGATCACCGCGCCGAGGCTGAATTCCGGATCGTGCAGCGAGCCCGAGATGGGGATGTCGAGATGGATGTTGCCGTCGCGGTCCTTCAGCAGGTCCACCGCGAGCAGCACCGGCAGTTTGGTCGCCGTCGGGCTCGGCACATGCGGGCCGAAGGTGAGCTGGCGCAGGACCAGCTGGTTGTCGGCCTGAAGCTTGCCGGCGGCGTCGATGTCGTAGTGCACGTTCATCGACAGCAGGCCGCGCTCGATGCCGTAGCCCGCGTAGCGCGTCGAGTAGGGGGTCAGCGGCGCCAGCTGCAGGTCGTCGACGCGCGCGCGCAAGTCGAGTTGCGGCGGGCTCAGCAGCGGGTTGACCCTGCCTGCCAGCGAAACCGGCGCGGTGCCCTCGGCCACCGCTCGCAGGTCGACGGCGGCCTGGGCCGGCGAGTCGGACGCGAAGGCGCCGATATGCCCGTTGACCTGGGTCAGGCTGGCCGAGTAGTTCGGCTGCACGAAATGGTCGCTCCAGTTCACGCGCCCGTGCTCGAGCGTGATGCCGCCGATGCGCAGGCGCAGCGCCTGGACGGGCGCGGAGCCGGCCGCGGCCGGGGCGGCCGGCGCCGTCGCTGCCGGCTTTGCCGCGGCGCGCGGCGTGGGCGCCGCCGGTCGCAGCACCTCGGCCACGTTGAGCCTGGCTTCGCGGCTCAGCGCGAGCCTGGCATGGAAGTCCCGCAGCAGCACCTGCCGGACGTCGACGCGGGTACGCGGATTCGCCCGCGGGTCGAGCCGTACCCGCAGGCCCTGCAGCTGCAGCGCCTGCCAGCCCAGCAGGCTGGCGTCCGGCTGGACCGTGTTGGCGGCCACGTCGCCGAGTTCGGCCTGGCCGTCGAAGCCGATTTGCGGACCTCGAGGGTCCAGGCGGATATCCAGCGTGCCGTCGGCGCTGGCGCTGGCGCGCAGCAGGCGGGCATTCAGCGGCGGCAGGTACTGGGCGGCGACCTGGGCCGGCAGGTCCTGAGCGTGCAGGCGCGCGTGCACGCGCCAAGGGGCCGCCCGCAACTGGCCGCTCAGGCGCAGCGTGCCGCCGCCCGGCGCGGCGCTCGCGCCGGCTTGCGGGGCCTGGCGCGCGTCGCGCACGCGGGCCTGCAAGTCGAAGCTGGCGGCGCCGCGCATCGGCCACTGGGCCTGGCGCAGTTCGGCGTCGATCCCGGTGACCGACAGCACCACGGGTTGCGCCGGGTAGGTGTCGGCAAGGTAGGCGCTGCCGCCGCGTACGCGGGCATCGGCCAGCTCCACGCTCCACGGGCTCGCCGCTGCCGCGGGCGGCGTCGTGCGGTGCCCCGGTGGCGCCGGCAGCAACCCCGGGGGCAGCAGCTCGCCCGCCGACCAGGCGCCGCTGGAGTCGCGTGCCAGCGAGGCCTGCGGCTGCAGCACGCTGAGCTGCTTCACGAGCACCCGGTGCGCGGCCGGCTCGATGCGGGCGTCGCGCACCTGCACGCTTGCCGCGCGAACCCCTGCTCCCGGACCGCTCGCGGGCTGGTCGACGTCGAGTTCGCCGATTCGCAGGCGCAGTCCGGCGGGCCCCGGCTGCCATTGCAGTTGCGCGTCGCGCAGGCGGATGGCGTGGGCGCGCGGGCCGTCGCCGCGCAGCGCACCCGTCGGCTGCCAGCTGAAGGCCTGCCATTGCGCCTCCGGCAGGTCGATGCGCAGCGCGGGCGACTTCCATTGCACATCCAGCCTGGCCTGCAGCGTCCCGGTGGGCAGCGGGCTGCCGCTCAGCATGGGTGCGGCGTAGGGCGCGGCCAGGCTCGCGTCGAGGCCCTGCAGCTGCAGCCGCGCGCTGTCCTGCCGCGCGCCGAGCACGGCGCTGACCCGCGCCACGAGTCCGCGTGGACCCCGCAGGCTGGCTTGCGCCTGGATGTCCTGCTGCACCGGCCAGGCGCCCGGGCCGAGCTTCGCGTCGGGGATGTCGAAGTCCCAATCCACGGCAGGCCGCACCAGCGCGTCGTGCCAGTGGATCCGCGCGTCGTGCAGTCGCGCCCCGGCGACGCGAAGCTGCCACGCGGCGGGTGCCTTCGGTGCGCTTGCCGGTGCGGTTGCCGGTGCGGTTGCCGGTGCGGTTGCCGGTGCGCTCGCCGGTGCGCTTGCCGGTGCGGTTGCCGGTGCGCTCGCCGGTGCGCTCGCCGGTGCGCTCGCGGCGGCCGGGCCCGCGCCTGGCGCGGCGCGCGCGCGAGGTGCCGGGGCCGGCGCGCGCGACGCTGCGCCCGGGCCCGCCCATTGCGCGCGGTCGAGCTGCGCGCGAAGTCCCTGCATCTCGACCACGCCGAGTTGCAGCTCGCGCTGCAGCGGCATCAGCGACACCACCGGCACGTCGACCTGCTGCATCTGCAGCAGCGGCTGGCCGGCGTGCCGCAGGCTCAGCTCGCGCAGGCGGATCCGCCCCGAGATCAGCGGCCTGGCCGAGCCGCGCAGCGGCCATTGCAGGTGCAGCGTGGTGTCGAGCTGGCCGGCGTGCAAGCGCACCGGCAGGTCGGCTGGCTGCAGCTCGCGCCAGTCGGCCAGCGCCAGTCCCTGCAGTTGCAGGTCGCCGATCAGCGCGGGGTGCGCACCGTACAAGGTGCCGCCCACGCGCAGTTGCAACGGGGCGCCGTCGAGCCGGCCGTGGGCCTGCGCGTGCAGCGCGCCGTCGGCGCCTCCCAGCGTGCTCAGGTCGCTCAGGCGCAGATTCAGGTGTTCGAGCGCGGTGTGCAGTCCGCTGGCCTGGTCGTCGTACAGCACCGACCCGTCGTCGAGCTCGAACAGGTCCACCCGGAATTGCGAAGGGCCGGCCGCCGGCTTCGCCGGGCGGCTGCCCAGGCGCCGCAGCACGTCCTCGAAGGACAGGTGCCCGTCGCGGGCGCGCACCACGTGCAGCCACAGACCTTGCAGGCGCAGCGCGCCGACCCGCGGGTGCAGGCCCCACAGGCTGCTCCAGTCGAGCCGCACGACGCCCTGGCGCAGGCGCAGCTCGGCCGCGCGCCCGGCCGCGTCCAGCACCTGCAGGTCGTCGACCTGCAGCCGCAGGCGCAGGGGATTGAAGGCCAGTGCACCCACTCGCACGATGCGCCCGAGCTGCTGCCGGCCCTGGAGCGGGATTTCGCGCCGCAGCCACTGCGGCACCGTCCAGGGCGACGTGGCGACGACCAGCAGCAATAGCACGGCCAGCGCCGCGAGCAGGCGTGCGGTCCAGCGCAGGGCGTGGCGAAGAGCAGGGCGCATGACCCCGCATTATGAGCAATTCCCGCGCGCCTGTTGTTGATTCAACGGCAGGTTCGAATGCGGCGCAGGGTCGCGTGCGGGTGCCGGCCGCGATGCGCGGCGCCGGCCACCCGTCAATCGGTGGGGTGCCCCTCGGCGCGGCCCGCCGGCCACAGTTCGCGCACCAGTTGCTCGGCGCGTTGCCGGGCCTGCTCGTCGGGCTGGATCGCCCGCCCCCATTCACGGGTCGTCTCGCCCGGCCACTTGTGGGTGGCGTCCAGTCCCATCTTGCCGCCGAGCCCGGGCTGCGGCGACGCGAAGTCCAGGTAGTCGATCGGCGTGGAGTCGATCAGCGTGGTGTCGCGCACCGGGTCCATGCGAGTGGTGATGGCCCAGATCACGTCTCGCCAGTCACGGATGTTCACGTCGTCGTCGGTGACGATGATGAATTTGGTGTAAAGGAACTGGCGCAGGAAGCTCCACAAGCCCATCATGACGCGCTTGGCATGGCCCGCGTACTGCTTGCGCATGGACACGATGGCCAGGCGATAGGAGCACCCCTCGGGCGGCAGGTACACATCGGTGATTTCGGGGAACTGCTGGCGCAGCAGCGGCACGAACACCTCGCCCAGCGCGGCGCCCAGCACGGCCGGCTCGTCCGGCGGCTTGCCGGTGTAGGTCGAGTGATAGATCGCCTGCTCGCGCCGCGTGATGCACGACACCTCGAACACGGGGAACCATTCCTGCTCGTTGTAGTAGCCGGTGTGGTCGCCGAACGGGCCTTCCAGCGCGTGCAGCCAGCCGTCGATCTCGCGCAGCTCGACGCCCGTCTCGCTGTGGCCCCGCCAGCCTTTCGCGGCCGGCGGGATATGGCCCTCGAGCACGATCTCGGCATGCGCCGGCACGTGCAGCGGCAGCTCCAGGCAATCGGCCAGCTCGGTGCGCGCGCCTCGCAGCAGGCCGGCGAACTGGTATTCGGACAGCGTGTCGGGCACCGGGGTGACCGCGCCGAGGATGGTGGCCGGGTCGGCGCCCAGCGCCACGGCGATCGGAAAGGGCTTGCCTGGGTGCATGGCCGCGTGGTCGCGGAAGTCCAGGGCCCCGCCCCGGTGCGACAGCCAGCGCATGATCAGGCGGTTGCGGCCGATTCGCTGCTGGCGGTAGATGCCCAGGTTCTGGCGGGTCTTGCGCGGCCCCCGCGTGACCACCAGGCCCCAGGTCAGCAGTGGCGCGGCGTCGCCGGGCCAGCAGGTCTGCAGCGGCAGCGCGTCGAGGTCGACCTGCGAGCCGCGCTCGACTTGCTGCTGGCACGGGGGACGGCGCAGGGTGCTCGGCCGCATGTCCCACACGGCGCGCACCAGTCGCAGCAGCTCGCCGGCATCGCTCAGGCCGCGCGGCGGCTCCGGCTGGCGCAGCGCGGCCAGCACTTCGCCGATGCGCCGCAGTTCGCGAGGGTCGTCGGCTCCCATGCCCAGCGCCACGCGTTGCGTGGTGCCGAACAGGTTGCCCAGCACCGGAGTGTCGTAGCCGGCGGGCCGGTGGAACAGCAGCGCCGGGCCGGCGCGTTGCAGCATGGCATCGCATACCGCGGTCATTTCCAGTCGCGGATCCACGGCTGCGTCGACGTCGACGAGGTCGCGTCGGGCCCTCAAGACATCCAGGAAATCCCTAAGGTCACGGTACTTCATAGATCCAGAAGTTTGGTTCTTGGAATGCTATCCAATTGACAGGATATAAGCTGGCCCTAAAATGGCGCCTGCTCACGCACGCCCCGTCGTCGGTCCTGCACTGCTTGGGAGCAGGACACGCTCGGCAATTCCCTTACGCCCTGCGGTGGCGCGTGCGATGAAATCGCCCCGGAACCGTCCCGGCCCCGAGCCCGGTGACGACGTGCCTGCCGCATGCTAGGCCAGGCACGCCCGCTTCGATGCGCCGGTTCCGGATCTGTGCACGGTCGTGGACCTGTGGCAGCCGCTTCGCGGCGCCGCGCTGGTTCACGCCGAACCGACACAGGAGAAGACGATGTCGCAAGACTCGCAAGTCCGGCTCCCGAGCTGGCGAAGCATCGGCGCGGAGGTCCTGCAGTGGACCCACAACACGCTGATGATGGTGGGTTTTTTCGTGGTTGTCGCGGGAGCCTACCTTTATGTGCACCCGCAGTCGATGTTTTCGATCGAGCATGGCATCGTGCAGTGGGTGGCCGCTCGCAGGCTGGCGATGCAGGACCTGAAATCCCTCGGGCAGCAGGCCTCGGATGCGGTCGCCGGCGCCTCGCAGGAGCAGGTGGCGCAGCTGGAGCCGCGGCCCGTGCCGCAGCTGGATGCTGCGCAGCGCGCGGTGGCCGACTGGCTGGCGCGGCGCTACAGCATCGCGCCGATGGCCATGCGCGAACTGGTGGCCGGCGCCTGGGCTGCCGGGCGCCAGGAGCACCTGAGCCCGACCCTGATCCTCGCGGTCATGGCGGTCGAGTCCTCGTTCAATCCCTATGCGCAAAGCGCGGTCGGCGCGACCGGTTTGATGCAGGTGATGGCCGACGTGCATCGAGACAAGTTCGCCCCCTACGGCGGCCCGCGCGCCAGCCTGGACCCGCTGACCAACGTCCGCGTCGGCGCCGTGGTGCTGCGCAATGCCATCCAGCGCGGCGGCTCGCTGCAGGCGGGGCTGCGCATGTACGTCGGCGCGAGTTCGAGCGCGGCCGAAGGCGGCTACGCCACCAAGGTGCTGAGCGAGCAGGCGCGCCTGGAGCAGGTCGCCTCGGCGGCGCGCGCGCGCGCCGGCCACGGCGCGACGCACTCGCCGGTCCAGGCGCAGACGCAGACCGCCAGCAGCGAGGCCGGCAGCGGGCGGGTCGCGCAGACCGGCAGCCCGGCCACCACCTGACCCCTCCCGCGCCTGACGTGCCCCCGCGGCGCTGGCGCTGATTCCCCGGGTCGGTTCCGGCCGCAAAGGCCGCGCCACGCAGGCGGCGCGGCCTTTGCACGTCGGTTACCATGGGCGGGTTGCGCAACTGGCGATCAGGCCGGCACGCGCGTGCGGCTGCCAGGCGGCCATGCACGGCGGGCTCGTGCCGAGGTGGGAACAACCACCGGGAAGCGCGACCTCTCGCTGCCGTTCGCCTGGGCTCATGCCGCAAGGCCGTTGCCGACTCCGTCGGCGCGGTCTTCTCGTGGATCACGTATCCGCTCCGACGCATTCGCCATCCCGGAAATCTTCATGTTCGACCGCTCCATTGCCATCGCCCAGGCCGACCCCGAGCTGTGGGCCGCCATCCAGAACGAGAACCGTCGCCAGCACGACCACCTCGAGCTCATCGCATCCGAGAACTATGCGTCACCCGCTGTGATGCAGGCGCAGGGAACCCAGCTCACGAATAAATATGCAGAGGGTTACCCTGGGCGCCGCTATTACGGCGGTTGCGAATTCGTGGACGTGGCGGAGACCCTGGCCATCGAGCGGGTCAAGCAGCTGTTCGGCGCCGAGGCGGCCAACGTGCAGCCGCACTCGGGCGCGCAGGCCAACGAGGCGGTGTTCCTGGCCTTTCTCAACCCCGGCGACACGATCATGGGACTGAGCCTGGCCGAGGGCGGGCACCTGACCCACGGCATGCCGCTGAACATGAGCGGCAAATGGTTCAAGGTCGTTCCCTACGGGCTCGACGCCGCCGAGCGGATCGACTACGAGCAGATGCGCCGCCTGGCGCTGGAGCATCGCCCCAAGCTGTTGATCGCCGGCGCGTCGGCCTACAGCCTGCACATCGATTTCGAGCGCTGCGCAGCCATCGCACGCGAAGTCGGCGCGCGCTTCATGGTCGACATGGCGCATTACGCCGGGCTGGTGGCCGCCGGCGTGTACCCCAACCCGGTGCCGCACGCCGATGTCGTGACCTCGACCACCCACAAGACCCTGCGCGGCCCGCGCGGGGGCATCATCCTGATGAAGTCCGAGCACGAGAAGGCGATCAACTCGGCGATCTTCCCGGGGCTGCAGGGCGGGCCGCTGATGCACGTGATCGCGGCCAAGGCGGTGGCTTTCAAGGAGGCGCTGTCGCCGGAATTCAAGGCCTATCAGCAGCGCGTGGTGGCCAATGCGCAGGCGATGGCGCGGGCGCTGCAGGAACGCGGGCTGCGCATCGTCTCGGGTGGCACGCAGAGCCACCTGATGCTGGTCGACCTGCGTGCCAAGAACATCACCGGCAAGGAGGCCGAGGCGCGCCTCGGCCAGGCACATATCACGGTCAACAAGAACGCGATTCCCAACGACCCGCAAAAGCCGATGGTCACGTCGGGGATCCGGGTCGGCACGCCGGCCATGACCACGCGCGGCTTCGGCGAGCCCGAGGTCGTGCGCACCGCGCACCTGATCGCCGACGTGCTCGACGCGCCGCAGGACGATGCCGTGCTGCAGCGCGTGCGCGCGCAGGTGCGCGAGCTCGCCGACGCCTTCCCGGTGTATTCGCCGGGGTCCTGAACCGCGAGGTCCTGAACGCGCGGAGCCGGTGCGGCCGGCTCCGTGGGTTCAATGCGCTGCGTCGGCGAAGCCCTGCGGGTTGGCCTGCTGCCAGCGCCAGGCGTCGGCGCAGATGGTGTCGAGGTCGCGAACCGCCTTCCACTGCAGCAGCTCGCGCGCGGCCGACGCGTCGGCCCAGCATTCGGCGATGTCGCCGGGGCGGCGCTGCACGATCTGGAAGGCCACGCGACGGCCGCTGTTGCGTTCGAAGGCCTGCACCATCTGCAGCACCGACACGCCCTGGCCGGTGCCCAGGTTGACCGTGAACATGCCGTCGTGGGCCAGCAGGTGGCGCAACGCCGCCACATGCCCCTCGGCCAGGTCCATGACGTGGATGTAGTCGCGCACCCCGGTGCCGTCGGGAGTCGGCCAGTCGCCGCCGAACACGCTCAGGCGGTCGAGGCGACCGACCGCCACCTGGGTGATGTAGGGCATCAGGTTGTTCGGAACCCCGCGGGGATCCTCGCCGATGAGCCCGCTGGGGTGCGCGCCCACGGGGTTGAAATAGCGCAGCCTGGCGATTCGCCAGCTGCTGTCGGCGCGATGCAGATCGGCCAGGATGTCCTCGATCATCAGCTTGCTGCGCCCGTAGGGATTCGTGGCGCTGCGCGGGAAGTCCTCGCGGATCGGCACCGATTCCGGGTCGCCGTACACCGTGGCCGACGACGAGAAGATGATCTGCCGCAGACCGGCACGCTGCATCGCCTGCAGCAGGCTGACGGTTCCCAGCACGTTGTTGTCGTAGTAGGCCAGGGGCTGCTGGACCGACTCGCCGACGGCCTTGAGCCCGGCGAAATGAATCACCGCCTGGGGGGTATGTTCGGCCAGCACGCGGTCGAGCAGCGCGCCGTCGCGCACGTCGCCGCGCACCAGCAGGGGTTGCTTCGCGCTGATTCGCCCCACGCGTGCCAGGGACTCGGCGCTGCTGTTGCACAGGTTGTCCAGCACCAGCGGCGTGTAGCCTGCCTCGATCAACGCAACGCAGGTATGGGAGCCGATGTAGCCGGCGCCGCCGGTGACGAGTATGGGTCGGGACATGGAAGGGGTCGGGCAGAAGCGGCGCACGCGCCAGTGACGCGCATGCTACCCAACGCGCGTGTCGCGTGGAACCGCGCAACTGCGTGGCCAGCTCCGCCTGCCGCGTGGTGCTGGCGCTTGCTGCGGGAGGGCACTGGCGAGCTGATTGGCCAGGGTGAGGCCGGCAGCGAAGCGGCAGCGCACGCGGCCGCCCCCGAGGCGCTGGGCATTCACGTCGACCTGGAAGGCACGGCGCCGGCCACGCTGGATGCCGAGCCTGGGGCCGAGCACTGGGACCTGGGGTTTCTTCACGGGCCCCGCAAGCAACCCTGGATGGTCGGCCCCGAGCAAGCGCAGCTCTGCGGCATCGCGCTGAGCCGGGACGCCGCGGATGGGCTGGTGGTCGCAGCTTCCATCCTGGGCGGCGTCATCGAGGGCGCCGTCGACGAACTGGAAAAGGCTATTTAGCCGACGACCCCGGCTCCGGAATGTCCTGCACGGGTGGCAAGGCGGCAGCGCTGACGCTGGCCCCACCAAGACCGCCAGAGTCCGGATCCTGGGGCTGCACCACGGGACGCGGGCACGTCGAACGCAAGCCGTCGATGTGCTCGTTCAGGCTCGGTGGGATCGACTGCCACATCGGGTCGAGCACGAAGTCGATCCCCTCCCGGCGCGCGAGCTTTGCCGCAGGGACGAAATCGGCATCCCCCGCGATCAACACGATTTGATCGACCTGACGCTTGAACGCCAGCGAGGCGATGTCGACCCCGATGCGCATGTCTACGCCTTTCTGGCGGCCAGCCGGGAATACGTCCGATTCTTCAAGCTCCTCCAGGCGCTTCTTGCCCTTGAGCAGATCTTGCAGCAGCGCCGGCGCGACTGTCCAGTGCGCACCTGCGTTCGTGGCCAAGTGGCCTAGGCGCAGCGCGACTTTTCGGCGCGCCTTCAGCAGCTCGTGCAGTTTCCGGCGGAAACGGGCCTCGTGCGAGTTCTTCAGGTCGACGGACCTCTTCGTGATCGGGTGGTGCAGCTTCAGCTCTAGCGGCGGGCAGTCGTAGAAGAAAATGCGGTAGAGGTCGTGCCGGATCTTGCTGCCGTCGCGTCCGTTGCCCTCATTCAGGTGGGCGACCGCCCAGCGAAAGGCCACCTCGACGGCGCGCTGCGCATTGTTCGCGTTGTGCGGCTCGATCCTGCGAAAACGCTTGATGAAGAACGCACCGTCTATCAGGATCGCCGTTGGCATGCAAACCCCGTGAAAGAAAACGCCCTTGGGTTCGGCTCACCCTGGATAGGCGGGTGGCGTACTGCCAAGGGCGGGATGACTGGGTCGAGGCGGCAACTAGCGCCGACACTCGAGTGGGGGTGACTATAGGTATCGCCCCTCTCAGGGGTCAACGCCTGTTACACCTTGACGGGACTCGCACAGATCCCATCTGACGCTCTTCGGCACGCATGCCACGTGGCAAGAGCCGCACGAGACCTTGTTATGGCCAATGCCCTGAACGCCAAGGGGCAGGAGCAATTTTCCGCCCTGTGTCCCGGCCGTTGGAGCGGCATGGTCATGTGCTGAACGTGGGGCGTGTCCAACACCCGCCACGTCCACCGGGGCAGCCGGCTGCGACGCCAAGCTGCCGGCTGGTCACGGGGCTTGCAGCCAGGTTCAAGGCCCTGTGTTGCGCGCTGCCGTCTACACAGCGCCTACACGACTCGCACACATGCGACAACGGCCTAGGTGCCTGAGCGCCTAAGCCGTTGATTTTGTTTGGTGGGGGCACAAGGATTCGAACCTTGGACCTACTGATTAAGAGTCAGCTGCTCTACCAACTGAGCTATACCCCCGAAAGCCCAGCATCATAACCCAGATTCAGCGCCGTGACCAGGGTTTACACACCGTTCCAGCGCCGAACCGCGCCGACGTCGACATGGACGAAGTTCGAGTGCGGGTAAAAACCCACGCCGCCGCGGCCCAGGGACCAGGCGAGGTCGCGCACATGTCGCAAGTCCCGCCCGGGGATGCGGATGTCGCTGGCCATTCCCTGCATGTGCAGGCTCGAGCGCGCCACGCCATGGCTGCGTGCGCGCAGCGCGGCGTTGGTCGCCGGTGAGCGATAGCCGCTGATCAACTGGATCGGGCGCGTGCAGTCGAGCTGGCGTCCCATCGAGTGCAGCAGGTCGAGCAGCGCGACGTCGATCGGATGCTGCTGCCCGGTGCGGAAGTCGCGCAGCAGGTACTCGATGTCGCGCAGCGGTTGGCTCAGGTAGCGCCCCTGTTCCCAGTACACCGTGCGCAGGGTCTCCCCGGTGTGCAGGTTCTCGAAGGCCAGGCTGCGAGCGCCCGACGCGGTGCGCGGCGGCGGCATGGCGTCGGCTGGACGTGCTGCCGCGCCGGCCAGCGCCAGCCCGGCGGCGCCGATGCCCAGCAGGCGTCGGCGCGCCGGGCAGGCAGGATCTGAGGGGTTCATGCGCAAGTTGCGCGCCCGCGCGGGCGGGCGCATGGATCTGGGTCGAAGCCGGCGATGCTACGCCAGGTTCGGCTGCCCACATGCCTGCGCGGGTGTTCGCCGCGCGCCCGATGGGTCAGGAAGCCGGGCGCGCCGAAGCGCTCGCCGCGCAGCAGGGGCCCTGCGGCTGCATCGACGCTTGCGTCAGGCCCACGGGCTCGGCGATGCCGGCCTTGCGCGACAGCACCTGCCGGGCCAGATTCCAGTCGATGCGTGCCTGCAGTCCATGGCGTTCGGCGAGGCCCTGCAGCTGCCGCAGGTCGTCGCCGCGAACCGAGCGCGCGTAGATGTCGGGGTCGGATTCGAGCCACAGGCTGCCGTCGGGCAATTCGGCGAGCAGCCAGGTGCGGTAGACGATGCGCACCGGCGTGCCCGGCTGCACGGCCTGGAACAGCTCGGTGGCGTGGTCGTCCTGCAGGCGGATGCAGCCATGGGTGCGAAAGCTGTAGATGCTGGCCGGAGCATTCGTGCCGTGGATCCCGTAGCCGCGCAGGTCCAGTCCGATCCAGGAGTGGCCCAGCGGGTTGTCGGGACCGCTGGGCACCTCCCGCCGCACGGGCTCGCCCTTGCGCCGCTGTTCTTCCTGGATCGATGGCGGGACGTACCAGATCGGGTCGCGCCTGCGCTGCGCGACGCGGAAGTCGCCCGCCGGGGTCGGCCAGTCGGGGCGGCCCACGGCAACCGGATAGGCCGCCGCCAGCTCGCCGTGGTGCCAGCGAAACAGCATGCGCTGGGGAATGTCGATCAGCACCCCGTCCTGCGGCGCCGGGACCGGGACGATATGCGGGTTGTCGATGCGCAGGCAGCGCCCGGGACGCAGCGTGGCGCGGGCGTCGAGCTGGTTGTCGCGCAGCAGTCTCGACAGGGGTTCGCCGTAGCGTGCGGCGATCGACAGCAGGGTCTCGCCGGCCGCCACGCAGTGCTGCGACCGGCCCCCGGCGATCTGGTGCGACAGCTGCTCCGGATCGGGCCGCGCCGGTGCCGGGTTCGCCGCCGCGCGGGCGCCGGGCGCCAGGCCGAGTTCCAGCGCCAGCCCCAGCCACGCCGCCAGCGCGAGTGCCGGCCGCAGTGCCGCCAGCGCGCGCGTGCCGCCGCGGGCCGGCGAGGCGAGGTGTTTCACAGGCATGCTGCCAGCCTATCAGGCTCCCGCGCAGCGGGCGGGGGAGCCCGGCGCGAATTCGGCGTGAGGCGGCGCGGCCGGGCCGGCGCCGGCGATCGGTCCGGACCCTGCTCAGCCCGCCGTGCGCGCGCGCGCTTCGGCCTGGCGGGTTTCCCGTTGCATGCGCTCGCGGATCTGCCCGATGCGCGCCGCCTCCCGGCCGATCAGCGCCAGGCGCGCCAGGACCGGGTCTCCGCTCGAAACCCAGTCGGCCGGCGGCCCGGGCTCGGCGCTTGCCGTCGGGGCAAGGCGCCGCAACACCCGCTCGCGGCTGGTGTCGATCCAGTTCAGCGAGCTTTGGTCGATGCGCCCCTGCGGCTGCAACTGCGCGCGCAGCAGGCGAAACGAAGCCAGGTGGGAGGCCAGCAGGTAGGCGTGGGTGATGATCTCCCCCAGTTCGCTCGGGGTGCGGCGCCGTGCCTGGGGTTCCTCGAGCATGCGGCCGTACAGGCCGGTCATGCTCGCCAAGGTGTCGAACAGGTGCTTGCGCGCCAGCCGGAACTCGCGCTCGGCGGGCGGAGTGTGCGCCAGCGCCACGTCGGCGTATCGGCGCAGCGCATCGAGCAGGGCGCGCAGCTGGCGTGGCGCATCGAGGTATTCCCAGCGCGGCAGAACATGGCTGAAACCCCACGCCAGCGCGGCCCCCACGGCGGTATCCAGCAAGCGCTGCTGCACCAGGAAATGCGTGTTTTCCTGCAGCAGGTGTGCGAGCAGCAAGGCCAGCACGCTGCCGGCCATCGCGGTGAAGCGGTAGTGGGTGGTGACGAAGGTGCGCGCCAGCGCCATGGACAGGAACAGCGCCACGAGCATCCACGCCAGCCCGGGCTGCAGTGCGAGAAAGCCGGCTACCAGTACGCAGCCCAGCACCGTGCCGAGCAGACGGTCGCGTATGCGCTGGCGGGTCACTCCGTAGTTCGGGCGCAGGATCACGGCGATGGTCAGCGCGACCCAGTAGTCGTGGGTCTGGTGCGAGAACAGCAGGCGCGCCAGCAGCAGCGAGCAGCCCAGCGCGAGCCCGAGGCGCACGGCGTGCCGGAATATCGGCGAGCCCAGCCGCAGGTGCGACAGCACCTGGCGCGGCGCGTAGCTCCACGCGCTGATGAACAGGCGCGCGTCGGGAAGGTCCTCGAAGCCCGGAGGCGAGCGGCGCATGGCGTAGGCCGCGTGCAGCTGCCCGATCAGGCGATCGGCCTGGCGCAGGTTGTGCAACAGTCCGTCGAGCATGTCGCGGGCCTGCAGCAGGTCGCTGTCGGCATGTCCGGCCAGCCACCGCGCCGCGCGCTGCTGCACGTCGTCCCAGCGCTGGGGCAACGGCGGGCGGGCGTGCATGTCGGTGTCGTGCAGCAGGGCCAGCGCCAGCGCGTCGAGGGTATCGGCGGCGCGCTGCATTCCGCCGCCGAGCAGCTCCAGGATGTCGGAGCCGTCGAAGGTCTCGCGCAGCGGCGCGGAGTCGGTCTGCGCCGCCAGCTGGGCCTCGAACAGGTCCAGGCTCAGCAGCAGCATGTGGGTCCACAGCGCATCGCGCGCTCCGTGTCCTTCGCGCAGCACGAGGTCGCGTGCCGATTGCAGCGCGTCGTTGACGGCGCCCTGCAGGATCGCCGCCCGTGCCTGGGGGTCGGCGGCTGCGCCCTGCGGCGTGGCGCGGCCCGGGTACAGCTCGGCCTCGCCTCGCATATAGGCGCTCAGCGCGTCGATCAGCTCGGCCAGCGCCTGCTGCTTGGTGCGACCGCGCAGCACCCTGCCCAGCACCAGCGCGTAGACGGTGTAGGCCAGCGCCCCGAGCAGCAGCAACAAGGTGCCCGCGCCGAGCTGCGCGGCGTTGGCCGGCGCCGGGATGCCCAGCGTGATGATGGTGATGAAAAGCAGGCAGAAGGAGATGGCCACCGCGCGCTTTCCCCACAGGCTGACCAGGCCGCCGACGAAGCCCAGAAGCGGCACGACGGCCAGTTGCAGCATCGGGTGCCTGTCGGTGCTCCAGACGGCGGCGAAGCACAGTGCGCCGGCGAAGGACGCGAACAGCAGCTCGATGGCCTTGAGCCCGACCGGTGCGGGGTTGTCGGCGAAGGACACCATCAACGCGCCGCTGGCCAGGCTGAGCGCCATGCCCATGCCCCCGATGGCGTGGCCGATGAAGCCCAGGGCGAGCGTGCCGCTGGCCGAGATCAGGCCGCTGGTGAAGTAGCGGCTGAACACGACGCGACTCAGGCTGGCGAGGGGTTTCATGGGGCCGTTGACGAGTGGGACGCCGCGCGCTGCATGGGCGCGAGGTGGAGCAAAGATGTTAGAAGAACGGGCGAGACGTGCGCAGCGCGCACGAGAAACGCGGGCTTTGTGCGTGCGGGGCAGTCAGGCGCGCAAATCGTGACATTGTTCTCGGCCGAGCTGCGCAGCTTTGTTCTAGGATGCGTAGCGTTCGCGCGGCGATAAACCCCGTGAGTCCAACCTCCCGACCGATGCTTCGCAAAATTCCCACTCAGCAGCTGCGCACGGGCATGTACGTGGAGCGACTCGGCGGGTCGTGGTTGCAGCATCCCTTCTGGCGCGGCTCCTTCCTGGTCCGTCGCGACGAGGACATCCGCACCATACGCGACAGCGGGATCGCCGAGGTGTGGATCGATGTCGGCAAGGGGGACGCCCCGCCCGAGGGGGCTGCGCGGGCACCCGATGCGCCTGCCGAGGAGGCGCTCGCGCCTGCCGGGAAGGCGCCGAACGTGCCCCCCGAAGAGCTGACAGCGCAGACAACGCAGGCGCCGCAGGAGTCACCCCGCCTGGTCGATTTTCGTGCCGAAGTGCAACGCGCGCAGCGTATCTACGATGGCTCCCGCCCGGTGCTGCGATCGATGTTCGAGCAGGCCCGCATGGGGCGGGCCGTCGACACCACGGGAGCCGCCGAGCTGGTCGAGCAGATCTCGGAGTCGGTGCAGCGCAACCCCTGGGCGCTGGTCAGCGTGGCGCGCCTGAAGACCGCCGACGAGTACACGTACATGCACTCGGTCGCGGTGTGCGCGCTGATGATCGCGCTGTCGCGCCAACTCGGGCTCGACGCCGAGCGCACGCGCGACGCCGGAATGGCCGGCATGCTCCATGACGTGGGCAAGGCCTTGATCCCGATGCAGATCATCAACAAGCCCGGCAAGCTCGACCGCTCCGAACTCGATGTCGTGCGCACCCATCCCGAGCGCGGCCATGCCTTGCTCCAGCGCCTCGGCGGCATGGCTCCGGCGGTGCTCGACGTGTGCCTGAACCACCACGAGAAAATGGACGGGACCGGCTACCCCAACGGCGCGCCGGCCGAGCGCATTTCCCTCATGGCGCGCATGGGGGCGGTGTGCGACGTGTACGACGCCATCACGTCGAATCGGCCCTACAAGCAGGGTTGGGACCCTGCGGGATCGCTGCGGCGCATGGCCGGCTGGACCGGCTCGCACTTCGACAACCAGGTGTTCCAGCACTTCGTCAAGAGCGTCGGGATCTACCCGGTGGGCAGTTTCGTGCGCCTGGAATCGGGCCTGCTCGGCGTGGTCGTCGAGCAGGCGGAACAGTCGCTGCTCACGCCCAGGGTGCGCGTGCTGCTCGACTCGACCACGCGGTCCGCTGTCGGCCCGCGCCTCGTCGACCTCGCGGCCGCGGGCTGCCAGGACCGAATCAGCGGGCTGGAAGACCCCGAGGACTGGGGCGTGCGCCAGCTGAGCCAATATCTGTAGGAGTTGCCGCGGCCTGGGCTCGCGGCAGTTTTCGATCAGGCGGTTGCTGCTTTACGCAGCATGACATACAGCTCATCCTTGAGCTTGAGTTTTTGCTTCTTCAGCGTCTCGATGGTCGTGGAATCCCCGTTCTCGATGCCTTGCTCGAGATTGCGAATGCGCTGGTCCAGTTCGTTGTGGCGTTCGAACAGGCGCGCGAAATGCGCGTCGACGGCTTTGAGCTTGGCAATCAGGTCGCGGTATTCGGGAAACACGTCGTTCTCCTGGTCGTGGGCTTGACCGGCCGCCGGACGTCTCGGGGCCCCGTGGCGGCGCCTGCCGACCCAGTATAGGAAGCATGGCCCGTCAACGCCACGCCGCGACGCACGGAACTTGTCGCGCCAGGGGCCCGCGAGCGTTCAGGCGTGCGCGGCGCGCCAGGCGGCCAGCTCCGGCGCCAGCGCCTGCAGCGGGCGGATGACCCGCACCCCCTCGCCGGCGCGCTCGAGTGCCGCCGACGACCCACCCGCCCAGATTTCCACGGTGGACGGCAGCGCCGCGCGCAGCGCGCTCAGCGCATCGAGCACCTGGGTGCGCGTGGGCACCGGACTGAAGCTGAGCAGCAGGATGTCCGCGTGGTGCGCCTGCACGGCCATCAGCATGTCCGGAAGCGGCGTCTGCACTCCCAGCGAGACGCAGTGGCAGCCCTCGAGCGCCAGCATGGCCTCGACCATCAGCAGGCCCAGGCCGTGCGGCTCTTGCGGGATCGTGGTCAGCAGCACGCGCGGGCGCACCCAGGACGCGTCGTCCAGCGCCGGAATCGCGCCGATGCCGTTGCGCAGCACGCGGTGCACGATTTCCGAGAACTGATGCTCCTCGAACACCTGCAGTTCGCCGCGCATCCAGGCCGCGCCGACCTCGCCGGTCAGCGGGGCGACCACGTCGGTCACGAAGCGGGCCAGGCCCAGGCGCATCTGCGCCTGCTGAAGCTCCCGGCGCAGGCGCTCGATGTCATGCCCGCGCAGCAGGGCCAGGAAATGCCCCAGCCCGGTCGCGGCCTCGCCTGCCGCCGCGGGGGCTTCGCCATGGCGCGCGGCCATGGCTTCGAGTTGCTCCACGGGCAGCGCGGCGATGCGCCCCGGACGATGGCCGAGTGCGATCAGTCGGCGCAGCAACTGAAGCTTGCGCACCTGCTCCGGCGGGTACAGGCGCTCGTCCAGGGCATTGCGCAACGGTCGGGGAAATCCGTAGCGCCTTTCCCACACTCGCAGCGTGTCCTTGGGCAGCCCGGTGTCGCGCTCGACGGCGGCGATGCTCAGACCGCGCGCCGGGTCGTCCGCGCGCACAGGCGCCTGCTCTGCGGGCGAGGACAGGGCATCGGTGGTGGTGTCGGGCGCGGGAGAGGTGTCGGGCATGGCAGCGTGAATCCGGTACGTGATCTTAGCCGTACTGTGACAGTGCGGACAAAACCCTGGTGATGTCCTGGACAAATCGCTTTTGTGTTTGCTTTTGTCCAGGACAAAATGCATCATTGTCCACGTTAAACGCGCGGACCCCGGACTTCGGCCCGCCGACTGCGCCCTGTTCGGCGTGCCACGAGGCCGCTCCCCCTGGAATCCGCTCAAAGGAACAACACCATGAATGCCCCGGACTCATTCCTCACCCGCTCCGCCGCGTTGCCGGACGTGCAGTCGGTGGCCGACACGCGCCGCATGCCCATCCAGCAGGTCGGGGTGAAGGCCTTGCGCCATCCGGTACGCATCGCCGGCGCCGACGGCCAGGCACAGCACAGCGTGGCGATGTTCGACCTCGACGTGGCGCTGCCTTCCGACGTCAAGGGAACGCACATGTCGCGCTTTGTCGAGCTGTTGCAGGCCTGGAGCGAGCGGCCGCTGGACCCCAACGGCCTGCGCGCCATGTTCGACGACATGCTGCGCCGCCTGGGCGCCGAAGAAGGTCGGATCACGCTGCGCTTTCCCTATTTCATCAGCAAGGCGGCTCCGGTTTCGGGAGTGTCCAGCCTGCTCGACTACGAGGTGCTGTGGCAGGTGCGGGGCCGCGTCGGCGAGCCGGCGCTGCTGCGCCAGTCGGTGCAGGTGCCGGTGACCAGCCTGTGCCCGTGTTCGCGCGAGATCTCCGCCTACGGCGCGCACAACCAGCGCTCGCACCTGACGCTGGACGTCGAGCTGGCCGCCGACATGTCGCTGGAGGAACTGATCCGGGTCGCCGAGGGCGCCGCCTCCTGCGAGCTGTGGGGCCTGCTCAAGCGACCCGACGAGAAATACGTGACCGAACGCGCCTACGAGAACCCGAAGTTCGTCGAGGACCTGGTGCGCGACGTGGCGCTGGCGCTGCGCGACGATCCCCGCGTGGCCGCGTTCGTCGTCGAGTCGGAGAACTTCGAGTCCATCCACAACCATTCCGCCTACGCGCGAATCGAGCATGGCCATGCCGGGCGCTGAGGACTCGGCGCTGCCGCGCGTGGCGGTCATCGGCTCGGGCATCGCCGGGCTGGCAGCGGCCTGGCGTCTGCGCGGCGTGGCGCGGGTCACGCTGTTCGAGGCCGGGCAGCACTTCGGCGGGCACGCGCACACCGTCGACGTCGAGCTCGAAGGGCAGCGCGTGCCGGTGGACACCGGCTTCCTGGTGCTCAATCCGCGCACCTACCCCGGTCTGCTGGGGCTGTTCGCCGAGCTGGGAATCGAGCTCGCCCCGGCGGAGATGAGCTTCTCGGTGCAGGGCCGGTTGCCAGGAGGGCGCCGCCTGGAGTGGGCCGGAAGCAACCTCGACAGCGTGTTCGCGCAGCGTTCGAACACCCTGCGCCCGGGCTTCTGGCGCATGTTGCGCGACATCCTGCGCTTCAACCGCGAGGCCACGGCGCTGGCGCTGGCGCCGCTGGACGAAGCGGCCTCGCAGCCCAGCGTCGGGGATTTCCTGCGCGACGGCGGCTACAGCGAGGAATTCCGCGAAGGCTATTTCCTGCCGATGGCCGCCTGCATCTGGTCCTGCCCGACCGCCCTGATGCTCGAGTTCCCGATGCGCAGCATGGCGCGCTTCTGCCACAACCACGCGCTGCTGCAATGGAGCTCGCGGCCGCAGTGGCTGACGGTGCGTGGCGGGTCGCGCCGCTACGTGCGGCGCGTGCTCGACGGCGTCGCCGACAAGCGACTGCGCACACCCGTGCGCCATGTGCGGCGGGGCGCGGACGGGGTCGAGCTGGTGCTGGACGGTTCCACCGAGCGCTTCGACCACGCCGTGCTGGCCTGCCACAGCGACCAGGCGCTGGCCCTGCTCGAGCAGCCCTCGCGGCTCGAGCGCGACGTGCTGTCGGCCATCGGCTACCAGCGCAACCGCGCCGTGCTGCATGTGGACGAGGCCATGCTGCCTCGCGCGCGGCGCGCCTGGGCGGCGTGGAACTACGAAAGCGCACCCGGCGCGCAGGGTGATCGCGAAGTCTGCGTGCATTACCTGATCAACCGGCTGCAGCCTCTGCCGCTGCGAGGTTCGGTGATCGTCTCCCTCAACCCGCTGCGTGAACCTGCGGCGCATTCCGTGCTGCGCGAAATCGACTACGCGCACCCGGTGTTCGACGCGGCGGCGATGGCGGCGCAGGCTCGCGTGCCGCAACTGCAGGGAAACGGCAATACCTGGTACTGCGGCGCCTGGTGTGGCTATGGCTTCCACGAGGACGGCCTGCGCGCCGGCTACGCCGCCGCCGACGCACTGCTGCAGCGCCTGGCGCAGCAGCAGCCGTGGCCGAGGGCGGCCTGAGCGGGGGCGGCATGCAAGCCTTCGACAAGCCGGCGGCCGCTGCGCATGTCGCCGTCGGCTTCGGCGACAGCGCCGAGGCTCGACCGCTTCTCGGCCGCGGCCAGGTGCGGCATCAGCGCCTGCGTCCGGCGCTCAACGCCTTCGCCTACCCGGTGTTCTTCGTGCTGTTGCCGATGCGCGCGTTGCGCCGCAGTCCCGGGCTGCTGTGCCTGGCGCGCAATCGCCGCGGCCTGCTGAGTTTCCACGATCGCGATCACGGCGCGGGCGGCGGCGATGCGCTGGCCTGGGTCGAGCAGCTGCTCGCCGGCCATGGCATCGACGATGTCGATGGCGAGATCTGGCTGCAGACCTTTCCGCGCGTGCTGGGCTACGTGTTCAAGCCGGTGAGCTTCTGGTTCGGACACCGCAGCGACGGGTCGCTGCGCGTGGTTCTCGCCGAGGTCAACAACACCTTCGGCGAACGCCACGTCTACCTGCTCGAGCCGGCTGCCGGTGCCCGCGAGCTGCGCTGGGGCGAGGCCCTCGCGGCCTCCAAGGTGTTCCACGTCTCGCCGTTCTGCCAGGTGCGCGGCAGCTACCGGTTCCGCTTCGCGCGGGTCGAGCGGGACGGTGGGGACGGCCGGCGCGGCGAGCGCAGCCAGCGCATGGTCGCCCGCGTCGAGCATCACGACGACGCGGGCCCGCTGCTGCTGACCAGCGTCAGCGCCGAGCTGGACGAGCTCACCGCTGCGAGCGCGCGTCGGGCCTTGCTGGCGCAGCCCCTGCTGACCCTCGGGGTCATGTGGCGCATCCACTGGCAGGCGCTGCGCCTGTGGCGCAAGCGCGTGCCTTGGGTCGCCAAGCCGCATCCGCCGGCGCAGCCCGTCACGCGAGGCCGCGCCGCCGTTCCCTCCGACGCTCCCACGCCATGACGTCCAGCAAGTCCCAAGCCTACGAGCTGATCCCCGACACCGAGTTCGATACCCTGGGCCCCGACTCGGAGCTCGACCCTGCCCCGCAGGTCGACGTCGCGGCTGCCGAGCCGGGGTTCGCGACCGCGCACGCCGAGCGCCGGCTCGCTCCGAGCGTGCTGCGGGTGGAGGACTATTTCAACGGCCGGCTCTGGGCCGACGGCGTCCTGTTCGACCGGCGCGGGCGCGTGCGCCGGCGCTTCCACGTCGACATGCGCGGCCAGTGGACGGGCGATCGCGGGCTGCTGCACGAATCCTTCCTGTTCGACGATGGCGAGCGCCAGCAGCGCACGTGGAATCTGCACCGTCTGCCCGAGCAGGACGGGGTGCGGTGTTACGAGGCGACCGCAGGCGACGTCGTGGGCACCGCGCGCGGGCGCGCCAGCGGCGACGAACTGCGCTGGAACTACGTGCTGGCGATCCCGCTCGGCCGGCATGTGGTGCACGTGAGCATGGACGACCGTATGTACCTGCTGGGCGAGAAGCTGTTGATCAATCGCACCGAGATGCGCAAGTTCGGGCTGCGCGTGGGCAGCCTGTTCATCACCTTCGGCAAGGCGTGAGACGACCGTGGTCGCGACTCGGAACCCCCCGCTCAAGGCCTGGCGCGGCATGCGCGTGTGGATCGTCGGCGCCTCCAGCGGGATCGGCTCGGCGCTGGCCGAGGCGCTGCGTGAGCAAGGCGCGCTGGTGGCGGTTTCGGCGCGCGGCGCCGACACGCTGCGCGGCGACCTCGTGCTGCCGCTGGACGTTCGCGACGGCGCCGCGCTGAAGGACGCCGCGCAACAGGTGGCGGCCGGTTTCGGCGGGCTCGACCTGTTGGTCTACTGCGCCGGAACCTATCGGCCGCAGCGCGCGACGGCCTTCGACCTCGAACAGGCGCTGAACCACGACGAGATCAACTACCGTGGCGCGCTGCGCACGCTCGACGCCGCGCTGCCGCTGCTGCTGCGACAGCGCAGCGGGCACGTGGTGCTGGTGTCGAGCGTGGCCGGCTGGCGCGGACTGCCGCAGGCCCTGGCCTACGGGCCGACCAAGGCGGCGCTGATCAGCCTGGCCGAGACCCTGTACGTCGACCTGCGCCCGGTGGGCATCGGCGTCAGCGTGGTCAACCCGGGATTCGTGCAGACGCCGCTGACGGCGCAGAACCGGTTTCGCATGCCGGCTTTGATGCAGCCAGCGCAGGCCGCGCAATGCATCCTGCGCGGACTGCGCAGGCGGGACTTCGACATCCACTTCCCGCGCCGCTTCACGCTGTGGCTGCGCCTGCTGCGCGTTCTGCCCTACCGTCTGTACTTCGCCGTGGTCGGGCGCATTCCCGAGGCGTGAAAGGGACCGCCTCCCGAGGGGGTCGAGGAAACTTGGGGCGGCCCTGCGTCTCCTCGAGAGGGCCCCGGGGGGAGGGCGTCAGTCGCTCAATGCGGCCTGCAGCGCCTGGCGCGTGGCCTTGAGTTCATCGGGCACGCGCGGATCGAGGCGAGCGAAGAGCTCGTCGTGCAGCGCCAGCTCGGCCTGCCAGTCGGCGGGGCTGGCGTCGATCACCGAGGCGAACCTGTCCTCGCCGAACTGCAGCCCCGTCCAGTCGAGGTCCTGGAAGCGCGGGCTGATGCCGAAGAAGTGTCCCTCGCCCTGGGCCGATCCCTCCACGCGCTCGATCATCCACTTGAGCACGCGGGCGTTCTCGCCGTAGCCCGGCCACACGAAACGTCCGTCTGGGCCCTTGCGGAACCAGTTGACGCAGAAGATGTGCGGAAGCCGCGAGCCCGCCGAGCGCAGCCGGCTTTCCATCTCCACCCAGTGGCGGAAATAGTCGCCCATGTTGTAGCCGCAGAAGGGCAGCATGGCGAAGGGGTCGCGGCGCACCACGCCCTGCTGGCCGACCGCCGCCGCGGTGGTTTCGGAGCCCATCGTGGCGGCCATGTACACGCCCTCGAGCCAGTTGCGCGCCTCGGTCACCAGCGGCACCGTGGTCGAGCGGCGTCCGCCGAACACGAAGGCGTCGATGGGCACGCCAGCCGGGTCGTCCCACGCCGGGTCGAGCGCCGGGTTGTTGGTCGCGGCGACGGTGAAACGCGCATTCGGGTGCGCCGCCTTGGCGCCGCTGGCCGCGGCGATCGCCGGCGTCCAGTCCTGGCCCTTCCAGTCGATGGCATGCGCCGGCGCCGGACCCATTCCCTCCCACCACACGTCGCCGTCGTCGGTCAGCGCGACATTGGTGAAGATCACGTCGCGCGCCAGGCTGTGCATGCAATTCGGATTGGTCTCGAAATTCGTTCCCGGCGCGACGCCGAAATACCCCGCCTCGGGATTGATCGCGTACATGCGTCCGTCGGCCCCCGGCTTGATCCACGCGATGTCGTCGCCGATGGTGCTGACCTTCCAGCCGGGCATCGACGCCGGCGGGATCAGCATGGCGAAGTTGGTCTTGCCGCAGGCGCTCGGGAAGGCCGCCGCGACGTGGTACTTGCGCCCTGCGGGCGTGGTCACGCCGAGAATCAGCATGTGCTCGGCGAGCCAGCCCTGGTCGCGCCCCATGCGCGACGCGATGCGCAGCGCGAAGCACTTCTTGCCCAGCAGCGCATTGCCACCGTAGCCGGACCCGTAGGACCAGATCTCGGAGGTCTCGGGGTAGTGCACGATGTACTTGTGCTCGGAGTTGCAGGGCCAGCGCACGTCGGCCTGGCCCGGCTCCAGCGGGGCGCCCACGCTGTGCACGCAGGGCACGAAATCACCGTCGGCGCCGAGCAGCTCGAGCACCGGGCGACCCATGCGGGTCATCAGGCGCATGTTCACCGCCACATATGGCGAGTCCGACAGTTCCACGCCGATATGCGAGATCGGCGAGCCCAGCGGGCCCATGCTGAACGGGATCACGTACAGCGTGCGTCCGCGCATCGCGCCGCGGAACAGCGCCTTGTCCCCGGTCTGCAGCAGCTCGCGCATTTCACGCGGGTCGACCCAGTTGTTGGTCGGCCCGGCGTCCTCGCGGCGCACGCTGCAGATGAAGGTGCGATCCTCCACGCGCGCCACGTCCGACGGGTCCGAGCATGCCAGGTAGCTGTTGGGGCGCAGCTCGGGGTTCAGGCGCCGGAACGTTCCGGCATCGACCAGCTGCTGGCACAGGCGGTCGTATTCCTCCTGGCTGCCGTCGCACCAATGCACGTTCGCGGCCTGTGTCAGGCGGGCGATGCGGGCGACCCAGTCGATCAGTTTGGCATTGCGCACGTAGGCGGGCACCTCACCCGCCCCCGCGGCCTGGGGAATGGCGTTCATGGGACTGCTGGCTCCGTGTTCGACCCGGACCCCGGCTGCGGCACTCGCGCCGCAGCATCGGGGATGGTCGTTGTTTTGGTCTTGGGCGGCGCCGGAGGCGCCGCGAGGGCCAGTGTAATCATCCGGGCGCAGCGCTGCCCGGCCCGGCGTGTATCGAGGCGATACGAGCGTCGCGGTTCAGGGCTGGTAGAAAGCCCAGAAGAATTCCCGCTGCGACTTCGTCGACTTGACCTGCCGCATGGCGCGGCGCGCATGCAGCAGCAGCCCGTCGGCGTCGGTCTCATCGTCGGGGAACAGGGTCACGCCCATGCTGATCGGGCATTGCCAGAACAGCGCATCCGACAGCGCATAGGGCACGTCGAAGTCGAGTTGCAGGCGCTCGAGCAGCGGCGCGATGTTGTCCATGCTGTGCAGGCCCTCGAGTACCAGCACGAATTCGTCCTGTTCGGTTCGCACGACCAGGTCGGTCTTGCGCAGCGCGCGCAGCAGGCGCTGCGCGAACTGGCGCAGCACGGCATCGCCGGCGGCCCTTCCGTGCTGCTCGTCGACTTCGCGAAAGCCGTCGAAGTCCAGCACCGCGACAGCCAGCTTGAGCTGGCTGCGCCGCGCACGCTCCAGCGCCTGCGGCAGCATCTCGCGCAGCGCGGTGGCGTTGAGCAACTCGGTCAGCGGGTCGCGCAGCGGGCTTTGCTCCAGCGTGCGGCGCACGCGCTCGCCGGCCACCCGATAGCCTTCGAGCTGCCAGGCTTCATCGCGCCGAAGGCGCTTGTACAGCGCGCCCATCAGCGGACGCCGCTGCTGCAGCGACAACGCGCTGGCATAGAGCTCGAACTGCGCCGCGAATCCCGACGACATGGTCATGATCCACAACGGAGCGAGACCCCAGCGGTGGAAGATCTGCCCGACCTCGAGCATGCGCTGCTGCAGTTGCGGCGTGTAGTGGGCGGCGAGCAGCTCGCGGTAATGGGAGTCGTGCAGGTCGAGCAGCTGCTGCGCTGCGTCGTCCCCCAACGGGGCCAGCAACTCGCCGCGGGAGCGCAGCGCGTTTGCCTGCTCGGCGAAGTTCGCCCGCGCCTGGCCGGCGCGCGCGAGCAGCGCCGGGGCGTGCTGGCGCAGCGCTTGGGTTTCCTCGTCGCTGAGCTGCAGAAAGTCGAGCAGGGTTTCCATGGCGGCTCCCGGGGGAGGGCGGTGCGCCGCGGTGCCCGTGCCCCGCGGACTGCACGCCCATTCAGGCAACTCGATTGTGCCGCCCATCGCCTTCCGCTCGAGGGCCCGTGGCGTCACAAAAACCGCATTCGTGTGAACGATTTCACACTTTGGCCTGCGGGATTCGTTCGCACTTCAGGCCAGCTGCTCGCGCATGTCGCGGCACAGCGTGTCGAACGCGCTGGCCGCCAGCGGCAGCACATTGGCCATGGCCAGGAAACTGTGCAGCACGCCCGGGCAGCGCAGCATCCGGCAGTCCACTCCGGCCTGCTGCAGGCGCAGGCCGTAGCGCTCGCCCTCGTCGCGCAGCGGATCGAGCTCGGCGGTATACAGCAGGGTCGTCGGCAGGCCCGACAGGTCGGGGGTGCGCAGCGGGGAGGCATCGGGGTCGGCGCGCCGTGCGGGGTCCGGGCAGTAATGGTCCCAGAACCAGTGCATGTCGTCCGCGCTGAGCAGGTGGCCTTCGGCGTACTGCTGGTAGCTGGGGGTATCGAAGCCGGCGTCGGTCACCGGGTAGACCAGCACCTGCAGGTCCGGCGAACGCGCCGAAGCGTCGCGCGCCAGACGGCGCGTGGCCACCGTGGCCAGCGTGGCTCCGGCGCTGTCTCCCATGGCCACCAGCCGGCGCAGGGGACGCCCCAGCAGCGAGGGCGCCGACTCGGCGGCGAAACGCAGCGCAGCGTCGGCGTCGAGCACCGGAGTCGGGAAGGGGTGCTCGGGCGCCAGCCGGTAGTCCACCGACAGCACCGCCGCGCCTGTGCGCCGCGCCAGCAGTGCGGTGCAGGGTTCGAAGGCTGCGACCGAGCCGAGGACCCAGCCGCCGCCATGGAAGTACACCACCAGGCTGTCCGCTTCCGGCTGGTCGACATACAGCCGGGCGTGCAGCGGCGTGCCGTCGTTTGCGGGAATGCGCACGTCGCGCATCACGGCCAGCCTGGGCGCCGGGCCGAACAGCAGCTCGTACCAGCTCGGGAATCTGCGCGCCTGCTCCACGCTCAGGCCGGAAAGCGGCTGGCGTCCACGGGTGCGGGTCCTGCGCAGCAGATCGAGGGTGGGTTGGTCCATGGAGGGTGCTCCGTGCGTGTCCGGGTCGACGTCGTTGCGACCATAGTCTTGCACAGTCGCGCGTCGACCGGCATCACCCGCCCTCGCGGCCCGCGCGCTCGATCCTGTGGCGTCGCGTCAGGCGCGGCGCGCGCCGCGTCGCGGCTGCCAGCCCTGGTCCAGCACGCGGCGCCAGATCGCCTGGCGCTGCGAGTCGCTCATGAACAGCCACTCGGAGATTTCCGTGAGCGTGCGCCCGCAGCCGCGGCAGACGTCGTCGAAGCAGGCGGAACAGATGCCCACGCAGGGGCTCTGGGGCAGGTCGGCCGGCAGCGGCCGGGGGTCGGGGGCGGACATGGGCTTGCGGTTCCAGGACAAATCTTACGAGACAACGCAGGGCCGCCCCAAGTTGTCTCGACCCCCACGGGGGGCGGGTCGGGCCCCAGGCCCGGCCCTGGGGGCGCTCAGATTCCGACCTCGGCGCCACAGCCGTCGGCCTCGAGCAGGCGCACCGAGCAGAGCGACGGCAGTTGACCGCGACAGGCGTCGAAAATCCACGTAGCGACACTGCAGGTATCGCTGTCGGCGAGGCCCTCGATCTCGTGCAGCGGCTGGTGGTCGATGCGCTCGAACAACGGGCGGAACAGGGTCTTGACGTCGCCGAAGTCGACGACCCAGCCGAGCACCCGGTCGAGCGGCGCGCTCAGGCTCAGCCGCAGGCGGAAGGTCTGGCCGTGCAGCCGCCCCTGCGGACTGCCGGGGCCGGCGCGGCGCACGCGTACCGCGCTGTCGAGCCCGAACTCCTTCCAGATCATGAAGGAGTCGCCGTCGAAGCGGGCCCCGGAGGAGCCGGTCTCGAACACCGAGACCTCCCGCAGCGTCGGCAGCGCGGCATGCAATTGGTTCCAGATCCACGCCGCGAGCATCTCGCTGGTCGGGTTGGCCAGGCCTTCGATGTCGTTGAGCAGCGTGTGATCGAGGCGCCGGGCCAAGGCTGCCCAGCGCGCGTCGAGCGCGGCGTGGCCGACGTCGTCGGCGCGCAGCTCGACTTCGAATCCGTGACCGTGCATGCGGCCGCACTTGTGACCCGCCGGCACGTTGGGCAGGAAATGCGCGGCCAGGAAGCGATAGCGCCTGAGGCTGGCGAAACCGGCGCGCGGATCGCCCGCCACGCCCTGCGTCGGGGTGCTGTGCAGGCACAGCGTGGCACCGGCCCCGGCCGTGCCCAGGCGCTGGTGCAGCCAGGCCGCCAGGCGCGTGTCGTCCGGCTGGTCGAGCAGCTGGTTCAGGTCGCTGTACTGCAGCGGCCGCAGCGCCTGCTCGAGCTGTTCGCGCAGCGCCTGCACCTCGTTCGCCGGTGCCGCGTGCAGCGCCTGCTGGCGTGCGCGCAGGCGCACGTCGAAGCCGTGGCCGTGCAGGCCATGCTCGGGCGCCTGCCGCGGCAGATGGGGCAGGCGGCGGGCCGCCTCGAAGCGGCCGCGTGCGATCAGGTGCCGGGAGAGGGTCATGCGGGTCGGGGCGGCATCGGGAAGTCGGCGCCGACAAGGCTGTCGGCGCCCGCCACGGGAGTGTAGTGGTCGAGCGCCATTTCCATGACGCAGTGGACTAGACTCCTCCGCCCATGCGCCGTCTCCGACCCGAATCCCCGGCTCTCGTTGCGCTGCTGGGCGCGATGGGAGCGATGGTCGCGCTGTCGATCGACATGGCGCTGCCGGCGTTGCCCGACATCGCCGGCGCGCTGCAAGTGCCGCAGCGCGATGCCACGCTGACGCTGAGCGTGTTCCTGGCCGGCTTCGCGCTGGCCCAGCTGGTGTTCGGCCCGCTGTCCGACCGCGTGGGTCGACGCCCGGTGATGCTCGCCGGTTGCATGCTGTTCTGCGTGGCCAGCGTCGGTTGCGCCGTGGCGCCCGGCATCGACAGCCTGCTGCTGGCGCGTCTGCTCGCAGGCTGCGGCGCCGGCGCCGGCATGGTCGTCGTGCTGGCCATCGTGCGCGACCTGTTCGAGGGCGCGGGCGCTCGCAGCCGCCTGTCGGTGCTCAACCTGATTCGTGCCATCGCGCCGATCGTCGCGCCGTCGATCGGCGCCTGGGTTCTGCGCCTGGGCTCGTGGCGCGGCATCTACGCCCTGCTCGCGGCGTTCGGCGGCCTCGTCACGCTGGCGGCGTGGGCCGGCCTGGGCGAAAGCCTGCGGCGTGCCGACCCGCATGCGCTGCGATGGCGCCGGCTGGCCGGCAATTACCGACAGATGCTGGGCCATCGCGAGGCCTTCGGGCACGCGATGGTCAACGCGCTGTGCTTCGGCTGCCTGTTCTCCTATGTCGCCGGCTCGCCGTTGCTGCTGATCCGCCTGCTCGGCCTGTCGTCGGTGCAATACGGCCTGGTGTTCGCGACCACGGCGCTGGGCATCGTCGCCGGTGCCACTTGCAGCGCGCGCCTGGGGCGGCGGCACGTGGCCGGCCACGTGCCGCTGGGCTGGGGCCTGGCTTGCGCGCTGGTGGCTTCGTGCGCGCTGCTGGCGCTGGGCCGGGTCCCCCATGCCACGCTGGCGGCGTACCTGCCGCTGCTGGTGCTCGTGACCTTCTCCTACGGGCTCGCAGCGCCCAACGCGGTGCACGGCGCGCTGCACCCCATGCCGCATATCGCGGGTGTCGCGGGCGCCTCGCTGGGATTCGCGCAAATGGCCACCGGGGCGCTGGCGTCGGCGCTCGTGGCCTGGCTCGACGACGGCTTCGGCGCGTGGTCGATGAGCCTGGTGATGGCGTCGTCCGCGGCGCTGGCGCTGCTCGTGTACGCGCTCGTGGCGCGCCCGGCACAGCGCCGAAACGACGCGCGCGCGGCGCGGGCTTGAGGCGTCGCGTCGAGCCACCCCGGGCGCGCGCGCCCTGCTACGCTTGTCGGGGACCGGTCGTCGCGCAGGTCGTCGCGACGCACTTTCCTTTCCCGCAAGCCATGAAATTTTCCGCTCGAGCCCAGGCCATCGCGCCGTTCCTGGCGATGGAGTTCGGCAAGCGCGCCGCGGCCCTGGAGGCCGCGGGCCACAACGTCATCCAGCTCAACATCGGCGAGCCCGATTTCGGCGCACCGCCGGCCGTGCTGCGCGAAGCGCAGAAGGTCGCCGGCGACACGCGCCTGACCTACACGGCGGCGCTGGGCCTGCCGGCGCTGCGCGAGGCCATCGCCGGTTTTTACGCGCGCGCTCACGGCGTTCAGGTCGACCCCGCCCGCGTGGTCGTCACCGCGGGGGCCTCGGCCGCGTTGCTGCTGGTCACCGCGGCGCTGGTCGACCCCGGCGACGAGGTGCTGGTGGGCGACCCGTCGTACCCCTGCAATCGACAGTTCCTCGCCGGCTTCGGCGCCGACGTGCGCCTGGTTCCCACCGATGCGTCGACCCGTTTCCAGCTGGAATCGCGCCTGCTGCGCGAGCACTGGAGCGATCGCACGCGTGGAGTGATGATCGCGACCCCGTCGAACCCCACCGGCACGTCGGCGCCGCCGGCCGAGCTGCAGGCGATGTGCGCGTTCGCGCGGGCGAAAGATGCCTGGCGCGTGGTGGACGAGATCTACCTCGACCTGGCAGACGCCGATGCCCAGGGCCGTGCCGCGCAGAGCGTGCTGGCCTTCGACGACGAGGCCGTGGTGGTCAACAGTTTCTCGAAGTACTTCGGCATGACCGGCTGGCGCCTGGGCTGGTGCGTGGTCCCGCCGCAGATGGTGCCGGTGGTCGAGCGCCTGGCGCAGAACTATTTCATCTGCGCCTCGACCCTGGCCCAGCACGCCGCGCTGGCCTGCTTCACGCCCGAGTCCATCGAGGTTTGCGAGCAGCGCCGCGCCGAGTTCGCGCAGCGACGACTCCTGGTGCTGCAGGGACTGCGCGAGGCCGGGCTGGACGTGCCGGTGGAGCCGGACGGTGCCTTCTACGTGTACATCGACGTTTCGTCCACGGGGCTCGACGCCATGGGCTTTTGCGAGCGGGCGCTGGCCGAGGCGCATGTTGCGCTGACTCCGGGAAACGACTTCGGCCTGCACCGGGCGGGACGCCATGTACGGCTTTCCTACGCGGCGTCGCGCGAGCAGCTGCACGAAGGCCTGCAGCGCCTCGCCAGCTTCGTGCGCGCCCTGCGGCGCGAGGGCCGTGCGGCGTGAAGGGGGGGCGGCGATGAGCCTGGAATCCGTGCGGGAGTTCCTCCGCCGCCACGCGCCGGACCTCGAACCGGTGGAAAAGCCCGGCAGCACCGCCACGGTGGCCGAGGCCGCCGCCGCGCATGGCGTGCAGCCGGCGCAGATCGCCAAGACGCTGTCGCTGTGGTTGAACGATGCGGTCGTGCTGCTGGTGCTCGGCGGGGACGCGCGAATCGACAACCGCAAGTACAAGCAGCAGTTCGGAGCCAAGGCGAAGATGCTCGACGCCGACGAAGTGCTGCGCTGGACCGGACATCCGGTGGGCGGCGTATGCCCGTTCGGGCTGGCGCACGAACTGCCGGTGTACGCAGACGTGTCGCTGCGGCGTTTCGACATCGTGCTTCCTGCGGCCGGCTCCACGCGCTCGGCCGTTCGCATCGCTCCCGAGCGCCTGGCCGGACTGGTGCGCGCGCAATGGGTGGACGTGGCGCAGCTGCCGCAGGCCGCGGCCTGACTCGCCTCGTGCAGACGCCTTGTAACCACTCGTGACGTCTGCAGGATCGGCTTGCTCCCGCTATGGTTTGCACTGCAACCGTTCCGGAGACCCGCAGCATGAGTGATTCGTCGACTTACACCCCGCCGCGCGTGTGGACCTTCAAGCAAGGCAACGGCGGACGCTTTGCCAGCATCAACCGGCCGGTGGCCGGAGCCACGCACGACCAGGCACTGCCCGTCGGCCGCCACCCCTTCCAGCTGTATTCGCTGGGCACGCCCAACGGCGTGAAGGTCACGGTGATGCTCGAGGAACTGCTCGCCGCCGGGCATGCCGGCGCCGAGTACGACGCGTGGCTGATCCGCATCGACCAGGGCGACCAGTTCGGCAGCGGCTTCGTCGAGGTCAATCCGAATTCCAAGATTCCGGCGCTGGTCGACCGCAGCGGCGCCGAGCCGATCCGCGTGTTCGAGTCGGGTGCCATCCTGGTGTACCTGGCGGAGAAGTTCGGCGCCTTCCTGCCCTCCGAGCCCGCGGCGCGCGCCGAGTGCCTGTCGTGGTTGTTCTGGCAGATGGGCAGCGCGCCCTTCCTCGGTGGCGGCTTCGGGCATTTCTACGCCTACGCGCCGGTGAAGATCGAATACGCCATCGATCGCTATGCGATGGAGGTCAAGCGCCAGCTCGACGTGCTCGATCGCCGCCTGGCCGAAGTGGCCTTCGTCGCCGGCGACGCCTATACCATCGCCGACATGGCCATCTGGCCCTGGTACGGGCAGCTGGTGCTGGGCAGCCTGTACGGCGCCGCCGAGTTCCTGCAGGTGCAGGAATACCGTCACGTGCTGCGCTGGGCTCGCGAGATCGAGGCGCGCGAGGCGGTGCAGCGCGGGCGACGCGTCAACCGCACTTTCGGCGACCCGGCGCTGCAGCTGCCCGAGCGGCACGACGCGTCGGACTTCGACAGGCCGGTCCCGGCGCAGTCCTGAGAAACCGGCCGTTTCGCGGATCCCGACATGCTCACCCTGTACGACTGTGCCACCGCGCCCAGCCCGCGCCGCGCGCGCATCCTGCTGGCCGAGAAGGGCCTGGCCCACGAGACGGTGGCGGTGGACCTGCGCGCGGGCGAGCAGTTCGGCGAGGCCTATCGCGCCATCAACCCGCTGTGCACGGTGCCCGCGCTGCGCACCGACGACGGCCTGGTGCTCACCGACAACGCTGGGATCGCCGCGTACCTGGAGGCCGCTCATCCCGAGCCGGCGCTGCTGGGCGCGACGCCACGCGAAAAGGCCGAGATCGCGAGCTGGAACTGGCGCGCCGAATTCGAGGGCCTGCTGGCGGTGGCCGAGGCGCTGCGAAACGGTTCGCCGGCGATGTCCGGGCGCGCGCTGCCGGGGCCGGTGCCGTACCCGCAGATCCCCGAGCTGGCGCAGCGCGGCGCGCAGCGCGCGGCGCAGTTCCTCGACACGCTGGAACAGCGCCTGGCGCAAAGTCCCTACGTGGGTGGCGAAGTCTTCAGCATCGCCGACATCACCGCGGTGGTGGCGCTCGACTTCGCGCGCGTGGTCAAGCTTCGTGCGGACGAACAGCGCCCCCACCTGCTGGCGTGGCGAGAGCGCATGGCGCAGCGCCCGTCGATGAGCCTGTAGTGCCTGTCGTGCCCGTGGCGCGCGCTCAGCCCGGCGCGTCGCCGGGGCGCCGGCGCAGCGCCTCGAGCAAGCCCATGCCGACCAGCATGACCAGCGCGGCCACCACCAGCGCGCCGCGATAGCTGCCGGTGGCCGCGGCGATGCTTCCGGCCATCGCCGGAGCGGCGATCTGTGCCACGCCGTAGCTCAGGGTCAGGCGCGCCATGGCCTTGGCCGGATTGCCGGGAAAGCGCCTGCCGATCAGGGTCAGCGTGAGACTGACGATGCCGACGAAAGTGCCGCCGTACAGAACCGCGCTCAGCAGGTTCCAGGCCGGCGACCCGGTCAGTGCAGGCAGCGCGATGGACAAGGTCTGCAACGCGAAGGCCAGCAGCAGCGCGGGCATCTCTCCCAGGCGGCGTGCGACGCGGTCCCAGACGAAGCACGACGGCGTCGCCGCCAGGCCGACGATGACCCATACCCAGCCACCTTCGCCTGCGAGCAGCGGAAGCTTCTCCAGGATGGCCACGATGAAGGTGGCGCTGATCACATAGCCGAAGCCTGCGCAGAAATACGCGCCGGTGATCAGCACCAGCCAGCTGCGCGCCGCCGGCGGCGGTGCCGCATGGCCGGCCGGCATCGCGACCGCCGGTGGCGCCGGCAGCCAGCGCCAGGCCGGCACGAAGAACAACACGCCGAGCACCCCGAGCGCCAGCCATTGCTGCGCCCACGACAGGTGGGGCGCCATGGCGGCCACGGCCAGCCCGGAGACCACGATGCCCAGCCCGATGCCCGTGAAGTGCAGCCCCAGCTCCGGGCGCTGGCCATGGCGCATCAACCAGTTCAGCACCAGCCCGGAGCCCAGCAGCAGCCCGGCCGTGCTGGACACGCCTGAGACGAAGCGCAGCGCAAGCCACGGCACCAACTGGTGGGTCATGCCCATGGCCGCAGTGCTCAACAGCGCGACCACCAGCCCGACGCGGTACAGCCAGAACTTGTGGCGCAGCTCGCCGAGCCAGGACGCGAGCAGCGCGCCGCTCATGTAGCCCATGTAGTTGAAGGTCGCCAGCCAGCCGCCGGCGAGGTACGACAGGCCCGCCTCGCGTCGCATGATGGGCAGCAGCGGCGTGTAGGCGAAGCGCGCCAGGCCCACGGTGAGGATCAGCGAGCAGATGCCCGCCAGCAGCACGAGCTTGCGCCGGGCCAGGACGCCGGCGGCGTCGTGCGTGAGGGTTGCGGACATCGAAGGGGCGCAGGGCGGTTCAGTGCAGCAGCGGGGCCTGCTCGGGAAGGCGTGCCCACTGCTCACGGTCCTGCGCTCGCAGCCACGCGCGGATTTGCAGCGCGTCGACGAAGTCGCCGTAGCGCCCCCAGGCATCGAGCAGCACGACGATCACCGGGCGTCCGCGAAGCACTGCGTCGAAAGCCAGGCAATGCCCGGCCTCGTTGATGAAACCGGTCTTCGACACCACCATGTGCCAGTCCCCGGCCAGCAGCAGGTGGTCGCTGTTGCGGTAGGGAAGGGTGCGCCCGTCGGCGCGCACCACGGTTCCCAGGTGGGTCGTGTCGTGGCGAATGGTCGCGTAATCCGAGGCATGGGCCACGAGCAGTGCCAGGTCGTGCGCGTCGGAGTGGTTGGCGGGCGACAGCCCGGTGGGGTCGACGTAATGCGTGTGCGACATTCCCAGGCGCCGCGCTTCGCGGTTCATGGCGCGGATGCAGGCAGCCAGCCCGCCCGGGTAGTGGCGCGCCAGCGCGTGCGCTGCGCGGTTCTCCGACGACATCAGCGCCAGTTGCAGCAGCTTGGCCCGCGTGAAGCGCATGCCCGGCAGCAGGCGCGAGCTGCTCCACTTCAGGGTGTCGATGTCGGCGCGCGTGATGGTGATGAGCTGGTTCATGGGCTGGTGCGCGTCGAGCACCACCACCGCCGTCATCAGCTTGGTCAACGACGCGATCGGCCGCACCTCGTCGGCGTTCTTGCGCAGCAGCACGCGATCGCTGCGCGCGTCGATCACCAGCGCCGACGCCGCGTGCAGCTCGATCGGATCACGCCGCCACAGCCGGATCACCTGCGTGTCCTGCGGCGTTCCGGGCGGGCGCGCCTGCAGCGTGGCATGCGCGGCGGGCAGCGCCGCCAGCAGCCACAGCCAGCCGATCCCGACGATACGCCAAGCCCCTCGAGCCTTGTCCAATCCGCACCCCTTCCTTCGTTACCAGGTGACACATATGCCGAGCCGCATCGAAGCCACGAACCCTAGCAAATCCTGGGGTCTTGGGGCAAGGCCCGGCGCTGCCCCTCAGCCCTTCGTGCCGGGGCGCCTGACGCAGGCGCACAGCAGGTAGCATGGGAGCCATGCGAATCCGAAGCTTTTCCGCGGCCCTCGGGGCCTTCGTGGTGATCGCCAGCGCCGTCTCGGCGTGGATGCTGATCCCGATGTCCGGTCTGCCGCTGGCGTCGCTGAGTTCGTCGCAGGGCAACCGCGTGATCTGGGGCTGGGCGCTGGCCACGCTGGCGCTCGGCGTGGCCTGCCTGTGGGCGGTGGTGCTGGTGCACGCGCTGGTGCAACGCTCCCGGCAGCGGGCTGAAGGACAAAAGCCCGGCACGGAGGCCGGGCAAACACCATTCTGAGGAGATGCACCTGCAGCGTAGGCCGCGCCTCGGGTGCCCGGCTTGATGCGGATCAAGGCCTCGGCAACTGCCTGTGCCAACGCCTGCCAGGGCGCCTGCGGCAAGAACATGCTGTCGCAGTTCAGCGTGGGCGCGTGGGACGCCGGCCGGCGCTTTGCTTTGAGCGCCCCCAGGGCCGGGCTGCGCCCAGCCCGTTCCACCTCGCAGCTTGCAGGCTGCTCGGATTCGGCCGGCGCGCTGCTGTGCGCAGGCACAGCAGCTGGTCCGGCCTTCATCCCCCGTGGGGGTCAAGCAATCTTGGGGCGGCCCGGCGATTGCTTGAGAGCGCGCTTCGGCCCCCAGAGGGGCTCAGCCGGCTGGGGGCTGCCCAGGCCGGCTGATTTCGCGGCCACGCCGCACGTAGGACTGCAGTTCCTCGGCCGGCACCATGCTGCCGCCGGTGAACCACACCAGGTGGGTGCCCGGCTGCGCCGCGTCGCCGGGGCGAAGGCGCGCCGGCCCGCACAGCCCGGCCACCGCCGAGGGCTCCAGTCGCAGGCCTTCGTGCCCATCGAGCAGCGCGAGCAACTCGAACAGCTCGTCGTCGTCCACCGTGTAGCAGGCGTCGACCAGGCGCTGCATCGCGCCGGCGACGAAGCCCGAAGCCCGTCCCACCGCCAGCCCGTCGGCCGCGGTGCGGTTGTCGATGCCGAAGTCCTGCACCGACACGGCGTCGTGCAGCCCGGTGTGCAGACCCAGCAGCATGCAGGGCGCATGGGTGGGTTCGGCGAACACGCAGTGCACGGCGTCGCCGAACACCAGCTTGAGCCCGAACGCCACGCCCCCGGGGCCGCCGCCCACGCCACAGGGCAGGTAGACCCACAGCGGGTGGCGGGAGTCCACGCGCACGCCGGCGGCGTCGAGCTGGCCGCGCAGTCGCAGCGCGGCCACCGCGTACCCGAGGAACAGCTCGCGCGAGCGTTCGTCGTCGACAAAATGGCAGGCAGCGTCCTGCAAAGCCTGGCGTCTGCCTTCGCGCACCGCGTCGCCGTAGTCGGCGGCATGTTCGACCACCGTCACGCCGCATGCCCGCAGGCGGCGCTTTTTCCACTCGCGCGCGTCGGCGGACATGTGTACCGTCACCGACAATCCGAGCGCCGCGCCGACGATGCCCACCGACAGGCCGAGATTGCCGGTCGAGCCGACCGCCAGGCGGTGCGCGGCGAACAGCTCGCGCGCTTGCGCGCCCGCGAGCACCCGATAGTCGTCTGTCTCGCGCAACACGCCGGCGCGCAACGCCAGGGCCTCGGCGTGTTGCAGCACCTCGTGCACGCCGCCTCGCGCCTTGATCGAACCCGACACCGGCAGATGGCTGTCGAGCTTGGCCCACAACGGCCCCGCCAGGCGCACCCCGTAGCGCCGTTGCAGCACCTCGTGCATCGCCGGCAGCTCGCGCAGCGGCGACTCGATCACGCCAGCCGCGGCGGCCGTGTCGGGGAAGGTCTGCGCCAGCCAAGGCGCGAATCGCGCCAGTCTCGCAGCCGCGGCGTCGACGTCGGCGCGACCCAGCCCGACATCGCCCAGCGCCTGCGCCGCGGGGGCCAGCGACGGGTTGAACCACGTCACCTCGCGCAGCGCGACCATGTCGCGCAGCAGCGGGTGGGTGTGCAGCCATTGGTCGACGGATTTTCCGGCGATCATCGCGGGAGTGGACGGGTCGGAGCAGCCCATTGTGCTCCCGCGCGGGCATGCGCTCCCAAGGAATCGCCGGGCCGCCCCAAGACTCCTTGACCCCCTGGGGGCACTCCACCCTTTTTCAGAACGCCAACTCGTCCTCGATCGCCGCCAGCCCCGACCTGGCGCAAAGCACATCGTTGTCGACGCCGGGCGCGCCGGACACGCCGATGGCACCGACGACCTGGCCGGCCGCCTCCACCGGCAGCCCGCCGCCGAGCATGAGCACCCCGGGGATATGCTCCACCGAGCGCTCGGGCGCGCCGGGGCGGAGCACCCGCCGGGCCAGCGACGCGGTGTCGCTGCGCCAGCTCGCCGCGGTGCGCGCCTTGTCGGTGGCAGCGTCCACGGTATGCCAGCCGGCGAAGCGATCGCGCAGCACCACCAGCGGCACCGCCGAGGCATCGGTGACCGCGACCGTGACCTGCCAGCCCTGCTTGCGGCATTCGGCCTGCGCGGCCTGGGCCGCCTGCAGCGCTGCCTGCGGCGTGAGCATGGGGCGTGACCAGACGGCGGATTCGGCCGCCTGCGCCGGCGCCTGCAGCGCGGCGCCGAGCAGCAGGGACATCAGGATGGAGATGCGCGGGTTCATGTTCGATTCTCCCGGGTTGCGATCGGATCGTGCCTGCCGTCGGGAGCCAGGGCGCGAGGCCGGCGTGGCGGCATCCGACGGGACTGCATGCGATCATCTCTCGTCGGGCACGGGCATGGCGCTGCCGGGCGCGCCGCGTACTTGACCTGCATCACCCGCGCCGCGCGCCCGGGCCCCGCGCACACGGAACACGAAACCACGGAGACACTTGCGTGCAAGCAGCTACCCTCGATGCGCCGCCGGCGCTGACCCAACGCCAGGTCACCGCGGCGATCGCCTTTTCCGCCCTCGGCTGGGCCTTCGATCTGTTCGACCTGTTCCTGCTGCTGTACGTCGCGCCGGTGCTGGCGAAGGTGTTCTTTGCGTCGGGGCGGCAGATGCTGTCGCTGGCAGGCGTCTACGCCGCATTCACGGCCACGCTGCTGATGCGTCCCGCGGGTGGCTGGCTGTTCGGGCGCTACGCCGACAGCAACGGGCGCAGGCGCGCGATGGTCGTCGCGGCCATCGGCGTGGGAATCTCCACCGCGTTGATGGGCACGCTGCCCACGGTGCAGGCCATCGGCCTGGCGGCCCCCGTGCTGTTCCTGGCGCTGCGCCTCGTGCAGGGGGTGTTCATGGGGGGCATGGTCGCGTCGACACACACGCTGGGCACGGAGTCGATCGCGCCGGCGCGCCGCGGACTCGCCTCCGGCATCATCTCCGGTGGTGGCTCGGGAGTCGGCAAGCTGCTGGCGTCGTTGGTGTTCCTGCTGGTGAGCACGCTGCTTCCCGGGCAGCTCTATGTCGAGTGGGGTTGGCGCGTGATGTTCTTCAGCGGACTGCTCAGTTCCCTGCTCGGGCTGCTCGTGTTCACCCGGCTTCAGGAATCACCGATGTGGGAGGCGCTGCAGCGAGCGCCCGGCCAACCGGGCGCGCTGCCCGCACCGGTGCAGGCCGGCCCGCGTCTGGCGGCCTTCGTGCCGGCGATCCTGCTCGGCATCGTGCTCACCACCGCCGGCGGCGGCCTGTCGTACCTGACCTCGGGCTACCTGCCGACCTTCATGAAGCTGGTGAACCACGTCGCGCCGAGGGACCTGGGCATGATCCTGAGCCTGTCGGCGCTGGCCGTCATCGCCTCGTCGGTGCTGTCGGGGCACCTCAGCGACGTCATCGGGCGCAAGCCGGCGATGCTGCTGTTCGGCGCGGGCTCGCTGGTCGCCATTCCGCTGCTCTACCTGGGCCTGGCGCAGGCCACGTCGCTGTTGCGCATCGGCGTGTATTCGGTGCTGCTCAGCGCCGTCGGGACCTTCTGCTATGCGCCGCTGCTGATCGTGCTCAACGAGCGCTTCCCGACCGCGATCCGCTCCAGCGGCACCGCGGTTTCGTGGAACATCGGCTTCGCGCTCGGCGGGTCGATGCCGGTGCTGGTGTCGCTGGTCGCCAGGGGCTCGGGCGGGCTGGCCGGTGCGCTGGCACTGTGCACGGCCGCGCTCGCCGTTGCCTACCTGCTGGCTGCCTGGCGCACGCCGACCCGCCGCAACCTGATGGGCTGACCCCGACCGCGCCCGCTGCGTCGCGCGGCAGGCCGCGGCATCACGCCGGGGCACCCGCGGCGGCTTGCCACAGTGCATCGAGCCGGGCCACCCAGGCGCGAATCTCGCCGGCGTCGGCGAAGCTGGCCTCGAGGCTGTTGCGCAGCAGCTCGTGGGCCTGCCGCGGGCCGAGCCGCGGGTGGGCCTGGAACACGGCGAGGTAGTTGTCGTTGACGTACCCGCCGAAGTACGCGGGGTCGTCCGAGTTCACCGTCACGCGCAGGCCGCGTTCCAGCAGCAGCGGCAGGTTGTGCTGGTGCATGGCCGGGAACACGCGCAGTCGCACGTTCGACAACGGGCACACCGTCAGCGCCACGCGCTCGCGGGCCAGGCGCTCCAGCAGCGCCTCGTCCTCGCTCGCGCGCACGCCGTGGTCGATTCGTTCGACGCCCAGCAGGTCGAGCGCTTCGCGCACGTAGTCCGGCGGCCCCTCCTCGCCGGCATGGGCCACGACATGAAGCCCCGCCCGGCGGGCCGCGGCGAACACGCGCTGGAACCTGCCCGGCGGGTTATCCAGTTCGGCGGAATCCAGGCCCACGCCGACCAGATGCTCGCGCCAGGGTGCCGCGGCGTCGAGGGTGCGCAGGGCATCGTCCTGCGAAAGGTGGCGCAGGAAGCTCAGGATCCAGCCGCAGCTGATGCCGAGTTCGTCGCGCGCCCGGCGGCTCGCGCGCAGCAGCCCCGGCATGAACACCTCGAAGCCGATGCCGCGCGCGGTGTGGGATTGCGGGTCGAAGAACGGTTCGACGCGCACCACGTGGTCGGCGGCCGCGCGCTGGAAGTAGGCCCACGCGAGATCGAAGAAGTCCTGCTCGGTGCGCAGCACCTCGCATCCCGCGTAATACAGGTCGAGGAACGACTGCAGGTCGTCGAAGGCATAGGCCGCGCGCAGCGCGGGCACGTCCGCGTAGGGCAGGGTCAGGCCGTTGCGTCGAGCCAGCGCGAAACTCAGCTCGGGCTCCAGCGTGCCTTCGATATGCACGTGCAGCTCGGCCTTGGGGCTGCTGCGGATCAGCTCGGCGAGACGGGCGTCGGGAAGCGTCGCGGGGTGCATGGTCGATGGGGTTGCCGGAAGCGGAGCGCGGAGTCCCGGAAGGTATGCATCAAGACAAAAAATAGCATACAAAAGGGGGCGACCGGCTCAGCGCCGCGCGGCCGGGGTCAGGGCGACAGCTCGCGCTCGACCATCAGCCAGGTCGACCACTGCGAACGCGAACTGCCCTGCTGGAACGCCGCCTGCTCGCCCAGCGCGAGCAGCCAGCGCGGCGAGACATGCCAGGCGACCTGCGGCATCACGCTGCCCTCGATGCCGCGTCCGCCGCCGTCCAGCGGCAGCTGGTTGTCGAGCGCGATCTCCAACTGCACGGCGTATGCCGTGCCCAGCGCGCGCCCGACGGAGGTGTTGACGAACCAGCCGCTGGTCACGCCCGTGCCGACCCGTTGGGTATATCCAGCCTCGCCTTGCGTGAACCACGGATACCACAGTTGCGCCCACAGGGCCTGGGCGGTGACCGAGTTGCCTTCGCCCGGCAGGACCTGCGGCCGCGGGTCTGCCCAGTACTGGCCCTCCACCTCGCCGGTGAGCAGGGTCGCACGCCCTCGGCTCATGTCGCATACATGCGCTGCGGCCACCTTCAGGCCCGCGGCCAGCGGGCCGAAGGCGCTGGGCGCGCGACCGACGGGTTCCTGCGCGGTGTACGCAGGCAGGTCCAGCTCCATGCCCAAGCGGTCGCTGAAGCGGGCCTCGAGCTCGGGTGCCAGGCTCAGGGCCTGCGGACTGCCGTTGTTGTCGGCCTGGGTGTACAGGTAGGCGGCATTCTCGACCCACGGCTCCTCGATGCCGATGGCCTTGGTGATGTAGTCGTCCACGTCGCAGGACTGGGCGGCGGCCGCCGCGCTCCAGGCCATGCCGAGCGCCGCCAGGAACGCTGCCGGCCGGCGATTCGCGATGCGCATGTTGCTCATTCTCCGTCAGGTTCTTGCAAATGCGAATGATTCTCGCTTTATTGCGCGCGCAATGCAAGCTTGTCAGGGGGCCGTCGAAGGGCGCAGCGGCCCGGCCCCCGAACTGCACGACTTATGATTGAAGGTTTGGCAAGGAGCCCAGGCATGCAGCAGCAACCCTCGACCCAAGCCGCTTCGCGACCGCTGCTCCGGGGCGGCATCGCCGCGCTGTGCCTCGTGCTCGGCGCAGGTCTGGGCAGCGCCATCGGCTGGCGTGCCGCGATGCACCGATCCGCCGCGCAGCGGACCTTGCCGGTGCTGTTCAACGCTCCCACCTACCGCGACCTGCGCAACCAGAACGGAGACAAGGTGTCGTCGCAGGCCTTCGACGGCAAGGTCCAGGTGGTCGCGTTTCTGTTTCCCTATTGCAATACCTTCTGTCCGGTCATTGCCGCCCACCTCGTCGGATTCGAGAATCTTCTGGCCAGCTCGGGACTGGCCGACAAGGTCGACGTCGTGAGCTTCAACGTCGACCCCGGCGGAACCGGGCCGCGGCAGATGCGCGAGTTCCTGCAGGAATACGGCTGGGATGCGTCGAACCCGCACTGGCAGTATTTGACGGGAACCCCCGCGCAGATTCGCAGCGTGGTCACCAGCGGTTTCCACGTGGATTACCAGAAGGTGATGGACCAGGGCTCCTCCGGCGATTCGTCGTCATCCGCGCTGGCGGTGGCCGGCAGCGATCCCCAGCCTCAGGTCGTGAATCCGCTGGCCACGAAGGCCGATGTGCCCTACGACATCACGCACGAGGACGTGCTGATGCTGGTCGACCAGCACGGCCGCGTGCGGGCCATCTACGACCAGGCCGACGCGGTGGGCAAGTTCGCGCTGTTGAAGGCCGTTCGCTCACTGCTGGGCAGGGCTGGCTGACAGCGCCTGCGCGCTGCTCGGCTCGCTGTCGCTCCAGCAGCCGCGGCGGGCCGCGCGCAGCAACATGTCCGCGGTGATCTCGGGGGAGCGTCGGGCTCGCCGCCACGGCCACGCCCGGGCCCTTGCCAGGTATTCCCGGTCGTAGTCGCCGCGGCGCACGCGAAAGTACCCGAAGTAGCGCTCCATCAGGTCTTCCAGCTCACGCGGGCGCAGGCGCAGGTCGCGGCACAGGCGGGTTTGGGGCCCGAGTCGATGCGGCGCCGGAACCAGTGTGTTGCGGCAAAGAAAGGCCTCGATCTCGCTCCAGAGCGGATCCCCTGGGCCGGCGGTGGGTGGCTTGCGCCGCGGTGCGGGTGATTCGAGATGGGTTTGCATGGGAATCTCCGAGTGAGTCAGCAGGGGTGAGCAGCCGCATCCACCAAACCATGCTATGAAATAGTCATCGACCATATTGTTGGCCACGGAAATCAGGTTATTCAGGGAATTTCGGGAAGGCCCCGATTGTGCGGAATGGCGGTCTTGCTGCGGTTCTTTCCGCTGGCTGTCGAATTCCGCGACAGGGTTCGTCGGTAAAACAGCATGTCCTGCCGAGAAATTGCCAATGGCGCTAATTTCCGGAAGACATGGATTTCCCGTGCCCGGCAATCGCTTGCGCGTGATGCGAATATCACAGGCCTCGTGCTCCTGTTTTTCGATTCCGCCATGTCCTCCGCCACGCGCAGCCTGTCCATTCCCACGCTCGACGTGGATGGCGACGCCGTGCACCGCGCGCTGCTGGGCGCGCGAGCGCCGGTCAGCGCCGTGGCCGCCGCCCGCCCGGAGCTGCGCAGCGTGCTGGCCGCGGCGCGTGCCGCGTGCAGGCAGCTCGGCGCGGCGCCGCGACCCGAACTGCTGCACCAGGCCTGCCTGGTGCGCTTCGACGCCGCGGCGTGGCCCGAGCGCGATTTCCACCGCTGCGTGCTGACCTGTGTCGCCGCGCATTGGCTCGGTGCCGGTCAGCCTTTCGGCTGGCTGGAACAGGGGCCTGCGGTCTTTCGCCCGCTCGACACGGCCGACATCGCCGCGGTCTCGCAGCCGCCGGCGGAAGTGTTTCGCACCGCGGCGGCGGCGCTGCGCCCGGCCTTCCAGCCACAGGTGCTGTCGTGGACCTGCTGCGCCAACCGCACGCGCAGCGCCATCGGCGTGGTGGCCGTCGACTCGCTCGTCGCCGCATTGCCTGCCGGCCTGCGCGAGACGGCCCGACAGGCGCGCTTTCGCCATGAGCCGGGCACCGCCGACGTCAGCGCGAGTGCACCGAGCGGGCTGTTCTGGAACAGCCCGCGGGGCACGATGGCGGCGCTGGACCTGTGCTGCACGATTCCCGCCCGTTGCGGCGATGCCGCTGCGCTGCAGGCATTGCGCGAGATCGACGCCGCAGCGCGCCAGCGCGCGGTCTGGCTGGTGCTGCAGCCCGGGGAGGTGCTGTTCCTGCGCAATCACCGCGTGCTGCACGCGACGCGCTGGCAGCCAGGGGCCTGCCGCATGCTGTGCGCGCAGTGGCGCGAATCCCTGCTCGCACTGGGCAACTTCGCCGGCACCGGCATGCCCGGGGTGTTCAGCATGGCGCGACTGCTGCGCCCAGCCGGTGCGCGCTGAAGCGCTGGCGCGGCGGTGTCAGCGCGCCGCGGCCGATGCCGCCGCGGCAGCGCTGCTCGCTCCGGCCGGGATGATCATCACCTGGTAGTACCACTCGGCCGACGGCGCGCCGGGATTGGCGACCAGCGAGCGCGCCACGCCACCGATGCGCCGATAACCCAGGCGTTCGCAGGCCGCGACTGCGGACGCGAGCGCGGACGGCGTGGCGGCGCGCAGGCTGACGTAATCCTGCCGCGCCGACCCGCTGGCGCAACTCGCCGCCGCAGCCGGGGGCGTCGCCGCCGGCGCGGCCGCCGCCGCAGCGGCGGGCAGGCCCCAAGCCGGCGCGGCCAGCACCAACGCGAGCGGGAGTCGGCGGCGGGGCAGGCGCATGGCGGGAGCCCGCGGCGGTGTCGCGCCGCTCAGGCGCCGGCGGCGACGGCGCCCGGCTCGGCTGGCGCCGGCCGGGCGCTGCGCCACTGCGACAACGCGGCCATGAGGTCGGCGAAACGTTCGCCCTGCACCACGACATGCGCGCGCAGGGCCTGCGCCGCGAGGTCGCCGTCGCCGGCGACGATCGCGTCGACGATCGCCTGGTGCTCGGCGAACGACGCTCCCAGGCGACCCTTCACCCGCAGCTGCAGGCGCCGGTACGGTCGCAGCCTGCGCTTGAGCGCAAGCGCCTGCTCGCGCAGGAACTCGCTGTGGCTGCCGGCGTAGATCAGGTAATGGAAGTGTTCGTTGAGCTGGTAATAGCCATCGGCGTCGCCTTGCAGCCCGGCCGACTCGCAGGCGCGGTGCGCGACCAGCAGCGCCGCGCGCTCGGCATCCGACATGCGCCGTGCGGCATGGCGCCCGCACATGGCCTCGAACTCGGCCATGACCTCGAACATCTCGATCAGGCGCTGCGCGCCGAGCTCGGTCACCGCCGCGCCGCGCCGATGACGCATGTCCACCATGCCGGTGGCCGCAAGCTGCAGCAGCGCCTCGCGCACCGGCGTGCGCGATACGTTGTACTGGCGTGCCAGCTCGATTTCGTCCAGCGGCGCGCCCGGAGCCAGTGCACCGGTGGCGATCGACTCCTCGATGCTGTCGCGCAGCCGGTCGGCCAGGGAAGAGGTCTTGTCCATGGGCATGATCGTAGGCCCGCGGCAACGTGCTTGCATACGTTTCGGCGCTTATGTACAGGAAAACCCTGTATGTGTCATACAGGACATTTCAACAAAAATACAGAAAACACTCTTTTGTATTTTCCCGGAGCCGTTGCCGTGATGCTCGACGAACCCGCAGCGAAGCTTGCGCAGACTGCCGCGCCCTGGGCGCGGCGCGGCGCCGAGAAGGCCCGGCGCCTGGCGGCCGTGGCCGACCTGGCCGACGGGCGCGTCCTGCCCACGCAGCGCCTGGTCGACGCGCTGGGCCTGCTGCTGCGCCCGGGCGACCGCGTCGCGCTGGAGGGCAACAACCAGAAGCAGGCGGACTTCCTGTCGCGCGCGCTGGCCAGCCTCGACCCGGGCCGGGTGAACGACCTGCACCTGCTGATCTCCAGCATCAGCCGGCCCGAGCACCTGGACCTGTTCGAGCGCGGCATCGCGCGCCGGCTGGACTTCTCCTACGCCGGGCCGCAAAGCCTGCGCGTGGCGCAGCTCATCGAGGACGGCAAGCTCGAGATCGGCGCCATCCACACCTACGTCGAGTTGTATGCGCGCATGCTCATCGACCTGCAGCCCAACGTGGCGCTGGTGTGCGCGCAAAAGGCCGACGCCGCCGGCAACCTCTACACCGGGGCCAACACCGAGGACACGCCGACCATCGTCGAGGCCACCGCGTTTCGCCAGGGCATCGTGATCGCCCAGGTCAACGAGCTGTGCGACGAATTGCCGCGGGTCGACATCCCGGGGTCCTGGGTGGATTTCGTGGTTCTCGCCGATCGCCCCTTCGCCATCGAGCCGCTGTTCACCCGCGATCCGCGCCACATCACCGACCTGCAGGTGCTGATGGGCATGATGGCCATCCGGGGCATCTACGAGCGCTACGGCGTGACGTCGCTGAACCACGGCATCGGTTTCGACACCGCGGCCATCGAGCTGCTGCTGCCCACCTATGGCGAATCCCTCGGGCTCAAGGGCAGGATCTGCCGCAACTGGGCGCTCAATCCGCACCCCACGCTGATCCCGGCCATCGAGAGCGGGTGGGTGGAAAGCGTGCACTGCTTCGGCAGCGAGGTCGGCATGGAGCGCTACATCGAGGCGCGCCCCGACGTGTTCTTCGTCGGGCGCGACGGCTCGCTGCGATCGAACCGCGTGCTGTGCCAGCTCGCCGGGCAGTATGGCGTGGACATGTTCATCGGCTCGACCCTGCAGATGGACGGCGACGCCAACTCGTCGACCGTCACGCTGGGGCGCCTGACCGGCTTCGGCGGCGCCCCCAACATGGGCCACGATCCGCGCGGGCGGCGTCACGCCACCCCGGCGTGGCTGTCGCTGATCACCGCCGACAGCCCCGTGGTGCGCGGGCGCAAGCTGGTGGTCCAGCTGGTGGAGACCTTCCAGCAGGGAGGCGTGCCCGCGCTGGTGGAGTCCCTCGACGCGGTCAGCGTGGGAAAGATGAGCGGCATGCCGATCGCTCCGGTGATGATCTATGGAGACGATGTCACGCACGTGGTCACCGAGGAGGGAATCGCCTACCTCTACAAGGCGCAGGGCCAGCAGGAGCGGCGTGACGCGCTGGCCGCGGTGGCCGGAGTCACCCCCATCGGCCAGCGCGTGAATGCGCAGCGTGTGCAGCAACTGCGCGAGCGCGGCCTGGTGGCCTTCGCCTCCGATCTCGATGTCAGTCCGCTGCAGGCCAAGCGCTCGCTGCTGGCGGCGCGCAGCATCGAGGACCTGGTCGCCTGGTCCGGCGGGCTGTACGAGCCGCCGGCGCGTTTTCGCAGCTGGTGAGCGCCGATCCGATGCTGCCGCTGTCCGACACCCCGGCCCGCGTCGAGCCACGCGAGCAGGCGGCCTGGCTGGCCGACGCCGCGGTGCAGGCGCTGCGCGACGAGGCTCGCCTGAGCCCGAAGCCGGCGCTGGTGGACTCCCGCGGAAGCGGCGCCCATGCCGATCTCGACCTGGCGCGCATGCTGCGTTCGGCGCGTGCCCTGCGCCGTCCCTTCGCCGACATGGCGCTTGCCGCGCAGGGCGCGCTGCCCGACGCGGGCCTGCGCCGGCGCCTGGCGGCGATCGGCCGCGTGGCCGAGCAGCGCATGCTGCTGGCCACCCAGGGCAGCAACGCGCACCGCGGCGCGATCTGGGCCCTGGGCCTGCTGCTGGGCGCGCGCGCCCAGCTCGGCGCGGCGGCCGATGCCGCCGAGGTCTGCGCGACGGCCGCGCGCATCGCGCGTCACCCCGACGCGCATGGTCCCGACGCCGCAGCCAGCCATGGCGCGCGCGCGGTGCGGCGCTACGGCGTCGCCGGCGCCCGCGGCCAGGCCTGCAGCGGTTTCCCGCATGTGCTGCGCTGGGGCCTGCCGATGCTGCGCCGGCGTCTGGCCGCCGGCGCCCGGCCGGAGCATGCACGGCTGGACGCGTTGCTGGCGATCATGGCCGAGCTCGACGACACCTGCCTGTTGCACCGCGGCGGCGTGCCGGCGCTGCGCGCTGCGCAGCACGGTGCGCGGCGCGTGCTGGCGCTGGGCGGCAGCGCCGAGCCGGCCGGCCATGCGGCGCTGCTGGCGCTCGACGCCGAGCTGCTGGCCCGCAATGCCTCGCCAGGAGGCAGCGCCGACCTGCTGTCGGCGAGCCTGTTCCTCGACAGCGTGACCGCGCGCTGACGCCGAATTCCCCTCCCGATCCATCGACCCAGCATCATGGAAACCCTCGAATTCGACTTTCAGGCCGGCTCGCCGATCGCGCGGCGCGCGCATGTCGGCGTGGTCGGCTCCGGAGACCTGGAAATCCTCATCGAACCACGTGACGCGGCCGGGGCGCACGTGCGCGTGTGCACCAGCGTCGACGGATACGGCGAGATCTGGGGCCGCGTGCTGCAGCGTTTCTTCGAGCGCCACGGCGTCGCGGCGTCGGTGCGCATCAATGATTTCGGCGCCACGCCCGGCGTGGTCGCGCTGCGCCTCGAGCAGGCGCTGGAGGCCAGTCGATGAGTTCCCTCGAGCAAGTGCCGCGCCAGCAGGTGCTGGCGCGTGAAAGTTTCATCGAGCTGGGAGCGCGCGAGCGCGCGCGCAGCCTGCTCGACGCCGATGGCCAGCGCGAGTTGCTGGGGCCCTTCGACGCGCTGGACTCGCCTTGGCTGCCGCGACAGGGCATCGTGCCGCAGGCCGACGACGGCGTGGTCGTGATGCGCGGGCGACTGCAGGGTCGGCAGGCCGTGGTGCTGGCGCTCGAGGGCCGCTTCCAGGGCGGCAGCATCGGCGAGGTGTGCGGCGCCAAGATCGCCGGCAGCCTGGAGCTGGCGCTGCGCGACTGCGCGGCCGGGCGCCCGGTGCTGCCGGTGCTGCTGCTGGAAACCGGCGGCGTGCGCCTGCAGGAGGCCAACCTCGGACTGGCGGCGATCGCCGAGATCCAGTCGGCCGTGGTGGCGCTGCGCCGGCATGTGCCGGTGGTGGCGGTCATCGCCGGCATGGTGGGCTGCTTTGGCGGCATGTCGCTGGTCGCCGGACTGTGCTCGCACCTGATCATCACCCGCCAGGCACGCCTGGGCATGAACGGGCCCGAGGTGATCGAGCAGGAGGCCGGTGTCGAGGAACTCGACTCGGCCGACCGGCGCCTGGTGTGGAGCCTGATCGGCGGCGAGCAGCGCGTGGCCACCGGGCTGGCCGACGTGCTCGTCGACGACGACGTGGCCCAGGTGCGCGAGCAGCTCGCGCGCCTGCACTCGCAGCCGCCGGTGCCGGCGCGCAGCGAGCAGGTCGACCTGTGGCGCCAGCGCATCGAGGCCCTGGCCGGCAGCGCCGACCTGGATCCCGCGGGCTTGCGCCAGGCCTGGCAAGCCTCGCCCCGCGGGCGGGCTTGAGCCGGTGCGGCCGCACATTCCCCGAAACGACAAGGAGCCCTGTATGAGCAGCCGCGGAAGAATCTGGTTCGATCAGCTGCGCGCAGACGCGCCGCTGCTGGGCGGGCTGCCACCGTCGGTGCTGGCGGCCGACACCGAGCTGGGCGGGCGGGCCGCGCGCGTGCTGGCCGTGGTGCCCGATGCATCCAGCCCCTTCCCGCGCGCGCGGCGCGGCGAGGTCGGCCTGCGCGAGGCCTGGGCGCTGGCGCACGCGGTGCGCGACGCGCAACAGGCCGATCGCGACGGCGCGCGCCGCACGCTGGTGGCGGTGGTCGACGTTCCCGGCCAGGCCTACGGTCGGCGCGAGGAGATGCTCGGCATCCACCTGGCCTGCGCGGCCGCAGTGGATGCCTACGCGAGCGCGCGCCAGGCCGGGCATCCGGTGCTGGCGCTGCTGGTCGGCGGCGCCATGTCGGGGGCCTTTCTGGCGCATGGCTACCAGGCGCATCGCCTGCTCGCGCTGGACGACGCCGGCGTCGCGGTGCACGCGATGGGGCGCGACGCCGCGGCGCGGGTGACCCGTCGCAGCGTGGCCGAGCTCGACGAGTTCGCCAGCGCGCAGCCACCGATGTCGTATCGAATCGCCGACTACGCCGGGCTCGGCCTGCTGCACCGCCTGATCGGCGGCGTCGATGCCGACGCGCCGAGCGCGCAGCAGGTGGACGCGGTGCGCGAGGCGCTGCTGCAGGCGCTGAACGACATCGCCCCCGACGAACGGGACCTGGCCGTGCGCTGGAGTACGCCCACGGCACGCCGCGGACGCGAGGCCTCGGTGCGCGTGCGCGAGCGTCTGGCGGCGCAGTGGTCGGCGCCCGGGACATGAGCATGCCATGCGCCGCGCACGCGATCGCGGGGGCCGTGCGGGTGCACGACCTGCTGCGCCTGCGTGACCCGGATGCGTTGCGCTGGGACGGCGCTGCGCCGGCCTGGGCGCCCGATGCGCTGGCAGCGGCACCGTGGGTGGTGGTTCGCCGGGTCGCCGCGCGTGGCGACTGGCTGGCGGTCGGCGTGCGCGGCAGCGCTCGCGCGCAGCGCGCCGCCGCCTGGCTGGATCCGGCAGGCGTTTTGAGCCTGCGCGAACCGCCCGCGCTGCGCGCGCGAGCGGGCTTGCTGGCTCCGGCGCGCGCGCAGCTGCCGGTGTTTGGCGCGCTGCGCAGCCTGGAGCAGGCGTGGCGCGAACACGGTCCGATGCACTGGGGCCCTGGCGGAAGCGTGGGATTCGAGCTGGCCAGCGGTGTCGCCACGGCCGGCCCGCTCAGTGATCTCGACGTGGTCGTGCGTTGCGAGCACGCTCCGTCGACGGCATGCGCTCGTGCCTGGCTGCGGGCGCTGCCGCGGCACGCCCCGGCGCGCATCGACGTGCTGCTGGAGTGGCCCGCCGGCGGAGCCGCGCTGGCCGAGTTCGCCGCCGGCGGACCGTACCTGCTGCGCACGCGCCTCGGGGCTCGGCTGCGCCGGGCGGGCGTACGCCCGGCGCAAGCCGGCAGCGTCGCGGAGGCCGCCTGATGCGCCTGGCCTTCCTGTTCCCGGGGCAGGGCTCGCAGTCGGCCGGCTACCTGCGGCGCCTGCCGGAGCACTCTTGCGTGCGCGACACGCTGCAGGAGGCGGGCGAACTCCTCGGGGTCGACATCGTCGAGCTCGACCAGGAGCCTGCGCTGCGCTCGACCGTTGCGGTCCAGCTCGGCCTGCTGGTCGCCGCAGTGGCGCAGGCGCGGGCGCTGGCCGCCGAGGACGTGCGCCCGGATGCGGTGGCGGGGCTGTCGGTCGGGGCCTTCGGCGCGGCGGTGGCCTGCGGATGCCTGGAGTTCGGCGATGCGCTGCGCCTGGTGGACCTGCGCGCGCGCAGCATGCAGCAGGCCTTTGCCGAGGGATACGGCATGCTGGCCGTGTCGGGGCTGCGCCAGGCTGCGCTGGAATCGCTGCTCGAGCAGCTCAACGCCGACCCGGATCGCACCGGGGCCGAGCTGGCGCCGGCGCAGCGCGCCTACCTCGCCAACCTGAATTCGGGTTCGCAGTTCGTGGTCGCCGGCGCAGACGCGGCGCTTGCCCGCCTGGCCGACGCGGCGCGCGGCGCGGGGGCGCGCCAGGTCGAGCGACTGGCGGTGGCGGTGCCGTCGCATTGCCCGCTGCTCGCCGGCACCGCGGCCGAGCTGGCTGGGGAGCTCGGCGCGCTGCGCCTGCGCGACCCGGTGGTGCCGTACGTGGCCAACACCACGGCGCGGGCGCTGCACAAGGCGGCCGAGGTCGCGCGCGACCTCGCCGAAGGCGTGATGCGCCCGGTTCGCTGGCACGACACCAACCGCCTGCTGGTGGAGCTCGGCGTGCGCTGCAGCGTCGAGATGCCGCCGGGCCAGGCGCTGACCCGTTTCATGCACAACCTGAGCTGCCAGGTCGACGCGCTGGCCAGCGACGGTTCCAGTCTGCGCTCGCTGGTCCTGCGGGTCCGGCGCGCATGTCCGCAGGGAGGAGCCACGCAGCCAACATGACCCACCCTTCGTGGTCGGCTCGGTCGAGCCGACCGGTCGTTCGCGCCCGGTGACGGGCGCGCATTCGCAAAGCCGGGCTCACCCGGATGCAGGAGACAAACCCATGAATCAACGCACTCTCGACGTCGCCACGCGGCCCGTGCGAACCCCGTTGAACCGCGACCAGATCCGCGGTTTCTGGGCGGCCTGGTTCGGCTGGACGCTGGACGGCATGGACTCGATCATCTACGCACTGGTGCTCGTGCCGGCGCTGACCGAGCTGCTGCCCAAGTCTGGCATCACCGCCACGCCCGCGCATATCGGGCTCGCCGGCTCGATCCTGTTCGCGCTGTTCCTCGTCGGCTGGGGCCTGTCGTTCATCTGGGGCCCCATTGCGGACCGCTTCGGGCGCACGCGGGTGCTGGCTGCGACGATTTTCGGCTACGCGCTGTTCACGGGCCTGGCAGCGATGTCGCAGAACGTCTGGGAACTCGGCCTGTTCCGACTGCTGGCCGGCATCGGCATCGGCGGCGAATGGGCGCTGGCCGGGACCTACGTCGCCGAATCGTGGCCCGAGGACCGGCGCAAGATGGGCGCGGGCTACCTGCAGACCGGGTACTACGCCGGGTTCTTCATCGCCGCCGCGCTGAACTTCACGGTGGGCGCGCACTACGGCTGGCGCGCCATGTTCCTGTGTGGCCTGGTGCCGGTGGTGGTGTCCATCTACACCATGCTGAAGGTACGCGAGCCCGAGAAGTGGCAGCACGCCGGCAAGCCGGTGCAGCGCAGCCCGCTGGCGGAGATCTTCCACACCCAGTACCGTCGTCGCACCCTGGTCAACGCCACCTTGCTGACGGTGGCCATCATCGGGCTGTGGGCCGGCGCGGTGTATGAGCCGGCGGCGATCATCCAGCTCGCGCTCAAGGAAGGCATGACCCACATCCAGGCCGTGCACATGGCCTCCGTGGGCACCGGCATCCTGTCGATCGGCACCATCCTCGGCTGCCTGGCGCTTCCGGTGCTGGCCGAGCGCATCGGGCGAAAGAGCACGCTGTCGCTGTATTTCGTCGGCATGGCCGTGTGCATCGTGGTCAGCTTCGGCTGGGCCTTCTACCTGCCGGGCGGCCTGCGCACCTTCATCGCCAGCCTGTTCTTCCTGGGCTTTTTCGGCGGCAACTTCGCCATGTTCAGTCTGTGGCTCCCCGAGCAGTACGAGACGCGGGTGCGCGCGACGGCCTTCGCCTTCAACACCTCGGTGGGGCGCTTCCTCGGCGCGGTCGTGAACTTCGTGCTGGCCGCCGCGGTCAGCAGCATGGGCACGCTGGGCACTCCGGTGGCGTGGACCGCCGTGGCCTTCGTCGCCGGACTGCTGGTGATTCCGTTCGCGCTCGAGACCCGCGGCGACAAGCTGCCGGCCTGAACGGGGCGCCGCCGGGCCCTGTCTTCAGTCGCCGCGCAGGCGATCGGGGTCCGGCGCATGCCCGAGCAGCTCGAGCAGGCGCGTGAACACCCAGCGCGCCTCGCCTGCGTCGACGCCCGAGTCGGCGCCCTGCAGGCCGACGCGCATGCGCTCGAGAACGTCGTCCTCGGTCACCCCGAGGTCGGCGCGGATCTCCTGGCTGCGTTGGCACAGCAGTTGCGCCAGGTCCTCGCAGAACTCGTAGCGCAGCGTGATGTGCGCCCGCGAGGCCGTGGGCCTGGTGCGTCCCGGCTCCAGGAACAGCTCGACGAAGGAGGGCGGGACGATGATCTGGGATTCTTCGCTGTCCATGGTGTCGGGTAGGCCTCGCGGATGGCGTCAGGCGGCGCGCGAGGCCAGTTGTTCCTGCACCGCGCGTCGGAATCCCATGGGGTCGGCGATGCGGTGAAAGGGGTCGCGGGTTCCGCCGGTGCCGACGATCCACACCGAGCCGTAGTCGAACAGGCGCCCGAGCAGGCCCTGCTCGACGATCAGGCTTTCCACTCGGTCCAGCAGGATTTCCAGGGAACTGCGGCGAATCAGCCCGGTTTTCATGATCACTCGCTTGTCGGTCACGGCGAATTCGCAGCCGGCGTAACGAATCCATGCGCCGAGGCCGTAGCCCAGCGCGATCAGCCCCAGCAGCGCGCCCAGCCCGATCGCCGCGCCGCCGAGCAGTGGCAGGCCCACCGCCACCAGCAGCAACAGCGTCGGCCGCGCGAACACGGTTCGGCTCAGGTGGGCGCGATACAGCACGCGTTCGTGGCTCAGCAGGTGACGGTCGATATAGCTCATGCGGCGGCGGGTGCGCGTCGCCTACCGGCGCGCAGCGAAATCCAGCGCGCAACTGTAGCGGCAGTCGCGTCGCGCGCGGCGCCCGCGAACTGGCCCGCGGGGGTGCTATGGTGCATCCGGGAACTCCTCGGGAGAGCAGCTTGCGTGCGCATCGGCATCTTCGCATCGGCCTGGCATTGGGCAGCGGCTCGGCACGCGGGTGGTCGCATGTCGGCGTGATCCGCGCGCTGTTGCGCGCCGGCATCGAGCCCGACATCGTCTGCGGCAGTTCCATCGGCGCGCTGGTGGGGGCGGCCTACGCGGCCGGCGAGATCGATCGCCTGGAGCCCTGGGTCGCGTCGCTGACCCGCCAGGGGGTGATGGGACTGCTGGACTTCCGCCTGTCGTCGGGAATGATCGAGGGGCGCAAGCTGATGCGCTACTTTCGCGAACGCTTCGACGATCCGGGAATCGAGAAGCTGCCGCGTTGCTTCGCCTGCGTCGCCACCGAGCTCGACAGCGGGCGCGAGGTGTGGCTGCGCGACGGCCCGGTGATCGACGCCGTGCGCGCGTCCATCGCGCTGCCCGGGCTGTTCACGCCCATGCAACGCGACGGCCGCCTGCTGGTCGACGGCGGGCTGGTGAACCCGGTGCCGGTGTCGCTGTGCCGGGCCATGGGCGCCGACGTGGTCGTCGCGGTGGACCTGAACTGGGACCTGGTGGGCCGGCGCACGCACAGCGCGCCGTCGCTGTATGCCGAGCCGCAAGGCGCGCCTTCGACGCCGGCGCGGGCGCGCACGCTGGATTCGCTGTGGAAACGCCTGTGGCCCAGCAGCGACGAGCCGCCGGCGCTGCCGATGCCGTCGATGCTGGGCGTGCTCGCAGCCAGCCTGAACATCATGCAGGTGCGCATCACCAACAGCCGGCTCGCCGGCGAGCCGGCCGACGTGGTCGTACGCCCGCGCGTGGCGAGCATCGGCCCGATGGACTACCACCGCGGCGAGGAGGCCATGGCCGCCGGGCAGCGCGCCGCCGAGCACGTGCTGCCGATGTTGCAGGAATTGCTCGCCTGACCCGCTCCCCAGCGCTCGCGGCCCGATACACTTCGGACATGCGCATCCTGCTTGCCAACGACGACGGTTACCTGGCCCCCGGGCTGCACGCCCTGTACGCCGGCCTTTGCCGCCTCGGAGAAGTGACCGTGGTGGCGCCCGAGCAGAACGCCAGCGCCGCATCCAACGCACTGACCCTGAACCGTCCGCTTTCGGTGCTGCGGTCGGACAACGGCTTCCTGTACGTCAACGGCACGCCGTCGGACTGCGTGCACATCGCCCTCACCGGGCTGCTGGATTTCCGCCCCGACCTGGTGGTCAGCGGGATCAACAACGGCGCCAACCTGGGGGACGACACCATCTACTCGGGCACGGTCGCGGCCGCCACCGAGGGCTACCTGTTCGGGCTGCCGGCGCTGGCCGTGTCGCTGGTGCACAAGGGCTGGGCGCATCTGGACACCGCGGTGGACGTGGCGGTGCGCGTGGCCGAGCACATCGCGCTTCGGCCGCAGGCGTCGGGCGTGCTCTACAACCTGAACGTGCCCAACCTGCCGCGCGAACAACTGCGGGGCCTGCAGGTCACTCGCCTGGGCAAGCGTCACCCCAGCCAGCCCGTGGTGATGCAGCGCAACCCGCGCAACGAGCCCGTGTACTGGATCGGCTCGGCCGGAGACGCGCTCGACGACCAGCCGGGCACCGATTTCCATGCCATCGCGCAGGGTTATGCCGCGCTGACCCCGTTGCAGCTCGACCTCACCCACCATGCGATGCTCGACGAGTGCCGTGGGCGCTTCGCGGACCTGAGCCCGGGCGGGCTCTGACCCGCCGAACCCGGATGGCCATTCCACCGAGGCGCGCCAGCTTTCCCGCGCGGCTGTCCGATTCGGCCGGCGCGGGCTCGGTGCGTGCGACGCCGGTCGCGCAGCGCCAGCCCGTGCCGCCGATGCCCAGCGGCGCCGGCATGGACTCCCAGGCGGTGCGCTCGGGCATGGTCGAGCGCCTGCGCGCCCAGCCCGGCATGCACCCGCAGGCGCTCGACGCCATGTCGCGCGTGCCGCGCCACCTGTTCCTGGAGCCCGGCCTTGCGGCGCAGGCCTACCTGGACAATGCATTGCCCATCGGACATGGCCAGACGATCTCGAAGCCCTCCGTCGTCGCCCGTTCCGCGTCGGTGATGCTGCAGGCGCTGGGCGCACGCCCGGCCAAGGTGCTGGAGATCGGCACCGGCTGCGGCTACCAGGCCGCGGTGCTGGCCTGCGTGGCCGACGAGGTCTACAGCATCGAGCGCATACGTGCGCTGCACGAACTGGCGCGGCGCAATCTGCGTGCGCTGCGCCTGCCCAACCTGCGGCTTCTGTTCGGCGACGGAATGGCAGGCGCGCCGGTCGGAGCGCCCTTCGACGCCGTGATCAGCGCGGCGGCGGGCGAGCATGCGCCGCCCGCGTGGCTGGAGCAGCTGCGCCCGGGCGGTGTGTTGCTGGCGCCGCTGGGCCAGCCGCAGCGCCTGACCGTGATGCGCAAGCTGGGAGCCGGGCGCTTCGAGTCCCGGGTGGTCGAGCAGGCCCACTTCGTCCCCCTAAAATCCGGTACCTTGTGAAGCGGGAACCCTGCGCCGGTCCATGTCCGGCCGGGGATCCGCCGAGTCCGGCGCGGCCTCTCGGGGACGCGCGCGGACGGCCGTTTGCGCGCAAACCCTCCAAGACCTCGCCATTCCCCGCCACCATGCGCCTGCTTTTGTCCGCGATCCTGCTGAGTGCCGCCCTGGCCGGATGTTCATCCGTTTCGCTGCGCCCGGCACCTGTGGTGGCCAGCAGCGCCGTTCCGGTCGGCCCAGCCGCCGCCGCGAGCTCGGCGCCGGCTGCCGCAGCGATCCCGCGGGGCTACTACCGGGTCCAGCGTGGCGACACCTTGCGTTCCATCGCGCGCAGCGTTGGCCGTGGCTGGCGCGAGCTGGCAGCGTGGAACCAGTTGAGCGATCCGAACCGAATCGAGGTCGGGCAGTTGCTGCGCGTCGCGCCTCCGGGCACGCCGGGCACGCCTGCGCCTTCGGGCAGCGCGGCGGCCCAGACCTTCCCGGTCGCGCCGCAGGGCGGCGCCACGTCGGCGCCTGCGTCCGCTCCCGCACCGACGCCGGCACCCGCACCGGCCAGCGCGGCTCGCGCAGGCACGAGTGCTCCGGCAATGCAGGCGCCCGCGGCACGCGGTGCGCAGCAGCATGCCGCGTCGGCTCCGCGCGGGGCGTCGACGCCGGAGCCGGCTGCCACCGCCCATGCCGGAGCGCTGACCTGGTCGTGGCCGACGCAGGGCAGGATCATCCGAGGCTTCAACGGCACCACCAGCAAGGGGCTGGACATCGCCGGGCAGGCGGGACAGCCGGTGCGCGCAGCGGCGGCCGGCAAGGTGGTCTACGCCGGCAACGAACTGCGCGGCTTCGGCAACCTGGTGATCGTCAAGCACAACAGCGAGTACATTTCGGTGTACGCGCACAACCAGAAGATTCTGGTCAAGGACGGGCAGGCCGTGCGCCGCGGCGAGACCATCGCGCTGATGGGTTCGACCGATGCCCCGCGCGTGGAGCTGCATTTCGAGGTCCGGCTGCGCGGCAAGCCGATCGATCCGGAGCAGGTGCTGCCCCGGCATTGACCCCCAGCCTTCGCGCCACGGTCTCGCCCATGCCCGCCAAACCGCGCCCGCCAGCCGCCACCGACGCCGACGGGCCAACGCGCGAGCCGCGCAACGACATCGCCGACCAGGAAGGCGTGTTCGGCCCGACGGGCGACGAGCTGGCGCAGCCCGCCGCGGGGGCCTCCATCCCGGCCGGCGCGAGCCTGGGAGTCGACGCGGACATGGCCGGCCAGAGCGTGCTGCAGGCCTACCTGAACCGCATCCGCGCCACGCCGCTGCTGAGCCCGCAACAGGAATTCGACACCGCGGTGCGCGCGCGTCGAGGCGAGTTCGCGGCGCGCCAGTCGATGATCGAGCACAACCTGCGGCTGGTCGTATCGATCGCCAAGGGGTATGCGGGGCGTGGCGTGGCGCTGGCCGACCTGATCGAGGAAGGCAACCTGGGCTTGATGCACGCCATTGAGAAGTTCGAGCCGGAGCGCGGCTTTCGCTTTTCCACCTACGCGAGCTGGTGGATTCGCCAGAACGTCGAGCGCGCCATCATGCAGCAGGCCCGCACCATCCGGCTGCCGGTGCACGTGATCCGCGAGCTCAACCAGGTGCTGCGTGCGCGGCGCCACCTGGAGGACTCCAGCGCCGACGGCAACGCGTCGGTCGACGACATCGCGAGCCTGACCGGGCGCGGCACCGACGAGGTCGCGGACCTGCTGAGCCTCAGCGAGTTGCCGGTGTCGCTGGACCTGATGCGCGAGGGAGCGTCGGGCGAGAGCTTTGTCGAGCAGTTCGCCGATCAGCAGTCGCCGTCGCCCGACGACACCGCGCAGGCGCATGAAATCGAGCGCCTGGTCGACGCGTGGCTGGGCACGCTGGCCGAACGCGAGCGCGAGATCATCGAGTCGCGCTTCGGATTGCACGGGCGCGACCTGGAAACCCTGGAGTCACTGGCCCGTCGCCTGAACCTGACGCGCGAGCGCGTGCGCCAGATCCAGCAGGAAGCCCTGGGCAAGCTCAAGCGGCGCCTGGCAGGCGGCGGCGTGGACAGCTCCTCGGTGTTGTGAGTCAAGGGCTGAAGGGCAGGGACGCAGGCATGGCCGCACCGATTGTCGTATTCGATATCGAAACCATTCCCGACGCGCGAGCCGTGCGGGCTGCCGGGCTGGCCGACGAGGGCCTGGACGACGCCGCGGCCATCGCGCAGGCGCAGCAGCGCAGACTCGAGGCCACGGGAAGCGACTTCCTGCCCATCGTCTGCCAGCGCGTGGTCGTCATCTCCTGCATCTTCCGCGACGCGACCAAGGGCCTGAAGGTGCATTCCTTCGTCGACCGCGGCGGCCAGGAGGCCGACGTGGTGCAGGGCTTCTTCCGGCTCATCGACCGACTGGAGCCGCAGCTCGTGTCGTGGAACGGCGGCGGCTTCGACCTGCCCGTGCTGCATTACCGCGCGATGGTGCACGGCGTGCAGGCGTCCAAGTACTGGGACATGGGCGAGGACGACCGCGACTACAAGTGGAACAACTACATCTCGCGCTATCACAACCGCCATCTGGACCTGATGGACCTGCTGGCGCTGTACCAGGCTCGCGCCAACGCGGGCATGGACACGCTGGCGCAGTTGTGCGGCTTTCCGGGCAAGCTGGGCATGGACGGCTCGCAGGTCTACGCGGCCTGGCTGCGCGGTGAACTCGACGCCATCCGGCGCTACTGCGAGACCGACGTGCTCAACACGTACCTGTTGTACGGCCGCTTCCAGCTCATGCGCGGCGCGCTGTCGCCGCAGCAGTACGGCGACGACATCGAGCTGGTGCGCCGCACGGTGGGGGAGTGGTCCGCCGTCGAGCCGCACTGGGCCGAGTACATGCAGGCCTGGCCGGCGCCGTCGCCGGTACAGTCCTGAACCTGAATCCTGAATCCGCAATCGCGCTCGGCGCCAGCGCGCCGCGCTTTCCCTGACCTGTGCGCCGCCGCCCCGGTACGCGGCGGTGTGCGTCGTCCGATGCTTGCCAGTCCGCCATGAATCGTCGCAGTTCCCGCCCCCGTTCATCGTCCGCGCCCGGCGCGGATCCCGCCTTGCTGGCCGCCGAGAGCGAATGGCTGCGGGTCGAGTCGCTGGACCTCGACGCGCGTGGGGTCGCGCACCGCGCCGACGGCAAGGTCGTGTTCATCGGCGGGGCCTTGCCGGGCGAGCGCGTGCGGGTGCGCGTGCTGCGCAGCAAGCCCAAATGGGAGCAGGCCGAGGTGCTCGAATGGGCCACCACCGCGGCCACGCGCGTGCAGCCGCGCTGCGAGCATTTCGGCGTCTGTGGCGGCTGCAGCATGCAGCACGTGGACCTGCGCGCGCAGATCGCGTTCAAGCAGCGCACCCTGGAAGACGACCTGTCGCACCTGGCCCAGCTGCGCCCGGAAGTCGTGCTGCGTCCGCTCGCGGGCCCGGACTGGGGGTACCGGCGGCGTGCCCGCCTGACCGTGCGTCTGGTTCCCAAGAAGGGCGGCGTGCTGGTGGGATTTCACGAACGCGGCTCCAGCTACGTGGCCGACATGCGCAGCTGCCAGGTGCTGCCGCCGGAGGTTTCCGCGCTGCTGCTGCCGCTTCGCGAACTGATCGGCTCGCTGTCATGCCCCGATCGCCTGCCGCAGATCGAGTTGGCCATGGGCGACGATGCGATGGTGCTGGTGCTGCGCAACCTGCAGGCGCTGACCGACGACGACCTCGGGCGCCTGCGCGGGTTCGCCGCGCAGCATCGCGTGCAATGGTGGCTGCAGCCGGGCGGGCCGCTGACGGCGGCGCCGCTCGAGCCCGATGCGGCGCTGCCGGCGTACGAGCTGCCCGAGTTCGGCTTGCGCATGCCGTTCCGGCCGACGGATTTCACCCAGGTGAACCATGCCGTCAACCGTGCGCTGGTGTCGCGGGCGCTGCGCCTGCTGGCGCCGCGCGCGCACGAGCGCGTGGCCGACTGGTTCTGCGGCCTGGGCAATTTCACGCTGCCGCTGGCCACGCGCTCGGCCTTCGTGCTGGGGGTCGAGGGCAGCGAGTCGCTGCTGCAGCGCGCCAGCGCGAATGCGCAGGCCTGCGGGCTGGGTGCCAGGGTGCGTTTCGAGGTCTCGAACCTGTTCGAGATCGACGCCGGCGACCTGCGTGCGAGGGGGAACTTCGACAAGTGGCTGATCGACCCGCCGCGCGAGGGTGCGCTGGCGCTGTGCAAGGCGCTGGTGCACGCGATGGGACGAGGCGACGCGGCGGATGGCGAAGGCGTAGGGCCGGCAGATGCCGTGTCGGCGGCTCCAGGGCAGGGGTTCCGGGCGCCGTCGCGCATCGTGTACGTGTCCTGCAACCCGGCGACGCTGGCTCGCGATGCCGGCGTGCTGGTGCACCAGGGGGGCTACAAGCTGCGTGCGGCCGGCGTGGTCAACATGTTCCCCCACACCTCGCACGTGGAGTCGATCGCAGTGTTCGAACTCGACCCTTCGCACGACGCCTGACACGAGATCGGGGCGGGCATGAAAAACCCGGCCGCGGCCGGGTTTTTCACATGAGGGACCGAAGGCCCCTGCGGTACGCGATCAGGCTCAGCGCCGGCTGCCGCCGCCGCCGCCGAAGATGCTCAGCAGCGCCAGCAGGTTGACGAACACGTTGTACAGGTCGAGGTAGATCGCCAGCGTGGCCGAGATGTAGTTGGTCTCGCCGCCGTCGAGCACGCGGCGCACGTCGATCAGCATGAAGGCCGAGAAGATGCCGATCGCGGCCACCGAGAAGGTGATCATCAGCGCGGGCATCTGCAGCCAGATGTTCGCGATGCCGGCGATCATCAGCAGGATCACTCCGACGAACAGGAACTTGGCCAGTCCGCTGAGGTCGCGCTTGACCACCGTGGCCAGCGAGGCCATGACCGCGAAGATCAGCGCGGTGCCTCCGAAGGCCATCGAGATCAGCTGCACGCCATTGGCCAGGCCGAGCACCAGGCTGAGCATCTGCGACAGCATCATGCCCATGAAGAACGTGAAGCCCAGCAGCAGTCCCACTCCGAGGCCCGAGTTCTTGTTGCGCTCGATGGCGAACATCAGGCCGAAGGCGCCTGCGAAGAACAGCAGCATGCCCATCCCGGGGTTGAGCATCATCCACTGCGCCAGGCCCGTGCGCAGGCCGGCCCAGGCCCCCGCGACCGTGGGCACCAGGGAGATCGCCAGCAGCGTGTAGGTGTTGCGCAGTACGCGGTTGCGCTCGACGGCGTAGCTGCCCGAGGCGTAGGACGGGTATTGCGGTTGGAAGCGATCGTTCATGTGTGTTCTCCCGAAACGAGATGCCGCGGACGCCACCGGGCGTCGACAGCCTGTGCAGCATACCAACATGCGGACAGGCTCCCCGACCGGTTCGACACCCCAGCAGCGACGAAGTTCCCCTGCATGCTGCAGGGCAAACGCGACGCAACCGGCGGTGGCACCACGAGCTCGTCGCGCAGTGTAGGGCTCTTGCCTGAAGCGGGGCTGAAGGGCGCGCGCCGCGCCACGCCCGCGCCAGGCTTCGGTCTGCGGGTAAATACGGGTAATATAATGGGAAAGATTTGCGTGCGGCTTGCGCGCCGGCTCGGGAAGCCGGGGAACGCCTGGACTGGGCTCCCCCAGCCCGCAGGCGGCGGGCAGCCGGCGCCCAACCCAACACGCCGCCGCCCAGGCGCCTTCGCCCAACCGCCCCCGCCCCGACCCCCCGGCGCCGTTGCCGCCGCGGTCGGCACGCGCGCACGGTCGGCGAACAGGCACGCGGCGCGGCGCAAGAGCGGAGAGAACATCCATGCTGCCGTTGCAACCGAAGGCGATCCTGGCCCTGGCGGACGGGTCTGTCTTCGAAGGGGTGTCGATCGGCGCTGCCGGGGAAAGCCCAGGGGAGGTGGTGTTCAACACCGCCATCACCGGCTACCAGGAAATCCTGACCGACCCGAGCTACAGCCACCAGATCGTCACGCTGACCTACCCGCACATCGGGAACGTCGGGGTCAACCCCGAGGACGCCGAGGCGCCTCGCGTGCACGCCGCCGGCCTGGTGATTCGCGACCTGCCGTTGCAGGACTCGAATTTCCGGCGCACCGAGGGGCTTTCGGAGTACCTGCAGCGTCACGGCACCGTGGCCATCGCGGGAATCGACACCCGGCGACTGACGCGCCTGCTGCGCACCCATGGCGCGCAGAACGGCTGCATCGTCGCGCTGCAGCCTGGCGACGCCGTCGACGACGCGCTGCGCGAGCGCGCGGTCGAGCGCGCGCGCGCCACGCCGAGCCTGGCCGGCATGGACCTGGCCAAGGTGGTCAGTACCACGCACTCCTACCCGTGGACCCAGACCTCGTGGAGCCTGGGCGCCGGCTACGGCGAGCACGACGGCTCGGGCCTGCATGTCGTGGCCTACGACTTCGGCGTGAAGTTCAACATCCTGCGCCTGCTGGCCGAGCGCGGCTGCCGCATCACGGTGGTGCCGGCGCAGACCAGCGCGCAGGACGTGCTGGCGCTGAACCCCGACGGCGTGCTGCTGTCCAACGGCCCCGGCGATCCGGAGCCCTGCGACTACGCGATCGCCGCCACGCGCGAGCTGCTGCAGCGCGGCGTGCCCACCTTCGGCATCTGCCTCGGGCACCAGATCCTGGCGCTGGCTGCCGGCGCACGCACCTTCAAGATGAAGTTCGGGCACCACGGTGCCAACCATCCGGTGCGAGACCTGGAAACCGGGCGCGTCAGCATCACCAGCCAGAACCACGGGTTCGCCGTCGATGCCGATTCGCTGCCGCCCAACCTGCGCGCCACCCATGTGTCGCTGTTCGACGGCACCTTGCAGGGCTTCGCCTACACCGACCGTCCGGCGATGAGCTTCCAGGGCCACCCGGAGGCCAGCCCCGGACCGCACGACATCGGCGAGTTGTTCGATCGCTTCAAGGGCATGATGCAGTCCGCCCGGCGTTCCGCCTGACAGCGCCCGGCCCCATCGCCCACGGAAGCCCCGTCATGCATGCATTCGGAATCACCAACCTCGCGCTGTACGTCGTCGGCGTGGTGTTCATCGTGCTGTTGCCGGGGCCGAACTCGCTGTACGTGCTGGGCCTGGCCGCGCAGCGCGGCGTGCGCACCGGCTATCTCGGCGCCTGCGGCATCTTCATCGGCGACAGCGTGCTGATGGTGCTCGCCGCCGCCGGGCTGGCCAGCCTGCTCGAGGCGGTGGCCTGGCTGTTCATGCTGGTCAAGCTGGCCGGCGCCGCCTACCTGGCCTGGATCGGCTTCGGCATGCTGCGGCGGGCGTTGCGCAACTGGCGCAGGTCGGAGATTCCGCAGGCGCCGCCGATGCGCGTGGACGACGCCCATCCCTTGCTCAAGGCCCTGCTGATCAGCCTGCTCAACCCGAAGGCGATCCTGTTCTTCATTTCCTTTTTCATCCAGTTCGTCGAGCCGGACTACCCGCACCCGGCGCTGTCCTTCCTGGTGCTGGGGGCCATCGTGCAGTTCTTCAGCGCGCTGTACCTGTCGGTGCTGATCTTCGCCGGCGCCCGCCTGGCCGAGGCGTTCCGCCGCCGGCGGCGCCTGTCGGCCGGGCTCACCGGCGCGCTGGGCGCGGCCTTCGTCGCCTTCAGCGCGCGCCTGGCCACCGCCACGCCGCACTGAGGCAGCATCGCCGCCCGAATCACCGCCCGACTCGCCACGAACCCCGCGTCCCCCACATTCAAGCAGCCTCATGCCCAAGCGCACAGACATCCAAACCATCCTGATCATCGGCGCCGGCCCGATTGTCATCGGCCAGGCCTGCGAGTTCGACTACTCGGGCGCCCAGGCCTGCAAGGCGCTGCGCGAGGAGGGTTACCGCGTGGTGCTGGTCAACAGCAACCCGGCGACCATCATGACCGACCCGGAGACGGCCGACGTCACCTACATCGAGCCCATCACCTGGCAGGTGGTCGAGCGCATCATCGAGCGCGAGCGCCCCGACGCGGTGCTGCCGACCATGGGCGGGCAGACGGCGCTGAACTGCGCGCTGGACCTGCACCGCAACGGCGTGCTGCAGAAATACGGCTGCGAGCTCATCGGCGCGCGCCCGCAGGCCATCGAGAAGGCCGAGGACCGCCAGCTGTTCAAGCAGGCGATGACCTCCATCGGGCTGGAATCGGCGCGCTCGGGAGTCGCCCACTCGATGGACGAGGCCTGGGCGGTGCAGAAGACCATCGGCTTCCCGACCATCATCCGCCCCAGCTTCACGCTCGGCGGAACCGGCGGAGGCATCGCCTACAACCCCGAGGAATTCGAGGCGATCTGCAAGCGCGGCCTGGAGGCCTCGCCGACCAGCGAGCTGCTGATCGAGGAGTCCCTGATCGGCTGGAAGGAATTCGAGATGGAGGTGGTTCGCGACCGCGCGGACAACTGCATCATCGTGTGCTCGATCGAGAACCTGGATCCGATGGGCGTGCACACCGGCGACTCGATCACGGTGGCGCCGGCGCAGACCCTGACCGACAAGGAATACCAGTTGATGCGCGACGCCAGCATCGCCGTGCTGCGCGAGATCGGAGTCGACACCGGCGGCTCGAACGTGCAGTTCGCGATCAACCCGCGCGACGGGCGCATGATCGTGATCGAGATGAACCCGCGCGTGTCGCGCTCGTCGGCGCTGGCGTCGAAGGCCACCGGCTTTCCCATCGCCAAGGTGGCGGCCAAGCTGGCGGTGGGCTACACGCTGGACGAATTGCGCAACGACATCACCGGCGGGGCCACGCCGGCGTCGTTCGAGCCGACCATCGACTACGTGGTCACCAAGGTGCCGCGTTTCGCGTTCGAGAAGTTCCCGCAGGCCGACTCGCGCCTGACCACGCAGATGAAGTCGGTCGGCGAGGTCATGGCGATCGGGCGCAATTTCCAGGAAAGCTTCCAGAAGGCGCTGCGCGGGCTGGAGGTCGGCGTCGACGGGCTGAACCAGATGACCACCGACCGCGAGGTGCTCGAACGCGAGCTGGGCGAACCCGGGCCGGAGCGAATCTGGTACGTGGGAGACGCCTTCGCGCAGGGCTTCTCGCTGGACGACGTGCACCAGCTCACGCGCATCGACCCGTGGTTCCTGGCGCAGATCAAGGACATCGTCGACGTCGAGCTGCAGCTCGAGCGCAAGCGCCTGGACGACCTCGATGCCGCCACGCTGCGCTGGCTCAAGCGCAAGGGCTTCTCGGACCGCCGCCTGGCCTACCTGCTCAAGAGCACCGAGGCCGCGGTGCGCAAGCGCCGCCACGAGCTCAAGGTGCGCCCGGTGTACAAGCGCGTCGACACCTGCGCCGCGGAGTTCGCCACGCAGACCGCCTACCTGTATTCCAGCTACGAGGACGAGTGCGAGGCCGAGCCGAGCACGCGCAAGAAGATCATGGTGCTGGGCGGCGGGCCCAACCGCATCGGCCAGGGCATCGAGTTCGACTACTGCTGCGTGCATGCGGCGCTGGCGATGCGCGAGGACGGCTACGAGACCATCATGGTCAACTGCAACCCGGAGACCGTGTCGACCGACTACGACACCTCCGACCGTCTGTACTTCGAGCCGCTGACCCTCGAGGACGTGCTGGAGATCGTCGACAAGGAAAAGCCCGCCGGCGTGATCGTGCAGTACGGCGGCCAGACCCCGCTGAAGCTGGCGCTGGCGCTGGGCGACGCCGGGGTGCCGATCATCGGCACCAGTCCGGACATGATCGACGCCGCCGAGGATCGCGAGCGATTCCAGCAGCTGATCCAGAAACTGGGCCTGCTGCAGCCGCCCAACCGCACGGCACGCTCCGAGACCGAGGCCATCTCGCGGGCCGAGGAAATCGGCTACCCGCTGGTGGTGCGACCCAGCTACGTGCTGGGCGGGCGCGCCATGGAGATCGTGCACGAGCAGCGCGACCTCGAGCGCTACATGCGCGAGGCGGTCAAGGTGTCCAACGATTCGCCGGTGTTGCTCGACCGCTTCCTGAACGACGCCATCGAGTGCGATGTCGACGCGGTGTGCGACGGCGAGCAGGTGTTCGTCGCCGGGGTCATGGAGCACATCGAGCAGGCCGGCGTGCACTCGGGCGACTCGGCCTGCTCGCTGCCGCCGTATTCGCTGCGCCCGCAGACCATCGCCGAGCTCAAGCGCCAGACCGTGGCGATGGCCCGCGGACTGAACGTGGTCGGCCTGATGAACGTGCAGTTCGCGATCCAGCAGGATGGAGACGAGGACCGCATCTTCGTGCTCGAGGTCAACCCGCGCGCGTCGCGCACCGTGCCCTTCGTGTCCAAGGCCACCGGACTGCAGCTGGCGAAGATCGCCGCGCGCTGCATGGTCGGCCGCACCCTGGTCCAGCAGCGCGTGCCCGACGAGGTCGTGCCGGGCTACTACAGCGTCAAGGAGGCCGTGTTCCCCTTCGTCAAGTTCCCGGGCGTCGACCCCATCCTCGGGCCCGAGATGAAGTCCACCGGCGAGGTCATGGGGGTCGGGCGCAGCTTCGGCGAGGCCTTCGTGAAAAGCCAGATCGGCGCCGGCACGCGCCTGCCCGAGCCGGGCTCGGGCAAGGTGTTCCTGTCGGTCAAGAACAGCGACAAGCCGCGCATGGTCGAGGTGGCGCGCGAACTCGCCGCCATGGGTTTCGCGCTCAGTGCCACGCGCGGCACCGCGCAGGCGCTGAGCAACGCCGGGCTCGACGTCGAGGTGGTCAACAAGGTCACCGAAGGACGTCCGAACGTGGTCGACATGATGAAAAACGGCGACATCGCGCTGGTCGTCAACACGGTCGAGGAGCGACGCAACGCGATTGTCGATTCACGCGCCATCCGCACCAGCGCGCTCGCCGCTCGCGTGGCGACCTTCACGACCATTGCGGGAGCCGAGGCAGCCGTGGAGGGCATGAAGTGCCTGCGCAGTCTCGAGGTCTATCCCCTGCAGGCTTTACATCAAAGCCTCGCTTTGGCAAACTGAAAATTTGGCCCGGCCGACTGCGCGGCCGATGTCGCGCGGGTCAGTCGGCTCCAACACGGGGCTCCAACACGGGCCGCGCGGCGACGCGCGGCTTCCAGCGGCAGCAGACCCGGCACGCCCGGCGGATGGTCATCCGGCGGGCAGGCCCGGGGTTTGCCGCCGCATTGTCTTTTTCCCTGATTCAAGGACGGTTGTTTCCCATGCCTACCCCCATGACCCGCCGCGGCGCGGAAAAGCTGCGCGCCGAGCTGCAGCGCCTGAAATCGGTCGAGCGCCACGCGGTGATCCAGGCCATCGCCGAGGCGCGCGCGCAGGGCGACCTGTCGGAAAACGCCGAATACGAGGCGGCGAAGGACCGCCAGGGCTTCATCGAGGGGCGAATCGCCGAGCTCGAGGGCAAGCTGTCGTCGGCGCAGATCATCGATCCCGCCGAGCTCGACGCCGGCGGGCGCGTGGTGTTCGGCGCCACCGTGGCGCTGTGCGACGAGGACAGCGGCGACGAGGTCTCCTACCAGATCGTCGGCGACGACGAGGCCGACCTCAAGCAGCACATGATCTCGGTGAGTTCGCCGATCGCGCGCGCGATGATCGGCAAGGAGGAGGGCGACCTGATCCAGGTCGCCGCTCCCGCCGGTACGCGCAGCTACAGCATCGTCAAGGTTTCCTACTCCTGAAGCGCCAAGCAACGAGGTCCGCCATGGCAATGCTGCGTCGTCTGCGTCTGCAGATCGTGCTCGTCGGGCTGTGGCTCGGCGGTCTCGCCGCCGTCGGGCTGATCGGCGCGCCCACCGCGTTCGCGCTGATCTCGCACAAGCTCGCGGCCGCCGCGGTGGCCAGCCGCATGTTCTATCTCATGTCGCTGGCCGGCGTGGTTCTCGGCGCCGCGCTGCTGGTGGTCGAGCAGCGGCGCAGCGCCGGCATGACCACGCCGCTGCTGCTGGTGATGGGCGGGCTGTTCTTCGACGTGCTGGGTGAGTTCGTGATCGTGCCGCAACTGCTGGCGGCGGCCGCCGAGCATGCGCCGAGCCTCGCCGGCTGGCATGTCGCGGCGAGCACGGCCTACGCCGCGCAGGCGCTGTGCGTGCTGTGCTACGCGTGGCTGCTGCCTTCGCAGCTCGGACGCGACCCCGCCTAGGCGGGCCGGTCGCAGCCCCCGGGCTTCATCCCAGGCGCACCTTCTTGATGCTCGAGCGGCGCGGCTTGGCGCGCTTGACCTTTCCCGCCGGAGTCACGCGCTGGTTGCCCAGCACGGTCAGGCGCTTGACCTTCGGCCGGTGGGTCGGGCTGCTCGATGGCACGACGACCTTGACCTGGCGCGGCGCGCCGGGCCGCGCTGGAGCGGACTCGAGCACATCCTTCGCGGGAAGGGGCCGGAACACGACCAGCATGCGCCCGATGCTCTGCACCGGCGCGGCGCCCAGGCGCTCGCAGATGGTCTCGAGCATCTGCGCGCGCTCGGCACGCTCGTCGCCCGCCACGCGTACCTTGATCAGGTCGTGGGCGCGCAGCGCGCGGTCGATTTCGGCCAGCACGGCCTCGCTCAGGCCCTGCTCGCCGATGAGCACGCTGGGCTTGAGGGAATGGGCCTGCGCGCGCTTGGCGCTGCGTTCGGCCGGGGTCAGGGAAAGGGAACTCATTCCCGCATTATCCGTCTTCGCCAGGCGCTCCAGTGCGCGCAGGTCGAAAATGAGCAGGCTCACCCGATGAAAAAGAACCGATTCAGCAAGAAATGGCTCAACGAGCACCTGCACGACCCTTACGTCAAGCAGGCGCAGAAGGACAACTACCGCTCGCGCGCCGCCTACAAGCTGCAGGAAATCGACCAGGATCACCGCCTGGTGCGCCCCGGGCAGCTGATCGTCGAGCTCGGCAGCGCGCCGGGCGCGTGGTCGCAGTACCTGGTGCGCCGCATGGGATGCGATGCGGCCGGCGCGCTGCGCGGGCAGGTCATCGCGCTGGACCTGCTGCCGATGGAGCCCGTCGACGGGGTGCAGTTCCTGCAGGGGGATTTTCGGGAGCCCGAAGTGCTGCAGCAGGTCGAGGCCCTGCTGGCCGGGCGCCGGGCCGACCTCGTGCTGTCCGACATGGCGCCGAACCTGTCCGGCATCGCGTCGGCAGACGCCGCGCGCGTCGAACACCTGGCCGACCTCGCGCTGGAGTTCGCGGTGAACTGGCTGGGCGACGACGGCGCGCTGTTGATCAAGACCTTCCACAGCGGCTATTTCAGCCAGATCGTCACGCGCTACAAGCAGCACTTCAAGGTGGTCAAGGCGATCAAGCCCAAGGCCTCGCGGGAGCGCTCGGCCGAGGTGTTCGTGCTGGCGCTGCACCCGAAGCCGCGCGCGCAATCCCGATAAAGACTATCATCGGTGGCAAATCAATAGCAGGTTTACATGGATGACCTGCGCGCCGGCTGAGCGCGGTCACGGCGCGCGCTCTTGATTCGCCTAGAATCGGCAACATATGGAAGGGGATCGCACCCGGGTGCGCCCCTTCGGGCCTGAGGAGTCTGTCTTGAACAATCAATGGTTTTCCAAGGTCGCAATCTGGCTGGTCATCGGCCTGGTGCTGTTCACCGTGTTCAAGCAGTTCGACCGCAGCGCGCCGGCCGACACGGTCAGCTACACCCAGTTCATGCACGAGGCCAAGCAGGGCCGCGTGAAGAAGGTCGTGGTGCACCAGAGCGGCACGCTCGACGTGACCACCACCGACGGCAACCACTACACGCTGACCTCGCCCGGCGATCTGTGGATGACCGGCGACCTCATGAAGGACGGCGTGCAGGTGGTGGGAGCCCCGCGTGAGGAACAGTCGTTCCTGATGCAAATCCTGATTTCCTGGTTCCCGATGCTGCTGCTGATCGGCGTGTGGGTGTACTTCATGCGCCAGATGCAAGGCGGAGGCCGGGGCGGCGCCTTCAGTTTCGGCAAGTCCAAGGCGCGCCTGCTCGACGAGTCGAGCAACACGGTGACCTTCGCCGACGTGGCCGGCTGCGACGAGGCCAAGGAAGAGGTCAAGGAACTCGTCGACTTCCTGCGCGATCCGCAGAAATTCCAGAAGCTGGGCGGGCGCATCCCGCGCGGCGTGCTGCTGGTCGGCCCCCCCGGCACCGGCAAGACCCTGCTGGCCAAGAGCGTGGCTGGCGAGGCGAAGGTGCCGTTCTTCTCGATCTCCGGTTCGGATTTCGTCGAGATGTTCGTGGGCGTCGGCGCGTCGCGGGTGCGCGACATGTTCGAGACCGCGAAAAAGCACGCTCCCTGCATCATCTTCGTCGACGAGATCGACGCCGTCGGCCGCCATCGTGGCGCCGGCCTGGGCGGCGGCAACGACGAGCGCGAGCAGACCCTGAACCAGATGCTGGTCGAGATGGACGGCTTCGACACCAACCTGGGTGTCATCGTGATCGCCGCGACCAACCGCCCGGACATCCTCGACCCGGCGCTGCTGCGTCCCGGTCGCTTCGACCGCCAGGTCTACGTGCAGCTGCCCGACATCCGCGGGCGCGAGCAGATCCTCACGGTGCACATGCGCAAGGCGCCGGTCGGACCCGACGTGCGCGCCGACATCCTGGCGCGCGGCACACCCGGCTTCTCGGGCGCCGACCTCGCCAACCTGGTCAACGAGGCCGCGCTGTTCGCCGCGCGCCGCAACGGGCGCCTGGTCGAGATGGAGGACTTCGAGCGCGCCAAGGACAAGATCATGATGGGCGCCGAGCGCCGCTCGATGGTCATGCCCGAGGAAGAGCGCCGCAACACCGCCTACCACGAGGCAGGCCACGCGCTGGTGGCGCGCCTGATGCCGCAGACCGACCCGGTGCACAAGGTCACGATCATCCCGCGCGGGCGCGCGCTGGGCCTGACCATGCAGCTGCCCGAGGCCGATCGCTACAGCATGGGGCGCGACCGCATCCTGAGCATGATCTCGGTGCTGTTCGGCGGGCGCATCGCCGAGGAGGTGTTCATGCACCAGATGACCACCGGCGCGTCCAATGACTTCGAGCGGGCCACCCAGCTGGCGCGCGACATGGTCACGCGCTACGGCATGTCGGACTCGCTGGGCCCGATGGTCTATGCGGAAAACGAGGGCGAGGTGTTCGTCGGCCGATCGATCACCAAGACCACGCACGTGTCCGAGCAGACCATGCAGAAGGTCGACGCCGAGATCCGCCGCATCATCGACGAGCAGTACGCTCTGGCGCGCAAGCTCATCGAGGACAACCAGGACAAGATCCACGCCATGGCGCGCGCGCTGCTGGAGTGGGAGACCATCGACTCCGAGCAGATCGACGACATCATGGACGGCCGTCCGCCGCGCCCGCCGCGTCCGCCCGGCACCCTGCCGAGCAACCAGCCGCCGAGCGCCGGCCGTTCCAGCGGCGGCCTGCCGTCGGACGCGCCCACCGCCAGTCCCGTCTGAGCGGCAAGCCCTTGGCAAGCCAGGCGTCGACCCGCGCGCCCGGCCCGTCGCACGAACCCGTGTGGCAGGCCGGGCGTTTTGTCTTGTCGCTGCGGCGCACGCTGCTGATGGGCATCGTCAACGTCACGCCCGACTCCTTCTCGGACGGCGGCAGGCACGACACTCCGGCCGCCGCGCTGGCCCATGCGCGGCGCCTGCTCGACGAGGGGGCCGACCTGCTCGATCTCGGCGCGGAGTCCACGCGCCCCGGCTCGCAGCCTGTGTCGGCGCCCGAGGAATGGCGGCGCCTGCAGCCGGTGCTGCGCGAACTGGTGGGCTGGCAGGTGCCGATCTCGGTCGACACCTACCACCCCGAGACCATGCGTGCCGCGCTGGAGCTGGGGGTCGACATCATCAACGACGTGTACGCGCTGCGCCAGCCCGGCGCGCTGGAGGCCGTGGCCGCCAGCGCCGAGGCCGGCGTATGCCTGATGCACATGCAGGGCGAGCCTGCGAGCATGCAGCTCGAGCCGCACTACGACGACGTGGTCGCCGAGGTGCGAGCGTTCCTGCTGCAGCGCGCGCAGGCCGCGCAGCAGGCCGGGGTGGGGCGACATCGCATCTGCCTGGACCCCGGCTTCGGCTTCGGCAAGACCCGCGAGCACAACCTGGCGCTGGCGCGTGCGCTGGAGCCGCTGTGCGAGGCCGGCTATCCGGTGCTGATCGGCGTGTCGCGCAAGTCCATGCTGGCCGGGACCTCGAAGCTGCCGCCGCTCGAGCGCGTGCCGGCCAGCCTGGGGGCCGCGCTGGCCTGCGTGGCCGCCGGCGCGCGCGTGGTGCGCGTGCACGACGTGGCGGCCACCCGCGACGCGCTGCGCACCTTCGAGGCCATGCGGCCGTGACCATGGTGGGCAGGAGGAGGCAGGCATCTTGAGCAACAGACAATATTTCGGCACCGACGGGGTGCGTGGGCATGTCGGGCGATCGCCCATCGTTCCCGAGTTCGGCCTGCGCCTGGGGCACGCCGCCGGGCGCGTGCTGCGCGCCGGCAGCGCGCAGCGCCCGACGGTGCTGATCGGCAAGGACACGCGCGTGTCGGGCTACATGCTCGAAGCCGCGCTGGAATGCGGCTTTTCCGCGGCGGGCTGCGACGTCGTGCTGGTGGGCCCGCTGCCGACCCCCGGCGTGGCCTACCTGACCCGGGCGCTGCGCCTGGACCTCGGCGTGGTGATCAGCGCCTCGCACAATCCCTACGCCGACAACGGCATCAAGTTCTTCTCCGCCGGCGGCAGCAAGCTGCCCGACAGCTGGGAGCTGGCGGTGGAGGCCGAGCTGCCGCGCGCCGAGGGCTGCGTGCCCTCCGAGCAGCTGGGCAAGGCGCGGCGCCTGGACGACGCCGCCGGGCGCTACATCGAGTTCTGCAAGAGCACCTTTCCCAACCACCAGACCCTCAAGGGGCTGCGCCTGGTGGTCGACTGCGCGCATGGCGCGGCTTACCACATCGCGCCTTCGGTGTTCCACGAGCTGGGCGCCGACGTGGTCAGCATCGGCGCGGCACCCGACGGATTCAACATCAACGACAAGGTCGGCGCCACGGCGCCGCAGGCGCTGATGCAGGCGGTTCGCGAGCACCGCGCCGACTACGGCATCGCGCTCGACGGCGACGCCGACCGCCTGCAACTGGTCGATGCCAGCGGCCGGCTGTTCAACGGCGACGAGCTGCTGTACCTGCTGGCCATGGACCGGCGCCCTGTCGGCGTGGTGGGCACGTTGATGACCAACCTGGCGGTCGAGCAGTCGCTGGCGCGCCAGGGCATCGAGTTCGTGCGCGCCGCGGTGGGAGACCGCTACGTGCTCGAGGAGCTGCTGGCGCGTGGCTGGCAGCTGGGCGGCGAGGGCTCGGGGCACATGCTGCTGCTGGACCGCCACACCACCGGCGACGGAATCGTCGCCGCGCTGCAGATGCTCGAGCTGGTCGTGCGCAGCGGCAAGAGCCTCGGCGAGCAGCTGGCCGACCTGCGCCTGCTGTCGCAGACCCTGCTCAACATCCGCCTGCGCGACGGTGTCGACTGGAAGCACCACGTCGGCCTGGCGCGGGCCCGGCAGCAGGTGGAGGCGGAGCTCGGCGACGACGGTCGCCTGCTCGTGCGCCCCAGCGGTACCGAGCCGGTGCTTCGCATCATGGTCGAGCATCCCGACGCCGCTTTCGCGCAGGCCTGCGCGAGGCGCCTGGGAGAGGCGTTGCAGGAGCCCTGATCGCCGCGGCGGGCGGGTTGCGGCGCGAGACGGATGCGCGGCATTTTGTGTCTTTCACCAAAATGTCATAATTCACCCGTCCAATGAGGCCTCAGACACCGAACACTGACCGGTGCACGACCTCAGGAGAAACTTGCATGTCGATCGATACGAACCGCCGCCAACAGCTCAAGCTGGCACTGGCCTCCGCCGGCCTGGCCATCGCCGCCTCCGTGACGCCGATGACCGCCCACGCCGCCGACGTGACGCTGCTGGAAACCGGCTCCACGCTGCTGTACCCGCTGTTCAACCTGTGGGTGCCCGACTACACCAAGGCCCATCCTGGCGTGCGCATCACCACGCAAGGCACGGGTAGTGGCACCGGCATCGCCCAGGCGATCTCTGGCGTGGCCCAGATCGGCGCCTCCGACGCGTACATGAGCGACGGCCAGATCAAGCAGAACCCCAGCATTCTGAACATCCCGCTGGCGATCTCCGCGCAGACCGTCAACTTCAACGTTCCGGGCCTGAACAAGGACCACCTCAAGCTCGACGGTCCGGTGCTCGCCGGCATCTACGGCGGGACCATCAAGGAGTGGGACGACGCCGCGATCAAGGCGCTGAACCCCGGCGTGAAGCTGCCGCACCACGCGATCGTGCCGATCCACCGCACCGACGGCAGCGGCGACACCTTCATTTTCAGCCAGTACCTGTCGTTCTCCGACGGCAAGTGGAACAACAGCGTCGGCTACGGCACCACCATCAGCTGGCCGGCGGTGCAGGGCGGCGTGGGCGCGAACGGCAACCCCGGCATGGTCCAGGCCTGCCAGCAGACCCCGTACTCGATCGCCTACATCGGCGTGAGCTTCCATGAGCAGGTCGCCAAGGCCGGGCTGGGCACCGCGATGCTGAAGAACCGCGCCGGCAAGTTCCTGCTGCCCGACGCCAAGACCGTCAGCGCCGCGGCTGGCGAGCTGATCGCCAAGACCCCGGCCGACGAGCGCCTGAGCCTGGTGTTCGCGCCGGGTGCGAATTCGTACCCGATCATCAACTACGAGTACGCCATCGTCAACGCCAAGCAGGCCAAGCCTGAAGTCGCCAAGGCGGTCAAGGAGTTCCTGGGCTGGGCCGTCGAGCAGGGCAACGACGCCAAGTACCTGGACGCGGTGCGCTTCATCGCGCTGCCCAAGCGCGTGCAGGAGCTGAGCAAGGCCCAGATCGCGAAGATCCAGTAAGCGATCCAGACGGCAGGTCTGACGCGCCCGGTGGGCGCGTGAAGTCCCGGGCCCGGCATCCGCGAGGATGCCGGGCCTGTTGGCAGCTGATTCCCGGGCTGCCCCGATTCCACGCTGCGCCTGTCGCGCAGCGACTGCCCCGCAGGGGCGCACACGACACGGCAGGTGATCAGGCATGAGATGGTTTCGACACGGATTGCAGGTGACTTCGGCACTGATTCCGCTGGCGCTGCTCGCCGTGTTCGTGTTCCTGACCCTTTACTCCTGGCCCGCGATCCGCTTCAACGGGCTGGGCTTCCTGTTTTCGAACACATGGAGCCTGGGCAACCTGTATGCGAATCCGGTCGACGTGCGCGGCGTGCAGGTTCCTCCGGGCGCGCATTACGGCATCTGGGTGTTCATCGTCGGCACCCTGGCGAGTTCGGCCTTCGCGCTGCTGATCGCGGTGCCCGTGGGCATCGGCGTGGCGCTGTACCTGGTGGAATATGCGCCGCATCGCCTGAGCTCGGCCTTCGCGCAGGTCGCCGAACTGCTGGCCATGGTGCCCAGCGTGGTCTACGGGTTGTGGGGGCTCGAGGTGCTGGCGCCGCTGACCCTGAAGTTCCTGGCCCCGGCCATCGCGCATGCGCTGCCCTTCCTGTCCTTTTTCTCCACCCCCGCAAACAGCGGCTACGGCCTGCTCACGGCCAGCCTGGTGCTGGCGCTGATGGTGCTGCCGGTGATCTCCAGCACACTGGTCGAGGCGCTGCGCCGGGTTCCCCGAGAACTGCGCGAGTCGTGCTTCGCGCTGGGCGCCACGCGGGCCGAGGTGCTGCGCCGCGCCTTGCTGCCGGCGGTGCGCACGCCGTTGATCGGCGCGGTGATCCTCGCCCTCGGTCGCGCGCTGGGCGAGACCATGGCGGTGCTGATGGTCAGTGGAGGCGCGCTGAACTATCTGCCGAAGAACCTGTACAGCCCGATCACCAGCATGGCGGCGTTCATCGCCTCCCAGCTCGACAGCGCGCTGCAGGACACCAGCGGCATGGCGGTTCGTTCGCTTGCTGAAATCGCCCTCGTCCTTCTCGTCATCGCGGTCATCGTCAATGTCATCGCTCGCTTCCTCACCCGGCGCGTTGCGCTCGGCGCCTGAATCCGTCCGGCGCGTGTCCGGGCGCCGGCGCGCCAGCGCCGTCGTATTCGCCGTCCTGTGCAGCCTGTCCTTCGTGCTGGTGGTCGTTCCGCTGGCCGACATCCTGTGGACCGTGCTGTCGCGCGGCGCCAGCGCGCTGAACCTCGAGGTGTTCACGCAGGTCACCAACGGAATCAGCGGCGGCCTGCTCAACGCCATCGAGGGCACCGTGGTGCTCAGCGCCGGTGCCATCGTGTTCGCCGCTCCGGTCGGTGTGCTGACCGGGGTCTACCTGGCCGAGTACGGCAGCGGCCCCTGGGGAAGTTCCGTGCGCTTTCTCGCCGACGTGCTGACCGGCGTGCCGTCGATCGTGCTGGGCTATTTCAGCTACGTCACGCTGGTCGAGGGTCTGGGCTGGCAGTTCTCGGCGCTGGCCGGCGCGATCACGCTGGCCATCCTGATCGTGCCCTACATCGCACGCTTCACCGAACTGGCGATGCGCCAGAACCCGCCGAGCTTGCGCGAGGCGGGCTACGCGCTGGGCTGCAGGGAGCACCAGGTGGTGTTCAAGATCCTGCTGCCTGCTGCGCGCTCCGGTGTCATCACCGGGGTCCTGCTGTCGCTGGCCATCTCGGTGGGAGAGACGGCACCTCTCATCTACACCGCGGGTTGGTCCAACTACATGTGGAACGGCAAGCTCACGCACGAGCCGGTGGGATACCTGACCTACGTGATCTGGAGCTTCATCAACCAGCCCTTCGCGTCGGCGCATGCGCTTGCCTACGCCGCGGCGTTCCTGGTGATCGCCGTCGTGCTTGCGATCAACATCACGACGCGCATGTTCCTGCGCAAGCGCCTGTGAATTCCCGGACCGCCAGCCCCAGTCCCTCCGAAACACCGGACCCTACGACGATGAACCAATCGGCAACCGAGCCGCAGGCGGCGCCACGCGCGCGCCTGTCGGTGCGCAACGTCAACTTCTACTACGGCAAGTTCCACGCCATCAAGAACGTCAGCCTGGATATCGCCGAGAACCAGGTGACCGCGTTCATCGGCCCGTCGGGTTGCGGCAAGTCGACCCTGCTGCGCATTTTCAATCGTATGTTCGAGCTGTATCCCGAACAGCGTGCGGAGGGCGAGGTGCTGCTCGACGGGCGCAACATCCTGGGGCGTGACGAGGACGTCTCGCTGCTGCGCGCGCGTGTCGGCATGGTGTTCCAGAAGCCCACCCCGTTCCCGATGTCGATCTTCGACAACATCGCGTTCGGCATCCGGCTGTACGAGAAGCTGCCGCGCGCCGACATGGAGGAGCGCGTGCATTGGGCGCTGACCAAGACGGCGCTGTGGGACGAGGTCAAGGACAAGCTGCACCAGAGCGGGCTGAGCCTGTCGGGCGGCCAGCAGCAGCGCCTGTGCATCGCGCGAGCCATCGCCATCAGGCCCGAGGTGCTGCTGCTCGACGAGCCGACCTCGGCGCTCGACCCGATCTCCACCGCGAAGATCGAGGAACTGGTGACCGAGCTCAAGAGCGACTACACGGTGGCCATCGTGACCCACAACATGCAGCAGGCGGCTCGCGTTTCCGACTACACCGCCTATATGTACCTGGGCGAGATGATCGAGTTCGGCGACACCAACCAGATCTTCCTCAAGCCTGCGAAGCAGCAGACCGAGGACTACATCACCGGCCGTTTCGGCTGACCCCGTCGCAGGAGCGACCACCATGGACAAGCACCTTTCCACCCAGTTCGACGCCGAGATCAGTTCCATCACCACCCGCGTGCTGGAAATGGGCGGCCTGGTCGAGTCGCAGATCGCGCAGGCGGTCTACGCGCTGCGCCACTTCGACGCCGAGGCCGCCCGCGGCGTGATGCTCAACGAGAAGCGCGTCAACCAGATGGAAGTCGACATCGACGCTGACGTGGCCCAGATCATCGCCAAGCGCCAACCCACCGCGCGCGACCTGCGCCTGATGCTGGCGATCTCGAAGACCATCACCAACCTGGAACGCGTGGGCGACGAGGCCGACCGCATCGCACGCATGGCGCGCGACCTCATCGAGGCGGGCGCCAACCTGGCCATTTCGTTCAACGAGATCATCCGCGAGTCCGACCTCGCGGTGGCGCAGATCCGCAAGGCGCTGGACGCATTCGCGCGCCTGGACGAACGCTCGGCGGTCGACATCGTCACCGCCGACAGCGCCATCGACGCCGAATTCGACTCCTTCATGCGCAAGCTCATCACCTACGTGATGGAGGACCCGCGCAACATCTCGGCCAGCCTGGACATGGTGTTCATCGCCAAGGCCATCGAGCGCATCGGTGACCACGCCAAGAACATCGCCGAGTTCGTGATCTACGTGGTGCGAGGCACCGACGTGCGGCACAACAAGCAAGCCTTCAACGAGGTGGCGGGGACCCTCTGAACGCCAGCCGGAACCCATCGACCATGGCCAGCAACATCCTGATTGTCGAAGACGAGCCGGCGATCGCCGAGCTGCTCGCGGTGAACCTGCGCCACGCCGGTCACTGCCCCATCGTGGCCGGCAGCGCCGAGGAGGCGCTGCGCCTGATCCGCGACGTGCTGCCCGATGTCATGCTGGTCGACTGGATGCTGCCGGGCATGTCGGGGGTGGCGCTGCTGCGCGAACTGCGCCAGGGAACTCGCACGCGTTCGATCCCGATGATCCTGCTGACCGCGCGAAGCGAGGAAAGCGACACCATCGCCGGGCTCGACGCCGGAGCCGACGACTACATCACCAAGCCCTTCTCCCCCAAGGAACTGCTCGCGCGCATCCGGGCCGTGCTGCGCCGGCGCTCGCCGCAGCTCACCGACGAACCGGTACGCGCCGGCGGGCTGGCGGTCGATCCGGGCACGCGCCGGGTGACCTTCACCGCCGGCGGTGGCGCCGAGCAGGAGCTGCGCCTGGGGCCCACGGAGTTCAAGCTGCTGCACTTCATGATGACCCACCCCGAGCGCGTGCACAGCCGCGGCGCGCTGCTCGACAAGGTGTGGGGAGACCACGTGTTCATCGAGGAACGCACGGTCGACGTGCACATCAAGCGCCTGCGCGAGGCGCTGGCGCCGGCGAACTGCGCGGAGATGGTCGAGACCGTGCGCGGTGCCGGCTATCGATTCACCCAGCGCCAGGGAGCCACGGCCGGCTGACCCTTGCCGGCAGGCGCGCCCGGCGGCCTGTCTGCACCACCTTTCTGCCTGATCGCGCATGCGTTTCGTGCTTCTCCGCCTGCTTGCCGTCGTCGCCGTGCTCGCGCTGGCCGGGGCCGCGGTCGCCTACTGGCTGGGCCCGACCGCCGGGCTGGCGCTGGCCTGCGCGCTGGCCGTCGGAGTCATCGCCTTCGACACCCTGGCGCGTGCTCGCCTGCTCGAATGGCTGCGCTTTCCGCAACGCGACACGGTGCCGCAGTCGCCGGGGGTGTGGGGCGAGGTGTTCTACCGCAGCGCGCGTCAGCTGCGGCTGTGGCAGAACCGGGTGCAGCGCGAGGAGAACAAGCTCAGCCGCTTCATCGAGGCGCTGCAGGCCTCGCCCAACGGGGTCATGCTGATCGACGAGCATGGCCAGATCGACTGGTGCAACGCCACCGCCGCCGGGCATTTCGGGCTGGATCCCCAGCGCGACATGCGCCAGCATGCGGTGCACCTGATCCGCAATCCGGAATTCGTCGCCTACCTGGCGGCGCGCCAGTTCGCCGAGCCGCTGCTCATGCGCCGCAACGGCAGCCACGGGACCGTGCTGCTCAGCGTGCAGGTCATTCCCTATGGCGACGGGGACAAGCTGCTGCTGTCGCGCGACGTCACCCAGCTCGAGCGCACCGAGGCCATGCGGCGCGATTTCGTGGCCAACGTGTCGCACGAGATCAAGACCCCGCTGACCGTGATTGCCGGTTTTGTCGAATCCCTGCGCACCCTGGAGTTCTCGGCCGACGAGCGCGAGCGCATCCTGGAGCTGATGCAGCAGCAAAGCGATCGCATGCGCCAGCTGGTCGAGGACCTGCTGACCCTGGCGCACCTCGAGGGCGACCCGCACCAGCCCGCCGAGGAGCTGCTGGACATGCCGGGTGTCGTCGCGCGCCTGGCGGCCGACGCGCGCGCGCTGTCGGCCGGCCGGCATCGCATCGAGACCAGCGCCGACGTCAGCAAGCTGCGCGGCGCCAGCAGCGAGCTGGCGAGCGCCTTCGGCAATCTGGTGAGCAACGCGGTGCGCTACACCCCGAACGGCGGCGTGATCCAGATCCGCTGGCGCTTGCTGGAGAGCGGGCTGGGCGAGGCCATCGGCGAGTTCAGCGTCAGCGACACCGGGATCGGCATTGCCGCCGAACATATCCCGCGCCTGACCGAGCGCTTCTACCGCGTCGACCGCGGGCGTTCGCGCGAGTCCGGCGGCACCGGGCTGGGCCTGGCCATCGTCAAGCACGCGCTGCTGCGCCACCAGGCCGAGTTGCGCATCGTCAGCCAGATGGGCGAGGGCAGCACGTTCAGCGCGCGCTTTCCCGCGCAGCGCCTGGTGCTGCCGCAGCCCGAGGCCACGTCCGAGCCGGTCGCCGCGCATCCGGCGTGAGAGTGCCCCCAGGGCCGGGCCTGGGGCCCGACCCGTTCCACCTCGCAGCTTGCAGGCTGCTCGGATTCGGCCGGCGCGCTGCTGTGCGCAGGCACAGCAGCTGGTCCGGCCTCATCCCCCGTGGGGGTCGAGAAAACTTGGGGCGGCCCTGCGTTTTCTCGTGAGCGCCGAAGCGCGCCTGCATTCGAGGTCGACCGCCGGGAGGCCAGCCGCACATGCCTGCCTGGGCCGCGCGCATGGCGCACGCATGCACGCTTCGCAATGCCCGCAAGACCCGCGCAAGCCTCGGCTGCTCGCGAAGCAGACGCGGTGCTCAGCCCGGCGTCTGCGGCGGCGGGTTGCGCGAGTCCACCAGCAACTGGTGGCTGCCCGGGCTCCTGGCCCAGCCGCGCGCGCGGCGCCAGTTGCCGGAACTGTCCATGTCCCAGGCGTTGCCGGGGGTCTGCCAGTGCACGCGCAGGCCTTCGCGGATCACCTTGGCCTTGGCGCCGGGCTCGAGGATCGGCGCGGCGATCTCGACCCGACGGAACAGGTTGCGTTCCATCCAGTCGGCCGACGAGATCCAAACGTCGTTGGCGCCGTCGTTGTGGAACATGAACACCCGCGAGTGCTCGAGGAATCGTCCGATCACTGAACGCACCCGGATGTTCTCCGACAGCCCCGGAACGCCGGGACGAAGCATGCAGGGGCCGCGAACCAGCAGGCGGATCTCCACGCCGGCGCGCGAGGCCTTGTAGAGCTCGTGGATCACGGTGGGCTCGACCAGCGCGTTCACGCGTGCCCAGATGCGGGCGCGGCGTCCGGCGCGCGCCAGGCGCGCCTCGTGGCGTATGGCCTTGATCAGGTTGTCCAGCAGCGAGAACGGCGACTGCCACAGCCGGCGCAGCGGCGCGAAGCGCGACGAGCCGGTAATCTCGAGGAACACCTGGTTCACGTCGGCGCAGATCGCGTCGTCGGCGGTCATCAGCCCGAAGTCGGTGTACATGCGGGCCGTGCGCGTGTGGTAGTTGCCGGTGCCCAGATGCACGTAGCGCCGCAGCTGCTCGCCGCGCCTGCCGACCCGCTCGCGGCGCACCACCATGAGCATCTTGGCGTGGCACTTGAAGCCGACCACGCCGTACACCACGTGCGCGCCCTCGGCTTCCAGGCGCGCCGCCCAGTTGATGTTGGTCTCCTCGTCCAGGCGCGCCATCAGCTCGAGCACCACGGTGACTTCCTTGCCGTTGCGCGCGGCCTCGATCAGGGCCTCCATCAGGTCCGAGGTCTGCCCGGCACGGTAGATGGTCTGCTTGATGGCCAGCACCGCGGGGTCGCGCGCGGCCGTGCGCACGAGGTCGACCACCGGGGCGAAGCTGTCGTAGGGGTGGTGCAGCAGCACGTCGCTGGCGCGGATGCGGTCGAACAGCTCGGGCTCGGCACCGGGCCAGCCGGCGATGGCCGCCGGCAGGTGGGGGGTGTAGGTCAGGTGCCCCGCGGGCAGCATGTCGATGACCGACTGCAGGCGTGCCAGGTTCACCGGCCCGTCGGCGCGGTAGCAGTCGCGCGGCTGCAGCGCGTTCTCGCGCATCAGGCGCTCGAGCAGCGGCTGCGGGCACGAGCTGGTGACCTCCAGGCGCACCGCGTCGCCGTAATGACGTGCGCGCAGTTCTCCCTGCAGCGCGGTGCGCAGGTTGGTGATCTCGTCGTCGTCGACGAAAAGCTCGCTGTTGCGCGTGACACGGAACTGGTGCACCCCGAGCACCTTCAGGCCGGGGAACAGGTGGCCGGCGTAGGCATGCATCAGCGACGACAGCAGCACGAAGCTGTGGCGCTCGCCGTCGTGCTCGACGAGTTCGTCCGGGATCGCCAGCACCCGCGGCAGCGCGCGCGGAGCCTGGATGATGCCGAGGTCGACGTTGCGCCCGAAGGCGTCGGTGCCCTCGAGCATGACGGCGAAGTTCAGGCTCTTGTTGAGCACCTTGGGGAAGGGGTGGGCGGGGTCGAGGCCGATCGGCGTCAGCACCGGCAGCACCTCGCGCTCGAAGAACGAGCGCGCCCAGCGCTCCTGCGGCGCCGTCCACTGCGCGCTGGCGACGAAGCGTATGCCGTGGGCCTGCAGCAGCGGGTAGATGGTGTGCTGCAGCACGCGGTAATGCTCGGCGACCAGGGAATGCGCGTCGTCGGCGATGAGTTGCAAGGCCTCGGCGACGCGCAGGCCGTCGGGGGTCAGCGCGGCGGGCTCGTGCTCCAGCAGGTCCTGCAGCTGGGCAACCCGGGTCTCGAAGAACTCGTCCAGGTTGGACGCCACGATGCAGACGTAGCGCAGGCGCTCGAGCGGCGGAATCGCCGGGTCCAGGGCCTGCGCGAGCACGCGCCGGTTGAAGGCCAGGGTGCCCAGTTCACGGTTGAGCAGCGGAGACGGCGACGGGAGGGCCATGGAGCGCGGGGACGGCAAAGTACGGACGTGGGAACGGAAAAGCTTACGATCCCACAATCTCGTGAAATCTACATGACATCGTCAAGAGGGTGTCATTTCGGCATGATCCACTGCTTCCCATGTCCCTGACCGTTCAGCACCTGGCAGCCGTCGACCTGGGCTCCAACAGCTTTCGCATGCTGGTGGGCAAGGCCGCCGAAAGTGTCCATGGCGCGCAGATCTACCCGCTGGACTCGCTGCGCGAGCCGGTGCGCCTGGGTGCCGGTCTGGACGACGACAAGAACCTTTCCGAGGAAAGCCAGCAGCGCGCGCTGGCCGCGCTGCGCCGCTTCGGCGATCGCCTTCGCCAGTTCCATCCCGAACGGGTGCGCGCGGTGGCGACCAACGCGGTACGCGTGGCCAAGAACGCAGCGGTGTTCCTCGAGCGCGCCCAGCAGGCCCTGGGCTTTCCCATCGAGGTCATCGCCGGGCGCGAGGAGGCTCGCCTGGTGTACATCGGCGCCGCGCATTCGGTGACGCCGTCGGCCGGCAACCGGCTGGTGGTCGACATCGGGGGCGGCTCCACCGAGTTCATCATCGGTGCCGGTCTCGAGCCGCGCATGATGGAGTCGCTCTACATCGGCTGCGTGTCGATGAGCCGCGAGTTCTTTCCCGGAGGGCGGGTCGACGAGCAGCGCATGAAGTCGGCCGAGCTGGCGGCGCGCCGGGAAATCCAGATCATCGCGCGTGAGTTCCGCAAGGCCGGCTGGGCCGCCGCCGTCGGGTCGAGCGGAACGGCACGAGCCCTTGCCGACATCCTGGTCGGCAGCCAGCTCAACGACGCCCGCGCCAGCCTGGGCATCACGCGCGCAGGACTGCGGCGCCTGCGCAAGATCTACGTGCAGGCCGAGGACCTGGGCACGCTGCGCCTGCCCGGGCTCAAGCCCGATCGCCTGCCGGTGGCCGCCGGCGGCCTGGCCATCATGCTGGCGGTGTTCGAGGAGCTGGGCCTGAAGTCGATGGAGGCCACCGACGCGGGCCTGCGCCTGGGCGTGCTGTACGACCTGCTCGGGCGCGAGCAGCAGCAGGACATGCGCGCGCTCACGGTGCAGCAGTTCATGCAGCGCTATGGCGTGGACGCGCGGCAGGCCGCGCGCGTGGAGCACATCGCATTGGTGCTGCTGGAGCAGCTCGATCCGCTGGCCGCGCCGGCGCGCCGGCAGGCCTTGCGCTGGGCGGCGCAACTGCACGAGGTGGGGCTTTCGATCTCGCACAGCGCCTACCACAAGCACTCGGCCTACATCGTCGGCAACGCCGACATGCCGGGATTCTCGCGCAGCGAGCAGGCGGCGATGGCCGAGATGCTGCTGTGCCACGGCGGCAAGCTCAAGAAGCTGGGCTCGCTGCCGGGAGTCAGCGTCGACCTGCGTGCCTTGCTGGCCTTGCGCCTGGCGGTGCTGCTGGCACGCAACCGGCGCGACGTCGAGCTCGACGGATTGCGCCTTCATCCCGGCGCGCAGCAGGGCGTGGCCGGTACCCGCATCGAGGCCGATCCGCGCTGGTTGCGCGCCTCGCCGCTGACCCAGTACAGCCTCGAGCAGGAAACGGCCGAATGGCAGCGCGTGGGCCTGGACGTCAGCCTGCGCGAGCCGGCACGGCTGTGAACCGCGCGCGCCGAGCCGCAGTCAGGCCGCCTGCGCGCCCAGGAAATGCCGCGCGTAGCGCTGCTTGACGTCGTCCAGGCGCATCAGCAGCGGGAAGTCGGCGGTGTTGAAGTCGGGGTCCCAGGAGGGCGCACCGCAGATTCGCGCGCCCACGCGCAGATAGCCCTTGAGCAAGGCCGGCGGCTGCGCCGGCAGGTCCTGGCGCAGGCTGTCGACCGGCAGCGCCAGGCGGGGTTGCACGCGGTCCTCGACCGGCGCCAGGTGGCGTGTGCGCAGTTGGGCCCACAGGCTGGCCGCGTAATGCCCGCCGTCGCGCATGGACACGCTGGAGCAGCCGATCATCGCGTTGAGATCGTTGCGGCGCATGTAATCGGCCAGCCCGGCCCACAGCGCCATGATCACGCCGCCACTGCGGTACTCGCGGTGCACGCAGGCGCGCCCGAGTTCGAGCAGGCGCGCGCGCAGGTGCAGCAGGCGTGTGAGGTCGAACTCGGTTTCCGAGTACAGCCCGCCGACGCGCTTGGCCTGATGAGGCGGCAGCACGCGGTAGGTGCCGACCAGCCGGCCCTCGGCGTCGCGCGCCAGCAGGTGGTCGCAATAGGGATCGAAGATGTCGATGTCGTACCCCGGTTGCGGCGTCGATACCCGCGCGCCGAGTTCCTCGACGAAGATCTTCCAGCGCAGGCGTTGCGCTTCCAGCACTTCGTCGGCGTGGCGCGCCCACGAGATGCTCAGCCCGCTGCGCGTGGATTCCGCGCCGGCTTGCGGCTGCTGGGCACGGGACCGTTCCGCCGGGTCGTGATCGAACATGCATGGCTCCTTGTATCGGGTTTGCGGACACGATACGCAACACACATGTCGTTTGCGTGACCGTTGCATGACGGTCGCATGAAGCCCGGGGTCTTCGTGCCCCCCGCGCGCAAGCCCCTCAATCCAGCAGGTCGGGGCTCAGGCTGGCGCGCAGCACGCGCTCGGGAGTGCCGTCGCGCTCGCGCTGGCAGACCCAGATCATCCCACCCTTGCGCAGCGTGAACGCGGCCCGCGTGCCGCTGAGCCACTGCAGGGCCGCGCTGCCCAGCGCCGGCTGGTGCCCGCACAGCACCAGTGCGCTGCGGTGCTCGCCGTGGTGCTCGATGATCCGCAGGATGTCGTCGGGGCTCGCTCCCGGCGCCAGCCCAGGCTGCTCGACCGGGTAGTCGGCAAGCGCCAGCGCGGTCTGCCGGCTGCGCAGCGCCGGGCTGCAGCACACCATCCACGGCTTGGGAACGTGGGCCTTGATCCACGCGGCCATGGCGCTGGCATCGCGCCGGCCGTTGCGGGTCAGCGCGCGGCGCAGGTCGTCGCCGCCGGCCGGAGCGTCCTCGGCCTCGGCGTGGCGCCAGAAAATCACTTGCAGCAGGGTGCTCATCAGCGCTTCCTCGAGCGGGTCGCCGCGCCGCCGCCGGGCGCGGTCGCGCGCACACTGTAGCTCTTCATGCCGCATGCCGGCATGACTTGACCCCGGTCGAACAGGGACTTCAAACGGCGCCGGGCAGCGGGTCGGGCTCGAAGGCCGCGCCCTGCAACGCCAACTCCAGCTTGCGCGCCGCGGCTTCGAGGTCGAGCGCGTGCTGCGGGCCGAGTTCGCGTGCCCGCCGGTGCAGCAGCGCCGGACCGGGCCAGGCCGGCGCCCGGCGCGCCAGCGCGATGGTGTTCTCGCCTTGTTCGGCCGACAGCGCCGCCACGCCGGACTCGAAGCTGGCGCGCATGCGCTGGATCACCGCGTCACGCCTGGCCACCGGCGCCCAGAGGTTGGACGCCAGCACGCCGCCGTGGCGCAGCGCGCTGGCGCAGGCGTCGTAGAACTCCTGGCTGGACAGCGCGTCGGGCAGGCCGCCCTCGTCGAATCCGTCCAGCAGCAGCGCGTCGCAGCACTGCGGGTGCTCGCGCACCCATTGCGCGCCGTCGGCCTCGATCACGCGAAAGCGCGCATCGTCGGCCGGCACCGCGAACTGCCCGCGCATCGCGATCACATCGGGGTTGATCTCCACCGCGGTGAAACGCGAATGCGGCAGGTGGACGTAGCAGTACTTGGCGATCGAGCCGCCGCCCAGCCCGATCATGACAATGTGCTCGGGCTGCGGTTGCACCAGCACGAAGCTCATCAGTGCGCGGGTGTAGTCGAGCAGCAGGCGCGCCGGATCCGATCGGCGCATGCGGCTTTGCAGCGCCGACATGCCGAAATGCAGCGACACCTCGCCGCGCTGCTCGCACACGAAGGGCTCGCCCGGGCGTCGGCGGCGGCGCATCATGGTGCTCAGGGGGCCGAGCGGCGCAGCGCCGGGAACAGGATCACGTCGCGGATGCTCGGCGCGTCGGTCAGCAGCATGACCAGGCGGTCGATGCCGATGCCGCAACCGCCGGCCGGAGGCATGCCGACCTCGAGCGCGCGGATGTAGTCGGCGTCGAAGTACATCGCCTCCTCGTCGCCGGCGTCCTTGTTGGCCACCTGCGCGGCGAAGCGCGCGGCCTGGTCCTCGGGGTCGTTGAGCTCGGAAAAGCCGTTGGCGATTTCGCGTCCGCTGATGAACAGCTCGAAGCGCTCGGCCACCGACGGGTCGGCGTCGCTGGCGCGGGCCAGCGGCGAGACTTCCACCGGATAGTCGACGATGTAGGTGGGCTGCCACAGCTTGTCCTCGACCAGGGCCTCGAACACGCCGAACTGCAGCTCCGGCACGCCCCAGTGGGCCGGCGCCGGCTCGCCGGCCGCCTGCAGCGCGGCGCGCAGCGCCTGCGCGTCGTCGAGCTGCTCGCGCGCGAGGCCCGCATGCAGCGCCACCGCGTCGCGCACGCTCAGGCGCGCGAACGGGGTGCCGAAATCGATCTCGCGGCCCTGGTAGACCAGTTGTGCCGAGCCGCAGGCGCGGATCGCCGCCTGCCGGATCAGGCGTTCGGTGAAGTCCATCACGTCGCGGTGGTTCCAGTACGCGCAGTAGAACTCCATCATCGTGAACTCGGGGTTGTGACGAACCGAGATCCCCTCGTTGCGGAAGTTGCGGTTGATCTCGAACACGCGTTCGAATCCGCCGACCACGAGACGCTTCAGATACAGCTCCGGCGCGATGCGCAGGAACATTTCCTGGTCCAGCGCGTTGTGGTGGGTGACGAAGGGCTTGGCGTTGGCCCCGCCGGGAATGGGGTGCAGCATCGGGGTCTCGACCTCGACGAAGCCGGCTTCCTCCATTTCGCGCCGCAGCGCCGACACGATGCGGCCGCGGTGCACGAAACGCTGGCGCGACTCGGGCGTCACCAGCAGGTCGACGTAGCGCTGGCGGTAGCGGGTCTCGACGTCTTCCAGGCCGTGGAACTTGTCCGGCAGCGGGTGCAGGTTCTTGGCCAGCAGGCGCACCTCGGTGGCCTGCACGGTCAGCTCGCCGCTGCGGGTCTTGAACAGGCTGCCGCGGCAGGCGACGATGTCTCCCAGGTCGAAGTGCTTGAACGCTCCGTGCCCGTCCGGCCCGGTATGGTCGTTGGTGACGTAGATCTGGATGCGCCCGCTGGCGTCCTGCAGGGTGCCGAAACTGGCCTTGCCCATCACGCGCTTGAGCATCAGGCGCCCGGCCACCGCCACCTGTCGGGCCAGTGCCGGCAGCTCATCGGCCGGCACGGCGTCGAAGTCGGCGTGCAGCGCGGCGGCGCTCGCGTCGGGACGGAAATCGTTCGGGTACGCGCTGCCCTGCGCGCGCAGCGCGGCCAGCTTGGTACGGCGTTCGGCGAGCAGCGACGGGGTGTTCGACGCGGCCGCGTTGGGGGCAGGGGTCTGCCCGTCTTCAGGGTTCTTGCTCATCCGTCAGGCGAGTTGGTTGCGCAGATAGTCCAGCGAGGCCGCGGTATCGGCGCTCAGGCCCTGGGAGTCGCGGGTGAGCAGGGCCTGCTCGATGCGCGCCGCCAGGGTCTTGCCGAGTTCCACTCCCCATTGGTCGAAGGGATTGATGCCGTACAGCCACCCCTCGACCACCGTGCGGTGTTCGTACAGCGCGAGCAGCGCGCCCAGTTCGCGCGCGCGCAGATGCTGCAGCCAGATGAAGGTCGACGGGCGCCCGCCCGGGCAGGCGCGGTGATGCGCGGCGCGCAGCGCCTCGTCGGCCGCCATGCCCTGCTGCATGAGCTCGCGGCGCCAGCTCGACGCGTCCTTGCCGTTCCACAGCGCGTCGGCCTGTCCCAGCGCGTTGGACAGCAGCGCCAGGTGTTCGGCATGGCGCGCATGCCACGGTCGCACGACGGCGACGATCTCGTGGAACACCGGAACCGCCGCCTGGTGCAGCAGCTGGAAATAGGTGTGCTGCACCGGCGTGCCGACGCCGCTGATCACTGCCGGGCCGCTCACCGCGACCGGCTGCACGCCGTCGGCCGCGGTCGACTTGCCCAGCGACTCCATCAGCAACTGCTGCAGGTACAGCGGCATGTGCGAGAACGCATCGCCGTACAGGCCGATCGACAGCAGTGGCAGTCCGAAACGCACCCGGTAGGCGTGCGACAGGCCGGCCAGCAGGCCGGGCGCGCTGGCCGCCAGCGGCGTGTCGAGAAAGTGCCGGTCCATGTCCAGGGCGCCGGCGTGCAGCTCGGCGACGGTGTCGGCGCCGAAGGCCAGCAACAGCGCCAGGCCGTGGGCGCTCCACAGCGAGAAGCGCCCGCCGATCTCGGGCAGCGAGCGGAACACCTGCGACATCGGCAGCCCGAAGCGCTGGTGGGCCGCGTCGGCATTGGAGGTCAGCGCGACCAGGCGCGCGCGGGCCTGCTCGGCACCGAGATGCGAGCCCAGCCATTGCACCACGGCGTCGGCATTGCGCATGACCTCCTGGGTGCGGAAGGACTTGCTGTTGATCACCACCCAGGTGCGGCGCGGGTCGCTGGCACGCAGCGCCTCGTCGAGCGTGGCGCCGTCGAGGTTGGCGACCCAGTGCACCTGGCAGCGCGGAGCCTGCAGTACGCTCAGCGCGGTGTGAAGAGCCAGCATCGGGGTTTCCGAGCCGCCGGCGCCCAGGTGGATGATGTCCAGCGGCTCCTGCGACGATTCGATCAACGCCTCGGCCCACTCGACCATGCGCTGGTGCTCGGCGTGCAGGAAGGCCGCCGCCGCGCGCGACGACGCATCGATGCCGTCGGCGCCAAGGCGCGACAGCATGTGCCAGGCGGGGCGGCCCTCGCTGCCGTTGAGCACGCTGCTGGAGACCAGCTCGGACGGGCGCTGCGGCAGGCTCGCCAGGGTGGTACGGGCAGTGGCCAGCGCCTGCGCGCCGTGGCGCGTGAATTCCAGGCGCAAGCCGGCGGTGTCGATGAAGGAGCTTGCGGACATGACGGGTTCTGGGCCGGCGCCGCCGGGCGCCGGGCATGGCCGGAAAGAGAGCGGGGTCACGGGGAGCACGTCGCTGCGGGCGGGCAGGCAGTGCGCCGCCAGGACCGCGTCGACGGTGCCCCGGCGCGTGCACCGGCGCGCCTGCTCGAGCGCACTTCCTGCGTGCGAAACCCGGGATTCTACCGGGTCGGGCCCGGCTGGCCGGCCAGCGTAGCGCCCCGGGGCTTCTAGAATCGCATCACTCACGCCTGGCGCGAGCCAGGGCTGTCGTCGACCCCTTGCCCCACTCCCATGATCTTCGTGACCGGAGCCGCCGGATTCATCGGCGCCAATTTCGTGCACCACTGGCTGGCTTCGCGCGACGAGCCGTTGCTGGTGCTGGACGCGCTGACCTACGCCGGCAACCTGGAAAGCCTGGCCGACCTGCGCGGCGACCCTCGCTTCGGCTTCGAGCGCGTGGATATCTGCGACCGCGCGACGGTGGCCGCGCTGCTGGCGCGCCACCAGCCGCGGGCGCTGCTGCATTTCGCCGCCGAGAGCCATGTCGATCGCTCCATCGACGGCCCCGGTGCCTTCGTGCGCACCAACATCCAGGGCACCTTCGAGCTGCTGGAGGCCGCTCGGGCGTATCGAGCCGGGCTCGCCGCGCCCGACGCCGCGGCTTTTCGTTTCCTGCACGTGTCGACCGACGAGGTGTTCGGCTCGCTGGGCCCCGATGACGCGCCGTTCCGGGAAACCACGCCGTATGCGCCCAACAGCCCGTACGCGGCCAGCAAGGCGGCCAGCGATCACCTGGTGCGGGCCTGGCACCACACCTACGGCCTGCCGGTGCTGACCACCAATTGCTCCAACAACTACGGGCCTTACCAGTTCCCGGAAAAGCTCATTCCGCTGATGATCCACCACGCGCTGGCGGGCAAGGCGCTGCCGGTGTACGGCGACGGCGCCAACGTGCGTGACTGGTTGTACGTGGAGGACCACTGCCGCGCCATCGCCCGCGTGCTCGAGGCCGGGCAGCCGGGCGAGACCTACTGCGTGGGTGGGCGCAACGAGGTGCGCAACATCGACCTGGTGCGCGAGTTGTGCGGGCTGCTCGACCGCTTGCGCCCCCGCGCGGATGGCGCGTCCTACGCCGAACAGATCACCTTCGTCACCGACCGCCTGGGCCACGACCGGCGCTACGCCATCGACTGCACGCGCATCCAGCGCGACCTGGGGTGGGAGCCGCGGGTCGATTTCGCCACCGGGCTGGAGCGCACGGTGCGCTGGTACCTCGAGCACGGCGAGTGGGTGGAGCATGTACTCAGCGGCTCGTACCGGGACGCCAGCCATGCAGCCTGAACAGGCATCGGCGCAGCCTGCGCCGCCGCGCGTGCTGCTGCTGGGCGCCGATGGCCAGCTCGGCTGGGAGCTGCGCCGCGCGCTGCTGCCGCTGGGCGAGCTGGTGGCGCTGGGGCGCGCGCAGGCCGACCTGGGCGATGCCCAGGCGCTGCGCGGCGTGCTGCAGCGCCTGCGCCCTGCGGTGATCGTCAACGCCGCGGCCTACACCGCGGTGGATCGCGCCGAAAGCGAGCCGGAGCTGGCGCGGCGGGTCAACGCCGACGCGCCGCGCGTGCTGGCCGAACACGCCGCCGAGCACGGCGCGTGGCTGGTGCACTACTCGACCGATTATGTATTCGACGGCAACACACCGCGCCCGTGGCGCGAGACCGACGTGCCCGCGCCGCGCAGCGTCTACGGGCACACCAAGCTGCTCGGCGAGCAGGCGATCCGTGACAGCGGCTGTGCGCACCTGATCCTTCGCACCTCCTGGGTGTTCGCCGCGCGCGGTTCGAATTTCGCCAAGACCATGGTGCGACTGGCGCGTGAGCGCGAACAGCTGCGCGTGGTCGCCGACCAGGTGGGCGCGCCGACCGGAGCCGAGCTGATCGCCGACATCAGCGCGCTGGCCCTGCATCGCCTGCTGCGCGAGCCGGCGCTGGCGCGTGGCAACGCCGGGCTGTATCACCTCACCAGCAGCGGCAGCACGAGCTGGCACGACTATGCGCGGCATGTGCTGCGCCACGTCGCCGGGCGCGGCATGCAGTTGCGCTGCGCGGCCGGGCAGGTGCAGCCCATCGCCACGTCGCAATACCCGTTGCCGGCGCCGCGCCCGGCCGATTCGCGCCTGGACTGCACGGCATTGCAGCGCTGGCTGGGCGTGAGCCTGCCGGCGTGGCAACCCCAGGTCGAGCGCATGCTCGACGAAGCCTACGGTCTGCAGGCGGGCGACGTCGCCTGAGGCTGCTGTGACGCCTGAGCCTCGCGCGGCGCCGCCGCGTCGCTTCAGTGCTGCTGCAGTTCGATCTTGACCTCGATCACCTCGAGGGATTCATGACGCTCCAGCTTGACCTGGATGTCGTTGGGGTCGATGGTCACGTAGCGGGAGATCACCTGCAGCAGGTCGCGCTGCAGCGCCGGCAGGTAGTCGGCCGGTGCGCCGGAGGCGCGCTCGTGCGCCAGGATCAGCTGCAGGCGCTCCTTGGCGATGGTCGCCGTCTTCTTCTTCTCGCCCAGCAGGAAGGACAGAATGGACATGGAAGGTCTCCTGCTCATCGGCCGAACAGGCGCTTGAACAGGCCCGGTTTCTGGTAGTCGGTGAAGCGCAGCGGGCGCTCCTCGCCCAGGAAGCGCGCGATCACGTCCTGGTAAGCCGCCGCCACGTCGCTGCCGTCGAGGTGGATCGCCGGCGTGCCCTGGTTGGAGCCCTGCAGCACGGCCTCGCTTTCCGGAATCACGCCGATGAGCTTCAGGCGCAGGATTTCCTGGATGTCGTCGATCGACAGCATCTCGCCCTCGACCACGCGACGCGGGTTGTAGCGGGTGATCAGCAGGTGCTCGCGGATCGGCTCGTCGCCCTCGATCGCGCGCCGCGACTTCGAACCCAGGATGCCCAGGATGCGGTCGGAATCACGCACCGAGGACACTTCCGGGTTGGTGACGATCAGCGCCTCGTCGGCGAAGTGCATGGCCATCAGCGCGCCGCTCTCGATGCCCGCCGGGCTGTCGCAGACGACGTAGCTGAAGCCCATGGCGTCGAGTTCCTCGAGCACCTTGCGCACGCCTTCGAGGGTCAGCGCATCCTTGTCGCGGGTCTGCGACGCGGGCAGCACGAACAGCTGGTCGCACAGCTTGTCCTTGATCAGTGCCTGGTTCAGGTTGGCCTCGCCCTGGATCACGTTGATGAAGTCGTACACCACGCGCCTCTCGCAACCCATGATGAGGTCGAGGTTGCGCAGCCCGACGTCGAAGTCGATGACCGCGGTCTTGTGCCCGCGCAGGGCCAGGCCCGAGGCGAAGGCCGCGCTGGTGGTGGTCTTGCCGACCCCGCCTTTGCCCGAGGTGACGACGATGATTTTTGCCATGGTGACTGAGAACGTTTGGGAACAGGGCTGCAGGGGAAATCGGAGATAGGCGGCAATGCTGGCGCGGGCGACGCGGCTGGCTGTCAGCGCCCGCGCAGGGGTTCGATGCGCAGGTGATCGCCGTCGAGCATGACCTGTGCGCTCCTGCCGGCCACCTCGGCGGGAAGCGCCTGCTCGGCGGTGCGGTACACCCCGGCGATGGCGACCAGCTCCGGCTCCAGTCGCGAGCAGAAGATGCGCGCCGAGGTGTCGCCGTGGGCACCGGCGAGCGCGCGCCCGCGCAGCGCGGCGTACACATGGATGTTGCCACCGGCGATGATCTCGGCGCCGTGGCTGACGGCATCCAGCACGATGACGTCACCGGCCGAATACACGCGCTGGCCCGAGCGCAGTGGCCGGTCGACCAGCAAGGTCGAATTCGCCGACACCCCAGCCTGCACGGGCGCCGGCTCGGTCGCCGCTGCGCTGGCGGGGGGCTCCTGCACGTCGGCGCCAGCGCGAGGCTGGGGGCCGTGCAGCAGCGGCAGCCGCGTGCCGTGCGCCTGGCCGTCGCCGGCCAGCACGCCCAGCGGACGCAGGCCGCGCTCGATCAGCCAGTCGGCCAGCGCGTCGACGTCGAGCGCGGCCTGCTCCGGCAGGCGGCGCAGGTCGATGGCCACGGCCTCGTCGCGGAAAAAATCGGGCGATGCGTCGAGGTGGCGCTGCAGCGCCTCGCGCAGCGCCTGCGCGTCGCCGGTTCGCGGGCTCAGCAGCAGGGTGTCGATGGCGCCTGAGCGCAGGTCGAACAGCGTGGGCTTGCGCTGCGTCATGGCCGGTTCGCGCGCTGTGCGCCGGCGCGCCGGCGGGCAGGCCGGCGTCGGGCGGGGCGGGGTGGATGGATCATGGTGCGTATGGTACTTGGACGCGTACTTGCCGGGCGCCGCGCCGGGGCCTATAACGCGGGTGCAACGCGGCTGCCCGCGGCCCAACCCTACGCCGCGCGGCGGCGCCCCAGCCATGCACGATTGGTCCACGCACGACGTCGACAACGTGGTGCCGGCTCCGCCGGCCCGCAACCTGTACGACACCGACGCAGCATTGCGCGAAGCCGTGTTGCGCGAAGGAGCGGCCTGGGCCGACGACACGCTGCACGGCTTCGGCGCCGAGCTGGGGCTGCCCGGGCAGGCCGAGCGGGCGCGTCTTGCGAATGCCTTCCCTCCCGAGCTGTGCAGCCACGACCCGCAGGGGCGGCGGATCGACCAGCTGCGTTTTCACCCCGCGTGGCACGAGCTGATGGGCGAGATCTGGCGCCGCGGGCTGCACTGCTCGCCGTGGCTGCACCCGCGCGACGGCGCCTTCGTGGCACGCGCCGCCGCCTTCGTGCTGCAGGGCCAGGTCGAGGCCGGCAGCCTGTGCCCGACGACCATGACCTTCGCGTCGGTTCCGCTGCTGCGCGAGCAGCCGGCGCTGTGGTCGTCCTTGCGCGCGCATCTGTTGAGCGCCGATTACGACGCGACCGACTCGCCGGTCGCGCACAAGCGCGGCATGCTGGTCGGCATGGGCCTGACGGAAAAGCAGGGCGGGTCGGACCTTCGCGCGATCTCCACCCGCGCGCGTCCCGCCGGTGGCGCCGGGGAGTTCCTGCTGGTCGGACACAAGTGGTTTTTCTCCGCGCCGCAGTCCGACGCGCACCTGGTGCTGGCGCGTGACGGCGATGCCGCGCCGAGCTGCTTCTACGTGCCGCGCTGGACTCCGGACGGCAGGCGCAACGCGGTGCGCTTGCAACGCCTGAAGGACAAGCTGGGCAATCGATCCAACGCCAGCGCCGAGGTCGAGTTCGAGGACGCCTGGGCTGTGCTGCTCGGCGAGCCCGGGCGGGGCATCGCGACCATGCTGCGCATGGCCCATTACACGCGCATGGACAACGTGCTGGGCTCCGCCGCGCTGCTGCGCGCCGGCGTCGTGGCCGCTGTGCATCATGCGCGGCATCGGCATGCCTTCGGACATCGCCTGGAGGACCATGCGCTGATGCAGGTCGTGCTCGGCGACCTGGTGCTGGAAAGCGAGGCCGCGACCACGCTGGCGCTGCGCCTGGCCTGGGCCTTCGAGCGGGCGCAGGACGATCCGCTGGCCGCGGCCTTGCAGCGCGTGGTCACCCCGGCGGCCAAGTTCTGGGTCTGCAAGCGCGCGGTGCAGGCGCTGGCCGAGTGCATGGAAGTGCTCGGGGGCAATGGCTATGTCGAGGAATCGGCGCTGCCGCGCCTGCTGCGCGAGGCCCCGGTGAACTCGATCTGGGAAGGCAGCGGCAATGTCGTGGCGCTCGACGTGCTGCGAGCCTTGCGCGGCGCCGGCGACGCCACGCAGGCCCTGCGCGAATGGCTGCGCGAGCAGCGCGCAGTGCCTGCGCCGACCCTCGACGACTTCGACGCGCTGTGCGCGCGCGCGCTGCAAGATCCATCCCTGGCGCGCCACGTCGCGCAGCAGCTCGTGCTGCTCGTGCAGGCCGCACTGCTGCGCGCCCATGCGCCGCAGCAGGTGGCGGACGCCTTTTGCGCGACGCGCCTGCAGGGCCCTGCGGCGGGGGTGTTCGGCGTCGGGCTGGCGCCGGGCGCGGCGGCGCCGCTGCTGCGGCGTGCCTGGCCGCTGGATTGAGCCGGCGACGGACGCGCCGCGGTGTCAACGACGGGCGTAGCCGGCCAGGTTCAGTGCCTGGCTGCTCAGCCAGGCCGACAACAGTCCGATCAGCGCGCCGCCCAGCACGTCGGCGGGGAAATGCGCGCCGACGGCGATGCGAGACCAGCCCACCCAGAGCGCGAACGCCACGAGCATCGCGCGCAGCACCCAGTGCGCGCCCGGCAGCAGGCTGGCCATGACGGTGAAGGCGAAGGCGGTGTGCCCGGACGGGAAACTGTGCAACAGCTTGGGCGGGCCGATCACGTGCACGGCGGCCGGCCCCAGCACCATCAGCGGCCGGGGCATGCTCAGCCAGGGCTTGAGCGAGCCCACCAGCAGCCCATCGACCACGTAGGCGACCAGCAGGCACAGCACGGCACGCGTGCTCAGCAGGTTCGGGCGCTTGAGCGCCAGCGCCAGCGCCAGCGCCGCCCACAACGGATAGTAGAAATAGTCCCCGGCAACGGCTCCCCACGCCGCCAGGTGATCCCAGGTCCAGCCCGAGCCGGCGTGGTTGATCCACAGGAACAGATGCTGGTTGAGCCCGCCCCAGTCGTACCACCAGTGTGTCGTCATGCCTGCCTCGCTTGCCGGTCCGTGTCGCGTGTCGATCAGGGCGCCAGCGCGCCCCAGCCCAGCGCACTGATCCACAGGCCGAGCCCGATCAGTGCACTGATGCCGGCCATGCCGAACAGCCAGCGCCTGCCGGTCAGCGCGGTGATCGAGGCCAGCGAAATGGCAATCTGCAGCGCAATGATGCTGCGCAGGATCGCAGCATGCGGTCGGCTCAGCTGCGCCGAATGCCGGTTGGAATGATCGGATTGCTCGTCGAGCTTGCGAGCCTTCTCGGCGATCTGCTCCTTTTGCGCCACGTACTTGGCGATCTTCGCGTCGATGGCGGCGCGACGCTCGGGCGGGGCGACGTCACGCGCGAGTTCCATCAGATGTTGCTTGGTGCTCACCGCCTGGTAATAGTTCCATTGGTCGGTGGCATGCGCCTTTTCCAGCACGGCTTCGTTCTTCGCCAGCAGCACCTCTTCCATGAGCACGGTGCCCTGGTAGCTGACCAGCGCGCCCAGTGCCGCCAGCACCGCGGTGAACAGGGCGACCCACTGATTCAGGCGCGTCGGCTTCGACTCGACGGCATGGTGCAGCATTTCCTCGTGGGGGGCATGGGCGTGAACGCCTTCCTGGCTCATGGGTGGATCGCTTCGGAGTAGGGAACGGGGGCGGCAGCGGGCAACCCTACGGCGCCCGCGAACCGCTGCTCGCGCGAAGTGTACGGTGCCGGGGCGAGGCCCCGGCTATTCGTAGCGCAGCGCCGCCGCGGGCTGCAGGCGCGACGCGCGCCAGCTCGGATACAGCGTGGCCAGCAGGCTCAGGCCGAGCGCGATCAGCGTGATGCTCAGCACGTCGCCCAGCCGGGGATCGCTGGGCATGGTGTGGATCAGGTACACGCTGCTGGGCAGGAACTGGGTGTGGAACACCCACTGCAGGAACGACACGATGGGGTCGACGTTGAACGCGATCAGCAGCCCCAGCGCGACCCCGCACAACACGCCGAACACTCCGGTGACGGCCCCCTGGATCACGAAAATGCCCATGATCGAGCGCGGGCTGGCTCCCTGGGTGCGCAGGATCGCGATGTCGGCCTGCTTGTCGGTCACCGTCATGACCAGCGTGGACACGAGGTTGAACGCCGCCACCGCGACGATCATCGCCAGGATGATGAACATCATGCGCTTTTCGATGACCACGGCTTCGAACCAGGTGCGGTTCTGCGCGGTCCACGGCTGCGCCACCAGGTCGGGCGGCAGCAGGGCCTGCAACTGCTGAGCCACGCTCGGCGCATCGTCGATGCTGCGGGTCTGCACCCGCAGCCCGGTGGGTCCCTGGGTCAGGAACAGGCGGGATGCGTCCCGCAGGTCGAGCAGGGCCAGGCTGGAGTCGTATTCGTAGTGCCCGATGCGGAACACGCCGACCACGGTCAGCGTACGCAGGCGCGGGATCATGCCCGCCGGGGTCAGCGATCCGCTGGGCACCACCATGGTCACGAGATCGCCGACGCCGACTCCGAGGCGCTGCGCCAGCGCTTCGCCGAGCACCACTCCGAAGGAGCCGGGGCGCAGCGCGGTCAGTTTGCCGGCGACCATGTGCGAGGCGATGCTCGACACCTGTGGTTCCAGCGCCGGGTCGATGCCCCAGGCCAGCACGCCGAACAGCGAATTGCCCTGCGCCAGCAGCGCCTGCCCCTGGACCACCGGCGCCACGCCGGTGACCTGGCGGTCGGTGCGAACCTTCGCGGCCAGCTTCTCCCACTGCTCGCCCAGTCCGCTGCCGTCCGCGGACAGGATCTGCACATGCGGAACCACACCCAGCATGCGGTCGCGCACCTCCTTCTGGAAACCGTTCATGACCGAGATGACCACGATCAGCGCGGCCACGCCGAGCGCGATCCCGGCCACCGACACGAAGGAAATGAAGGAGATGAAGCCGTTGCTGCGGGTGCGCCGGCTGGCGCGCGTGTAGCGCCAGCCGATGAGCAGTTCGAAGGGCCACGACGAGGCGTCGGGCTGGCGGGTGGGCGCGCGGGTCATGGCCGCCAGTGTACGGGCTGGCGCGACGCCGCCCGCGCCCCGGCAAGCGGGCAAACCCCGAGGCTCATGCCGTTGTGATCCTGTGCAAGCCAGTCTATAGTGGCTTCAACGGAACAAAACGTACCATTTTTCGAAAATTAAGCGGCGAAAGCTTACGGCCGAATGACATTCGGGATTCGCAAACGCGGTGCCGAACGGCCGCGGGCACGGCGGGTTACCCGCCGCAAGACCGCTTCGATGACCTCCGAGGAGACCCCATGAGTGCAACCCAATCCCAGTCCGCCATTTCCCCGCCAATGCAGGCGGCAGCAGCGCAGGCGGGCACGAGCAAGGCTCTGCTCGTGTTCGCCAGCACGCTGGGCACGACCATCGAGTGGTACGACTTCTTCCTGTACGGCGTGCTCACGCCGCTGGTTCTCAATCGCCTGTTCTTTCCCGACCTGTCGCCGGTGATCGGCACCATCGCGGCGTACACGACCTTCGCCGTGGGCTTCCTGTCGCGGCCGATCGGGGGCATCATCTTCGGGCACTTCGGGGATCGCATCGGTCGCAAGACCATCCTGGTGCTGACCATGCTGATCATGGGCGGCTCGACCTTCCTGATCGGCGCGTTGCCGACCACCGCGGCGATCGGCGTGGCCGCGCCGCTGCTGCTGCTGTTGCTGCGCGTGCTGCAGGGCATCGGCATCGGCGGGGAGTGGGGTGGCGCGGTGCTCATGACCATCGAGCACGCGAGTCCGGGGCGGCGCGCCTTCTACGGCAGCTGGCCGCAGCTGGGCGTGCCGCTGGGCCTGATGACCTCGGCGGCAGTCGTCGCCGTGCTCAACCTGCTGCCCGACAGCGCGTTCCTGGCCTGGGGATGGCGCGTGGCCTTCTTTCTCAGCGGCCTGCTGGTGGCGATCGGGCTGTACGTGCGCCTGAAGATCATGGAAACGCCCGACTTCGAGCGGGCGCGCCGCGAGCGCCGCATCGTCCCGGTGCCGGTGAAGACCATGTTCCGGGACTTCAAGCGCGAGGTGCTGCTCACGCTGGGCGCGCGCTACGTGGAAGGCGCCTGCTTCAACACCTTCGGCGTGTTCAGCATCTACTACATCACCCATGCCCTGGGGCTGTCGCGCGGACAGGCGCTGGACGCCGTGATCATCTCGTCGGCGCTGATGCTGCCCTTCATCGTGCTGGCTGGCTGGCTCGCCGACCGCTACGGACTGCGGCGGGTGTTCGCCTTCGGCTCGGTGTTCATCGCGGCCAGCTCGGTGTTTTCGTTCTGGATCATGCACAACTGGGGCGCCCACCATTTCGGCGTGGTGCTGCTGGGCCTGATCATCCCCTTCACCTTCGGCTATCCGCTGGTGTACGGGCCCGAGTCCTCGCTGTTCGCCAGCCAGTTCGACGCGCACGTTCGCTACACCGGGGTGTCGTTCGCCTACCAGTTCTCGGGCATTTTCGCCAGTGGACTGACGCCGCTGATCGCCACCGCGCTGATCGGCGCCGGACATGGCAAACCCTGGCTGGTGGCCGGCTACATGGTGCTGGTGTCCGTGATCAGCCTGGTGTCGGTGATGCTGATGCGGGGCGTTTCGCGCTCCGACGCGCAGCGCGCCTGAGCTCTGTCGCGGGCCTTGCGGCCCGCGGGAGGCGGGCTGGGCGCAGCCCGGCCCTGGGGGCGCTCACGAGAAAACGCAGGGCCGCCCCAAGTTTTCTCGACCCCCACGGGGGGCGGGCTGGGCGCAGCCCGGCCCTGGGGGCTCTCGAGAAAACGCAGGGCCGCCCCAAGTTTTCTCGACCCCCACGGGGGGCGGGCTGGGCGCAGCCCGGCCCTGGGGGCTCTCAGCACAGTCCGTGGCGTTGGCGCCAGGCGCCGAACATGTCGTCGATGCCCGGTTCGTCGGGCATGCACGGTGACGCGATGCGCGTGATGTTGAGAAAGTGCAGGTAGTTGAGGTTGTCCGAGATGCTGTTGCCGCCCCAGGTTCCGCAGCCCATGGACAGCGAGAACGGCAGCCCGTTGTCGAAGCTTCCGCCGGTGGCGAAGCAATGCGCCTGGTTCACGATGATCCGGCATGCCGGCATGGTCAGGCCCAGTTGCAGCGCGCGTTCGGGCTTTTGCGAATGCAGTCCGATGGAGTGTCCGGCGCCCTCGAAGCCGTAGATTTCCCGAACGATGTCTTGCGCATGCTCAAAGTCCCGTGCACGGTACACGGTGAGCACCGGGGACAATTTCTCCCCCGAGAACGGGTACCCGGGCCCGATGCCCGTTTCCTCGACCATCAGGAAGCGCGCCGATTCGAAGCCGTCGCCTTGCAGCCCGGCGACGTGGGCGATCAGCGGGGCAGCCTTGGCCGTCACCGCCGGCGACAGCTTGCCGGCCGGCCACATGGCCTGCTGCAGGCGCTGTTTTTGCCGTTCGTCGAGCAGCACGCCGCCTTCGGCCTGCAGCGCGCGCAGCATGTCCCGGTAGACGGACTCGACGATGACCACGCTGTTCTCCGAAGAACAGCTGGTGGCGTTGTCGAAAGTCTTGGAGCGCCGGATCCGGTTCGCCGCCTGCGCCAGATCGGCGGTCTCGTCGACGATCACCGCCACATTGCCGGCGCCCACGCCGATGGCAGGCGTGCCGCTTTCGTACGCGGCCCGCACATTGTTCTGCGAACCCGTGACCACCACCATGTCCACCTGGCGCATCAGCTCCAGCGTGGCGGACTTGCTCACCGGAGCCGGCAACTGCTGCACCAGGTCCGCCGGCGCGCCGACGCGGCGCAGCTCCTCGGCGATGTAGCCCAGCAGCAAGGTACTGGTGCCATGGCCCTTCGGGGAGGGCGACACGATGATCGCATTGCGCCCCTTGAGTGCGTTGATGATCTTGTTCGCCGGGGTCGCTGCCGGGTTGGTCGACGGAGTCACGGCGCCGACCACGCCCACCGGGCGGGCGATCTCGATCACGCCCCGGGCCGGGTCGTCGGAGATCACCCCCACCGAGCGGGCCCCGCGCAGGTCGCGCAGCAGGCCCAGGGTCTTGCGGTGGTTCTTGATCAACTTGTCCTCGACGTTGCCCAGGCCGGTGTCGGCCACGGCTCGTTCGGCCAGCGCGCGGTTGCGCGCCGGCTCCATGATGGCCCAGCCGACGGCCAGCACCACGTCGTCGACCTGCTGCTGGCTGAAGGTCTCGTAGACGCGCTGTGCGGCGCGCGCGCGTGCCACGCATTCGGCGACCTGCCGGCGCACCGGGTCGGTCTCGGGGGAGGCGGATGTGTTCATGTCCATGGGAGGATCCTCGACGGGTCTGGTGGAGGCCCGGCGCCAGGGCGCCGGGCAGTGGTTTTCAGGCTGCCGCATCGGGCCCATCGGCCGCATCGGCCGCATCGGTGGCATCGGTGGCATCGGTCGCATCGGTCGTCGCCTTGGCGGCGCCGCGGCTCCTGCGCGCCGGGGTCGAAGGCAGCATCGCCGCGATGGCATCGGCCGCTTCGCGCAGCGCCGGCAGGTGACCCAGCAAACCGTCGATGTCGTAGCGCGCCAGCGGCGCCTGCACGGCCACCGCACCCCACGCGCGATAGCTGTCGCGCATCACCGGAACGGCGATGGACACCATGCCCTGGATGAATTCCTGGTCGTTCATGCCCACGCGCCGGCGTCGGGTGTCGGCCAGCTCCTGGCGCAGCCGCGCGGCGTCGGTGATGGTGAACTGGGTCATGCGCCGAAGCGGCAGCGCGTCGACGATGCGGTTTCGCATCGCAGCCGGCTGCAGGCTCAGCAGCAGCTTTCCGCTGGATGTGCAGTGGATCGGCACATGCGAGCCGGCCTGCAGGTGCATGCGCAGCGGGGAGTCGGTTTCCACGCGGTCGAGGTAGACGATCTGGTCACCGTCGAGCGCCGTCAGGTTCACCGTCTCTCCCAGGGCCTCGCCGAGCTTGCGCAGCACGGCGTGGCGCGCGGTGGCCGGCCCGGTGTGCATGAGCACCGAGATGCTCATCTGGCGTACGCGCGGGCCGCATTCGTAGCCCTGGCCGTCGAGGTTGCGAACGACCAGCTGCGCCGCGCCAAGGGTTTTCAGGATGCGATGCACGGTCTGCTTGGGCAGCTGCAGGCCCTCGGCGATCTGCATCAGGCTCATGGATTCGGAACCGCTGAGCAGTTCGAGCACGCGGAACGCGCGCACCGCCGCGGCATTGGACTGGTTCGAGTTCATGGCGGATCGACCGGGCTGGAGACGGGTGGCGGGGCGGCGCGCGGCCAGCGTGACTGGCACCCGCGGAACGCCCCGAAAGGCAACTGTATCGATATCTTCTCGCTGGAAACGTCACCATTTCGTCCCGAAAAATGCGAAAACCCAAGAATCGGGCGACAGTTTTCAGGAAATGTAAAAAACGGGACTGTTCGTTGGCATTTTTTTCCCTAAATTGGCATCACACCCGGCGCCGTGGCAGGTTTTCCCACCTCGGAGGCGTGCCGGAGCCGATGCGAAGTGCCCCATCCAGACCCGTCATGACTCGTCTCGAAAGCCTGTTTCCGCAAGCCATGGTGCTGCCCGTCGACAGCGGCGAGACCTGCAGCATCCAGCAGTTGATCGACAGCAACGCGGCGCGCGATCCCCAGGGCACCTATTTCATCGCGACCCACACCGGGCGCGCGATCAGCTTCGCCGAGCTGCGCAGGGCATGCGCCGAGCTGGGTGGGTTCTTCGCGTCGCGCGGCCTGCGGCGCGGCGACGTCGTGTCGTTGTTCCTGCCCAACGGCCTGGAGGCGGCCCTGCTGATCCTGGGCTCGATGTATCACGGGCTGCTGGTCAACCCGATCAACCTGTTGTCGCAGCCGGCGCAGCTGCGCTATATCCTCGAGCACAGCGAGACCCGCTTGCTGCTCACCGTGCCCGAGCACGAGCAGCGGATGCGCGAGATCGCCGCGCAGCTGCCGCGCGCGCCGGGCATCGAGGTCGTGGACGACGACGCTTGGCTGGATCGCGCACGCGGCCAGGCGCTGCCTCCCGAGCAGCCCGCGCAGGTCGACGATGCGGCGTTGCTGATGTACACGTCGGGCACGACCGGAACGCCCAAGGGCGTGGTGCTCAGCCACGGCAACCTGTGCGCCAACGCGATCAACATCAGTCGCGAGCACCTGCTGGGCGCCGGCGACCGCGGACTGGCTCCGCTGCCGCTCTATCACATCAACGCGCTGGTGGTGAACCTGATCACGCCGTTGGCCCATGGCGGCTCGCTGGTCATGCCGCCGCGCTTCTCGGCCTCGAGCTTCTGGCGTGACGCGCTGGAGTTCCGTTGCACCTGGGTCAACGCGGTGCCGACCATCATCGCCTACCTGATCCAGTCGGCTCCGCCCGAGCTGGGGCCGCAGCAGCTCAGGCACATCCGCTTCTGCCGTTCGGCCTCGGCGGCCTTGCCGCCCGAGCACCATCGGGCCTTCGAGTCCCGCTTCGGCGTGGACATCATCGAGACCATGGGCCTGACGGAAACGGCAGCGCCGTCGTTCAGCAACCCCGTGCAGCGTGCCTTGCGCAAGATCGGCAGCATCGGCAGGCCGTCGGGCACCGTCGCGCGCGTGGTCGGCACGGACGGCGCGTTGCTGGCCGACGGGCAGGTCGGCGAAATCCAGCTGCGCGGCGGCAACGTGATGCGCGGCTACCTGAAGAATCCCGTGGAGACCGCCAAGGCGTTCACCGACGACGGCTGGTTCCGAACCGGCGACCTCGGCTATCGCGATGCCGACGGCTACTACTTCATCACCGGCCGGGCCAAGGAACTGATCATCAAGGGCGGCGAGAACATCGCACCGCGCGAGATCGACGAGGCGCTGCTCAAGCACTCGGCGGTGCTCGAGGCCGCGGCCGTCGGCGTGCAGGACAGCAACTACGGCCAGAACATCGAGGCCTACCTGGTGCTGCGACCTGGAGCCGAGCTGCACGAACAGGATCTGCGCGAGCACTGCCTGCGCCATCTCGGGCGCTACAAGACGCCGCGTGCCTGCTACATCGTCGACGACCTGCCGCGCGGTCCGTCGGGAAAGATCCAGCGCCTGAAGCTTGCCGAGCTTCCGGCCGATGCGGTTCGCCGCGCGCTGCAGCTGACCCAGGCCTGAGCCGGCGCGCCACCGGCGCGGGCCGCCATTCCGGGAGCCTCCCGGGGGGCACACCCGGCAGTAGTTCCAGACAACGCCAACAGGAGACAGACATGCACAACACCGGACAAGTCGAATCCGCACGCACCGAGGCGCAGGCAGCGTCCTGGGGACGCCGCCTGCGCAAGGCGGCCGCCGTGCTGGCCATGGCGGCCGCGCTGCCGCTGGCGCATGCAGCGTACCCCGATCACCCGATCAATTTCATCGTTCCATGGGGCGCCGGCGGCGGTGCCGACCTGCTGGCGCGCACGTCGTCGAAGATCATGGAAAAGCAGCTCGGCGTGTCGCTGCCGGTGATCAACGTGCCCGGCGCCGACGGCATGGTCGGCATGACCAAGCTGCTGACCTCCCCCGCGGACGGGTACGACGTGGCGGTGCTGATCGGCGACACCTTCGCGCTGCTGTCGGGCAAGCATCCGCCCTTCGATCTCAAGCAGATCATTCCGCTGGCCATCATGATCCAGCAGCCGTCGGGCTACTGGGTCAACGCCAAGGGTCCGTGGAAGACCTGGCAGGATGTGGAGAACGCCGCGAAAAAGAAGACCCTCACGGTGGCAGTGACCGGCTTCGGCAGCGCCGACGACATCACCACGCGCTACCTGGCGCACAAGCTGGGGATCAAGCTCGAGTCGGTGCCCTTCGCCAAGCCGGGCCAGCGCTACAGCTCCATCCTCGGCGGCAACGCGGACATCGTCTACGAGCAGACCGGAGACGTCCGCAGCTACTTCGACTCGGGCAAGTTCCGCCCGGTCCTGTTCTTCTACCCGAAGCCGGTGCCGATCCCGGCGTTCTCCAAGGTGCCGGTGTCGGAGCAACTGGGACTGGATGTGACCCTGCCGCAATTCCGGGCCATCGTGGTCAAGGCCGGGACCCCGCCGGATCGTGTGAAAAAGCTCGCGGATGCCCTGCGCAAGGTCGCTGCCAGCCCCGAGTTCCAGGCCTACCTGAACCAGCAGTACGCCGACCCGAACAGCTATGTGCCGATGAAGGACGCCGATGCCTTCATGGCCGACTGGCTCAAGCAGGCTCGACAGGTCATCGCCGAGACGCATTGAGCGGCGGCCCGGCCGCGGCAGGCATGCCGCGGCCGGGCGCATGCATCCCGAAGGAGGCCTTGCGATGTCGTCCGTCACCCTCAAGCGCGTGGTTCCATACCTGATCACGCTGGCCCTGGCCGTGTTCCTGTACCTCAAGGCCGACCAGTTCGACATGGTCGGTCGCCCGGGCATGCCGGGGCCTGACCTTTGGCCGAAGATGATCTGCGTGCTGCTGGGCGCGACCTCGCTGATCGGGCTCGTCGGCGCGCTGTTCGGGCCCGCCGAATCCGGCGCGCCGGTCGGCGAGGTCGACGAGGCGCTCGCGTCGCCGCCGGAGACCCACCCCCACCTGGTCTGGATCGGCGTGGCCGCCACCGGGATGTACGTGTGGGCGATGCCGCGTCTCGGGTTCTTCATCGCGACCTGCCTGTTCGCGGCGGCGCTGCTGCTGATCGGCGGCATGCGCCGCTGGACCTGGCTGCCGGTCGCGGCGGTCGGTCTCGCCGGCGTGTTCTCGCTGATTTTCATGAAGGTCGTGTACGTGTCGCTGCCGCTGGGCGAGGGCGCGTTCAAGAGCGTGTCGCTGCTGGTGTTCAAGCTGCTGGGGATCCACTGACATGAGCGTGATGCACGATCTGGCCCTCGGGCTGATGCATGTGTTCCAGCCCTACGACCTGCTGATGCTGGTCGTGGGCATCCTGGTCGGCATGCTGGTGTCCATCATGCCGGGCCTGGGCTTCGTCATGGGGGTGATCCTGGCGCTGCCCTTCACCTACAAGATGCAGATCGAGCCGGCGGTGATCCTGCTGACCGCGATCTATTTCTCGGGTACCTATGGCGGTTGCTTCACCACCATCCTGTACCGGATCCCCGGCGAACCCAACGACGTTCCCCTGCTGTGGGACGGCTACACGATGGGCCAGCGCGAGGGCGCGGCCAAGCCACTGGGCTGGGCGCTGGTGGCCGCGCTGATCGGCGGCCTGGTGTCGTCAGCGGTGATGGTGGCGCTGACCGGGCCGTTGACCGAGGTCGCGCTGAAATTCAATTCCGAGGACTATTTCGCGGCCATCGTGTTCGGCCTGACCACCGTGGTGTCGCTGGCCGGAAAGTCGCTCACGAAGGCCTTTGTCAGCCTGTGCCTGGGCCTGCTCGTGGCGTGCATCGGGGTCGACAGCATCTACGGCGTCAGCCGCTACACCTTCGGCGTGCCGATTCTCGGCGATGGGGTGCAGTTGGTGGCGGTGCTGGTGGGCATGTACGGCCTGGGCGAGGTGCTCAAGCGCATCGGCCAGGGCCTTGCGATCAAGGGCGCGCCGGCCGGAGCGAAGGTCAAGGTGCAGACCAGCTTTCCAAGCCTGCGCGAGATCTGGGGGGTGCGGGGCGCGATCCTGCGCAGCAGCGCCATCGGCACGCTGCTGGGCGTGGTGCCCGGGGCGGGGGCCACGATCACGTCCTTCATCTGCTACGGAGTGGAAAAGCAGTACGGGCGCGAGCGCGCCAGGCTCGGCAGCGGGCACCCCAGCGGAATCGTGGCTCCGCAGATCGGCTCCACCGCATCGGTCGCCGGGCACCTGATTCCCATGCTCACGCTCGGCATCCCGGGCAGCGCGGCCACCGCGGTGATCCTCGCCGCGTTCCTGCTGCATGGCGTGCAGCCCGGGCCGATGCTGCTGTCCGACCCGGCCTCGCGCGTGACCGTCTACACCATCCTGGCGTCGATGTTCGTCGCGGTGATCGGCATGTGCCTGATCGGATTCTTCTGGATCCGCCTGGTCGTGCGCGTACTGCTGATCCCGCAGTACCTGCTCAACGCCATCGTCGTGCTGTTCTGCCTGGTGGGGGCCTACGCCGACCGGAATTCGATGTCGGACGTGTGGATGATCCTGGCCTTCGGCGTGCTGGGCTACCTGTTCGAAAAGTACAAGTTCCCCATTTCACCGATGGTGCTCGGAGCCATCCTGGGTCCGATCGGCGAGAGCAATTTCATGCGCAGCATGGTCGTGCACCGTGACGACTGGACAGCTGCCTTCACGCAGCCGCTGAGCGGAACGCTGCTGGCGATGTCGGCCTTCGCGGTGTTCTACCCCGTGCTGCGCGAGTCGCTGCGTTGGCTGCGCCGGCGAGGCCGGCCAGCGTTGACAGCGGCTGCATCCGGAGGCCCTCCGGTCGCCTGATGCACCGCGGCTGCGCCGCGCACCGGCGCGGGCGGCCCCGTCTGGCGCCGGCGGCGTTCACGGGAAGATCACCGTGGCGTGGATGGTGTTGTACTTGCCGTCCGGGCGCAGCCCGATCGCCGTCACGATGGCCCCATTGTTGGTGCCGATCTTGAAGCGTTCGGTCCATGTCTTGTCGCCGGTGTGCTCGACATCCACCTCGTGGATGCTTTGCGTGGCGGTGTGGGCGGCGCTGTTCTTCCACAGTTCGAGGTGGGAGCCGTCGTAGGGGCCTCCCGAGATATCCAGGCCGACGATGCCCCATATGTTGATGCTGGACTCGGTATAGAGCGTACGGGCCTGTCCGGGCGGGATCACCGTGACATCCCCGAATTCATCGAGATACCAGTGGTCGGAGCCGCCGGGGGCCAACTGGATCGGCACGGGCTGGCGGTTGACGAACGTGACGTAATATCCGGTTCCCGCGAACGCGGAGCCGCACCAGAAAATCAATAGTGTGACGCAAAACCTTCGCATTTGATTTCTCCTCGAAACCGGCAGGGCGTTGGTGAACCTGGGGTATTTCAACAGCCTGTCAATCGAGCACCACGACCGCGTGCACCGTTCCGTAGCTTCCATCGGGCCGGGCGTTGATGGCGGTCGCGATGTCGGGGCTGCTCGTGCCGATGCCGAAGCTGTGGGCCAAGTCGTGCCAGCCGGCCGAAGCGTCGAGGGTGAACTCGTGGACGTTTTGCTGCACCTCGTGGCCGTATCCGTCCTGCCACATCTCCAGTCGCTCGCCCTGGTATTTTCCGCCCGACACATCGAGTCGAATGATTCCGGCCTCGCCCTTGCTCTCCGTGTAGAAAACGGTGCTGGTGCCGTCGGCCCTCACGTACACGGGGCGCCAGAACTCATCGACCCACCAACGGTACGAGCTGACCAGCGAGATCTGGACGGGATAGTTCTGGTGATTGATGAAGGATATGTAGAAGCCTGTCCCGGCATGTGCTGCGCCGCTCAGCGCGAGCAACGCCAGCAGCAGGAGAATGCGTTTCATGTTCCGCCTCCGTGTTGCAAAAGCCGCGATGTCCAGATGGTTTCTGGGCGAGCGATGAATTTCCATGTTTTTGACATGGATATTATTCGGTGAATCGGATGTTAATCTAACCGATGTCGCGGCGAGCTGCGAAAGGGCGTATTTGAAAACCGGTCATTCAGATGATTCGGGAAACCCGGATGTTCGAGCGGAGCATCGGGAGGTGACAGGCGCCAGCGCCGAGGGCAGGCCATGGCGCCCGCAGCAGGCTGTCGCGGGCGCCATGCCGTGGGGCTGGCCGCAGCGCGCGAGCCGCGGTGCGCGGTCTCAGTTCGCGCAGCCGAGCGCGAAGTCCCGGGGCGTGCCGAGCACCGCCAGCGCGACGGAAGCCAGGCGTGCCGTGAGCGAGTCCGCGCGCGAGGTCAGCACGATGGGCACCTTCGCGCCCAGCACCAGCCCGGCGCACTCACCGCCGCCGACGTAGACGAAGCTCTTGTAGAGCATGTTGCCTGCGTTGAGGTCGGGCACCAGCATGAGGTCGAAGTCGCCCGCTGCGGGGGATTCGATGTGCTTGGTGCGTGCCGCCTGCAGCGAGAAGGCATTGTCGAAGCCCAGCGGGCCCTCGACGGCGGCGCCGGGCCATTGCCCCTGGCGGCCGCGCTGCACCAGTTCCCGGGCGTCCAGCGTGGCCGGGATGGCCGGGTTGACGGTCTCCACCGCGGCGACCACCGCGGCCTTCGGGGCGTGGATTCCGATGCGCTGGAGCAGGTCCACCGCGTTGCCCAGGATGTCGAGCTTGCTTTTCAGGTCCGGCGTGATGTTGACCACGCAGTCGGCCAGTGCGAGCAGCTTGTGGTAGCGGGGAAGGTCGAACACGAAGGCGTGGCTGATGCGACGCTGGGTGCGCAGCCCGGTTTCGCGCTGGACCACGGCCGACATCAGCTCGTCGGTGTGCAGCGAGCCTTTCATCAGCGCGCGCACGTCGCCGCCGCGCGCCAGTTCCACCGCGCGCGTGGCGGCCTGCGATGGGTCGGCTGCGGTGGCGACGATCTCGAAGTCGCGCGCGTCGACCTCGGCCTGCTCGGCAGCGCGCTGGATCAGCGTGGGGTCGCCCACCAGCAGCGGCCTGGCCACGCCGGCGCGCTGCACGCGCTGCGCCGCCTGCAGGGCCAGCGCGTCGCAGGGATGGGCCAGCGCGATGGTCGCCGGCTCGCGCGAGGCCAGGGCGCGCGCGCGCTCGATCAGCGCCTGCAGGCGCGGGAAGACCTGCGGCGTCGCCGCATCTGCGACGGAGGACGCTGGGGTGCTCATGGGGTGTGTCTCCTGCCCGGGCCCCCGGGGTCGGGAGCCGGTTCTGGCGGATCGGGCGCCGGCGCTGCCGGCGCCCCGGGGCGGGACTCAGACGTAGTCCTTGTACTTGTCGAGCAGGCGCACCGGCTTGCTCAGCGCGTCGCGGCGGAAGGGGTCGCCGAGTTCGCGGGTGCACATGATCTCGATCACGCACGTCTTGCGCTGGTTCATCTGCATGTCCACGGCGCGCTTGAGCGCGGGGCCGACGTCCTCCAGGCGGTCGACGACGATGGCCTCCGAACCCATGGCGCGGGCGATGCCGGCGAAGCTCTCGCTTTCCAGCTCGCCGGCGACGAAGCGGCGGTTGTAGAAGTCGACCTGGTTCTTCTTCTCCGCGCCCCACTGGCGGTTGTGGAACACCACCGCGGTGACCGGGATGTCGTGGCGCACGCAGGTCATGATCTCGACCATGCTCATGCCCCAGGCGCCGTCACCGGCATAGGCGATGGCGGGACGGTCCGGCGCGGCCAGCTTGGCGCCGATGATGGTGGGCAGCGCGTAGCCGCAGTTGCCGAAGCTCATCGGGGCGAAGAAGCTGCGCGGCTCGTCGAAGCGCAGATAGCTGTTGGCCACCGAGTTGATGTTGCCGATGTCGGTGGACACCATGACCCGCGGCGGCATGGCCTTTTCCAGTTCGCGCAGCACCTGACGCGGATGCAGGTACTCACCGCCACCGAAGGTCTTCTCGCTCTTGGCTTGCTCGATCATGTCGAGGCTGTAGGCGTCGCGTTCGTGGGTCCAGGAATCGAGCTCCTGCTCCCAGGCCTGCTTCTCTGCGCGGATGGTCTCGGCGCGCTGGGCCTTCGTCGCGTCGCACGCCAGCTGGCGCTGCTGCAGGCGCTGGGTGATGGCCTTGGCGGCCGCCTTGGCATCGCCGCAGATGCCCACGGAGATCTTCTTCACCAGACCGAGGTTGGTGTGATCGGCCTCGACCTGGATGATCCTGGCGTTCTTGGGCCAGTAGTCCATGCCGTGCTGCGGCAGGGTGCCGAAGGGGCCCATGCGCGAGCCCAGCGCGACCACCACGTCGGCCTGGGCGATCAGCTTCATCGCGGCCTTCGAGCCCTGGTAGCCCAGCGGGCCCGCCCACAGCGGGTGGCTGGCCGGGAAGGCGTCGTTGCGCAGGTAGCCGGTGACCACCGGGGCGCCCAGGCGCTCGGCAAGCAGCCTGCATTCGTCCACCGCGTCGCCCATGACCACGCCGCCGCCGGCCAGGATCACCGGGAACTTGGCCTGGGCCAGCAGTTCGGCCGCGTCGTTCAGGCTCTGCTCGCCGCCGGCGCCGCGCTCGACGCGCATCGGGCGCGGGATCTCGCACTGGATCTCGCCGTAGAAATAGTCGCGCGGAATGTTGAGCTGGGTCGGCCCCATCTCGCTGATCGCGCGGTCAAAACAGCGCCCGGTGAACTCGGCCATGCGCTTGGGGTTGACCACGTGCCCCTGGTACTTGGTGAACTCCTGGAACATCGGCAGCTGGTTGGCTTCCTGGAAGCCGCCCAGGCCCATGCCCATGGTGCCGGTTTCGGGAGTGACGATGACCACCGGGCTGTGGGCCCAGTAGGCGGCGGCGATGGCGGTCACGCAGTTGCTGATGCCGGGGCCGTTCTGGCCGATCACCACGCCGTGGCGTCCGCTCACACGCGCATAGCCGTCGGCCATGTGCGCGGCGCCCTGCTCGTGCACCACCGGGATCAGGCGGATGCCGGCCGGCGCGAAGATGTCCATCGCATCCATGAAGGCCGAGCCCATGATGCCGAAGATGTCGGTCACGCCGTTGGCGACCAGGGTCTCCACGAAGGCTTCGGAGGGGGTCATTTTCTGCACGCCGGTGACGACCTTGCGGTTGTCGGCGGGAGGGGTCTGGCTCATGGCGGGATGTCTCCGGTGGGTCTGCGAGGCAAAGCAGGAAATTGCAAAAAACGGGACGAATCATTCCATCCGTTGTGGAGCGAACTATAGGAGGACCCTCGGGGAGCGTCAACAGGAAATTTCGAAATCCGGTATATGATGTTTCGGAAATAGAAATCCGAGCCCTCCGTCAACAGGCCCCTGCCCATGCCCCCCTCCGACATCGCCGAGTCCGAACCGGTGCTTTCCAGCCTGCCGGGAAGTGCCGACACGCCGCTGGCCCGGCTGTTCGGCCTGCTCGAGGCGGTGGCCGGTCGAGACCAGCCGTTCACGCTGCAGTCCCTGGCCGTCGAACTCGACCTGCCCAAGCCGACCGTGCACCGCATGTTGTCGCAGCTCGAACAGGCCGGGTTGCTGCAGCGCCAGGGCGACGCCCGCCACTACGCCGCCGGGCTGCGACTGCGCCGCCTGGCCGGGCAGCTCATGCTCAACGACGGCTTCAATGGCGCGCGGCGCATGGTCCTGCGTTCGGTGGTGCGCGAGCTGGGGGAGAGCTGCAACATCACCGCGCTGGCCGGCAGCGAGGTGGTGTACCTCGACCGCGTGGAAACGGCCGCGCCGCTGCGCTTCTATCTGCAGCCCGGCTCGCGCGTGCCGGTGCACTGCTCGGCCAGCGGCAAGCTGCTGCTGGCGCAGATGAAGCCGGCGCAGCGCCGCCGCCTGCTCGAGCACGCCGTGCTCGATGCCTACACGCCCGGCACCATCACCGATGCCGGCGCGCTCGAGCGCGAGCTCGATCAGGTGCGTGAACAGGGCTATGCGCTGGACCGCGAGGAGTTCCTGCCGGGGCTGCTGTGCGTGGCGGTGCTCGTGCCGGCCGAGCCGGGGCGGCTGTCCAACCTGTGCGTGGCGGTGCAGGCGCCGGTGATGCGCCTGAGCGCCGAACGCGCGCCGCAGGTGCTGCCCGCGCTGCGCCGCGCCGCCGAGGCGCTGGCACGCATCGAGGCCGACGCGATGCCGCGCGCGTCGCGTGCCTGACCCGCAGCCGGCCCCGTCCGCGACGCATTCCCCTTCGAAGCTTCCGACTCCAGCCATGACCGACCTTCAGCAACTTCGTCCCGAGCGCATGCTCGGCGTGCGCGAGACCTTCGGCATCGATTCCGACCTGCGGGTGCCGGCCTTCGCCGAGCGCGACGACCACGTGCCCGAGGTCGACGAGGCCTACCGCTTCAATCCCGACGTCACGCTGGCGCTGCTGGCCGGTTTCACGCGCAACCGCCGCGTGCTGGTGCAGGGCCTGCACGGCACCGGCAAGTCCACGCACATCGAACAGGTGGCGGCGCGCCTGAACTGGCCCTGCGTGCGGGTCAACCTGGACGCCCACATCAGCCGCCTGGACCTCGTCGGCAAGGACGCCGTGGTGCTGCGCGACGGCATGCAGGTGACCGAATTCCAGGAAGGCATCGTGCCGTGGGCGCTGCAGCGCCCGGTGGCGCTGATCTTCGACGAGTACGACGCCGGCCGGCCCGACGTGATGTTCGTCATCCAGCGCATCCTCGAGCGCGACGGCAAGTTCACGCTGACCGACCAGAACCGCGTGCTCAGCCCGCATGCGCACTTTCGCCTGTTCGCCACCGCCAACACCGTGGGGCTGGGCAATCTCAACGGCCTGTACCAGGGCGTGCAGCGCCTCAACCACGCGCAGATGGACCGCTGGGACATCGTCGCCTCGCTGAGCTACCTGCCGGCCGACGAGGAACGCGCCATCGTGCTGGCACGCGTGCCGGGCAAGGACACCGAGGCCGGGCGCGAACTGGTCGCGCGCATGGTGGCCGTGGCCCAGCTCACGCGCCAGGGTTTCGCCGCCGGCGACGTGTCGACCCTGATGTCGCCGCGCACCGTGATCACCTGGGCCGAGAACTGCGAGATCTTCCGCGATCCGGCGCTGGCCTTCCGCCTGTCCTTCCTGAACAAATGCGACGATGCCGAGCGCGCGCTGGTGGCCGAGTACTACCAGCGCTGCTTCGACCAGGAACTCGACGCCGGCGGCGCCGCGCACGCGGCGGCGGCCTGAGCCATGGACGGGCTCGACGAGCGGGAGCTGGCGCGCCAGCAGCGGCGCATCGAGGATCTGTGCGGGGCAGCCATCCGCGCCGTGGCCGGACAGCCGCGCCTGCAGTGGCGCGGCGGCCGCCTGTGGGATGGTGCGTCGCGCCTGCCGCGCTTCGCCGCCCATCTGGCGCCTCGCTTCGGCCATGCCGACCTGCGCTCGTTTCGCGGCGCCGCCGACGGCATGGCGCTGCGCGTGGCATTGTCGGACGCGGCGCTGCACCGACGCCTGCAGCCGGGCGACGCGGTGCAGCGCCTGGTGTTCGACATGCTGGAGCAGTTTCGCGTCGAATCCCTGGCGCCGGCGCTGCAGCGCGGCCTGCGCCACAACCTGGAGCACCGCTTTCGCGCCTGGTCCGACGAGTTCATCGCCTCCGGCCTGATCGAGGGCACGCTGGGCATCCTGTTGTTCACGGTGTCCCAGGTGGCGCGCACGCGCATCACCGGCGAGGAGCTTCCCGAGATCATCACCGACCTCATCGAGGGCACGCGTTTCGGGCTGGCCGAGGTGCTGGGGCCGGCCATGCGTGATCTGGGCAGGCTGCGCGAGGACCAGGCCGCGTTCGCGCGCGTGGCGCTGGCGTTGGCCGAGCAGATCGCCCGGCGCGCGCGCGAAGCGCGCGAGCAGGCGGGCGAATCCGCCGATGCCGCCGAGGACGACGCGCGCGAAACGCGCAACGGCTTCGAACTGCTGCTCGAGCCCGACGCCGGCGATGCGCAGGCCCTGCCGGTGGCCTCGTCCACGCGCGGCAACGCGGCGCCCGAGGCCGACACCTATGGCGTGTTCACGCGCGCCTGGGACCGTCAGCTCGACGCCACCGAACTGGTGCGCCCGCAACTGCTGCTGGAGTTGCGCGAGCGCCTCGACGGCCTGGCGGCCGCCAGCGGCATCCACATCGGCCGCCTGAGTGCGCAATTGCGCGCGCTGCTGGCCCGCGAGCAGCCCGAGGGCTGGGAGGGCGGCCACGAGCAAGGGCGCGTCGACGGGCGGCGCCTGGCGCAACTGGTGGCCTCGCCGGCCGAGCGTCGCCTGTTCATGCAGCAGCCGCGACCCTTGCAGGCCGATTGCATGCTGAGCTTCCTGGTCGACTGCTCGGGCTCGATGCGCCAGCACGCCGAGCCGGTGGCCTTGCTGGTCGACTCCTTTTCCCGCGCGCTCGACCTGGCGGGCGTGGAGCACGAGGTGCTGGGCTTCACCACCGGAGCGTGGAACGGCGGCCGCGCAAGGCGTGACTGGCTGCGAGCCGGCCAGCCGCGCCAGCCGGGACGGCTCAACGAGGTGCTGCACATGGTGTTCAAGCCGCGCGAGCTGTCCTGGCGGCGCGCGCGCCGCGGCATTGCCGCGCTGCTCAAGCCCGACCTGTACCGCGAGGGTGTCGACGGCGAGGCGGTGCAGTGGGCCTGCGCGCGCATGCAGGGTCTCGGGCATCGCAGGCGCGTGCTGCTGGTGATCTCCGACGGCTGCCCGATGGATACCGCCAGCGAGAACGCCAATACGCCCGGCTATCTCGAACAGCACCTGGCCGACGTCGTCGCGCGCGCCTGGACACGCGACGAGGCCGAGGTGATGGGGGTGGGCGTCGGGCTCGACCTGGGCGCGCTGTATCCGCGCAGCGCGGCGATGGACCTGTCGCGCCTGCGCGGCAACGGCGCGCTGCGCGACCTGCTGGACCTTATCGATTCGCGTCGGCGCGGATCATGTCCACCGCCTTTTCCGCCATCATGATGGCGGGCGCGTTGGTGTTTCCGGACACCAGCGTGGGCATCGCCGAGCAGTCGATCACACGCAGCCCGCGCACCCCGTGCACGCGCAGGCGTGCGTCGACCACGGCCATGTCGTCGTCGCCCATGCGGCAGGTTCCGCTGGGGTGGAAGATGGTCGCGCCGTGCTCGCGGCAAAAGCGCAGCAGGGCGGCGTCGTCGCCGGCCTCGGGCCCCGGCTTGACCTCGCGCTTGACATAGGGGCGCATGGCCGGCGCATTGGCGATGGCGCGCGCGGCGCGCAGGGCGGCCACCGCGCTGCGGCGGTCGAGGTCGGTGGCCAGGTAGTTGGGCTGCATGGAAGGTGCCTGCAGCGGGTCGGCGCTGCGGATGCGCACCCGTCCGCGCGACTCCGGGCGCAACTGGCACACCGAGAAGGTGAAGCCGGAGAAGGGATGCACGGCGCCGCCGGCCATGTCGGCCGACAGCGTGGACACATGGAACTGGGTGTCGGGAGTGGCCGACTCGTCCGGCAGCGCGCGCAGGAAGCAGCCGCCCTGGTTGATGCCCACGGCCAGCGGCCCGCTGCGCGCCAGCAGCCATTGCAGGCCCAGGCGCGTGCGCCCGGCCAGGCTGCGCAACTGGTCGTTGGTGGTGATCGGGCGCGTGCACTCGAAGATCAGGCGCATCTGCAGATGGTCCTGCAGGTTCTCGCCGACCCCGGGAAGGTCCACCGCCACAGGAATGCCCAGGGTGCGCAGGTGATCGGCCGGACCGATGCCCGACAGCTGGAGCAATTGGGGCGACTGCAGCGCGCCGGCGGCCAGCAGCACCTCGCCGTCGCAGCGCGCCTCCTGCGCACGGCCCGCGCGCAGATAGCGCACGCCGACGGCCCGGCCGTTTTCCAGGATCAGCGAGGTCGCCTGCGCCTCGGTCAGCACTCGCAGGTTGCGGCGGCCGCGCGCCGGGGCCAGGTAGGCCTTCGCCGAGCTGCAGCGCCAGCCGCGCCAGGTCGTCAGCTGGTAGTAGCCGGCGCCTTCCTGGGCCTCGCCGTTGAAGTCGTCGGTGCGCGGCACGCCGAGCTGTCCGGCGCCCTCGATGAAGGCCTCGATGAGTTCGTTGCGAGCACCGATGTCCGAAACTTTCAGCGGCCCACTGCCGCCGTGGTAGCGACTGGCGCCACGCTGGTTTTGTTCGCTCCGCACGAAGTACGGCAGGACGTCGTCGTAGCCCCAGCCTTCGTTGCCCAGCGCGGCCCAGTGGTCGTAGTCCTCGCGCTGGCCGCGGATGTAGATGAGCCCGTTGATCGAGCTCGAGCCGCCCAGGGTCTTGCCGCGCGGCCAGTAGATGCGGCGCCCGTTCATGTTGGGGTCGGGATCGGTGTGGTAGCACCAGTTGTAGCGCTTGCTCCACATGGTCTTGCCGTAGCCGATGGGCAGGTGGATCCAGAACGAGCGATCGGCCGGGCCGGCCTCCAGCAGCAGCACCCGGGTATGGGGATCCTCGCTGAGTCGACCCGCCAGCGCCGAACCCGCGGAACCCGCGCCTACTACGATGTAGTCGTACTGCTCTGCCATGCCCGCCACTCCTTGCTGCGTCGATGTGCTCCCGGCGCCTCGGCCGGGGGTGCCCGGGTCCGAACCCCGGTTGGTTTGCATGGTAATTTGGGTAAAAGTGGAACGCAACGTTTCAAAAATGATTTTTTCGCCATGTCCGAGACTTCCACGAACCACGCCCCTGCCACAACGCACCAGGACGGCGCCGAAGGCGCCGCAAGCAGCTCGTCGGCCGAGCGAAGCCTGCGCCTGCTGTCGTTCATCGCCGATGCCGGGCGCGCGCTGAGCCTGGCCGAACTGGCCAGCGCGCTGAGCCTGCCCAAGGCCACCGCGCACCGCCTGTGCAGCCAGCTGCTCGAGCACGGCTACATCGTGCGCGACGTCGACGAGCGCAGCTTCGCGGTGGGGCCGGCGCTGCGCAAACTGGCCTTCGACGCGCTTTCCCATTCCACGGTGCGCGGCCTGCGCCATGCTGTGCTCACCGATCTGGTGGCGAGCGTGGGCGAGACCTGCAACTTCACCACGCTCGACGGCGCCGAGGTGCTCTACCTGGATCGCGTCGAGGCGCCGTGGCCGTGGCGCCTGACCCTGGACGCCGGCGCGCACGTGCCCCTGCACTGCACGGCCAGCGGCAAGTTGTTCCTCGGCACGATGCCGCGCGAGCGCCGCGCACGCGTGCTGGGGCAGCTCACGTTGTCGGCGCTGACGCCCAACACCCTGACCGACGTCGCGTCCCTGCGCGCCGACTGCGAGCGCATCGCGCGGCAGGGCTATGCGGTGGACAACCAGGAGTTCATTCCCGGCCTGGTCGCGGTGGCGGTTCCGGTGCGCGACGCCGGTGGCGAGACGCGCGCGGCGCTGGCGGCCCACGCGCCGGTGGCGCGGATGTCGCTGGAGCAGATGCTCGGGCACCTGCCTGCGCTGCAGCAGGCAGCCGAGCGCATGACCGAACTCCTTTGATGCGAAGCTGCGGTTTCCGGGACGGAGCGGGGGATTTTTCGGGACGCTTTGTGCGTCGCCGCAATTTTCGGGACACTTCGTTCTAGGGAATACCCTATGATCCGGGTTAACCATGAGGCACATCATGAAAACCCGTTCGCATTCGTCGTCCCCGATGTTCCCTGCCGCAGCCGCCGTCCTGCCCGGGCTGTGCCGCGGCCTGCTTCCCCCTTCGTTCACGCAGCAACGCGTGGCGCCGGCGCTGCCGGTCGACGCCGCCGGCGGCCGCCCGGCGCGCGAGGCGCTGCGCGGGCTGCTGCCGTGGCTGCAACGTGCCCGGGCGCTGAACTCCCTCGGCCTCTGATCCTGCCGCGGGCGTCCTGCGATATTCGCAGGCCGGGTGCGTGCATCCGATAATGCACGCATGCACACCGTGTTGATCGACGTCTCGGCACTCGATGCCGAGGCCTGGCGCCAGGCCGTGGCAGCGGGAACCCTGGCGCGACTGGGCAGGGCCCTGCGCTCGCACCGGCCGTGCGCGCGGCAGCCTGGCGACGCGCAAGCGCAGGCGGCATGGCTGAGCCCGGCCGAATGCTGGATGCGGCGCGCGCTCGGGCTCGACGAGCCGGAGATGCAGGCCCCCGAGCAGCAGGCGCCTTGGGGCGCGCTGGCCGCCGCCGCGGCCGGGCTGCCGGTGGACGGCTGCGCCTGGGCGCTGGCCTGGCCGGTGCACCTGCTGCTGGGGCGCGACAGCCTGCGCCTGCACGACCCCGCGCAACTGCGCCTGGATGCCGACGATGCGCAGCAGCTGCTCGACGCCGTGCAGCCCCTGCTGCACGAACAGCAGTGGCGCATTCACGTGCTGCACCCCGGACGCTGGCTGCTGGGCCACGATTCGCTGCGCGACGTGCGTACCGCCGACCCGTCGCGCGCGATCGGGCACAACGCGGCGAGCTGGATGCCCGGCGGCGACGCGGCGGCGCCCTGGCGGCGCCTGCTCACCGAGATGCAGATGGTGTGGATGCAGCACCCGGTCAACGAACGCCGCAACCGCCAGGGACTGCCCGAGGTCAACGCCGTCTGGCTGCACGGCTGCGGCGTGCTGCCGATGCGTCCGGCGAACCCCTTCGTGCTCGATGCGGCGCAGGCGCAGCAGTGGGCGCAAGGTTCCTGCGCCTGGCTTGCCGCGCTCGGCGAAGCGCTCGCGGCTATGCCGGCGTCGCGCCATCCCCACCCGCTGCATGTGCTTCGCCCGCAGCTGGGCGACGGGCAGACCGCCGACGCCGCGTGCGCCGAGCTCGACGAGCAGGCTGCAGGCTTGCTGCGCCGGGCGCTGGGCGAGCACGCCGCGGTGCGCGTGGTGCTGGCCGGAGCGCGAGGGTGGGCCGATGTCGAGTTGCGGCGCCCGCGCGCGTGGCATTGGTGGGGCGACGCCGCCGCGCGCGAGCTGCTCGGCTCCCTCTGAACAGGCTGGCGAACATGCAATTCGTTGTCCGGGACCCGTCCCCGCGCACGGTCCATCGCCTGCAAAGCGCCGGGGTCCACCCGCTGTTGGCGCGCCTTCTCGCCGCGCGCGGGGTGAGCGAGCCCGAGCAGGCGCAGCCGCAGATCAGTGCGTTGCTGCCGCCGCATCAGCTGCTGCACGCCGACACCGCGGCGCGCGCGCTGGCCGACGCCATCGCGGCCGGCCAGCGCATGTGCGTGGTGGCCGACTACGACTGCGACGGCGCCACCGCGTGCGCGGTGGCCTTGCGCGGCCTGCGCATGCTGGGCGCCGACGTCGACTACCTGGTGCCCAACCGCTTCACGACGGGCTACGGCCTGTCACCGGCGGTGGTCGACCTGGTGGCCGCCCGCCCCGGCGGAGCGCCGCACTGGATCATCACCGTGGACAACGGCATCGCCAGTGTCGACGGCGTGGCGCGGGCCCATGAACTGGGCATTCGCGTGCTGATCACCGATCACCATCTGCCGGGGGAGCGCCTGCCGGCGGCCGAGGTGATCGTCAACCCCAACCAGCCCGATTGCACCTTCCCGAGCAAGAACCTGGCCGGGGTGGGGGTCATGTTCTACGTGCTGCTGGCGCTGCGCGCCGAGTTGCGAGCGCGCGGCGCCTTCCCGGCTGCCTCGCAGCCGCGCCTGGACAGTCTGCTCGACCTGGTCGCGCTGGGCACGGTCGCCGACGTGGTGCGCCTGGACGCCAACAACCGGCTGCTGGTCGCGCACGGGCTGCGCCGCATGCGCGAAGGGCGCATGCAGCCGGGGGTACGCGCCCTGTTCTCGGCCTGCGCGCGCGAGGCCTCGCACGCAGGAACCTTCGACCTCGGCTTCGGCCTGGGGCCGCGCATCAACGCGGCCGGGCGTCTGTCGGACATGACGGTGGGCATCGAGTGCCTGAGCACCGACGACGCCGAGCGCGCACTGCAGCTGGCGCAAAGCCTTGACGGCATCAACCGCGAGCGTCGCGGCATCGAGCAGCGCATGCGCGAGCAGGCGCAGCAGGCGCTCGAGTCCCTGCACGCGCGCGAGGGCACGTCGCAGCGCGCGTCGATCAGCCTGTTCTCCGCCGACTGGCACGAGGGCGTGGTGGGCATCGTCGCCGGGCGCCTGAAGGAGCGCCACCATCGCCCCGTGTTCGTGTTCGCGCCGGGCGGCGACGGACAGTTGCGCGGTTCCGGGAGGTCCATCGCCGGATTTCACCTGCGCGACGCGCTCGACCTGGTCTCCAAGCGCGAGCCGGGCCTGCTGCTGCGATTCGGCGGTCATGCCGCGGCCGCCGGGTGCAGCATCGGCGCTGCCGGTTTCGAGCGCTTCGCAGCGGCTTTCGAACAGGTGGCCGCCGAATGGCTTTCGCCCGAGTTGCTGGCGCGCCGGCTCGAGGTCGACGGCGAACTGGACGCGCAGTGGTTCGACGTCGAGGTCGCCGCGCTGCTGCAGCAACAGGTGTGGGGGCAGGGGTTCGCGCCGCCGCTGTTCGCCAGCGAGGTCGAAGTCGTGCAGCAGTCGCAATTCGGCAACGGTCACCTGCGGGCGCGCGTTCGCACCGCCGGCCAGCGTGGTGGCGCCCCGCGCGAACTGGTCGCGTGGAACCGCAGCGAATTCCTGCCCGAGCGCGCGCGCGTGGCCTGGCGCCTGGAGGCCAACACCTGGCAGGGGCGCAGCAGTCCGCGCATGGTGCTCGAGGCGGTCGAGCAGACTTGATCCACCGCAGGGCGCCGGACTCGGCGCGCGGCCGGCCAGGCACTATGCTGTGTTCACCATGAAATCGCCGCCGCTCGCTCTTCGCGTTGCCCCCGACTCGGCCTGGGAGCCGAGCGGCCCGGCTGGCTGGCGCGGCGTGCTCGACGTGATGGATCTGGCGGTCGTGATCGTCGACGGGCGTGCTCCGGAGTTCGCGCTGCTGTATGCGAACCCCGCCTACGCCCGACTCGTCGGTGATGGCGCCGGCGGCGCCGGCGTTCGCTGGCTGCCGGGAGGCGCCGGGCAGACCGCGGCGTCGCGCGAGGTGCTCGCCGCGCTGGGCGAGGCGAGGGCATGCTGCGTGGAGCTGCGCCATGCGCGTCCCGACGGTGGCGAGGCGTGGATTTCGCTCAGCCTGTCGCCGCTGCCCGATCCGGCGCGGCCGCGCGCGCGCCCACGCCATTTCCTCGGGCTGCTGGCCGACGTGACGCAGCGCGCGGGGCAGCAGCGCGAGCTGGAAACGGTGCAGGGCCTGTACCGGGCGTTGCTGGCCGAGGAGGAACTGGTGCTGGCCGCCGGCGATTTGGGCGACATGCTGCAGCGGGCCTGCGAGCGCCTGGCCGACGCCGGGCTGTTCCGCGCCGTGCTGATCGGGCGCGCCGGGCAGCATGGCCATGTCGACCTGCTGGCGCAGGCCGGCGAGGCCCATATCGGCGAGGACTGGTACCGGCCGAACGTGCTCGGCGAACACGCCGAGCGCAGCCTGGCTGCGCGCGCCTGGAACCTGCGCACCTTGCAGTACAGCAATGATTACCTGGCCGATCCGGAAATGTCGCAGTATCGCGAGCATGCTCGCCAGGCGGGGATCGCATCCGCCGCGATGGTGCCGGTGCCGCGTGGCGGGCATCGCTGGGCCTTGCTCGGCGTGGCCGGAGCCCAGCCAGGCGTGTTCACGCCCGCGGTACTGGAGTTGCTGGAACGCGTCGCACGCCTGCTCGGGCATGCACTGGACGCCTTCGACCTGCGGCGGCGCCTGCAGCAGGAGCACCATCACATCTCCTGGCTGGCCGAGCACGACCCGCTGACCGGTCTGCTCAACCGTCGCGGGCTGCGCGTGCGCCTGCAGGAACTGCTGTCACAGGCAGACGCGCAGGGCGGCTTCGTCGCCGTGGGCATCCTGGATTTCGACGACTTCAAGCAGATCAACGACAGCCACGGTCATGCCGCCGGCGATGCGCTGCTGCGCACGGTGGCGGCGCGCCTGGTGGAGGCGGTGCGCTCGTCGGACATGGTGGCGCGCCTCGGCGGCGACGAGATCGTGCTGGTCATGCAGGGCCTGCTCGCGCGCGAGGACCTGGAGCCCGTGCTCGCGCGCATCCGCGACAGCATCGGCGAGCCGATCTCGCTGCCGCCTGGCGAGACCGTCGTTCAGGTGCGCGCGAGCCTCGGGCTGACCGTGTACCCGGACGACGCCAGCGACCCCGATGAACTGCTGCGTCACGCCGACCAGGCGCTGTACGTGATCAAGCGCCAGCCGCGGGGCAGCGGCGCGCCGTTCTGGCGCCTGTACCAGCCCGAGGTCGATCGCGACCAATACCAGCACCTGCGCCTGGTTCGCGAGCGTTTCATGAACGGCGGCCTGCGCGTGCACTACCAGCCGGTGGTCGACATGGCGAGCGGGCGCGTGGCCGAGGTGGAGGCACTGGCGCGCCTGGACGACGGCCATGGTCGCCTGATCGGGCCCCTGGATTTCATCCACCAGCTCGGGCGTGACGGACTGGTCTCGATGACGGTGGCAGTGCTTCGGCAGGCGGCCACCGACGCGCTGCGCTGGCAGCGCGAACTCGGCCCGGAGCTGTCGGTCGCCGTCAACATCGACCCGCTGCTGCTGGCCTCCGGCGAGGCGCTGGACACCGTGCGCGAGGTCGCCTCCAGCACCGGGCTGGCGCCCCAGCGCATGGTGCTGGAACTGCTCGAGCACAACGATTTCCTGTCCTTCGCGTCGGCCCAGGAGACCTTGAGCGCGTTGCGTGCGTTCGGCTGCCGCATCGCCCTCGACGACGTCGGCAGCGCCTACTCGTCGCTGCTGCGCGTGAAGGAACTGCCGATCGACATCATCAAGCTCGACCAGGCCTTCATCCGCGGGCTTGCCGACAATCCGCAGGACCTGCGCTTCGTGCAGAGCCTGGCGCAGCTGGCGCGAGGCCTGGGGGTGGATTTCGTCGCCGAAGGGGCCGAGACTCCGGATATCGTCGATGCGCTGCGCGCGCTGCGCGTGCCGCAGGCGCAGGGCTGGGGCATCGCCCGCCCGATGCCTGCCGACGCCTTCGCGTCCTGGCTGGCTTCGTGGCAGCCCCGGCGCCGAGCCTCCTTGCAGACGGGGCTGCTGAGCTGCGTGGCGCAACAGCTGGTGGCGCTCGACACCGACCTGCTGATCGCGCGCCACTACCCGGATCCCAAGCCGCCGCTGATCATGAGCCGGGACCCGGCCGACGGTCCGGTGGGGCGCTGGCTGCGGGTCGCCGGCCTGGGTTCCGGGCATCCGGTCTCGATGGCCTACGCCGAGCTGTACGCGATGTTCCGCGACTGGATGGCGGCGGGCCCGGATGCCGACGACGCGATGACCCAGTCCGCCCTCGACCACCTGCTGCGCTGCGCGGGCGACTACCTGCGCGCACAGCGCTGACGGCGCGTCCCGCGCTTCAGGCGCCCGCTTCGTGCAGGCGCCCGTGCTGCAGGTGCAGCGTGCGCCCGCAGCGCGCTGCCAGCTGCGCGTCGTGCGTGACCAGCACCATCGCGCTGCCATGCTCGCGTGCCATGCGCGCCAGCAGCTCGAACACCCGGTCGGCCGAATCGGCATCGAGATTGCCGGTGGGTTCATCGGCCAGCAGCAGCGCCGGGCGCGTGACCAGCGCGCGCGCCAGCGCCACCCGCTGGCGCTCGCCGCCCGACAGCTCGGCCGGGCGGTGGCGCATGCGATCGGCCAGCCCCACCTGCTCGAGCATGGCCATCGCGTCGCGCTGCGCGGCCGCGGCCGGTGCGCGCCGGATGCGCAGCGGCATCATCACGTTGTCCAGCGCGCTGAACTCGGGCAGCAGGTGATGGAACTGGTAGACGAAGCCCACGTTGCGGTTGCGCCACTGGCCCTGCTGCGCGGGCGACATGCCGGCCCAGGCCTTGCCGCAGACCTCGATGCGCCCGCCATCGGCCTGGTCCAGGCCGCCCAGCAGGTGCAGCAAGGTGCTCTTGCCCGAGCCCGACGCGCCGGTGATGGCCAGCGACTCGCCGGCGGCCAGGCGCAGCGACACGCCGGCGAGCACGAGCACGGTCTGCGGCCCGCCGACGTAGCGCTTGCGCACGTCGTCGGCGTCCAGCACGAATTGCAAGGCGTTGCTCAAGAGGCATTCTCCTTCGTGGCCTGCGGCCGGTATTCGGGCACGAGGCCGGCCAGCAGATCCTTCACCGTGGCGCTGTCGGGGTCGCGCATTCCGGCGGCGGCGATTCGCCGCTGCAGCGCCTCCAGGTCCACGCGCGGCCCGTCGACGTCGCCGTGGCGCGCGACGCGCAACTTGGGGTGCGGCGTGGGCAGCGTGGTCTCGTCGTCGGCCAGCAGTTCCTCGAACAGCTTCTCCCCCGGGCGCAGTCCCGTGAAGACGATGGGGATTTCATCCTCGGTCCGCCCGGACAGCCGGATCATCAGACGTGCCAGTTCGACGATGCGCACCGGCTCGCCCATGTCGAGCACGTAGATCTGCCCGCTTTCGCCCATCAGGGCCGCCTGCAGCACCAGTTGCGCGGCCTCCGGGATGGTCATGAAATACCTGACGATGTCCGGGTGGGTCACGGTGACCGGTCCGCCCGCAGCGATCTGCTGCGTGAAACGCGGCACCACGCTGCCGCTGGAGCCCAGCACGTTGCCGAAGCGCACCGCCACCATGCGCGTGCCGGCGTGCTCGTGCGCCAGCACCTGCAGCGCGCGCTCGGCCAGGCGCTTGCTGGCGCCCATGACGTTGGTCGGATTCACCGCCTTGTCGGTGGACACGAGCACGAAGCGGGCGGCGCCGCACAGCGCGGCGGCGCGCGCGACGTTGACGGTGCCGAGCACGTTGGTGCGCAGCGCCTCGATCGCGTTGTCCTGTTCCATCAGCGGCACATGCTTGTACGCCGCCGCGTGGAACACGAGGGCCGGCCGATGCTGCTCGAACAGCGCGCACATGCGCTGCGCCTCGCGAACGTTGGCGGTGAGGAACACCATGGCCATGTCGGGATGCCGGACCTTGAGCTCCTGCTCGAGCTGGTAGATGGCGAACTCCGACACGTCCAGGCAGACCAGGCGGCCGACGCCGAAGCGCGCGATCTGCCGGCACAGCTCGGAGCCGATGGAGCCTCCGGCGCCGGTGACCAGCACGCACTGGCCGGCCAGCAGCTCGGACAGGCCGCGCACGTCGAGTTCCACCGCGGCCCGCCCGAGCAGGTCGTCCAGCTCCAGGCTGCGCGGCGTGCCGGAGCGCGTGCCCGTCTGCAGCCAGTCGTCGGCGCGCGGCAGGGTCAGCAGCGCGAGCCGGGCGTCGCTGGCCTGTTCGAGCAGCAGGCGCCGTGTCGCCGAGCCGGCGGGCGAGGCCACCAGCGCGTGCTGAACGCCGAAGGACCTGGCCACGTCATCGAGCGAGCGCGGCGGGGCCAGCACGGCAAGGCCCTGCAGGCGCGACCCGGCCTCCGCCGCGATCGGGCTGTACACGCCCAGGGCGCGCCATTGGCGAGCCGTGCGCAGGCTCTGCAGCGCGGCCGCGGCATCGTCGATGCTGCCCAGCACCAGCAGGCCGCGCGCGGCCTCGTGGGTGTCGCGCTGGATTCGCTCGCCGCGCAGGCGGGCTCCCAGGCGCAGCGCCAGCAGCAGGCCCGCGGCGAGCACCGGGTGGATCAGCACGATGGAGCGCGGGAAGTTCGGCACGCGCATGACCAGCAGCAGCGCCGCCAGGCCGAGCGCGGCCACCGCGCAGGCGCGCGCCAGGCGGCCCACGTCGGCGAGCCCGGCATGGCGCCACGCGGTGCTGTAGACGCCGAAGCCCGCCAGCGACGCCTCCCACGTCAGCACGCACACCGGCAGCGTGACGGCGATGATGTGGGCCAGGTCCGCCGGCGCGTTGTTGCGCAGCAGGCTGAAGCGGAACAGGAATGCCGCCAGCCAGGCCAGCGCGACCACCGCCGCGTCGAGCAGCACCGGCAGCCACGCCCGCCGGGACCATACGGCGAGTCGCTTCATGCGGCGCCCGCCACGGTGCGCAGGCCGCGCAGCACGAGTTCGGCCACGCGCTCGAGCTGCTGCTGGTCCATGTTCGACCCCGACGGCAGGCACACGCCGCCTTCGAACAGCTCGCGCGAGACATCGCGCTGCGGATCGTGCGGGAAATAGCGGCTGCCGGCGTACAGCGGCTGCAGGTGCATGGGCTTCCACACAGGACGCGCCTCGACATTGTGCCGCTCGAGGAAATCGAGCAGCGCGTCGCGGCGTCGCTGGGCCTGCGGCAGCGCCAGCGTGAAGGCCGACAGCCAGCGCGTGGCGTGATGCCCCGGGGGTTCGTGCATCCAGCGCAGCCCGGGAACCTCGCTCAGCACCCGCGCGTAGTGGGCGAAGATCTCGCGCCGGCGTTCGACGCGCTGGCGCAGCACCCTCAGCTGGCCGCGCCCGATTCCGGCGAGCACGTTGCTCAGGCGGTAGTTGTAGCCGTCCTCGACATGCTCGTAATGTCGCGCCGGCTCGCGCGCCTGGGTGGACAGCTTGCGCGCGTGGGCGATCATGCCCTCGTCGTGTCCGACCAGCATGCCGCCGCCCGACGTGGTGATGATCTTGTTGCCGTTGAAGGAGAACACGCCGAGCCGGCCGAAGCTGCCGCTGGGCCTGCCGTGCAGGCTGGCGCCGAGGGATTCGGCGGCATCCTCCAGCATCGGCACGCCGGCGGCGTCGAGCAGCGCGAGCAGCTGGTCCATGTCGGCGCTCAGGCCGTACAGGTTGACCACCACGGCGGCCTTCGGACGCACCCCCTCGCGCTGCAGCTGCGCCAGCGCCTTGCTCAGCGCGCGCGGCGACATGTTCCAGCCGTCGGGCTCGGAGTCGATGAACACCGGCACGGCGCCGAGCTGGCGGATGGGGTTGGCGCTGGCCACGAAGGTCAGGCTCGAGCACAGCACGCAGTCGCCGGGGCCGACGCCGAGCAGGCGCAGCCCGAGGTGCAGCGCGGCGGTGCCCGAACTGGTCGCCGCCGCGTGCGGCACGCCCACGCTGGCCGCCAGCTCGCGCTCGAAGGCGTCGACGTGCGGGCCCAGCGGTGCGATCCAGTTGGTCTCGAAGGCCTCGCGCACCAGCGTGGCCTCGTCGTCACCCAGGTGCGGCGACGACAGATAGGTGCGGCGGGAGATCTCGCGCCGCGTCACCAGATCGACCACGCGCCCGTCGTCGTCGATCACCGGGACATGGTCGATGCGGTGCTCGTCCATGCACTGCAGCACCTCGGGCAGCGTGGCCGACAGCCCCACGGTGCGCGGCGCAGCCGCCGGCAGCGCGGACAGTGCCGTGGAGCCGTCGATTCCGGCCAGCGTGGCGCGCCGCAGGTCGCCGTCGGTGACCGTGCGCAGCAGCCGAGCCGACGGATCGACCACCAGCAACACTCCCTGCGCGGTGGCGTCCAGGCGCGCCAGCGCCTGCAGCAGCGTGGTGTCGGGAGCGACGAGCAGGGCTTCGAAATCGTGCGGGTTCATGGTCGGGGCTCGATGCGTTCTTGCCGGCGATGTCAGGCGACGTCGTGGCCGGCGGCTTGCGCGGGCCGCGCCGGCACGCCGACCCAGCACGAATCGGCAGGCAGGTCCTGCAGCGCCACGGCGCCGGCGCCGAGCACGCAGCGCGCGCCCACGGCGAGCCCGCGCAGCACGGTGCTGCCGGCGCCGACCAGCGCGGCCTCGCCGACACGCACCCCGCCGCCCAGGCGCGCGCCGGGTGCGACATGGGCCCAGGCCTGCACGACGCAGTCGTGGTCGACCACCGCGCCGTGGTTGACGACGGCGCCCTCGCCGAGTTCGGCGAGCGGCCCCACCACGCACTGGGCGGCGAGCAGGCAGCCGGCGCCGACGCGGGCGCCCACGGCCAGCGCGGCGCTGGGGTGGATCACGCTGGCCAAGCGCGCCTGGCGTGCCTCGTCTGCCAGCAGCGCGCGCGCCTCGCGCTGGCGCGACGCGTTGTCGCCGATGGCCACGTGCAGGCCCCAGGGTTCGCGCAGTTCGCGCAGCGTCGCCGGCGACACCACCGGCACGCCGGGTAGCAGTTCGCTGCCCCACAGCGCCTCGCGACGGTCGCAGGCCATGACCGCTCGCCACGCGCCGCTGGCCAGCGCGGCGTCGGCGGCGACACGCCCATGGCCGCCGGCGCCGAACACCACGAGCACGGGAGTGTCGGCGTCGGCGCGCGGGTTCGGGGCGGGAGAGCGGGAAGCTGGGTTCACGACGGTGCCGGAAGCGGGGGAGGGGGCTGGGCCGGTTGCGGTGGCGAGCTCGCGCGGGATGCGGCAGGCCGCCGCCCGCGCGGATCAGAAACTCAGGGTCTTGTTCAGCAGCGCGGGGCTCAGGTCGACGGTGGCGAGCAGGTCGGCGATGCGTTCTCCGGCACGACCGTCGCCGTATACATTATGCGGGGCCGGTCGGTCGGCGCCGAGCAGCTCGCGCAGCGCCGCGGAGATCTCGACGGCGCTCACGCCCAGCGAACGAACCCCGGGGTTGCGTTCGCGCAGGTGCTGGCGCGGGCCGAGGTCGAGCACCGGAGTTCCCAGGCTGGCCGCCTCGATGATGCCGGAGGAGGAGTTGCCCACCAGCGCGAAGGCGTGGCGCAGCGCGTCCAGATAGGTGGGGCGGGGCAGGTGGGTCAGCACGTGCCAGCCCTCGCCGTGCGCGCGCGCGGCGTCCAGCGCGCGCACGATCTGCGCCGAGCCGGCATCGGCGTTCGGAGCCATCCAGACCACGTCGAAATCGCGCCCGCCGCCGGCTTCGCGCAAGCCGGCGAGCAGCTCCAGGCCTTGCGCGCCGGCCTGCTCGGCCTGCTGCACCACCGGATGGAACACGGCCAGCGCGTAGTCGCGCCCCGGCGCCACGCCGACGGCCTGCAGCGCCTGCGCCCGCGGGGTGTGCAGATGGGGCGGCAGGTCGTCCAGCCCCGGGGCCCCGACGACGAACACGCGTTGCTCGGGCTCGCCCATCGCGATCAGGCGCTCGCGTGACTCGACGGTCGCCGAGAAGTGGTAGGTGGCGAGCTTGGAGATGGCGTGCCGCATGGGCTCGTCCACGGTGCCCGAGCGTTCACCGCCGTGGATGTGCGCCACCGGCACTCCCAGGTGCAGCGCGGCGATGGCGCCGGCCAGCATCTCGCCGCGGTCGCCGAGCAGCAGCAGCGCGTCGTGACCGCCGCGTTGCAGTTCGGCCGTCACTCCCAGCAGGGTCTGGCCCACCGCGCGCGCCATGCCGGTGCGGTCGCGTGACGCGACGTCGCTGGGAATGCGCGCGACGATCGGCAGCGCGCTGGCCTCGATTTCGCGCACCGTGTCGCCGAATTCCGGGCACAGGTGCATGCCGGTGACGGCCAGCGCCAGTTCCAGGCGCGGGTGGCGCGCGATGCGCTGCAGGCACGCCCGCATGAGCCCGAAGTCGGCCCGCGTTCCGCTCAGGTACAGGATGCGCCTGCGCTCACTCGTCATGAAGGTCGTCCCATTGCAGGACCTGCCCGGCCGGCAGCGCGTGGCGCAGGCGCCGTCCGGCGAGCCGGTCGATGTCGCGCGGGGCGATGCCCGTGCCGGGCCGGCGCAGTTGCAGATGTTGCGGCGTCAGCACGGCGCCGGCGGGAAGCTCGCGGGCGAGCACCACGCTGCGCCGCGCCACCGCACGCACCTCGAGTTCCTCCGGGCGCGGCGCCTTCACGCCGTCACCCAGCATGGCCGGCAGGCGGCGCAGCTCGCGCACCAGCGCTGCGAACTCGGCGGCCTCGCTGGAGGCGGCGTGATCGGGGCCCGGCAGGCGGCGATCCAGCGTGATGTGCTTTTCCACCACCACGGCGCCCAGCGCCACCGCGGCCAGGGCCGCGGTGTTGCCCAGGCTGTGGTCCGAGTAACCCAGCGGTGCGCCCAGTTGCGCGAGCTGGTGCAGCGCGCGCAGGTTCAGCGCTTCGTCGGGCGCCGGATAGGCCGATGTGCAGTGCAGCAGCACCAGCGGCGCCGGCACCGGCTCGGCCGCGCGCGGCACGCTGCCGTGGCCCCAGGTCTCGTGCACCCAGCCGACGGCCTCGCGCACCTCGTCGAGGTCGGCCATGCCGGTCGACAGCAGCAGGGGCAGGCGCGCCGACGCCGCCTTGCGCAACAGCGAGCGGTTGGTGATTTCCCCCGACGGCAGTTTCAGGCGGCGCACGCCGAGCTCGACCAGCTCGTCGACCGCGGCCTCGGAGAAGGGGGTGGAGAGGAATTCGATGCCGCGGTCGCGGCAGCGCTGCGCGATGGCCCGGAACTGCGACGCGTCGAGCTCCAGCGCGCGCAGCATCGCAAGCTGCTCGGTCTGGCCGGTCTGGTCGCGTTGGTAGGCCGCGGTGGCGGCTCCCGGAGCGACCAGGTCCTCGGCGCGGAAGGTCTGGAATTTCACCGCGTCGGCGCCCGCGGCGGCGGCGGCGTCGACCAGCGCCAGCGCCATGTCGAGGCGGCCGTTGTGGTTCACCCCGGCCTCGGCGATGACGAATACCCGGGTCGGATTCATGTGCCTTGCTCCCTGGCCAGCGCGCGTTCGGCGGCGGCGAAATCGTCGGCGGTGTCGATGTCCACCGAGCGCGACGCCGGCATCACGTGGGCGGCCACGCGCACGCTCCACATGCCGTGGCGCGCCGCGTGCGCCAGCGCGGCGCGGCGCCACACGTAGATCGAGCCGTTGAGCGCCCACACCGGCGGCGCCGCCTGGCGCGCGCCCAGCCCGTCGCCCTTGCTGATGTGCACGCAGCCGTCGGGGCGCGGCTCGACCAGGTTGAAATACGGATTGAAGCCGCTGTCGAAAGCGGTCAGCACGAGGTCCGGCGCGTCCGCGGCGTCGGCGCGCGCCAGGCAGGCGTCGAGGTCGGCGGCGTGCCGCAGCGGAGACGTGGGCTGCAGGTCGACGATGCGATCGAGGCTTCGTCCCTCGGAACGCTCCAGGTGCTCCACCAGGTGCTCGATCACCGGCAGCTTGGGCGTGTCGTCGCGCGCCAGCTCGGGCGGGCGCAGGTACGCAACCCTGGCGCCCGCCGCGCGCGCGATGTCGGCGATCGCCGGGTCGTCGGTGGACACGTACACGGCGCCGATCGCGGCATGCGCCAGTGCGAACTCGATGCTGTGCACGATCAGCGGCTTGCCGAGCAGCGGCCGGATGTTCTTGCCCGGCAGGCCCTTGCTGCCCCCGCGCGCGCAGATGGTGGCGATGGTGTTCATGCCTGCAGCAGTGCCTCGATCTCGTCGGCCACCGCCGGCGCGGCGGCATGCGGCCGCGCCCAGCGCGTGGGCGGCGGCGGATGGTCCAGTACCTGGTCGAGCGCGCCCGGCAGCAGCTCCAGGCTCGGCACGCCTTGCGCGACTCCCAGCGCGGCATAGTCGGGCCCGCGCAGCACGCCCGGGGAGCATTGCAGCGACAGCACCGGACGAGCCGCCACCGCCGCCTGCAGCCCGACCGTGGTGGTCTGCACCACCACCGCGTCGGCGGCCAGGATCAGGCCCTCGATGGGCTCTTGCGAGCCCACGCTGAAGTGCACCCGTGGCGTGTCCTCGGCACGCGGCAGGCGGTGCCAGTGGTTGGGGTGATGGCGCACCACCAGCGAGGCATGGTCCCGTTGCTCGACCCAGGCGCGCGCGGCAGCCTCCATGGCCAGCGGCAGGGCGTCTCCGGCCGGCCACGGCGAGCGCGCATCGCCCCGTGTCTCGGGCTGCGTGGCCAGCAGCACGAGACGGCCGGGTTCGCGCCCCCAGCGCTGCTGCCAGCGCTCGCGCAAGGCCCGCGCCTGCTCGCGCGCGGCCGGCGCGTGCAGCGCGTCGAAGGCGGGGTTGCCGGTGACCGCGATGCGCTCGCGCGGCCAGCCGGCGGCGACCAGGTTGTCGCGCACGGCGTCGGCCAGCACGCATACCCGTGTCGGGTGGGCGGTGCGCGCGGCGAACGGGTCGCCCGGCTGCCCGAACAGGTCGAGCACGGCGAGGCTGGCGATACCCAGCTCCTGCGCGGCTTCCAGCGCCGCCTGCTCGCTGCGCGGGGAATTCGTGGCCAGCACGAGGTGCGGGCGCAGCGCACGCAGTACGCGCTCGAGGAACTCGCGCGGCGCGAAGGCCTGGCGTCCGCGCTCGGCCAGCTCCCGCGCGGCGGCCGACGCGCCGAGCCTGCGGTGCAGCTCCCAGGCGTTGACTCCCAGGTAGGCGACGGTCTCGTCCTCGCTGACGTCGGGATGCGAGTTGCCGTCGAGCATGCTCCGGCCCAGCGCGAGTGCCTGCTCGCGCTCGGCGGGCTGCAGCAGGTGCAGCAGGGACTGGTAGCCCAGCGGCTGCCAGCCGGCGGCCGCGGCGGCCCGACGCGCCGTGGTCAGCGCCAGCAGGCTCAGCTCGAGGTCGGGCCGGCGCCGGCGCAGCACATCGAGCACCGGCAGCAGCATGGCGATGTGGCCGCCGCCGTAGGCCACCGCGAGCAGGCGTTCGCGTGCCACTAGGCCCCCTCCCAGTCCGGCTGGAAGCGCCGCGCCCAGATTTCCAGCGCGGCCAGCGCGCGCAATTCGCGGGTGTGGTTGGCGCTGCCGTCGGCGTGGCGCTCGAACAGGGTGCGCAGGTGCTGCGCGTCGAACAGGCGAGCGGCCAGCGCATCGGGAGCGAACAGCAGCTCGTGCAGCCAGGCCTTGCGCGGTCCGCGGAACCATTCCCCGATCGGGACCGTGAACATCTGCTTGCGGCGAAACGCCAGCTGCTCGCCGATCAGCGGCTGCACCGCGCGCTTGAACCAGTGCTTCTTGTCGCCGTTCACCAGCTTGGTCGATCCCGGGCTGCGAAACGCCAGTTCCATCATGCGCCAGTCGAGAAACGGCGTGCGTGCCTCGAGCGACACCGCCATGCCCATGCGGTCGGGCTTGACCAGGTTGTTGCCAGGCAGCAGCAGCATCATGTCCAGGAACAGCATCTGGTTCACGCGATCGAAATGCCCGACCTGGCGCAGCCACGGCTCGGCCACGTCGCGCACGCTGTCCACATCGCGCAGGCGCCGGCGCAGCCACGGCTGCAGCAGCTGCTCGCGCGCCTGCGTGCCGAACAGGCCCCCGCGTTCGACCAGGGCGCGCGCGAAGCCGGCGGTGTCCAGGGAGTCGAGCGCGGGGTCGGCGAGCAGCGCCGCGTATTTGTCGTAGCCGGCGAAGAGTTCGTCGCCGCCGTCACCGGTGAGCACCACCTTGACCTCGCGCGCGGCCAGGCGGGCCACCTCCAGCGTGGGCAGGAATGAAGCGTCGCCATGCGGCTGGTCGCAATGCCACAGCGCGTCGGGCCAGTCGTCCAGCAGATCCGGGCGCACCACGCGCTCGCGATGCTCGGTGCCGAAGCGCGCGGCCGCCTCGCGCGCATGGGCGGACTCGTCGAAACGAGGATCGTCGAACCCGATGCAGAAACTGCGTACCGGCTCGCCCACGTGACGCGCCATCAGAGCCACCACGGTGCTCGAGTCCACGCCACCCGAAAGAAACGCGCCGAACGGAACGTCGGCGCGCAGGCGCAGGCGCACGGCGTCGTCCAGCAAATCGAGGAACTCGCCCTGCCAGGCGTCGAAGGCCATGTCGCGCGGCTGCTGCTCGGCCAGGCTCCACCAGCGCCGCGAGCGCGCGCCGCGGGCGTCCACGCTGAGCACGCAGCCGGGTTCCACATGACGCACGCCATCGAACAGGGTCCACGGCGGCGGCACGTAGTTGTAGGCGAGGTAATGCTGCAACGCGGCCAGGTCCAGGCGCGGGCGCTGGTCCAGTGCAGGCAGCAGCGCCTTGATCTCCGAGCCGAACAGCAGGCGCCGTCCGTCGTCGCGCACGTACAGCGGCTTGACTCCGACGCGGTCGCGCACCAGGTGCAGGCGGCTGGCGGCGGGGTCGCGGCGGTCCAGCACGGCGAAGGCGAACATGCCGTTGAGCCGCGGCAGGAAACCCAGGCCCTCGCGTTCGTACAGGCGCAGCAGCACCTCGGTGTCGCTGTGGTCGCTGGCGAAGCGCACACCTTGGGCCTGCAGCTCCCGGCGCAATTCCACGTGGTTGAAGATCTCGCCGTTCTGCACCAGCACGATGCGCCCGTCGTCGGACACGAAGGGCTGGTGGCCGCCGGCGATGTCGATGACCGACAGGCGCCGGTTGCCCAGCGCCGCGCCGGGGCCCTGCCAGGCGCCGGTGTCGTCCGGGCCGCGGTGCCGCAGCGATGCATCCATGGCGTGCAGGATGCCCGGTCCGAGCTCGGCGCCCGATCGATCAAAGTAGCCGTAGATCCCGCACATGGAGCAAAGGGGCAAAGGTTGGATTGTCGCCTCACGCGGCTCGCCGTGGGGGCACACCTGCCCCCGGGGCCCGTGTCAGTTGGCGCTTTTTCGCATCACCTGGGCCACGGTCATCAGGATGATGCGCACGTCGCGCAGCAGGCCCGGCGCGCGCGCGTAGTCCAGGTCGGCCTGCAGGCGCTGGCGCGGCGTGGCGCGCGAGCGGTACAGCGCCTGCGCCAGGCCGGTGAGCCCGGGGCGCACGCTGCAGCGCAGGGCCCAGTCCTGCTCGCTGTAGTCGGCACGCTGCGCCGGCAGGTCGGGGCGCGGCCCCACCAGGCTCATGTCTCCGCGCAACACATTGATCAATTGAGGCAGCTCGTCGACACTGGTGCGGCGCAGCCAGCGTCCGACACGCGTGATCCGGGCGTCACCCTCGCTCGTGCGCTGGGGGCCGCGTGATTCGGCATCGCGCACCATGGAGCGGAACTTGTAGAGCCGGAACGGCCTGCCGCCCAGGCCGGCGCGCCATTGCGAGAACAGCACCGGGCGTCCGCTGTCGAGCCACACGGCCAGCGCGGCGGCCGCCATGGGAAGCGCCAGCACGATCAGCGCCACCGCGGCCAGCACGATGTCGAAGGCGCGCTTGAGCATCAGGTACGTGCCGTCGCCAGCGTGGCCGCCGCCTTGCGGATCAGGTCGCAGGCCAGCAGGTGGTCGCTTTGCACTTCCTCGGCGCTGCGCGCCGCCAGCACCGCCTCGCAGTGCCCCAGGCGCCGCAGCTGCTCGCGATACATCGAGCGCCAGTCACTGTCCGGATCCTCGAACATCTCGCGATTGAACGTGCGGGACAGAATCACGCTCTGGGAGCCCAGCCGGATGTGCTCGGCCAGCACCACGCGCCCCGGCAGCAGGCCTTCGTCGAGCCGCGCGATGCCGCCGAACCCGAAGCGCAGGTCGCGCTCGTGCGCCGCCCGCGCCACGCGCTCGACGGTGCCGTCGGCCAGCGGCTCGAACATGAAGCGGCAGCCCAGCTGCCGGTGCAGGTCGTTGAGCCCGACGTAGATCTCGTCCAGTCCCGGCTGGTCGGCCCAGGATGGCAGGCTGTGCAGCGCGCCACGGGTTTCCAGCAGCGCGATCAGGCGGGCGCGCCCGTGGATGGCTTCGGCGCAGGCGCGCAGCGCCCGGGGCTGCTCGAACATCGGCAGCATCAGGCTGTCGGCGCCCTGTCGGAGCACTTGCTCGACCTCGTCGGGGCTTTGCGCGTGCCAGGGGTTGATGCGCACGATCAGGTGCGCGCGCGGCGCCGCCGCGCGCACCGCGCCGACATCGGATGGCAGGTGGTCGGAGATGAAGGTGCCGAGCCCGCCCTGGCGTTCGAGCTTGCCCATGCGCTCGAGGTCGACCATGATGCGCGGCACCCCGCATTGCACCGCGAATGCGGCGAAATCGGGTTGGTTGGTGATCTGGATCCAGTCCATGGTCACGGGGGCGTGGGAAGGGCCGGGACGGCAGGGCCTGCGGCCGCACAGGCAAGGGGCGCGCCAGGCGAGCGCAGGAGGGCGATGGGCATGTCGGGCCGGGAGCGGCTCCAGCGGCTTCAGGATGGAGTGTACCGGGCTGGCTTGCGGCGCCTCAGCAGGGCGCCGATGGGGTCGTGCCGCAGCAGTGCCAGGCCGCCGAGCGCGAGCAGCAGCAAGGCCAGCGCCGCCTGCCCGAGCATCGCCGGCAGCGCGCCTGCCGGCCACATCGCGACCAGCGGCGCCAGCAGGCCCAGCCCGAGGGTCCCCAGCGCCAGCAGCAGGCCGTTGGCGGTCTCGGCATCGCCATCGTGGCGCGCCAGGCGCCACCAAAGCAGCGCGGTGGCCACCGCGTAGGCCGCCCCGTAGGCGGCCGGAGCGCGCCACCAATCCGGCGCCAGCAGCACGCCGGCCAGCGCCAGCGCGAGCAGGCCGCCGCCGTAGCCCAGCACCTGGTCGAGCAGGCGGCGGTGGCTGTTGAGCCGGGCGGCCAGCACGAGTTGCGCCGCCTGCAGGGGCATCAGGGCCAGGATCCAGCGCATGGTGCGCACCAGTTCGAGTTGCGCGGCGGCGTCCATGCGACCCCAGCCGAACAGCAGGCGCACGCCCAGCGGCGCGGCCAGCATGCCGCAGGCGCCGAGCAGCAGCGCCACGCGAAGCATCGAGCGCATCCACTGACGCCCGCGCTCACGCGCCCCGGCGCGGTCGCCCGCCGCCTCGGCGGCCGACAGGCGGGCCAGCGCCAGCGCCGCCGCGACCGCGAACACCGTATGAAGCGGCAATTCCCCGACGCGCTGCGCGTAATGAAACACTCCCAGTTGTCCAGGGCCGTTGTCGGAGGCCAGTGCCCGCGCGCCCAGGGTGTAGAGCACCGTCAGGCCCGACGCCGACAGCGCGAGCACGGCCGCGCGCAGCCCGTCGGAGTCGGGCCAGCGGGCGGCGGGCCGGCGCGGCGCCCCGAGCCCGGCCAGTGCGCGACGCAGCAGGCCCAGGCGTGCCAGCGACGCCAGCGCGATCCCGGCGGCGATCCAGGCGAAGCCGTGCAGCCGGGCGGCCAGCAGCAGCCCGAGGATCAGCACCAGGTTGAACACCGCGTTGCCGCCATACTGCCATTGCACGCGGCCCTGCGACTGCAGCGCCGCGGCGGCCACCATGGTCACGGCACCGGCGGGAAGCGCGAGAAGCGCGCCCAGGCCGAGCACCCGCGCGGCGAGGCCGGCGTCGGCGCCGTGCAGGCCCGGAGCCAGCAGATGCACCAGCGGCACGCGTGCCAGCCAGCTGGCCAGGCCAGCCAGCGCGAACACCAGCAGCGCCAGGCGACTCCAGCGCGCCGCCTCGGCGGCGATCTCGTCGGGGGCGCGGCCGGCCATGCGCGGCACCATCACCGCCGGCACGGCGGCGCCCCACAGCAGCGAGATGGTGAAGTCGGGGTAGGACAGCGCCACCAGCGCCGCGTCGGCATGCCCGCTGAGCCCGAACTGGGTCGCCACCACGGCGTCGCGCAGCACGCCCAGGAGCCGACTGGCGGCCAGCAGCAGCAGGCTCAGGGAGAACACGCGGGCAAGGGACATGGGCTCGCATTGTCGCCGCGCACGCACCCGTCGGCACGCATGGGCAGGCGCGCGACGCAGGGGGCTTCACAGACCGCCAATCGCATGTGTATACTTCACTTTTCGTTGCGCCCGTAGCTCAGTTGGATAGAGTACTTGGCTACGAACCAAGGGGTCGTGGGTTCGAATCCTGCCGGGCGCACCAAAATAGTTGAACGAAAACAGGCACTTACGAGAAATCGTCGGTGCCTGTTTTCTTTTGCGACGGACGATTCCCCGAGGATTGCGGCGCCGTGGCGACGCATCCTGCGCGGTCAGGGCGAACTCGAGCCCAGTTCCTCGCGCAGTGCATCGAGGTAGCCGAGCAT
>JAJZTW010000086.1 GCA_021847345.1 Pseudomonadota bacterium
CTCGCGATCAAGCGTTCCTGGGCCGAGCGCGAGGCGCACGTCGAAGCCGACGACGGCCTTGGCGTTGCGCGTCCGCAGCGATCATCCGAAGGTGGATAGGTCGGCCCCGGGCCAAGCTCGGGGCCTTGCCGGGCAGGGAGGAGTCGGTCCGTCCACTCCCATCGACGGTGGTCAGACGCCAGGGATGCGGGCCCACCACAAGCCGGTTCGGGGCTGGAACGATCCGTCGGGCTCGACGCGAAGGGCCTCGCGCACCTCGGCCGGAGCTTCGGCCAGCATGCCGCGGATCACCTCGGCCTTCGCTTGCGGCGTCCCCATGCGGGAGATCCACGAAGCGAACTCGAGTCGCGTGCCCCAGCGCTCCATCGTGAGCAGCTCGGCGCCGATGCCTCGCAACAAGGCGCGCCATTCGAGGTCGGAACGGTTGCGTACGTGCGAGCGGTCGCGCAGCAGCTCGATGGCCTGCAGATGGGTGTCGACCAGCGCGTCGGCAGGTGCCTCGATGTCGATCACCAGCAGGTGGCCGCCGGGGGCGAGCACGCGTCGGGCCTCGGCCATCGCGGCGTCGAGTCCGCTCCAGTGGTGCGCGCTGTAGCGCGTCGCGACGAGCTCGAAGCTGGCGTCGGGCCAGGGCAGCGACTCGGCCGCCGAACGCCGGGTCTCGACCTGGCCCAGGCCGCGCCGGTCGGCCTCCGCGGCGACCTGCGCGAGCATGCCGTCCGACGGGTCCAGCGCGACCACGCTGCCGACCAGTGGCGCGAGCGCGAACGCGAGATGCCCGGCGCCGCAACCCAGATCCAGCGCGCGGGCCGGGCGCGGGCTCATGCCGGCGACGAGTTCGCGGGCGCGTTGCAGGTCGGGTCCGGCGGCGTGCACGCTGCTGCTCAGGTAGGCAGCCGCGCGGGCGTCGAATTGCGCGTGCACTGCATCGCGGTGGGTGCTCATGGCGTTCTCCTCGAAGGGTTCAGGCCTGCACGATAATGTCTCGCGCATACCCCAACAAGGCAGTCTCTTATCCTGGTATATGACCCAACAGGATGTGCACGTGGATGGCGGCGGCGCCGATGCCGACGCCGTGGAACTCGGCGCCTTCCTGCGTGCGGCGCGCGAGCGCCTGCGCCCGGCCGATTTCGGTGTCGCGCCCGGCCGGCGCCGGCGAACGCCCGGTCTGCGCCGCGAGGAGGTGGCGGCCCTGTGCGCGGTCAGCCCGACCTGGTACACCTGGATCGAGCAGGGGCGCGATGTGGCCGCTTCGCCGGCCACGCTGCGCGCACTGGCCGAGGGCTTGCGCCTGAGCGTCGCCGAGCGCGCACACCTGTTTCGGCTCGCCGGGCGCGCGGACCCCGATCCGGTTCCCATGGCGCAGGCCGACGCGCAGCGCCTGCAGATGCTGGTCGATGCCGTCGCGGCACCCGCCTATGTGCTCGACCGTCACTGGAACGCGCTGGCCTGGAACCCGGCCGCCGCCGGGCTGTTCGCGCAGTGGCTGGGCCGTGCGCAGCCCGGCCTGCCCAACCTGCTGCGCTACGTGTTCCTGGATGCGCGCGCTCCCGAGCTGATCAAAGACTGGGAGCTGCGCGCCGAGCGCCTGGTCGCCGAGTACCGGGCCGACAGCGTCGGGCTGCATCACGATGCCGGGCACCTGGCGCTGGTGGCCGAGTTGTGTCGCGCCAGCCCGGTGTTCGAGCGCGCGTGGCGTGCCAACCGCGTGGTGGCGCGCGAAGGCGGCGGGCGGGTGTTCCGCGGCCCCGGCGGCGAGTCGCTCGTGTTCGAGCAGTTCACCCTCAAGCTGGCGCTGCGCCCCGACGTCAAGCTGATCGTGCTGGCCGCGTAGGCGCGGCCAGCCGGCTCAGGGCCAGCGCGCCGGCGAGCTGCCCAGCGCGGCCGCCGGCAGCTCCCAGCGCGTGCTCACGCCTCGGATGCTCCATGGCGCGCGCAGGCGGCGTGCCATGCCCCACGGCGTGGCCTCGGGGCGGGCCAGCCAATCGGCGTCGTCGAGCGCCGCATGCGGGGGCTGCGGGGCGTCGGTCGCGCACTCCAGCAGCAGTTGCGCCGTGCCGGCCAGTGACAGCCTGGCGCTCGAGGCCACGCCGGACTCGAGGCGCGCGACCAGGCCGCGCAGCACGGCGGCGGCCATCAGGTAGCCGGTGGCGTGGTCCAGCGCCTGGACCGGAAGCGGTACCGGGCGTTGCGCTCCGGCCGCGCGCATGCCGGCATCCGCGATGCCGCAACTCATCTGCACCAGGCTGTCGAAGCCACGCCGGGTCGCCCACGGGCCGTGCCAGCCGTAGGCGTCGAGGCTGACGTCGATCAGCCCGGGTCGCGCGCTCGCGCGGGCCTGGGCACCGAGTCCCAGCCCCTCCAGCGCGCCCGGGCGCAGGCCGTGCACCAGCACGTCGGCCTCGCCCAGCAAGTCGAGGAGGTGCTGCCGCCCCTGCGCGGTCTTCAGGTCCAGCCGGGCGCAGCGCTTGCCGCGAGTGACCTCGGGCACCACCGCGGGTTCGTCCCAATGCGGCGAGTCGATGCGCAGCACGGTGGCGCCGAGTCCGGCGAGCATTCGGGTGGCCACCGGTCCCGCCAGCACGCGCGTCAGGTCGAGCACGCGCAAGCCGCGCAACAGGCGCTTCGCATCGGGTTGCCATGTGCCGCTCGGCGCCGGCGCATGGTCGAACTCGACCAAGGCCTGCGCACGCAGCGCCGCGCCCTGCGGGTGCACGCTCCAGGCATGCGCGCAGCGCATCCGCGCGGCGCAGCCGCCGGCCTCCACGATCTGCTGCTCCAGCGCGTCGCCGCTCCACCCCGCGATCGCGTCGGCCACCTGCGTGCCACCGGCTGCGTCGCGCAAGCCGAGCACGCGGCAAGCCGCTGCCCGGTGGTGGGGAGCGTTGGCATGCACGCGTACCCAGCCGTCACGGCAGCGCCAGTCCGCGGTGAGCGCGTCGCGCAGCGGCGGCGGCTGCCAGCCCAGTCCGACCAGCGTGGTGGAGAACCAGGCGGCGCAAAGCCGGCGGTCGACCCGCACCGTACCGCGCGCGGGGTCCGGCCGCGCAGCGATGCGGTCGTGCAGTTCTTCCGCGGCCAGCGCGGCCGACGCCACGGCGGCGGCCGCGAAGTCGCTCACCGCGAAGCATCCTGGCAGGGCGCCGGCGCCGCCCACCCGCAGGCGGCGAAGCAGCGACGCATCGCCGCCGAGCGCGGCCCACATGCGGGCGGCCAGTGCATGCGTGGGCGCGTACATGGCGTGCTCTTGCCGCTGGCGCATGGACGCGCGACGCCGCCTGGCCCTGGGGGCGCTCAGATCTTCTCGAGATCGAGGCCCTTGGTCTCCGGCGTGGCCAGGATGGCCAGGATCGCCAGCACCGCGTACACCATGACGAACAGACCGATGTACAGCCAGGCCTTGTGGATGCCGTAGGCGTGCAGGATGAGCCCGGCGACGATCGGGATCAGGCCGCCGCCGTAGACCTGGGACACCTGGTAGCCGGCGCTGGCCCCGGAGGCGCGAAAGCGCGTGGGAAAGTTCTCGGTGTAGAAGGTCGGGATGGCGCCGTATCCGAAGCCGAACACGAAGCCGAAGCCGATCACGTCGGCGAGCACGGCGATCCAGAACACGTGCATGTTGATCAGGTAGAAATACGGGATGGCCCAGATCAGGAACACCACCGCCGCCGCCAGCAGCACCGTGCGGCGATTGATGCGGTCGGCCAGCCTCGCGCCGATGTACATGAACACCAGCATCGACGCCGCGGCGATCAGCCCCACGGTCTCGGACTGCGCGCTGGTGAATCCCACCGCCTTCATGTAGCCGGTGCCGAACACGAAGCTGAGGAAGAAGGCGCCGCCGAACATCGCGTTGACCAGCGACGTGCGCAGGATGCGCAGGGGCATTTCCTTCCAGACCTGCAGCGCCGGGCTCGACAGCGTGCCGCGTTGCTCCTGCAGGCGCTCGAACACGAAGCTGTCCTGCGAGCGGGCGCGAATGATGATGCCGACGATGGCGACCGCGAAGCCGATGAAGAAGAAGATGCGCCAGCCCCAGGCGACGAAGTCGGCAGGGGCCATGTTGGAGCGCACCGCGAGCACCGAGCCGAATCCCAGCAGCAGTCCGATGGGAATCGCGAACCCCACCCAGGCGCCCCAGAACGCGCGCTGGGGGCTTTTCGCGGCCTGTTCGACCACCCAGGTCGAGGCCGTGCCGAACTCTGCGCCGAAACTGATGCCCTGTGCCAGCCGGAACACGATCAGCGCGATCGGCGCCGCCACGCCGATCGTGTCGTAGCTCGGCGTCAATCCGATCAGCAGCGTGCTCACGCCCATCAGGAGCAGGGCCCAGACCATGGCGTCCTTGCGCCCGTGGCGGTCGGCGATGTTGCCGAAGATGAAGGCCCCCACGGGACGGATGACGATGCCCAGCCCGTACACGGCGATCGCCGCCGCGATCGCCGCCAGCGACGGCAGCTTGAAGAACACGTCGCCCCAGACGGTGGCTGCGATGATGCCGGTGACCAGGAAGTCGTACTGCTCGATCACCGAGCCGATGATGCTGGCCAGAGCCACCTTGTAGATGGCGTCCCTCGACGGTGGCGCCGATGCGCTTGCATTCGCTGTCATGAGTAGTCTCCTGCGCGGCTTCGGGCCGCCTGGTTGCGTTGACGAACAAACGGTCGCCTGGTGGCGACTCTTCTTGTGCCCGGCCGGCTCGCCTGCGCGGCTCGCCGGCGCCGGCATTCAATCCTCCGCAAGCCCCAGGCGCAGCGGCTGGCGGCGCTCGATGGCCCAGTGCAGCAGCGCCGCCGCACGCAGCGGAGCATGCGCGAACTTGCCGTAGGGCAGGGTCAGGAACAGCGCCATCACGCAGCCCAGGTGCAGCGCCAGCAGGGCCGGCATCGCCGCTGTGGCGCGCCAGGCCGCCAGCGCCAGCCCGGTGCCGGCCACCAGCAGCAGCAGCGCGATGAAACCGAGGTCCATCGGGCGTTGCGCGGGGTCGCCCTGCAGCGCATGGCGGCGCAGGTTGAGCACCAGCAGCCCGCCGCCTCCCAGCAGCATCAGCAGCCCGCCGCCGCTGCCCAGCAGCACAGGCAGGCTGGTGTACGCGTAGGGCGCCTCCAGGTGCAGCAGGTAGTGGTAGATCGTGGCCACCGAGGTGGCGGCGAAACACAGTACGAAGCCGTACATCATGGCTTGATGGGCGTGCCGGCGCGCCAGCGAGAAGCGGTCGTCGCTGTTGTTGCAGCCCTCGCCGTGGCCGCCTCCCAGGTAGCGCAGCGTGGCCACCGCACCCGCGGCGTCGCCCAGCGCCGGCAGGTCGGGCCTGGGCAGCCCGCTCGGGTCGTCGTCGATGTCGCGCCAGAAGCTCGCCACCCCGACCCCCAGCGCGAGCAAGGCCCAGGCGAACGCGGCCCCGAACATCGTCGCCATCAACCCGTGCGGGAACACCTGGTAGAAATCGGCGCCCGGGACCGCCGCCAGCAGCGCGCCGTGCCGGGCCAGCGCGAGCACCAGGAACAGCGCGATGCCCGCCGCCAGCGCCAGCGACGTGAGCAGGCCGTTGCGCGCGTACAGCGCGCCCAGCGCGCGCGGCCAGGCATTGCGCGCATAGGTGTGCAGGCGCACCCGAGCCAGGGTGCGCGGCACGTTCACGCCGAACTCGTGAGGCGGCGCGTACTGGCAGGCATGCAGGCAGGCGCCGCAGTTGTGGCACAGGTTGGCGAGGTAGTGCACCTGCGCGGGCGCGAATTCGAGGCGCCGGGTCATTGCCGGGAAGACCGCGCAGAAGCCTTCGCAGTACCGACAGGCGTTGCAGATGTGCAGGATGCGGGACGCCTCTTCCTCGGCCAGCGCCGCGGCGCCGAGGTCCACGGTCGGCGGCACGCCGGGCGCGACCGCGTCCCTTGCCTCACGCATGAGTCGTTCAAGCTGCTGCACGGTGGTCCTCTGCGCGAGCTGCCAGCGCCGCGCGTTGTCCGGCGATTCGCCCGAAGGCGGTGCCGATGCTCATGCCCACGCCGGCGGTGTAGCCGCGGCCGAGCACGTTGCCGGCCATCATCTCGCCGGCCACGAACAGGTTCGGGCTCGCGCGCCCGCCGAAGCGCACCGCGGCGGTGTCGTCGGTACGCAGCCCCAGGTAGGTGAAGGTGACCCCCGGGCGCAGCGCGTACGCGGTGAACGGCGGGGTGTCGATGGGCAGCGCCCAGTGGCTTTTCGGCGGTGCCAGCGCCTCGGTGCGGCAGTCGTCGAGGCGCGTGTGGTCGAAGTGGCTCGCGCGGCAGGCGGCGTTGTAGGCGCCCAGCGTGTCCAGCACGCGCTGCTCGGGCAGTCCGAGCGAGCGCGCCAGCTCGGGCAGGCTTTGCGCTCGCGTGCCGGGAAACACCGGAGGCATGAAGCGCCCGATCGCCTTGGCGTCGATCACCGACCAGGCGATCTGTCCCGGCTGGCGCGCCACCAGGCGTCCCCAGATCGCGTAGCGCTTGGGCCAGAAGTCCTCGCCCTCGTCGTAGAAGCGTTCGCCATCGCGGTTCAGCACCACCCCCAGCGACACGCAGTCGATGCGCGTGCAGATGCCGCCGTCGTACAGCGGCGCGCGCGCGTCGATGGCCACCATGTGGGCCTGGGTCGGGTCGCCGATCGAGTCGGCGCCGGCGTCGAGCATGAAGCGCAGCAGCGTGCCGGTGTTGAACCGGGTGCCGCGGATCAGGAAGTTGTCCGCCGGGTATTCGCCGCGTTCGTCGCGCCCCCAGGCCTCGCGCAGCCAATCGCGGTTGGACTCGAAGCCGCCCGCGGCCAGCACGCAGCTGCGCGCGGTGAAGCGCTGCTCGCCGCTGCAGGCAGCGACGAAACGCCCGTCCTGCAGCTCCAGGCGATCCACCGGGGTGTCGTAGCGAACCTGCACGCCCAGGTGCTCGGCGCTGCGGTAGTAGGCGTTGACCAGGGCCTTGCCGCCGCCCATGAAAAAGGCGTTGGTGCGCGCGGTGTGCAGCGCGCCCGACAGCGATGGCTGGAAGTGCACGCCGTGGCGGCGCATCCAGGTGCGCACGCTGCTCGACGCGCGGATCACCAGGCGCGCCAGCGCCTCGTCGGTCTGGCCGCCGGTGACCTTCAGCAGGTCCTGCCAGAACTCCTCTTCGGGATAGGCGTCGACCAGCACGTCCTGCGGCGCGTCGTGCATGCAGCGCAGGTTGCGAGTGTGCTGGGTGTTGCCGCCGCGCCATGCACGCGGGGACGCTTCCAGCAGCAGCACCGAGGCGCCGGCCTCGCGCGCCGTCAACGCCGCGCACAGCGCCGCGTTGCCCCCGCCGATGACCAGCACGTCGACGGGCTGCGCGGGCGCCCGGCCTGTTGATCGCGTGTCTTGCATGGGGCGTAGTTTCCGTGCCCTTCGACCCGTCGTCAATTGCAATGATGACATTGATTAATCGAATCTGAACATCAATAATGCCATGCTGCAGACTTTGTCATCATGAGCCTTCCCTTCGACCTCGACGATCTCGTGGCCTTTCGCACGCTGGCCGATCTCGGCAGCTTTCGCAAGGCTGCAGCCGCCGTGCATCTGTCGCAGCCCGCCTACAGCCGGCGCATCGACAAGCTCGAGCGCGCGCTCGGCGTGCGCCTGGTCGAGCGCACCACGCGGCGCGTGGCGCTGACGGCCGCCGGGCGCGAATTCGAACGCAAGATGCGCGTGCTGCTCGACGACCTCGACAACGCGCTGCTGGCCATTCGCGGCGATCCGGCCACGCGCGGCGAGCGGGTCACGCTGGCTTGCGTGCCCAGCGTGGTGCCGACCATGGTGACCCGGGTGCTGGCCCGCTACCGGGAAAGCCACCCTCGGGTCCAGGTGGTGTTGATCGATGCCAAGGCCCACGAGGTGCGCGAGGCGGTTTCGCAGGGCGATGCCGACTTCGGCCTGAGCTTCGGCGACATGCCCGACGCCAACCTCGAGTTCCTGGCGCTGTTCGACGAGCCCTTCGTGCTGGCCTGCCGCGCCGACCACGCGCTCGCGGCGTGCGCGGCGGTCGCCTGGGCCCAGCTGGGCTCCTATGCCTTCATCGCCCTGGCGCGCACCTCGGGCAACCGGCTCGTGCTCGACCGCGCGCTGGCCGGCAGCGCGGCGCGTCCGCGCGTGGTCTACGAGGTGCAGACCGGCAGCAGCGCGCTCGCGCTGGTCGATGCCGGCCTGGGCGTGGCGGCGATGCCGGCGTCGGCTCTGGCCGGGCATGCGCAGTTGCTTGGGGTGCCGCTGCGCGACCCCGAGGTCAGGCGCAGCGTCGGGCTGGTGCGGCGCCGCGCCAGCGTGCTGTCGGCCAGCGCCGCGCAGTTGTACGGCTTGTTCCAGCAGCAGACAGGCGCCTGAGCGCCGGGCCTGGGGGTTTCACGCCGCGGGGCGACGCAGCAGGCGACGCCACTGCCCGCCGGCCAGCGCGGTGCCGGCCAGGATCACCGCGCTGCCCACGATCATCGATGGGTGCACCGATTCGTGCAGGAACAGCGCTCCCCACAACATGCCGAACACCGGAATGAGAAAGGTCACCGAGGCCGCATGGGCGGCACCCACTCGCAGCACCAGCCGGAAATACATCACGTAGGCCACTCCGGTGCACAGGATGCCGAGCGCCAGGACCGCGGCCCAGATCGTCGCCGGCACGGGGCGAGCCGGCCACAGCGCGACGCCCGGCGCGGCCAGCATCAGCGCCGCGAAGGCCTGGCTGGCGAAGGTGATGAGCATGGGGTCGGTGCGCGCCAGGTGGCGGCGCGCGTAATGCACCGCGAATCCATAGCAGACCGGGGCCAGCAGCGCCGGCGCGGCCGCCAGCAGCGAAGCCCCCGTGCTCGCGCCGCCATGCTCTCCCACCAGGATCACGACACCGCCGAAGCCGAGCAGCAGCCCGAGGCCCTGGGTGCGCGAGATCGGGCTGCCGAACCACAGCGCTCCGATGCACGCCGCCCACAGCGGCGTGGTGGCGTTGAGAATCGACTCGAAGCCGGCCCCAAGATGCAGGGCGCCGAGCGCGAACAGCGTGAACGGCAAGGCCGAGTTGCTGAGGCCGACCACGGCCAGCGGCCACCAACTCCGGCGCAGCTGCTCGCGCAGCCCGGCGCGGCGCAGGATGGGCAGCAGCACCAGCGCGGCGGTTCCCACCCGAAGCGCGATCAGCGGTACCGGGCCCAGCACCGGCGCGCCCATGCGCATGAACAGGAAGGAGCCGCCCCAGATGGCGGCCAGCAAGAGCAGTTCGAGCGCGGGCATGAAGGGCGGGGTCGGTCCGGCGAAGGGCCTCCAATGTAGCGGCCCCCGCCTGCGCGTGGTGGCCGGAAACGGACCCGCGAATCACCTGTCAGTGCGGCGCGCCTTCCTTGACCCAGCGGGCCAGTTCCTGGCGCTCGGCCTCGGTGATGTGCGTGGCGTCGTTCAGCGGCATGGCGCGGGT
>JAJZTW010000087.1 GCA_021847345.1 Pseudomonadota bacterium
GTGATCGACGCCAGGCGCGTCGGGCGGCGCGCCGGCGATGCCCGCTGAACGACGATGGGGCCCGCACAGACCCCGTCGTCAGGGCCCTGCGTCAGAGCGAGATCAGTCGCTGCTCTCCCGGTTTCATCACCGACACCTGCAGAGAAGGCGCGATCTGCGCGGCGGCTTGCCGGAACTCAGCGCCCGCCTCGGTCCCCAGCACCAGCCCGTTGTGCGCGTAGTGCACCGGAATGGCGTGGCGGATTCCCACCCATGCGCTGGCCCGCGCTGCGTCCTGCGGTCCCATCGTGAAGGGGCCGCCGCCTACGCACACGATGCCCAGATCGGGCTGGTAGCGCTCTCCGAGCAGCCGGATGTCCCCGAACAGGTCGGTGTCGCCGCTGAGGTAGACCCGAACCCCGCCGATGTCGAGCATGAAGCCGGCCGCAGGATAGGCATGCAGGTTCGAATGCAGCGCCGGCACCAGGTGCGCGCTCATCTCGCCATGGCTCGACACCCCGCCGAAATTCATCGCGTTGCCGCCGTTGACCACGATCTTCGCCGGGTCGAGCCCGGCCTGGCGGAAATTCGGGATCAGGCCCGCGCGCAGCAGGTCGCTCTGGCCGGTGGTCTTCACCGGCAGGCCGGCGTCGCTCAGCGCCTTGAGCATCTCGAAATAATCGCCCATGTGGTCGCCATGGTCGTGGGTGAGCAGCACGAACACCGCGTCCGGCTTCTTGCCTGCGACGTAGGCCGCGAAACCCCTGGCACTGGCGAACTCGGGAGGCTTTTTCACGCCGAATCGATCCCAGCCGGCGTTGTTCCAGATCCAGGCGTCGCCGTAGGCGATCTGCTTGTAGTCGGGGGTGGCGATCTCGACCACGCCTCCGCCGAGCCAGCGCACCAGAAGCTTGCCCCCCGGGCGCGCGGATTTCTCCCGGCCCGCGCCGGCGGGCTGCGCGGAAGCGCTACGCGCCAGCGCGATCGCACCGCCCAGCGAGAAGCTGCCGCGAACGAAATCGCGACGCCCTATTCCGTCGCTTGCCGAATCCGGTTCGTGAGTTGTGCCTTGCGAATCCATGTCGACTCCCTGGGCTGGTGCCGTGTGGCTCCACGATGAAGCCGTCACGTGACCCACTATGGCACCGAAACGCGCCCGCAACCAAGAGGGGCAGCCCCCGATCGTGGCGTCATGGACGCATTCGCGTCCCGTGCGGACCTGCGATCGACAACCCGCTTCGAGCGAGTTGTCATTTCAGGCTCGGCTCGGCTCGAATCACTTCGGCGCCGGCACCTCGAGGGCTCGCATGAGCGCGATCGTGTCGTTGAGTTGCAGGGACTGGTTGCCCTCGTCGCAGCTGTGGTGTGCCACCTCCCTCCCCGCCCTGTCCACGAACAGCAACGACACGCCACGCAACGGGTCGACCAGCGAGTAGCTGTAGGCACCGATCGAGAAGTCGACCTCTGCATCGCCGGTGGCCGAATACGCGTAGGCAAAGGCCGACCCTGGAGCCCGCAACGGGTCGGGGTAGCGCAAGACGACCTTGCCGTGTCGATCCTGCGCCCGATACTGGATGTAGCTTCTGGGGTTCACGGCGCCTCGCGAGGCGCACAACGAAAACCTCTCGTGCCGCACCGTGCAGGTCCACAACGTCACCTCGTTCGGCCGGCACAGCGGGCTCGACGGGAAATCCGCCGGATGTTCGACCCACGAGCTCGCTGCATGCGAGGTCGGCGCCGCGCAGGCGAACGCGAGCCACAACGTCGCAAGCCGCATGCAACGCGAAACCCGGGGTGGAACGGGAGCGGCTGTCATGAGCTACACCGCCTCGAACACCGCCATCAGCACGCCCACGCGGCCTTCGAGCAGATTGCGGGCGTGGTTGCCCGCCTGCACGGGGAAGTCCGGCCCCATCACCACGCCGAGTCCCGGCGTGGCGGAGGTGGTGGACGTGGTGGACGTGGTGGCCGACGCCGCGGCCTTGAGTTGCGCAGCCCAGCTCCTGGCGGCCGGCGTGTCGTCGAGCCAGGCCCGCACCCGCAGCCCGGCAGCCTCGACGGCCTCGCGCGTGGCCTGCGCGTCGAGCAGGAAGCTGTCCCGCGAATCGCGTGCCCACGGCGCGGGATAGAGTGCCTCGCCCTCGCCGCGCACGACGTCGTAGGTAGCGAAGCGCCCGCCCGGCGCGAGCAGCCGGCGGATCTCCCGGTACAGCCGGGGGCGATCGGCGATGTTCATCGCCACGTGCTGCAGCAGCACCACGTCGAAGCTGGCGTCGGCAAAGTCCAGCGCCAGCGCGCTGCCGGCATGGAATTCCACGCGTTGCTGCTGCCCCGTTCGCAGGCTCAGGTAGCGCGCGGCCTCGACAAATCCCTCGCTGAGGTCGACGCCGATGACCCTGCAGCCGCGGCTGGCGGCGATCAGGCGCGCCGGCCCGCCGATGCCGCAGCCCAGATCGAGCACGCGGTCGGTGGACTCGATCCCGGCCAGTTCGGCCAGCTCGGCGGTGGCGCCATGCCCTCGGGTATGGAATTGGTCCATCGCGCCGAGCTCGCGGGTGCCAAGCGGCCGATCTTCCGGGCCCAGCGAGGCCAGCGCGGCGCGAATGCGCAGGACCACGCCCGTGGCCGCATAGTGCTCGCCAACGCCGCTCATGTCCTGCGTCATCGCCGTCTCCCGTCGACAGGCCGCAACCCGTAGCCGCAAGCCTACGCCAGATACGGGCCGCCCTTGCACGTTTCGACGTCCTGTGCCGGCCCGGCATGACCTTGAGCATGGCGTATGACCAGGGTCATGCCGCGTCCCCGGACGCAAGCGCTCAGCCCTGCTCCTGCAGCCGCCGCGCGGCGCGGGAGATCGCCTGGTCGCGCTCGGCACGCAGCCCCTGCATGCGGGCCTCCACCGCGGCGAGGACTTGCGCCGGGGCGCGCTCCGGGCGCCCGCTGTCGAAAGGCGGCTGCGGTGCGTACTCGATGGCGAGCTGGACCTGCTGCGCGTGGGCCTCGCCGGCCACCTCGGCCATCACGCTCAGGGCCAGATCGATGCCCGCGGTCACGCCGCCGCCCGTGAACACGGGACCGTCGCGCACCACGCGTGCCTCGTCGGGAATGGCGCCGAAGGCGCGCAGCCCGTCGCGCCAGGCCCAGTGGCAGGCGGCGCGGCGCCCTCGCAACAGCCCCGCCGCGCCGAGCAGCAGCGAGCCGGTGCACACCGAACTCAGGTAACGCGCGCCGGCCGCCAGGCGCCGCAATTCGCCGAGGAAATCCGGGTCCTCCATGGCCTGCACGCAGCCGTAGCCTCCGGGCACGCACAGCAGCGCGCATTCGCGCACCTCGGACAGGCGCTGCAGGCCCTCCAGGCGCAGGCCCTGGGGCGTGACGATGCCCTGCCCCGTGGTGGAGGCGAGCACGCAACGCGCCCCGGGCAGGCGCCAGAGCACCTCGTAAGGCCCCGTGAAATCGAGCTGGGTCACTCCGGGGTAGAGGGCGAAAACGACGGGGAAGTCCTGGCTCATGCGGGTCTCCTGGAGCGGCAAGGGATGCTCGGCTCCCATGTTCGCCGCATAATGCTTTGTCATAAAGGACATTGATCCCACGATTCCTGCCATGCGCACGATCGCCGTGCTGCTGTTTCCGGACTTCCAGATTCTCGACGCCAGCGGCCCCATCGCCGCCTTCGAGATCGCCGAACGCTACCTGCCGGGAAGCTACCGGCTGCGCACCGTGGCCGTGCAGCCCGGCCTGGTGCGCAGTTCCTCCGGCGCGCTGTTGCAGGCCGGCGATGCGCGCGGGCTGCGGGAAGTCCACACCCTGCTGATCGCCGGAGGCGATGGCGTGGACCGGGCAGCGCAGTGCGAAACCACGCGCCGGCTGGTGCGCCGAATCGCCGGGCGCGCGCAGCGCGTGGCCAGCGTGTGCTCCGGCGCCTACCTGCTGGCCCGCAGCGGCCTGCTCGACGGGCTGCGCGCCACCACCCACTGGAGCCGCAGCCGCGACTTCGCGCAGCGCTTCCCGCGGGTGCGCCTCGAGCCCGACCGCATCTACATCCGCGAGGGCCGCATCTGGACCTCGGCGGGAATCAGCGCCGGAATCGATCTGGCCCTGGCGCTGGTCGCCGAGGACCTGGGCGAACAGGTGGCGCGGCGCACCGCGCAGCAGCTGGTGTTCTATTACCGCCGCCCGGGGGGGCAATCCCAGTTCTCGGCGCTGCTCGACATGGCGACTCCTGGCGGCCGCTTCGCGCCGCTGCTGGATTTCCTGCGCGGCAACCTGCACGAGCGCCTGAGCGTGGAGCAGCTGGCCGAGCGCTCCCACCTCAGCCCGAGGCAGTTCTCCCGGCTGTTCCACGCCGAGGTGGGCATGCCGCCGGCGCGCGCCGTCGAAGCCCTGCGGGTAGAGGCCGCCAGGGCGGCGCTGGAAAGCGGGGCCGACTCCATCCAGCGTGTCGCGCAGCAATGCGGATTCGGCCATCCCGAGCGCATGCGTCGAGCCTTCCAGCGGGTCACCGGCTCGGCGCCGTCAGCGGCCCGGCGCCGCAGGGCTTGAGCGCCCCCTGGGCCGGGCTGCGCCCAGCCCGCGCGCGTGCCGAGTATCGGCGCTGGCGCGGCAGGCGTGCTCTGCGCGACGCAACGGGAGCTGAGCTGCATCAAGCCGGCTTCGCCACGGCTGACCGGCCCCGAGACTGTGTGGACCCTCGCGGCTGCTGCCGCAGTCACTGCGGCTCCACGCAGTACAGGCGCCCCGGGCGCGCGTAGTTGGGGCTGAAGGCGACGTCGGAGTGCGGCTTGCATTCGCGGGCGTAGGCCAGGCGGAGCCCGGGGGACAGGGTGTCGAGGCGGCCGCAATCGGCCTGCACGACGGCGCCGTCGTAGCGAATGTCGCGGCAGCTCGAGCGGTACGGCCCCGAGGGCACCCAGGGCCGGTCGCAGCGCAGCTGGCCGTCGATGTTGGACACGTCGGAGTCGGGCTCGCAGGCGTTGATGACATCCAGCCTTGCGCGCACCTGCGTGTTGCCGTCGGCGCGGGTGCACAGGGCCTGCAGCACGCCGTCGCGATAGCGAATGGGGCCGCAGCTTTGCTGGTAGCTTCCCGCCGGAAGTTCGCAGCGCAGCGTGCCGCCGTCGTTGGTCACGTCGCCGTCGAAGCAGGCGGCGGCCGTCAGCGTGGAATGCACGCGCGTTCCGCTGGAGTCCGCGCACTGCGCGGAGAGCTCCTGCGTGTCGGGATCGTAGGCGATGTCGCTGCAGGACTTGCGGTAGCTTCCCCCGGGGGTGAGATCATGAGGGCTGCTGTTCGACAAGAAGCCGCCCCAGTTCATGGCCACGCCGACGTTGGGCCCCAGCCCGACGAACTGTCCGACCTTCTCCATGTGCGAGGTCGACGTGGGGGTCGCCTGGCCGAGGAACTTGACATACGCCCCGATCACCGGCTGGAAGGTGTAGATGGCCACCGGGAACTGATCGCTCAGCGCCTGCGGCGTCAGCTCACTCCAGAAGTAACCCGGCGCCAGCCCGATGGCCAATCCGAAGCCGACGGCCGAATAGTTCAGTGAGCTGCTTCGGCATAAGAGGGAGGTCAGGACGGGGCCGACGCTGGCGCAGAACATGAACTCGGAAACTTCCGCCAGGCTCGCCGGCACGGCCATCAGCGGCAGGCGCGGATCCTGCGCCAGCCGGCTCACGCCGTCGGCCCTCGGCATGGCCGGCTCCAGCATGAAGGAGCCTTGCTCTTCGTGCCACGCCTGGCCGCCGACGCTGCCGGGCTGAGCGCTGATGTCGATGAGCACCGGTTGGTCCGCGCTGCGCCTGTAGGCGCCGATTACATAGTCCGGGTCGGCCGCCTGGGGCTGCCGCCGGAACTCGAAGGTACCGAGGGCGGCGCCGACGGGGCAGGCCACTTCGAAGCGGCTTTCTCCGGCGGGCAGGTCGCCGAGCTCGGCCCAGCGCCGGTATCCGGTGCGGATGCGAAAGCCGTACAGCGTGGTCTGCAGGCGGTTGCGTACCGTGATGGTCGTCGGGCTCAGCGCTGGCTGGTCGGCCGCCGTGCTCGCGAGCTCATCGGTGTCGGCGGCGGGCGCGGCGGCAGCGCTCGCCGCCGCGACGCAGCCGATGAGCGCGAGCCCGAGCGCGGACGTGCAGCGGCCGGGAAATGCCGACGTGCATGGTGATGACCGGCATGGCTGCATGTCGAGCTCCTCGGTTCGGGAAACCCGCGCATGCTAGGGCGGGCCACGTTCCCTGTGGATGGCGCGGGGAATTCCACCGCGCGCGGTGGCGCGCGGCGAGCCGCCAATCCGTCCATCCGTGGCGTGTTCTGTGCCGATGGCACTTGGAATGGGCCCATCGGGGAAGATCCCGCCGCGGTCGACACGCCCAGCAATGTGCAGCTGCTGTTCCGGGGGCTGGCGGGCCGTCGGCTTGCGCCGACCCTCCTGCGCGATGCCAGGCACTGTGCAGCCGGCATCGGCACGTCACGTGGCTGGCTGGACGGGGGAAGTCGCCGTGAAGCCACGCCGGACACGGGGTCGCTGACCTTCGGCCTGCCCTCACCGGCTCGCTGTTGCCTTCGCATCCAGCCCATCCAGAATGGCCAGGGCCTGGCCTGCGTCACCGCGTGAGGCCAAGGCCTTGAAGCGCACTTCCCCATCAGCGGCCGTGATGGCCTGGATGCTCAGTTCCTCGATGAGCTTGCTCACGCTCAGCTTGCGCGAGCGGGCCAGGGTCTTCAAGCGTTCGGCCGTGTCGTCCGGCAGTCGAATCGTGAGGGTGCTCATGGGTAGCGCTCCAGGAATGGGGCCGGTGTCAGGACCTCCAGGGTCTGCCACCGCAACTCTCCGCGGCCTACATCGCGGACGTTGTGCGTGACGACCGCCTGTGCTCCGGCCGCGAACGCAAGCTCGATCAGATGCTTGTCCGCCTCGTCGGGCCGGCCGACGTCGCGTTGGAAGTCGAGCACGGTCTGCCGACGGCCGACCGACGTCATTCGCAAAGCCCGCTTCAAGATGTCAACCACGGCTGACGGCGCGGCAACTGTACACTATGGTTGACACATGTTGTGGATCCGCCAGACGACCGAATACTCGGATTGGTTCGAGAACCTGCGTGATCGACAGGCACGGGCCCGCATCGATGTGCGCGTGCGGCGCCTCGGCATGGGCAACCCTGGCCAGCACAGAGTTCTGACTGGTGGCGTGGTGGAAATGAAGATCGATCAGGGTCCCGGGTATCGCGTTTACTACACGCAACGTGGCCTGGATCTGATACTGCTTTTGATCGGTGGCGACAAGTCCTCGCAGCATGAGGATATCCGAACCGCCCTGCGAATAGCGAAGGACCTGGAGTGACTATGTCCGTCAAGACGATACCGTGGGATTCAGCCGATCACCTCCGGTCTGACGAGGATCGGGTCGCCTACCTGAACGCGGCGCTTGACGAGGCTGGGGACGACCCCGCCTTCATTACCCAGGTCCTAGGCGATATCGCGCGATCGCATGGCATGGAACGCGTGGCGCGTGAGACAGGCATGTCCCGGCAAGGCCTGTACAAAGCTCTTTCCGCGGAGGGTAATCCCGAGCTTTCGACGCTCTTGAAAGTGTTGCGCGCATTGGGAATGAAGCTGCACGCGGAATCTGCGTAGCCGGTCATCGTGCAGAGGCCCAGAGCGCGGTTCCGGCTCGTCACCTGCACAGAGCTGCAATGACTGCGCAGGGCCGGCAGCAGGCTCTCGTACTGAGGACGTGGGCGGCGGCAATGGCCGATTGGCGGACGGCCCATACAGCACACGGCGGCCGCTCGTGGCTGGCACGAAGCGTTGGAGCGATGGCTGCATGGAACCCGTGGCCAGTTGCACGAACGTGGTCACGACAGCGGACGATGCGCCCGCCCCTCGCCCAGACGCCAAAAAGCCCGAGTGGCGTGAACCACTCGGGCTTTGCAAACTGGCGTCCCCTGGATCTGCACTTTCTCACCACGAGTTGGCGCAAGGTGCGGTCTCACGCCCCCGCGGGCTTGGCCGTCAGTTCGATGTGCAGCGCCTTCATCACCGCCAACGTCGTCTTGAGAGTCGGATTGCCGCGCGCACTGAATGATCGATAGAGTTGTTCCCGCGACAGCCCGGTTTCACGCGCGATCTCGCTCATGCCCCTTGCTCGCGCAACAACGCCCAGCGCTTGGGCGATATAGCCGGCGTCGCCGGACTCGAACGCATCGCCCATGAAGGCCGCGATGGCCTCGTCGGAAACCAGCAACTCGGCCGGATCGAAATTCGTCAGTCGATCGCTCATCGGTGTTCACTCCCCGTCACGCGCCAGGCGCTTCGCCGCTTCGATGTCCCGCGCCTGGGATCCCTTGTCGCCACCGCAGAGCAGGATCACCAGCGTCGTGCCTCGCTGCTGGAAGTACACGCGGTAACCGGGCCCATAGCAGGCTGTTGAAATACCCCTGGGGGCCGCGCGCAGGCGCTGCGGGATGAGCTGCAAGGCGCCCAAGCCAAGGCCAGGCCGGACGCCTGGCCTGCTCGGGGCAGCCGCAGATCGCCCGCAGCGCCTGCGCCAGGATGCACGCGTCCTGGACGCAGCCGTGGCCTCTTCATGAAACCGAGCGGGTCCCCACGCCCTGGTGCAACGCTTCGACATCGAGGCTTGGCAGGAATCCGCTGGGCAAGGCTGGCCTCTTCAAGCGCAAGACCATGACACGATCAAATATATCCGTTCTGGTATAGTCGCTCCCCATGAAGCCCCTTCGCTTCGTGGGCGATTCTCTCAAGGCTCTTCGCGCATTCCCGAGCGATGCTCGGCACGATGCCGGCTTCCAGTTGGAGCGCGTGCAACGAGGCGAACAGCCCGATGACTTCAAGGCCATGCCTTCCATCGGCCCGGGCGTGGAGGAGCTTCGAATCCGGGAGCCTGCTGGCACCTACCGCGTGATCTACACGGCGCGACTGGACGACGCGGTGTATGTGCTGCATGCTTTCCAGAAAAAGACCCGTGCGACCTCCAGAGAGGACGTCGCGTTGGCTCGCAAGCGTTTCCGGGACATCATCGGGAGGACACCATGAGCGCGCAATCGGATACCTACAAGAGCGTCTGGGACGCCATTGCGGACACGCCGGAGCAGGCGGCCAACCTGCGCGCTCGCAGTGATCTCATGCGCGCCATAGCACAGATCGTGGCCAGCCACGGATGGACCCAGGCGGATGCCGCGCAACGTTGCGGCATCACTCAGCCGCGCATGAACGATCTGCTACGCGGGCGCCTGTCACGCTTCTCGCTCGACGCCCTGGTGAACATCGCCGCGGCATTGGGGCAGCGCGTTCATCTCGAACTCGAACCAGCCTGAGCACCCATGCGGATCGCCACCCACTGCGCCAGCGCGCCACGGCAGCAACGTTCCTCATCGTCTGAGCCCGAGCCAAGCTCCAGACGCCAAAAAGCCCGAGTGGCGT
>JAJZTW010000029.1 GCA_021847345.1 Pseudomonadota bacterium
TCGGCGAGTTCGGCGAGCCCGGTGCGCAGCGCGCGCAGCATCGCCGGCTCGGTCTCGAGGTGCCCGCAATCGAGCAGGCGGGTGCGCAGACGCGGCAGCCATTGCCGCAACACGCGCAGATTGCCGGGCGGGCACATCGCGTCGTTGCTGCCGTGCACGGCCAGCACCGGCCAATGCGCGTCGCGCAGGGCCTGCACGCAACGCCGCAAATGCTGGCGACCGAGCCAGCAGGCATGGCTCAGATAATGCCACTGAATCCGGTTGCGATTTTGTAGATCCCGAAGCTTTCGCGACGACATTCGCTTTTGTCGTCGCGTGTCGCCGAACAGCATCGCGTTTTCGAACAGGCTCCAGATCAACCCGAATCTGCGTCTTTGCGCGACTGTTCCATCGCGCGACACTGTTGCGCAACACTGCAACAGTTTGTCCGCCCTGGTGGCGCCGGCCGCGTGCAGCAGGGAATGCCAGGCGCGCGGGGCGCGCCGACGTCCGGCCAGCATGAAGCGCGCGGTGTCGCGTCGCGACGTGAGGTAGCTGCCGCGCAGCAGCAGGGCGCGAACTCGCGTCGGATGGGCGGCGGCGTAGGCCAGCGCCAGCGCGGCTCCCCACGAGCCGCCGTACACGCTCCAGTTGCTCAGCCCGAGGTGCTCGCGAACCCGCTCGAGGTCGCGCACCAGCAGTCCGGTGTTGTTGCGCCGGGTCGAGCCGCGCGGGCGCGAGCGCGCGCAGCCTCGCTGGTCCACCCAGACCAGGTAATGGCGTCGGGCGTCGAACAGCAGCGGCTCGCGCAGACGCGAGCCGCCGCCCGGGCCTCCATGCACGATCAGCACCGCGGGAAGCGCCGGGTCGCCCGCGGTGGCCAGCGCGACGCGATGGCCCTGGCCGACCTGCAGCGCCTGCAGGTGAATTCGGGAATGCGAGTGGCTGGCAGACGGCATGGGATTTGCTTAGGATATATCGGGGACGCAAATCGCGCCCTGTTCGTTGCACTCAACTCTATTGCTCAGGAGACATCCGATGAAATGGACCACGCCGGCCTTCACCGAAATGCGTTTCGGTTTTGAAATCACGATGTATATCGCCAACCGCTGATATCGGCGCGAGTACCCGGCCGGGCCGGCATCATGCCGCCCGGCCTTGACCGGGCGCTTTCGCGCTCGGTCATTCCCGAATTCCCGAAACCCCGCATTGTCTGCTGCGGCATGCCGTGGCGCCCCGGTGCGCCGGGCTTGCGCGCGACATGCGCGCGCCGCCGTGCATGCGGTCCCGCGGCAACCTGCTCCAAGCCAGTCTCGAACATGCACATCCGCATCCTGGGTTCGGCCGCCGGCGGCGGTTTCCCGCAATGGAACTGCAACTGCGCCAACTGTGACGGGGTGCGCCGAGGCAGCATCCGCGCACGCAGGCGCACCCAGTCGTCGATCGCGGCGCGCGCCGGAGACGGCGACTGGCTGCTGTTCAATGCCTCGCCCGACGTGTTGCAGCAGATCCAGGGCTTCGACGCGCTGCAGCCGGCGCGCGCGCTGCGCGACACCGGCATCGGCGCGGTGCTGCTGATGGACGCGCAGGTCGACCACACCACCGGGCTGTACATGCTGCGCGAGAGTCGGCGCGCGCTGCAGATCTGGGGCACCGCGCCGGTGCGCGAGGACCTCAGCACCGGCAACCCGATCCTGCGCGTGCTCGAGCATTTCTGCGGCGTGCAATGGCAGGAACTGGCGGTCGACGGCAGCGAGGTCGAGATCGCCGCGGCCGGCGGGCTGCGCGTGCGTGCGCTGGCGCTGAGCAGCAAGGCGCCGCCGTATTCCCCGCATCGCCACGCCCCCGTGCCGGGCGACAACATCGGCGTCGTGCTGCGCGACCCGCAAAGCGGGCGCAGCCTGTTCTACGCCCCCGGCCTGGGGGCCATCGAGGACCATGTGCGCGAAGCCATGCACCAGGTCGACTGCGTGCTGGTCGACGGCACCTTCTGGACCGACGACGAAATGCAGAGCGTGGGAGTGACCGGCAAGAGCGCCCGCGCTCTGGGGCACCTGCCGCAATCGGGCCCTGGCGGCATGATCGAGCAGCTCGACCTGCTGCCGGCGACGACGCGCAAGCTGCTCATCCACATCAACAACACGAACCCGATCCTGCGCGAGGACAGCGCCGAGCGCGCCGAGCTCGCCGCGCATGGCATCGAGGTCTGCCACGACGGGCTCGACATCGCGCTGTGACGGCGCTTCGCAGGAGATCGACTTGTCCCAAGACACGGCACCCCAGGCCCCCTGGGGGCGCGACGAATTCGAGGCCCGGCTGCGCGAGCGCGGCGCCGCGTATCACATCCATCACCCGTTCAACGTCATGCTCAACGGCGGCCGCGCCACGCCCGAGCAGATCCGCGGATGGGTGGCCAATCGCTACTACTACCAGATCTCGATCCCGATCAAGGACGCCGCGGTGCTGTCCAACTGCCCGGATCGCGAGGTGCGCAGGCAGTGGATCCAGCGCATTCTCGACCACGACGGCCACGGCGACGACGCCGGCGGCATCGAGGCCTGGGTGCGCCTGGGCCTGGCCGTGGGGCTGCAGCGCGACGAGATCGAGGACCTGCGCCACGTGCTTCCCGGCACGCGTTTCGCGGTCGACGCCTATGTGAACTTCTGTCGCCAGCGTCCGTGGCAGGAATCGGTGTGCGCGTCGCTGACCGAACTGTTCGCGCCGAAGATCCACAAGGAACGCCTCGCGAACTGGCCGCAGCACTACCCGTGGATCGACAGCGAGGGCCTGCAGTATTTTCGCAATCGCACCACGCAGGCCCGGCGCGACGTCGAGCAGGGCCTGGCCGTGACCCTGGAGTATTTCGACACCCGGGAGTTGCAGCAGCGTGCCTTGCAGATCCTGCAATTCAAGCTCGACGTGCTTTGGCAGATGAACGATGCCATGGCCTTGCGATACGGAGTCAACCCATGACAGAGCGCACCGAACCCGACGAGAGCCTGCTGCCGCGGGTGCAGCCCCGCTTCCGCCTGCAATGGGAACAGGCCCAGCAGTCCTGGGTGCTGCTGTACCCGGAAGGCATGGTCAAGCTCAACCAGAGCGCGGGCGAGATCATGAAGCGTTGCGACGGGGCCCGTTCGGTGCAGCAGATCATCGACGACCTCGAGCACACCTTCGAGATCGACGATCTCGGAGGCGACGTGCGCGATTTCCTGCAGATCGCCACTCGCCAGAGCTGGCTGGAGTGGGTGTGATCCCCGGCGGCGAATCGGCGGTGAATCCGTCCGACAGGCCCGAGGATGCGCCGCCGCGGCCGGGGCCGCCGCTGTGGCTGCTGGCCGAGCTCACCTACCGCTGCCCGCTGCACTGCGTGTTCTGCTTCAACCCGGTGGACTACGAGCAGGCTGGCGAGGAACTGGGCACCGAGGACTGGCTGCGGGTGCTGCGCGAGGCGCGCGAGCTGGGGGCCGTGCAGTGCGGCTTCTCCGGTGGCGAGCCGCTGATGCGCGACGATCTCGAGCTGCTGGTGGCCGAGGCGCGTCGCCTGGGCTTCTACACCAACCTGCTGACTTCCGGAGTCGGGCTCACCGAGCAGCGCGCGGCGGCGCTGCGCGCGGCCGGGCTGGACCATGTGCAGCTGTCCTTCCAGGACTCGACCGCCGAGCTCAACGATTTTCTCTCCCACACCCGGACCTTCGAGCTCAAGCAGCGCGTGGCGCGCATGATCAAGGCCAATGGCTGGCCGATGGTCATGAACGTGGTCGTGCATCGCATGAACATCGACCACATCGACCGCATCATCGGCATGGCCGCCGAACTCGGCGCGGAGTATCTGGAGCTGGCGAACTCGCAGTACTACTCGTGGGCGCACGTGAATCGCGACCACCTGCTGCCGTCGCGCGAGCAACTCGAGCGCGCCGAGCAATGCACGCGCCAGTGGCGAGAGCGCCTGGGCGACTCGATGCGCATCTTCTACGTGGTGCCGGACTATTACGAGACGCGCCCGAAGAAGTGCATGAACGGATGGGGCAACGTGTTCCTCACGGTCACCCCCGACGGCCTGGCGCTTCCCTGCCACACCGCGCGCATGCTGCCCGGCCTGGAGTTTCCCGACGTGCGGCAGGCCTCGCTGCAGCATGCCTGGTACGAGTCGCCGGCCTTCGCGCGCTACCGCGGAACGGCGTGGATGAAGGAGCCCTGCCGTTCCTGCGACGAAAAGCACCAGGACCTCGGCGGCTGCCGCTGCCAGGCCTACATGCTGGCCGGCGACGCCGAGGCCGCCGACCCCGTGTGCGACAAGTCGCCGCAGCACGCGCGGGTCCAGGAGGCGGTGCGCAAGGCCCAGGCCGGTGGCGCCGTGGAGCAGCCGCTGGTGTTTCGCAACCCGCAGGAGTCGCGCCGCCTGGGTCGGCCGTTCTGATGGCCCCCGGGGCTCGGGGAATCCCGGGGGCGGCCCTGCGATTCCTCGAGTGCAGGGCTACCGAATCGGGCGCCCGGCGCCGTTCCCACCCGGAGCGCCGGCATGCGCGGCGCGCAGCGTCGCGGCCAGGGTCGCGCGCACGCCGTTGCTCAGCATCAGCGCCTGGGCCCGCAGCAGGTCCTCGCGTCGCAGTACCCGCTCGCCCGCGCCCAGCGCGGGGTCGGCGAGCAGGGCCGCGCGCGCCACGCCGGGCAGCAGCCCGCAACGCAGCGGCGGGGTCCACCAGCGGCCGTCCAGGCGCACGAACACATTGCTGCGTGCGCCTTCGCACAACTCGCCGCGCTGGTTGAAGAACAGGGCATCGAAGGCGCCCATGCGCTCGCAGACCTGCCAGGCACGGTCGTAGCGCTCGCGGTGGGTGGTCTTGTGACGCAGCAGCGGGTCGTTGGCGTCGAGCACCGGGTCGGGCACCACGTCCTCGGCCAGCAGCACGTCCACCCGCGGCGGAGTCGCCGGCAGCGGCACGCAACGAATGTCGAAGCTGCCGTCGTGGCGCAATTCGATGCGCGTGCGCCGGCTCCAGGCGCCCGCGCCGACGGTCTCGCCCGGCCGCGCCGAATGCGCTTCTGCCAGCGCGCGCAGCACCGCGTGACGATCGAAGGCGAAGCCGAAATGGCGCGCCGAGCGACCGAGTCGGCGTAGATGCGCGTCGATGCGCGCGCGCTGGGTCGGGTAGTGCGCGGCGAAGCTCTCGATCAGCCCGAAACCGGGATCCAGGCTGGTCGCGAAGCGTGCCTTGAGCCAGCATTCGTCCCACTCGCCGCGAGGCGTCGAGTCGGCGACCACGCCACCGCCGACCCCCAGGCGCGCGGCGCGTGTCAGCCCGCGCCGCGCGGCGTCGATCTCCAGCGTGCGGATGGCCACCGAGAAGTCGCCCAGCGTCGCGCACGGAGTTCCCGGGGTTTCGCCGCCGGGAGCCGGCCGCAGCCAGCCGATGGCTCCCGTGTAGAGCCCGCGCGCCCGGGGCTCGAGTTCCCGGATGATGCGCATGGTGCGGTGCTTGGGCGCGCCCACCACCGAGCCGCAGGGGAACAGCGCGTGCCAAAACTGCGCCCAGTCGACGTCGTCGCGCAGCTGCGCGCGCACGGTGGAGGTCATCTGCCAGACCGTGGCATACGGTTCGGTGACGAAGCGTCGCGGAACCTGCACGCTGCCGGGACGCGCCAGGCGTCCGAGGTCGTTGCGCAGCAGGTCGAGAATCATCAGGTTCTCGGCGCGGTTCTTGGGGTCGGTGCGAAGCCAGGCCGCCGATTCGGCGTCGCTTCGCGCATCGTCATGGCGCGGCGCCGTGCCCTTCATCGGGCGAACCTCGATCCACCCTTGCCGGTCGAGGCGGAAAAAGCGCTCGGGCGACAGGCTCAGCACCCAGCGCCCGCGCAGCCGGGCGAGCGCACGGTAGGCCGTGGGCTGCGCGCGCCGCAATGCCAGGTACAGCGCGATGGGGTGTCCGAAGGCACGCGCGTTCAGCGTGAAGGTGTGGTTGACCTGGTAGGTCTCGCCGGCCTCGATGCGTTGCAGGATGGATTGCAGCGCCTGCTCGTATTCGCCGCGGCTCGACTGCGCGCGCCACGCCGCCAGGCCCGCCGGGGCCTCGGGGCCGCTTTCGCGCACGCGCTCCAGCAGCCACGCGTCGACCGCCGCGTCGTCGGCCAGTTGCCGTGCCGCGCCGAAGCTCAGCGCTTCGACGCGCGGCGAGCCAGGGTGCTGGCGCACCTCCAGGTCCGCCAGCGCGCGGGCCGCGCCGAAGCCGGCGAACAGCGCGACCTCGCGGCCCGCGCGCAGTTGCTCCTCGAGCCAGCGCGGCATGTGCCGGGCTCTCGCGTCGTCGTCGGCCAGCCAGTGCTCGCACGGCGCCTGCAGCAGGCGAGCGGGCGCGTCGACGGGGTCGAACAGCACAAAGCAGGAATCGGTCATCACGGTACCCATTGCTAGCAATTGGCATGCCAGGCGCGACATGGGGGCGGTGCTCGTCAGCGGGTGTTTATCATGGTCCGACGCGCGGCGCGCCAGCCGCGTCGAAATCCCTGCCGTGAACCCTGTCCCGAGCCACCGCCAAGCCCGCCAACCCCGCCAACCCCGCGAGCTGGCGCCTCGCCTGCCCGAGCGAATCGTCTGCCTGACCGAGGAGTCCACCGAGACCCTCTATCTGCTGGGCGAGCAGCGGCGCATCGTCGGCATCTCGGGCTTCACCGTGCGTCCGCCGCAGGCGCGCCGCGAGAAGCCCCGGGTCAGCGCGTTCACGAGCGCCAACATCGATCGCATCGTCGCGTTGCGTCCCGACCTCGTGCTCGGGTTCTCGGACCTGCAGGCCGACATCGCTCGCGAGCTGATCGGCCGTGGCATCGAGGTGTGGATCAGCAACCAGCGCAGTGTGACGGAAATCCTGGGCTACGTGCTGCGCCTGGGCGCCATGGTCGGCGCGCCGCGGCGCGCGCAGCGCCTCGTGGCAGGCTGGCAGGCCGGATTCGAGAGACTGCGGCGCCAGGCGGCGGCCTGGCCCAGGCGCCCGCGGGTGTACTTCGAGGAATGGGATCAGCCGATGATCTGCGGCATCCGCTGGGTCAGCGAACTCATCGCGCTGGCTGGCGGCGACGATGTGTTCGCCGACCTTGCCGAGGGGGCCCTGGGGTCGCAGCGCATCATCGCCGATGCCGACGAGGTGCCGCGCCGTGCCCCCGAGATCATCGTCGGCTCGTGGTGCGGCAAGAAGTTCCAGCCGGCGCGGGTCGCCGCCCGTCCGGGCTGGCAGGACATCCCGGCGGTGCGAGGCGGACAGTTGCACGAAATCAAATCGCCCCTGATCCTGCAGCCCGGACCCGCTGCATTGAGCGACGGAGTGCACGCGCTGGCCGCGATTTTCGCGCAATGGCAGCACTCGCACCCTGTGTAGTTGTGGAGCATCAAGGCTTGCGAAGCCTGCTCGCGCGACACTGAGGGCCTGATTCAACGTCGAAGGAGCGCGGGCATGCAAGCCGAACCCAGCATCGTTTTCCGGGGCATGGAGCCCAGCGCCGCACTGCGCCAGCGCATCGAGCAGCGCATCCAGCGCCTGCAGCATCTGCATCCTCATCTCATGAGCTGTCGGGTCACGGTCGAGCCCCACGGGCTGCATCAGCACCAGGGGCATCACTTTCACGTGCGAGTCGACGTCACGGCTCCGGGGCATGAACTGGTGGTCGACCGCGAGCCGGCGGCGCACCAGCAGCACGAGGATCCATTCGTTGCCGTGCGCGACGCCTTCGACGCGATGGAGCGCCGCGTGGAGGATCTCGCACGCATCGAGCGTGGCGACGTCAAGACCCACCATCCCGAGGCCTGATGCGACGCGCTCGGGCAGCGCCGGGCCCGGTCCCGGGGTCGGCTCAGCGCGAGGGCTTTTGCGCGTCGAGGGCCTGGATCACCGCGTTGGTGATGTCGATGTGCGGATTCACGTAGACCGCGTTCTGGAACACGATGTCGCAGCCCATCCGGCGCGCTACCTGGTCGACCACCGCGTTGGCCTTGTCCAGGATGCGGCTGACATCGGCGTTGCGCTGTGAATTCAGGTCCTCGGCGAAGGCCTGCTGGTCGTCGCGGAACTGACGGCTCAGGTCGGCCAGTTGCTGTTGCGCCTGCATGCGCTGGTCGTCGGACATCACCACCGAGTTGTCCTGCAGCTTGGTGCGCAGCGCGTCGATGCGCTGGCTGAGCGCGGCCAGCTTGCGCCTGCGGGGTTCGAAGCGCTGTTCGAGCTTTTGCGATGCCGCCTTGGCCATGGCCGAGTCGCGCAGGATGCGAGCGGTGTCGACGAAGGCCACGCGCAGCGCTGGCGCGGCCTGCGCGCCGCTGGCGACCGGGGATGGCGTCGCCGCGGCATGCGCAGCGGGCAGGCTCAGCATCGGGGACAGCGCGAGCGCAACGGTGCGAAGCAGGCGCAGGGAAGGGGAGGCAGCCATGGGAAAAGTCTCGGGAAAACGGTCGATTCAGGATTGTTGCATCGGGGTCGAGGCCGAGGCCGCCGCCCGCATGTGCCGGAGCAGCTCGGCACGCAGCGCGCGCAGCTTGGCCTTGACCTCGCGCTCGTCGGCCGGGCCGATGCGCATGAGGATCTTCTGTCCCGCGGACGCCGCCTCCAGCCCGGGGTCGGCATAGCGGAACAGCACGTGAGGCTGCACCAGGCGCGGCGGGCTGTCGAGCTCGGGAGCGGCCAGCAGATTGTCGATCACCTGCAGCAGGCGGTCGTTGAATTGTCCCTTCGGGTAGCCGAGTTCGCGCCATGCCTGCTGGAACAAGGGATAGAAGTCCAGGTAGACGGACACCACGCGGGCGGGGTCGATCATTCGTATCGCGACCATGTAGGGCGCGTAGCGAGCGTCGTTGGCAGGGTCGATCACCCAGGCCTTGCCGTCGGCGCGCACCTGCAGGCGGCCCGGCGCCGGGCGCACCGGCCACGCCGCGACGGGAGCCTGCGCTCGCGCCAGGTTGTCGACGGTCGACACCAGGTGCAGGATCAGGTGGTCGGGTACCCACCATTCGGCGAAGGCCTTGCGCCCCACCAGAGACGACACCGCGGAGCCGAAGTCCCTGTCGCTTCGGGCCAGCGACGGCAGCTGCCGGGATGCGGCGGGCAACTGCAGTTGCGTCGGTGCCGAGGCAGGCGCCGACGCAATCGGCGCGCTCACTCCGGGGGCGACGGCGGCTGTCGTCGCCACCGGCGCATGCTGGTGATCGTGCAGCACGTAGCCCAGCATGCGCTGCACGCTTTCCCAGTGCAGCAGTGCCAGCACGATGGCGGCCATCAGCACGATCAGCGCCCCGATCTCCACGCCGTCCAAACGCTTCATCGCCGACTCCTCCAGGCCCCGGACCCGCCCATCATCGCAGAAACCGCGAGCACCGCGCGGCCACGTTCATGCCGCCTTGTGGTCCTGTGCGGTCTTTCCGAAATAGTTCTTCTCCGCCAGCGCCTCGTACAGCGGCGGCGTGAACAGGTTGGAGATGCGCGTGGCCACCAGCGCGACCGCCATCATCGGGATCACCATACCGGTACCGTTGGTCATTTCCAGGACAATGACAAAGGAAGTCAGCGGCGACTGGGTCACCGCCGCCAGGTAGCCGGCCATGCACAGCGCGATCAGCGCCGGCATCGGCGCCGACGCGAACAACGCATGCACCCATTGCGCCAGTCCGGCGCCGATCGACAGCGACGGCGAGAACAGGCCTCCGGGAATGCCGGCCATGTAGCTGATGATCATCGCCGTCCACTTGGTCAGCGCATACAGCGGGCTCACCGAGGCATGGCCGTCGAGCAGGTGGCGCGCCTGGTCGTAGCCGCTGCCCCAGGTCTGGCCGTGGGTGGCCACGCCCAGCGCGGCGATGAGCAGGCCGATGATCAGCGCATACAGCAAGGGCTTGGCGCTGCGCCATTCGCGCAGCTGCCGGGGCATCCAGACATCGGGGCGCAACAGTGCCAGGTTGAACGCCGCTCCGGCCAGCCCGCACAGCAGCGCGATCACGACCACCGGCAGGATGAAGCCGATGCCGAAGTTCTGCGGAACGTTGATCTGGCCGAAGTACAGATAGTTGCCCGCCAGCGCCAGCGAGGTCAGGCCGGAGAACACCACGGCGGTGATCATCACCCCGTTGGTTCGGCTCTCGAAGTCGCGCGCGAGTTCCTCGATGGCGAAGATCACCCCGGCCAGCGGGGTGTTGAAGGCGCCCGACAGTCCGGCGGCTGCGCCTGCCAGCAGCAGCGAGCGCTCCAGGCGCTTGCCCTGGTGCGGGTACAGGCGCCGGGTTTCCGCCATGATGGCCGCGCCCAGGTGCACCGTCGGCCCCTCGCGCCCGATGGTCATGCCGCCGAGAAAGCCGAGCAGCGAAATGCCCAGCTTGCCCACGATGACCCGAAGGCCGAACAGGCGTTTCATCAGGGTTTCGTCGGGCGGCGCGTGCAGCGCAGCGATGACCTGAGGGATGCCGCTGCCCTCGCTGCCCGAGAACCAGCGTCGGGTCAGGAATACGCACAGCACGGTGATCGCCGGCGTGATCAGGAAGGCCAGCCAGCTTCGCCCGGAGATCCAGTGCAGGAACAGCTCGTAGGCGTCCTCGCTCCATCGCGCGTACAACACGGCCACCAGGCCGACCAGCAGCGCGCCACCCCACGGCAGTCCGTATTGCAGGAACAGTCTGCGACCGCGAGAGCGCGCGGTGCGCACCAGGTCGCGCGGCGTACCCCCGCGGCGCCGGCTCGCGGGGGCTCCCGGCGCGGGCGCCGGAGAAGGCGATGACTCGGAATGCGGTTCAGGCACGAAACGTCGATCCCATGGGATGAAAAGCCGTCAGGGCAGGGCCGCTCGCGCAAGGGCGTGCGAAGCGACGGCCCGCTGCGCCGGGAACATGGTAGTGCGACCCGCGCCGCGCGCCGGGCGGCAGTCTCAATGGCCGCGCCGCGGAGGCTGCTGCACGAACCAGGCCACCACCAGCCACACCGCGCACAGCGCGGCACAGGCGAGGAACACGCCCTCGGCCGACCAAATCTTGGCCAGCAGGCCGCCGACGGCGCCGCCGGCGAACAGGCCGAGGGACTGGGCCGTGTTGTACACCCCCATCGCCAGGCCCTTGCGCGCGGCCGGCGCCACGCGCGACACCAGCGACGGCAGCAGCGCCTCCATCAGGTTGAAGGCGACGAAGAACAGGAACAGCTCGGCGATCAGCGGCACGGTGCTGCGATAGCCGAAGGCCAGCGCGAGCATGCTCAGGCCCATCAGCGCGACGCCTGCGCGCAGCACCGCGCGCATGTGGCCGCGGCTCTCGGCCCACACGATGCCGGGAATCGCCAGCACGAAGGAGCCCATGGTCACCGGCAGGTAGACCATCCAGTGGTGCTTCAGCGGGATCCCGGCGTGGTGCACCAGCGCCACCGGAACGACCACGAACATCGCCACCTGCGCGAAATTGACCACGAAAATGCTGAAGTGCAGTCGCAGCAGCGCCGGCGTGAGCACCGACTCGCGCGAAGCGCCCGTGCCGACTTCCTCGGCCGGCGCGCTCATCGGTGCATCGGGCACCACCCACTTGATCACCGCGATGGCCGCCAGCGCCAGCACTCCGGTGAGCACGAACATGCCGGGCACTCCGATCCAGTGGTAGATCACCGGGCCGGCGATCAGCGAGACCAGGAAGCTCATGCCGATGGTCATGCCGACCATGGCCATGGCCTTGGTGCGATTGTGGTCGCGGGTCGAGTCGGCGATCATCGCCGAGATCGCCGCCGAGATCGCGCCGGCGCCCTGCACGGCGCGCCCGACGATGATGCCGTCGATGCTGTGCGCCGCACCGGCCATGAACGAGCCGACGGCGAAGATCAGCAGGCCCAGCATCATCACCGGCTTGCGCCCGAAGCGGTCGCTGGCCAGACCGAAGGGAATCTGCAGCGCGGCCTGGGTCAGGCCGTAGATTCCCAGCGCGAGACCGACCAGGAAGCGATTTCCCCCGCCGGGCAGTCCGTGGGCGTAGATCGCGAACACCGGCAGGATCAGGAACAGCCCGAGCATGCGCAGGCCGTAGATCGACGCCAGGGTCATGCTGGAACGACGCTCCTGCGCGCTCATCGGCTCGCGCCTGGGCTTCGAGGAGGACGGGGTCGTCGAAGAGGTCTGGGTCATCGCCATGGGGGTGCGGGAATGCGGGGGCGCGTCGAGCCGGCCACGGCCGTTGCCGCGGGCTCGTGGCCCCAGGGTTCGGAAACCGCCTATTTTCACCGCATTCCCGCGTAACATGCTGAAAGCTTTGGAAGCGGAACCGGACCACCGCCCCGCCGACGGGGTCAGCGGCCGTGCCCGACGGTGCGTTTGTTGAGCAGGCGCAGGAAATGCTGGTGCCTGGGCGAGGCATGCTCGAGGTGACGGTACACCGCGCGCTTGGCGCCGTCGGTCAGAAGCGACCAGGCGATCGAATACCCCCACACCAGCGCGATCTCCGCCCAGCTGATCGGGGCCACGACGCCCAGGCCCCACGCGCACAGCAGCGTGGCGGCCAGCTTGGTCAGCACCGCCGACCCGATCATCACCGGGGCGGGGTAGGGCTTGCGCCAGTAGGCGCCCCGGGTTCGCGACACGAACAAGGTGAGGTGCCCGGCGACCGCCATCTTGAGAAAGATGTAGGTCTGCACCTTGGGCAGCGGCAGGTGCAGCCAGTCCAGCGCGAGCCACAGCATCAGGAAGCTGCCCGCGGTGCCGGTCAGGCCCATGACCGTCGACGCGGTCAGCACGCGGCGCATCTGCCAGCGCACCGGCGCCGGATCGACCGCGGTGCGGTCGTAGGCGATGGTCATGATGGGCACATCGTTGAAGAATGCCAGCAGGATGATCATCACCGCGGTGATCGGGTAGAAGTTGTAGACCAGCATCGCCAGCACGACGAAGACCATGATGCGGATGGTTTCGGTGATCCGGTACACCGCGTAGCTGTTCATGCGCTCGAAAATGCGCCGCGCCTCTTCCACGGCCTTGACGATGGTGGACAGCCCCGGCTCGGTCAGGATCAACGCGGCCGCGGCGCGCGCCGCGTCGGTGGCCCCCGACACCGCGATGCCCACGTCGGCCTGCTTGAGCGCCGGCGCGTCGTTGACGCCGTCGCCGGTCATCGCCACGCGGTGACCAGCGTCCTGCAGCGCCTTGACGATGCCGTACTTGTGCTCCGGGAACACCTGCGCGAAGCCGTCGGCGACTCGCACGCGCTCGGCCAGCGTGCCGCCGCGGGCCGCCGCGTCGCCGAACACCTGTTCGGCGGCGACGATGTCGCGCCCGATGCCCAGCTGAGCGCCGATTTCCCGCGCGATGGCCAGGTTGTCCCCCGTGACCATCTTCACGCTGATGCCATGGGCACGCGCATCGGCGATGGTCTGGCGGGAGTCCGGGCGAGGCGGGTCGTACAGTGCCAGCACGCCATCCAGGCGCCACGCGTCGTCGCCACGGCGGCTGGCCACCCCCAGCGTGCGCATGCCGCGCGCTGCCTGCGCGTCGATCCATTGCTGCGTGCTCGCTCGCGTGGCCTCGTCGGGCGCGGCCAGCGCCAGCATGACCTGTGGCGCGCCCTTGCTGAAGCGCCAGTGCGTGCCCTGCGCGTCGTCCCAGCTGGCTTCGCTGCGCTTGCCGACCGGATCGAAGGGCATGAAGTGGGTCAGGGTCCAGCCCGTGGGCATCGCCGGCGCGGCCGCGTGGATGGCGTCGTCGATGGCGTCGCCGTCGTCGGCCTGGCTGGCCAGCAAGGCGTGCAGGGTCAGCCGGGCCGCGTCGATGCCGTTCAGCAGCAGCGGCTCGCCCAGGCTGAGCCGGTTCAGGGTCAGCGTGCCGGTCTTGTCCGAGCACAGGATGTCCACCGCCGCCATTTCCTCGATGGACTCCAGGCGCGACACGATGGCCTTTTCCTTCGACAAGGCCAGGGCTCCGAGCGCCATGGTCACCGACAGCACGGCCGGCATCGCCACCGGGATCGACGCCACGGTCAGGATCAACGCGAACTGCAGCAGCTCGATCCACGGCAGTCCGCGCTGCAGTTCGACCAGCACCAGCAGCGCCACCAGGCCCAGGCTGATGTAGATCAGGTAGTCGCCGATGTCGAGCACCGCCTTCTGGAAATGCGACGCGGCGCCGGCCTTGCCGACCAGTTCGGCGGTGCGCCCCAGGTACGTGCCCGCTCCCGTGGCATGGACCACGCCCACCATCTCGCCTTGCTTGACGATCGAGCCGGAATGGATCGCGTCGCCCGCGCGGCGCTCCACCGGCAGGGATTCGCCGGTCAGCGCCGACTGGTCGACGCTCAGGAAGTCGCCGTCGAGCAGGCGCATGTCGGCTGGAACGATGTCGCCCAGGCGCACGCGCACGATGTCCCCCGGCACCAGCGCGGCCGGGTCGAGCTCGCTCCAGCGGGCGTCGCGCAGCACGCGGCAGCGAAGGGCCAGTTGCTTCCTGAGGGCATCCAGCGCGCTCGAGGCCTTGTATTCCTGCCAGAAGCCCACCGCGGCGTTGAACGCAAGCAGCGCGACGATGATGCCGAAGTCGGGCCAATGGCGCACCAGGGCCGACAACAGCGCGGCGGCCTCGATCATCCAGGCGATCGGGCCCCAGAAGTAATGCAGCAGCCTGGCCAGCAGGCTCTGGCGGGCCTGCGGCAGCGCGTTCGGGCCGAAGTGCTGCAGGCGACGAGTCGCCTCGTCGGTGGACAGGCCGTTGCGGTCGCACTGCAGGCGGGCCAGCAGTTGCTCGATGGTTTCGGCGCCGGCGTCGGGGGCCGGCGGCACGGCCTGGGTGGGGGCGGGTTCGGTCATCGCGGCGGGGGCCGGGGCTGAGGCTCGGAAACCCCAGCGTAACGGCCTTGTATCTGCGCGGGGGTACTCGAATCGGCCACGCCTTGTCCTGAAGCAAACCCGGGCGTTGCCGCCCTTTCACGTACGCTTCGTCTGCATGACTGATGCGAATTCCTGGTCCCTGTCCGCCGCGCCGCGTCGCGGCGAACTGCTGCGCGGCGCGGTCGACACCCTGCCGCTGCTGCTCGGCGCGGCTCCCTTCGGGCTCATCTTCGGCGCGCTTGCCGTGCCCGACGGCCTCGGCGCGCCCGGGGCACTGGCCATGTCGGCTCTGGTGTTCGCCGGCTCGGCCCAATTCATCGCCCTGACCCTGCTGGCCGCGCAGGCCGGGCCGCTGGTCATCGTGCTGACCACGCTGGTCGTCAACCTGCGGCACGCGTTGTACGCGGCGACCCTGCTGCCGGTGGTCGCGCGCCTGCCCCTGCGCTGGCGCGCGCTGCTGGCCTTCTGGCTCACCGACGAGACCTTCGCCGTGGTGCACCGGCGCTACGGGGCCCAGGCCCAGCAGGGCCTGCCCACGGCGGGGGCCAAGGCCTATTTTCTCGGTTCCTGCCTGGCCATGTACCTGAACTGGCTGGCGTGGACGGCGCTGGGGGTGTGGGCCGGGCACGGCTGGCCCTGGCTCGGTCGCTGGGGGCTGGAGTTCGCGATGGTGGCCGCCTTCACGGCGATGGTCGCGCCCCTGCTGCGCCGCCGACCGGCGCTGGCGGCGGCGCTGAGCGCCGCGGCCATCGCCCTGCTCGCGCGCGGGCTGCCGTACAAACTGGGACTGATGCTGGCGGCGGTCGGTGGCGTGCTCGCCGGGGTGGTCGTCGACGAATCCGCGGCTGGCGGCGAGGCACGCCGATGAGCACCTTCTCGCTGGCGCTGACCATCGGTGGCATGGCGGCCGTGACCTTCGGGGTGCGTTTCGCACTGTTCGCCCTCGGCGAGCGGGTTCGCTTCACGCCCCGTGTGCGCCGCGCGCTGGGGCATGTTCCGGTGGCCGTGCTGACGGCCATCACCGTGCCGCTGGTGCTGCTGCCGGACGGCACGCACTGGGAGCTGAGCTGGCGCAACCCGTGGCTGGCAGGCATGCTGGTCACGGCGGCGGTGTCGCTGCGCGCGCGCAGCCTGTTGCCGGCGATCGGCGCCGGCATGCTCGTCTACCTCGGCTGGCGCTGGCTGCTCGGTTGATCCGGGTCGGGCGCCGGGGCGCGGCGCCGGATCAGTTTCGCGTCGATTGGCTGGCGTGCACCGGACCGAGGGCCGCGCGCAGCATGTCGACGAAGGCGCGTGTTCGCGCCGGCAGCGGGTTGCGCCCCGGAAACACCGCCCAGGCCGTCTGCCGCGGCAGGGTCCACGGCGCGAGCACTCGGCGCAGGGTCCCGCGCTGCACGCTGGGCTGCGCGAAGGCGTCGGGCAAGGCCGCGATCCCGCTGCCGGCACGCGCCATGCGCAGCAGCAGCTCGGGAGAGTTCGCACGCAGCTGGCCGCCCGGCAGGCCTTGCCACATCTGCTCGCCCAGGCGCAGCACCCAGGGCATGCCTTGTCCGTTGCGGGCCAGCAGCTGCAGGCCGGCGTGGCCCGCGAGTTCGTCCGGGTGCCGCGGCTCGCCGCGGCTGGCCAGGTAGTCGGGCGATGCGTACAGGCCGTTGGACAGTTGCGCCACCGCGCGCGCGGCGAGATAGGCGTCGTCGGGCAGCTCGCCCATGCGCACGGCGAGGTCGAAGCCTTCGGCCAGCAGGTCCACGCGCCGCGGCGACAGGTCGAGCTCGAGTTCGATGCGCGGGTGCAGCGCGATGAAGGCGGCCAGGCTGTCGGCCAGCAGCAGGTTGGCGAAATCGCTCGGCATGGACACCCGCAGTCGCCCGGAGGGCTCGGCGCGGCGCTGCTCGCCCAGCGCGGTGACGGCGTCCACCTCGGCGGCAACCGTCTGCGCATGCTCGAGCAGCACGCGCCCGAAATCGGTCAGGGTCTGGCGTCGCGTGGTGCGCAGCAGCAGGCGCTCGCCGAGGCGCCGCTCGAGCAGGCTCAGGCGGCGCGACACGGTGGACTTGGGCCAGCCCAGGCGTTCGGCCGCGCGACTCAGGCTGCCCAGCTCGGCCACGCGGGCGAACAGCAGCAGGTCGTTGGGTTCGATCTCGCCGAGTCGATTGGATTGTTCCATGGATGCAACATTGTTATCCAGAAAAGGCACTTATAAAAGCCTGATGCAACGAATAAATTGTGATGCATCGGGTGCGATCACAATGCCGCACCCGCATCCACGAACAATATCCGGGAACAGACCATGAACATCCTGCAAGTCAACGGAAGCGCCAAGCGCGAAGGCGCCAATTCCACCCGCGTCGCCGATCTGGTCACGCAGCGACTGCTGCAGCGCCATCCGCAGGCCAGCGTGCAGTTGCGTGACCTGGCGCGCAACCCGCATCCGATGCTCGACGAAGCCGCGCTGGGCGCGCTGTTCACGCCCGCCGAGCAGCGCAGCCCGGAGCAGGCCGCGCGCGTGGCGCTGGACGATGCGTTGATCGCCGAGGTTCGCGCGCACGACGTGCTGGTGCTGGGAGTGCCCATGTACAACTTCGGCGTGCCGGCGCAGTTGAAGAACTGGATCGACGCCATCGCCCGCGCCGGCGTGACCTTCCGCTACACCGAGCAGGGCCCGCAGGGGCTGCTGACCGGCAAGACCGTGTACCTGGCGCTGGCCCGCGGCGGTCGCTATCGCGACACGCCGACGGACGCCCAGGTTCCCTACCTGAAGACCGTGCTGGGCTTCCTGGGCATGACCGACGTGCGCCCGATCTACGCCGAGGGTTTCGCGATGGGCCCGCAGGCTGCCGAGCAGGCCATGGAGCAGGCGCGCGCCGACCTCGAGGCCGCGCTCGGCTGATGCCGGCCCGGTCCCGTCCGATCCACGCCGGCGCGCGCGTCGCGCCGGCCCACTGCAGGAGTTGCATGCCATGACCCACACCGATGCGTCCCTTCGTTCCCAGGCCAGCGCCGAGCCCGGCGTGCGCCGCGCGCGTGCGGTCGAGCGCCTGGTGCGCGGCCAGGCCACGTCCGACGGCGCCGGCGTGCGCCTGACGCGAGTGCTCACGCAGGACCTGCAACGTCGCCTCGATCCCTTCCTCATGCTCGACGCCTTCGGCAGCGACAACCCGGACGACTACATCGCGGGATTCCCCGACCACCCGCACCGTGGCTTCGAGACCATCACCTACATGATCGCCGGGCGCATGCTGCATCGTGACAGCGCGGGCCACGAGGGCCTGCTGCAGAACGGCGGCATGCAATGGATGACGGCCGGGCGTGGAGTCGTGCATTCCGAGATCCCCCAGCAGGAAAGCGGGGTCATGGAAGGCTTCCAGCTGTGGCTGAACCTGCCGGCGCACGACAAGCTGCGCCAGCCCTGGTATCGCGATGTGCAGGCAGCCGACATTCCGCGCCGGCGCAGCGCCGAGGGCGTCGACGTATTCGTGCTGGCGGGGCACAGCGGCGGTGTGGCGGGCGCGGTCACGCGAGAGACCACCGAGCCGCTGTATCTCGACCTGCACCTGCCCGCGGGGGCCCGCTTCGAGCAGGCGCTGGACCCCTCGCACAACGCCTTCGTCTACGTCTATCGCGGGGAACTCCGGATCGGCGAGCAGGCCGTGCCGGCGCAGCGCATGGCCATCCTGGCCAACGACCCGCAAGCCGACGGCGTGGTGCTGCAGGCCGGCCCCGAGACCCGCGCGCTGCTCATCGCCGGGCGCCCGCTGCGCGAGCCCATCGTGCAGTACGGCCCGTTCGTGATGAACTCGCAGCAGGAAATCTTCGAGGCCGTGCGGGATTTCCGCGAGGGACGCATCGGCGGCTACTCGGGCTGAGCGGGCGCCTGTGCGACCGCCGGACCCTGCTGCGGATCGAAGGTCCGGATCCGGCACGCGCTGCGCGCGTGCCGGGCCTACAGTTCAGGCATGCAACTCGATGCCGACCAATGCTTCGATGCCCTGCGGGCGCGTGACCGGCGCTTCGACGGACGTTTTTTCGTCGGTGTGTCGAGCACCGGCATTTATTGCCGCCCGGTGTGCGCGGTGCGCACGCCGCGGCGCGAGAACTGCCATTTCTTTCCCAGCGCCGCGGCGGCCGAGAAGGCGGGATTCCGGCCCTGCCTGCGCTGCCGCCCGGAGCTTGCGCCCGGCTGGGGCCTGCCCGATATCGCGGGTCGCCTGGCGCAGGCCGCAGCCGCGCTGATCGAACAGGGTTTTCTCGACCACGCCGGCACCGAGCAGCTCGCCGCGCGCGTCGGGGTCAGCGCACGCCATCTGCGGCGCCTGTTCCGCGCCGAGTTCGGCGTGTCCATGCTCGAGCTGGCGCAGACCCAGCGCCTGCTGCTGGCCAAGCAGTGCCTGACCCAGACCACGCTGCCGGTGTCGCATATCGCGATGGCCTGCGGCTTCGGCAGCCAGCGCCGCTTCCACGCCTTGCTGCGCCAGCGCTGGGGGCTGCGCGCGCAACAGATCCGCCGCGGAGCCTCGTCGGCCGGGGCCGACACCCTCGAGCTGGCGCTCGCCTATCGTCCGCCGCTGGCCTGGCAGGTCTGGCTGGAGCAGGCCGCGGCGCAGGCGGTTCCCGGCGTCGAGCATGTCGACGCCGAGCGCTACGCACGCACCCTGCGACTGCGCGGACGAGACGGCGCCTGCGAGGGATGGATGCTGGCGTGGAACGACGCGGCGCACTGCACGCTGCGGGTGCGCGCCAGCGCGTCGCTGGCGGCGGCGATGCCCCAGCTGCTGGCCCGGCTGCGGCGCATGTTCGACCTCGGAGCCAGCCCGCAGGCAGTGGATGCGCGACTGGGGGAACTCGCCGCCAGCGCGCCGGGCGTGCGCGTGCCGGGCCACCCGGACGGATTCGAGACCCTCGCGCGCTCGCTGCTGCAGCGCCGCGGCGAGCGCGCCGTGCCGCTGCTGGCCCGCATGGTCGACGCCTTCGCCGCGCCGCCGTTGCCCGAGACCATGACGGCGGCCCCGGTGACGTTGAACCGCTGCTTTCCATCGGCCGAGGAGCTGGCCGGGCGCGCCGACTCGGAGCTGCAGCGCATCGGCCTGCCCGCCGACGATACCGCAGCGCTGCTGCATTGCGCGCGGGAACTTTGCGCCGATCGCCTGGAGTTGCAGCCCTGGTCGGCGCTGGACACCACGCTGGCCGCGTTGCGCGCGGCGCCGGGCATGGACGAGCCGACGGTGCAGCGAGTCGCCATGCAGGCGCTGGGCTGGCCCGATGCCTTCGCCAGCGGCGATCCAGGCCTGCTCGAACAGGCCGAGCGCTGGCGCCCCTGGCGCGCCTACGCGGCGATGCACCTGGCGCTGCGTTCCGCGCGGGAGATGCACCCATGAGCGGGTGGTGGCGTTTTTCCACCCGGCTCGGGCCGGTGCTGCTGCGCGCGCGCGGCGAGGCCTTGTCGGACCTGCGCTTCGAAGCGGTGTCTGCCGCCGCGCTGGAGCTGCCGCAGCTCGATGCCACCGCGCCCGCCGTGCTGCGCGAGGCCGCGCGCCAGCTCGACGAATACCTGGGCGCCCGGCGCCGTGCCTTCGAGCTGCCGCTGCATGTCGAGGGCAGCGCCTTCGAGCGCCGGGTGTGGCAGGCGCTGGCGGGCATCGGTCACGGCAGGCGCATCAGCTACGCGGCGCTCGCGGTGGAGCTCGGCCTGGGGGCGGGCCATGCCCGCGCCGTGGCGCGCGCCGTCGGCGCCAATTCGCTGCTGGTGGTCGTCGCCTGTCACCGCGTGGTGGGCAGCGACGGCGCGCTGCGCGGCTATGCCGGCGGGCTCGAGCGCAAGCGCGCGCTGCTCGAACTGGAGAGCGCCCCCAGGGCCGGGCCTGGGGCCCAGCCCGCCCCCCGGGGGGGTCGAGAAAACTTGGGGCGGCCCTGCGTTTTCTCAAGAGCGCCCCCAGGGCCGGGCTGCGCCCAGCCCGCCCCCCGAGGGGGTCGAGAAAACTTGGGGCGGCCCTGCGTTTTCTCGAAACCGAGAACCGAGGCCTGCTGATTGCGCCTCAGTGCCCGAGGCATGTGGCGTCGATGGCGCGCCGGCGCCATGCGCCGAGCACGTCGCTGCGCGTGAGCATGCCGCGCAGGGTCGCGCCGTCGTCGTCGACCACCGGCAGGCGTCCGATGTCGTGCAGCACCATCAGGTTCAACGCGTCGTGCAGTGTGTCGTCGGCGCGCACGACCACCGGCGCGCGATGCAGCAGCGCCTGCAGGGTGCCGGCGCCGCCTTGCGCGACGGCGCGCTGCAGGTCCTTGCGCGTGAGTACCCCGAGCACGCTCCCGCGGGCGTCGACCACCGGATAGCCCTGGTGACATGCCTCGGGCTCGCTGTCCAGCCAGGCCAGGGTGTCGCCGACCAGGCGCTGCGCCTGCAGGCCGACGGCCTGCATCGTGGCATGGGCTGCCACGCGCTCCTGCAGGAACGGATCGGCCTGGTAGGCGTTGGGAACGCGCACGCCGCGGCGCGCGATCTTCTCGGTCATGATGGTCTCGCGCATCAGCAGCCCCGACACCAGGTAGGCGCTCGCGCAACCGACCATCAATGCCAGCAGCGCCGGCATCTGCCAGGTCGCCTCCAGCGCGAACACCACCGACGCGAACAGCGCGCGCGAGGCCCCGGCGAAAATCGCCGCCATGCCGATCAGCGCGGCCAGGCGCGGGTCGAGCCCGAGCCAGGGCATGGAAGCCGCCACCGCATGTCCCAGTACCGCGCCGAGGCAGGCGCCGATGGTCATCAGCGGAGCCAGCGTGCCGCCGGAGGTTCCACTGCCCAGCGCGATGGCCCAGGACACCAGTTTGGCCGCGCCCAGCACGAGCAGGGCTCGGGTGGCCAGCGTGCCGGCCAGCGCGTCGGTGATGTTGGCGTAGCCCACGCCCAGCGTGCGCGGCTGCCACCAGCCGATCACGCCGACGGCGACGGCGCCCAGCGCCGGCCACCACATCCAGTGCAGCGGCAGGCGATCGAATGCGTCCTCGACGGCGTACAGGCCGCGCGTGATGATGACCGCGGCCAGGCCGATGACCACGCCGAGCACGGCGCTGCCCAGCAGCGCCGTCGCGTGCGGCCAGGCCAGCGCCGGCATGGCGAAAAAGGGCTGGTTGCCGTGCAGGGCGATGCGCCCCGCCGCGGCCGCGGCGCAGGCGCCGATCACCGGCAGCAGCGAGCCCGGGCGGAACTCGAACAGCAGCAGCTCGACCGCCAGCAGCACCGCCGACACCGGCGTGCCGAACACCGCGGTCATGCCGGCGGCGGCGCCTGCGCCGAGCAGGGTCTTGCGCTCGTCGGGCGTGATGTGCAGCCACTGCCCGACCAGCGAACCCAGCGCACCGCCGGTGGCGATGATCGGGCCCTCGGCGCCGAACGGGCCGCCGGTGCCGATGGAAATCGCCGCCGAGATCGGCTTGAGCCACAGCACCCGCGCCGGAATTCGGCTGCGGTTGGTCAGGATCTGCTCCATCGCCTCGGGGATGCCGTGCCCGCGGATCGCCGGCGAGCCGTAGCGCGCCATCAGCCCGACGACGACCGATCCGAGCACCGGGATCGCGATCACCAGCGCGCCCAGGTGGTTGTCCCCCGGGTTGCCCAGGCTCCAGACCCAACGTCCCTGGAAGCACAGGTGGGTGATCAGCCCGATCAGCGCCATCAGCACCTCGGCGATGGGTACCGCGGCCAGGCCGATCAACCCGGCGAGCATCAGGACGTAGACACTGCGCCGGTTCACTCCTCCGGGGTCGTTGCCGATATGCGCGGTGCGCGCCAGGGGCTCCAGCGACGGAGAGACGGGAAGGGCGGAATGCTCGGGGCGGCGCGATGCGTTCACGATGACATGCAAAGAGGAGTCAGTCGTGCATGATACGCAAACGCATCGCGAAAACACGATGTGTTGCGGCGGGCAGGCTGTTCAGCCCGACCCGCCGGCGAGGTGCGCGATCACGAGCCCAGCGGATGCCAGGTCACCCCGACGAACACGCCGAACGGGGCGCGGTTGTAGCCGTAGGCGGTCTGGTAGGCCTTGTCGAACAGGTTGCGCACATGCACGTTCCAGTCCCATTGCGGCGCCAGGCGTCCGCCGGCGCTGAGGTCGACCGTGGTGTAGGAACCCAGCACCACCGGCGTGGCCGGGTAGTTCGTGTAGTCCAGGTCGGGGCGCGGCCCGCTGTAGTGCAGGCTGGCTCCCAGCAGCACGCCGTGCCAGTCGTGGCTGAGCTGCAGGTTGGCCATGCTGCGCGCTCGGCGCTGCAAGGTGGGGTGCCCGGGCTGGCTCAGGTCGACCGGCTGCTGCAGGGTCAGGTTGCCATCGAGCTGCCAGCCCTGCCAGGACGTGCTGCCAGTCAGCTCCAGGCCGCGGGTGCGCGAACTGGCGATGTTCTGGAATTGCGCCATGCCGGTGGCCGGATCGCTGCCGAACACCCATTCATCGGTCATGCGGGTATCGAACAGCGTCGCCCGCAGCAGCGTGGCGCCGCGTTGCCATTGCAGACCGGCTTCGCTCGAATGCGCCTTCTCCGGGCGCAGCGCCGGGTTGGCCTCGATGTAGTAGCTCGGGACGTCGGCGTACAGGTAGCCCAGCGGCGGCGCGCTGAACGCGGTGGAATAGCTGGCCAGCACCTTGAAGCCCCCGCCCAGCTCGTGCGATGCGCCGAGATACCCGGTGTCCTGGCCGGCCAGCCCGTCCACGCTGTCGTGGCGCAGGTTGAACTGCAGCTGGCTGGCACCGAACACCCCGTTGATGCCCGCGAACACCGCGCGGGCATTGCGCGTGACGTTCGGGAAGGCGCCCGGGCCGTCGGTCTCGATGGACTGGTGCTGCCAGTCGGCGCCGCCGGTGAGGGTCCAGTGCTTGTCGAGGCGCACCACGTTGCGCCATTGGGCGATCTGCACCCGGGTGCGCGCGGCGCCGCTGTAGCTGCCCGACAACCAGTTGCTGTTGTCCACGCTTTGCTGCGACAGACTCAGGTGCGAGCTCCACGCGTCGGTGAGGCGGTCATCGCTGAACACCTGCACCAGCTGCTGCAGGGTGCTGCCGCTGCCGCTGCCGTTGGAGTAGTCGTAGACCCCATGGCTGCGAAACGCTCTCAGCCCCACGCTGTGCCCGGCGGCCAGATCCTGCACGAGGGAAGCATTTTGCGTGTCGTTGCGATAGCCGTCGGTGCCGCTGCCGGCGCCGTAGGCCGCCGCCAGCGCCGGGCTCAGCGATGCCAGGCCCTGTGTCTCGTAGCGACTCCAGCCGGCCTGCAGGCGCGTGCGCCCGACCTGTCCGCTGGCGTCGGCAGCCAGGCCCGCAGTGTCCTGGCTGCCTGCCATGGCCGACACCGACGCTCGCGGCTGGCTGCTGCCTTCGCGCGTGGTGATAAGGATCACGCCGCCGATCGCCCCCGAGCCGTAGATGGCCGACACGTTGCCGCGCACGATCTCCACGCGCTGGATCTGTTCGGTGGTCAGGTTCTGCAGGTAGCCGGTGCTTCCCGAGTAGTCCTGCGAGGTCAGCGGAACACCGTCGAGCAGCACCAGCACGCCCATGTCGGTGCTGCCGAAGCCCCGCACGAAGGTGGTGGAGGTCTGGCCGGGGCCGCCGCTGAAGGTCAGTTGCACGCCCGCCACGCGCTGCAGCAGCGTGGTCAGGTTGCGCGCACCCGATCGCACGATCTGGGCGTGGGTGATCACGCTGGTGCTGGGCAGCGCCTGCGACAGCGGTTGGGCGAAGGTCGATGCCGACACCACGACGGGCGGCAGGACCTGGGTTGCGGACTCCTGGGCCTGCGCCCGGGCATGCAGACAGCACACACCGCCCACGAGGGCGGCGAGACGCGACATTCTGGTTCGGAACATGGGGGTTTCCAGCGACTGAGACGCGAACCGTGACACCCCGCACGGGACTCAGACAACGCCGGAAACCACCGGCACGACAACAGGTCGTGACGGGTCCAGGGCGGACCGCTGGCGCGGACCGCCGAACATGCCGACCCCTCCCGGAAGGCCTGTTCCCAGCGTGTTGGCCGGTATCCGGGCTGGCGGCGATCCGGACGGCCTTCCCAGGCCCTTGACGGGCCCAGTGGCATATGCGTCCGGCTGATGGCGCGCCTTCAGGCGACGCGCCATGCCGTTGACCGTTGCGGGGGCAGCACAGGCCCGGGCGAGACGCCCTCCCTGTTTCCCGTTTGACTGCACGCGCCGCGGACGGCTCGCGCAAGCACCAACCGACTCATCATAGTCGCGTCTCAGTTCTGCCCCGCCGAAAGTGCAGGCTCCTGGACAAGGCACAGCGATTTTTCTCGGCTTGTCCTCGGCGCAGCCATGGCCTTGCCTGGTGGCTGGCGCCCCAAGCCCGTAGCATGGTTACACGTTGTTGCATCATTCGTCGGAGAAAGCGATGCCTTACGCCAGCAACCTGGAACTTCCCGCCGCCGTACGCGACCATCTACCCGCTCACGCGCAAGACATCTTCCGCGAAGCCTTCAATTCCGCGATGGACGAATACGACGGCCGAGGCGGCGAACAGCGCGAGAAGCTCGCCTTCAAGGTCGCATGGGCCGCGGTCAAGCGCAGCTACCGCAAGGACGGGCCGCGCTGGGTGGCCAAGCACTGAACCTGCGTCGGCGAAGCCTGGAGCCGGTGCGCGGACTCACGCCGCGGATGCCTGGGCATGCACGATCAGCACCGGCATCGGGCACAGGCGGGCCACGCCCTCGGCCACGCTGCCCAGGAACAGGCGCGTGAACCCTCGCCAGCCATGACTGCCCACGACCACCAGGTCGGCGGCGCTGGCGCGTGCCTCATCGGCCAGCAGTTCACTCACCCGCTTGCCGAATACCTCGCCTTCGAGCAGGCGCGAACTGGCCTGCACGTCGGTCAGCCGTACCTCGCGCAATGCGCGGTCGAGCAGCGCCTGGCCCTGCTGGCGCATCAGCGCGGGCATGTCCGCACCGCCGATGTCGATGTCCTGCGCCACCGGCAGCGCACCGATGTCGATCACATGCACCAGATGCAGGTGCGCGTGCTGTTCGGCGGCCAGGCGCAGCGCGTGCTCAAGCGCGCGGTCGGCCGCGTCGCTGCCGTCCACGGCGACCAGGATGTTGCGGTACATGCGTTTGCTCCTGTGTTCGCCTGGTGCCAGGCGCCAGTGTCGTGCCCCCGCAGCCGGGCCGCGGGGATGCGCTCATTCCACCTTGACCTCGACGCCCTTGGGCTGCGCGCGTTCCCGCTTGGGGATGTGCAAGGTCAGCACGCCATCCTTGAAGGCGGCACGGGCGCCCGCGTCGTCGATGTTGTCGGGCAGCGAGAAACTGCGGCTGAAACTTCCGTAGTAGCGCTCGACGCGGTGGAAGGTCTTGCCCTTGTGCTCGCTTTCCTGTTTGCGCTCGCCCTGCAGCGTGACCACGCCGTTGTCGATGGTGATCTTCACGTCGTCCTTGTTCACCTCGGGGATTTCCGCCTTGATGGTGAACTCCCCGTCGCTTTCGGCGATGTCCACGCGCGGCGACCAATCGGCCTTGGCGCCCGGCTCGACCGTGACCGCGCCGCGCCGCGGCCAGCCCACCGCACGGGTGTAGCGGTCGAACATGTCCTCGATCTCCTGCCAGGGGTCCCATTTCACGACAGCCATGTTGCTCTCCTTCGCGGGACGATCATGCACGAACCCCAGGCTCCGTCCCGCCTACGGAGCGTCGGGGTCTTGATGCGATGCGCTGCCTGCCGGCTGCGCGCCGGGCGCGCTGCCCGGCGGGTACATGTAGGCACGCCTGAAGGGATAGGAGCATTGCGCGGCACGCACCGTGCCGCACCGCTCGCCCCTCGACTCGACGACGCCGTTGGGCCTCGAGCCCAGGATCTGGAACAGGGAAATCCAGCCCTGCTCGAAACCCATCGCCGAGCCCGCGAGATACAGGCGGTAGGCACGCAGCACCTTGTCGGCGTGCTCGCCCAGCACGTGGCGCGCCTCGTCCAGGCGCGATTCCAGCGCGTCCACCCAGCACCACAGCGTGCGTGCGTAATGCGGTCGCAGGCACTCGGCGTCGAGCGGCTCGAGGCCGCCCCGGGCCAGCGTGTCCATCATCACGCCCACGTGCACCAGCTGCCCGCCGGGAAAGATGTACTTCTCGATGAAGTCGCCCATGCCTCCGGCCAGCTGCGGGTTGTCGGTGCCGCCGGCGGTGATGCCGTGGTTGAGCACCAGCCCACCCGGGCGCAGCAGGCTGCGGATTTTCGCGAAATACAGCGGCAGGTTGGGCCTGCCGACATGCTCGACCATGCCGACCGACGCGACCTTGTCGAACGGGGCCGACTCGTCCACGTCGCGATAGTCCTGCAGCAGCATGCGCGCGCGCCCCTTGAGGCCCTTGCGTTCGATCAGGTCGTTGACGTAGGCATGCTGGTTGCGCGACAGCGTGATGCCGGTGGCATCCACCCCGTAGTGCTCGGCGGCCCACAGCAGCAGGCCGCCCCAGCCGGCTCCGATGTCGATGAAGCGCTCTCCCGGGCGCAGCATCAGCTTGCGGCAGATCAGGTCGAGCTTGGCCTCCTGCGCCTGGGCCAGGCTCATCGTGTCCTCGGCGAAGTAGGCGCAGGAATACACGCGGCGAGGGTCCAGCCACAACGCGTAGAAGTCGTCGCTGACGTCGTAGTGCTGCTGGATCTGCGCCGCGTCCCGGGCGCGGCTGTGGTGGGTGCGTTCCCAGACGGCGCGGCGTGCCTGCTGCATGGTGCGCGCGAACCAGTTTCCATCCAGCGAGGTCGGGTCGCCCGGCAGCAGCGCCGGTGCGGCCGTCATCAGGTCGCGCAGCCGGCCCTCGATTTCCAGGCGCCCCTCGACGTAATCCTCGGCCAGGCGCCCGATGGCTCCCTGGGCCAGGTGCATCAGCGCCCGCATGTCGCGCACGACGAGGCGCAGCGTGGCCTCGGCGGGGCCCAGGCGACGGCCCCCGGGAAGTTGCACGGCGCAGGGCAGGGGAAGCGCTGCCAGGCGCTGCTCGGCAGGTTGCAAGAGTCGGTCGGAAAGCGTCACCTTGGGTCTCCGTGCGGGCACATGACCGACGACCTCCGGCGCCGGTCGCGCGGCACGAGCCACGCACTGCGACGCCCCCGGACCCGGCGCAGGCGCGCGCGCGTCCTGCGCAGGCATACGGCGGCGTGCGGGTCGTCCGGCGGCACGCCGCGTCCGAGACGGTACTTCAGGCCCGGGCCGCGACAGGCCCGGTCGATGGCGATTGCGAGCTCCCGTGGCGCAGGGGCTGGACGTCGCGGTGGCAGTACGCGCTTCGACGGCGCGGGAGCGTGTCCGAGTTTAGGACAGAGCGGCCGACTCTGCCGCTCGCCGCGAATCGTCCCGCCGGTCGCGACCACCACCTGCTCCTGCTCAGGGGTGCAGCGGCGACTGCACGCTGCCCGAGCGCTCGCGCTGCTGGCCGCTGCGCACGACACTGGCCAGCAGGACCCAGTCGCGCACCAGCGACTCGATGACGTCGTCCAGCGAGACCACTCCGATCACCGCGTCGGCAGCGTCGGTCACGGCCAGGCGGCGAACTCCGTGGCTGAACATGGTCTGCATCGCATCGACCACTTCGTCGCTTTCGCAGACGCTGGCCACGCCGGTGCTCATGACCTGCGCGACCAGCGTGTCGCGTGGCGACGCGCCCATCGCGACCGCCTTGAGCACCATGTCGCGGTCGGTGACGATTCCGAGCAGCCGGTTCGACGCGCTGCCATCGGTGACGATCAGCGCCCCCACGTGCTGCTGGTGCATCTGCTGCGCCGCTTCCTGCAGGTTCCGATCCTGCGGGATGTGTACGGTTCCCCGGGTGAAGATGTCCTGTACTTTCATCGCCTTCTCCGCGTTGGTGGATGGGATGTCGGGGGCGGACCGCTCAGTCCTGCCCGCGGCGTGCCCGGGCGAGCAGCTCGCGCACCTCTTCGTCGCTGGTCTGCCCGAAATCCTCGTAGAGGCGTCCCACGGCGCCGAAGTTCCACGGCTGCACGACGGTCACCAGGTCGTCGGGCAGCACGCCCAAGGTGCGTGCGACGCCGGGCGGCGCCACCGGGATGGCGACGACGATGCGCGCGGGCCGCGCCCGCCGCAGCACGCCCAGCGCCGCGCGCATCGACGCGCCGGTGGCGACGCCGTCGTCGACCACGATCACCGTACGCCCCTGAACGCTCGGCGCAGGAAGCTCGCCGCGGTAGGCCTGCTCGCGGCGTTCGAGTTCGCGTTGCTCGTGCAGGCGCACCTGACGCAGGGCTGCCTCGTCGACCCGCGCCGCGGCGATGACATCCTGGTTGAGCATGGTCACGCCGCCGGCGCCGATGGCTCCCATGGCCAGCTCCGGCTGGCCCGGGACGCCGAGCTTGCGCACCACCAGCACGTCGAGCTGCGCGCCCAGCGCTCGCGCCACCTCGAAGGCCACCGGCACGCCGCCGCGCGGCAGCCCGAGCACCAGCAGGTCCGGCGTGCCGGCGAACTCGCGCAATGCCCGCGCCAGCCGGCGGCCGGCGTCGCGGCGATCCGCGAAGCGTGTCGTCCGCGCCTCGTCGAGCGGCGTCGGCCGGGCATCTCGGGTGGAAGGGTCGGGCATGATTCCCAGGCTCGCTCATGGTTCCGGCGCGGTCTCGCCGGAACCCGGAACAAAGCTTAGGAACAGCGCCTGGGCGTGTCCTTGACGTACGTCAGCAAGCCCAATGCCCGTGCTGCCAGCGTGGGGATGGGACCCTACAAGGCCCCGGCGACCACGTTGACGGTCAGGGCCAGGATGAACACGTTGAAAAAGAAGGCCGCCACGCTGTGCAGCAGCACGATATGCCGCAGGTTGCGGCCTTCGATATTCACGTCCGAAGTCTGGAAAGTCATGCTCAGCACGACCGAGAAGTACAGGTAATCCCAGTAATCGGGCTGGTTGTCACCGGGAAAGCGAAGCGCCGGGCGTCCGGCCGCGCGTTCCAGGTGGTCGGCGTGGGCATAGGCCTGGGCGAACACCACGCTGAAGAACAGCCACGACAGCACGATGCTGGCGGCCGCCAGCGGCAGGTCCCCGGCGTGCCCGGCATGTCCCGAATGCAATTCCAGGCGCAGCGCCAGCAGCACCACTCCCGACACCAGCAGCGAGAACCACAGCACGGCCCAGCGACCGCCCATCTGGCGCTCGGCCCGGCGCGCCAGCGCCTGCGGTGCGCTGTGGCCCATCATCCACGCGATCGAGCCCAGGTAGGCGGCGCTGCCGAGATCGAATCCCAGCAACAGGCCGCGCGCCGGCCCGAGGCGGCTGCGCAGCGCGCTGGCGAGCACCGCGGCCAGCAGGGTCGACGCGCTCAGCCGCGGATGCAGCAGCGCGGTTCGCAGCGGGCGGGGGATTCGGATCATGGCGCGTGGTGCAAGGGGCCTGGGGTGGCGCGACCGCGACAGGTAGCGACCGCGACACAGTGTAAGCAGGCCCGGGCTGCGGGTTGTCCCTAGAATTCGCGACAGCGCATGCGGCGCCCGGCAAGGTCGCCGGGCGCCGCCTCCCACCCACCCGCCCGCCGTCCGTAGCCGCCATGACCGAACCCGCCGTACCCGACCTGGCCCACATCTCCCCGCGCGACAAGGCCGAGATCCTCGCCCAGGCACTGCCCTACATCCGCAAGTTCCACGGCAAGACCCTGGTCATCAAGTACGGCGGCAACGCCATGACCGATCCCGGGCTGCAGCAGGATTTCGCCGAGGACGTGGTGCTGCTGAAGCTGGTGGGCATGAACCCGGTGGTGGTGCACGGCGGCGGCCCGCAGATCGACGAGGCGCTGGCCAAGATCGGCAAGAAGGGCACCTTCATCCAGGGCATGCGGGTGACCGACGCCGAAACCATGGAGGTCGTCGAGTGGGTGCTGGCAGGCCAGGTCCAGCAGGACATCGTGGGCCTGATCAACTTCGCCGGCGGCAAGGCGGTCGGGCTGACCGGGCGCGACGGCGGCATGATCCGCGCGCGCAAGCTGCGCATGCGCGACCGCGAGAATCCCGAGCTCGAGCACGATGTCGGCCAGGTGGGCGAGATCGAGGCCATCGACCCGTCGGTGGTGAAGGCGCTGCAGGACGACCAGTTCATCCCGGTGATCTCGCCGCTGGGTTTCGGCGCCGACAACGAGAACTACAACATCAACGCCGATGTCGTCGCCGGCAAGCTGGCCGAGGTGCTCAAGGCCGAGAAGCTGGTGCTGCTGACCAACACTCCGGGGGTGTTGAACAAGGCCGGCGAACTGCTCACCGACCTGACCGCGCGCGAGATCGACGAGATGTTCGCCGACGGCAGCATTTCCGGCGGCATGCTGCCGAAGATCTCGTCGGCGCTGGAGGCGGCGCGTTCCGGGGTCAACTCGGTGCACATCGTCGACGGACGCATTCCCCATGCCATGCTGCTGGAGATCCTGACCGAGCAGGCCTTCGGCACCATGATCCGCTCGCACTGAGCCTGCCGGGGCCGTGCTCGCACGACTCGCCGCCAGCCGCCGCAGACCATGAATGCTCCGGCCCCCGACCCGGGCGCATCCGCGCAGGCTGGCGCTTCGCGCGCCTGGCGCATCGCCTATCTCGAGGACGAGGCCGTGCAGGGCCGGGCGCTGAGCATCTGGCTGGAGCAGTGCGGATACGCGGTCGACTGGTTCACCCGCGGCCAGCCCTGCGCGCTGGCGCTCGAGCGCGGCAGCTACGACCTGGCGCTGCTGGACTGGATGGTGCCCGATCTGTCGGGCTTCGACATCGTGCAGCGCCTGCGCCAGCGAGAGCACACCGCGCGCCTGCCGGTGATCATGCTCAGCGGGCGCGACACCGAGCAGGACGTGGCCCGGATGCTGCTGGCCGGCGCCGACGACTACATGGTCAAGCCGCCGAGCCCGGCGGTGCTGCAGGCGCGCATCGTGGCCTGCCTGCGGCGCGGCACGGCGGCGGCGATGCGCCCGCCGCTCGAGCATGGTCGCCTGCGCGTGGAATTCGAGCCGCGCCGCGTGCTGCTCGACGGCCGCGCGGTGGACCTGAGCCCGCGCGAGGCCGACCTCGCGCTGTACCTGTTCTCCAATCTCGGGCGCCTGCTGACCCGGGCCCACCTGGCCAACGTGGTGTGGGGCATGCCGCAAGGCCTCGACACCCGCACCATCGACGTGCACGTGAGCAAGCTGCGACGCATGCTGGCGCTCGAACCGGCGCACGGCTGGCGCGTGGCCTCGATCTACGGCCAGGGCTACCGGCTGGAATGCCTGAGCGGGCCCGACGCGTCGTGAAGCCGCCGACGCGCCGGCCGGACCCGCTCCGCGGACGTCATGTCGAGCCCCCGCGCCGCACGGTGTGGCTGTTCGACATGGACGACACGTTGCACGACGCGTCCTGGCGCGTGTTCCCGCGCATGAACGCGGAAATGAGCGCCTACATCGAGCGCCACCTCGGCGTCGACGCGGCACGGGCCGACGGCCTGCGCCAGCATTTCTGGCGGCGCTACGGCGCCACGCTGCTGGGCCTGATGCACGAGCATGGGGTGCGCGCGGATCATTTCCTGGCCGAGACGCATCGCTTCGCAGATCTCGCGCGCCTGCTGCGTGCCGATGCCAGCCAGCGCGCGGCGTTGCGTCGCCTTCCCGGGCGCAAGTACGTGCTGACCAACGCGCCGCGCGCCTACGCGCTGCGGGTGCTGGGGGCCCTCGGCATGCTGCGTGAATTCGACGGCGTGATCGCGATCGAGGACATGTGCCAGTTCGGTCGCCTGCGCCCCAAGCCCGATGCGCGCATGCTGCGCCACGTGCTGCGCCGCCTGGGCCTGCGCCCGGCGCAGTGCGTGCTGGTCGAGGACACCATCGGGCACCTGCGCACCGCGCGCGCGCTCGGGGTGCGCGGCGTATGGTTCACGCGCTATGCGCACCGCGCGGTGCGCCGGCAGTCGCCGGCCGCCGCGGCTGCCGCGGCCGCGGTTCGCCTGCGCCCGCGAAGTCGCCACGGGCGCCCCGGCTACGTCAGTGCGCGTACCGCCAGTCTGTGGCAGCTGCCGCGCCTGGTGCGTGGCCCCGGGTCGCGTTGACCGCCGCTCGAGCCTTCATCCGGCGGGGGCTGCTCGTCGCCGTGCGAGAATCGGCGCGCCATGTCCGAAGCCGCCGATCCCACGGTCCCTGACGGGATGCCCATGCCCCCGCGCCGCCGCCCCGCGCCGGGCAGGAGGCGCGAGCAGATCCTGCAATGCCTGGCCGGCATGCTGGAGGATGCGGGCGCCGAGCGCGTGACCACCGCCGCGCTGGCGGCGCGCCTGCAAGTGTCGGAGGCCGCGCTGTACCGGCATTTCGCGAGCAAGGCACAGATGTTCGAGGCGCTGATCGATTTCATCGAATCCAGCCTGTTCGGGCTGGTGGCGCAGATCGAGACCCAGCAGCCCTCGGGGCTGGCGCAGGCGGCACGCATGACGCAGGCCCTGCTGGCTTTCGCCGAGCGCAATCCGGGGCTGTGCCGCGTACTCACCGGCGAGGCGCTGGTGGGGGAGCACGCGCGCCTGCGCGAGCGGGTGCAGCGCCTGCTGATGCGTTTCGAGACCTCGGTTCGCCAGAGCCTCAAGCTGGCGCAGCAGCAAGGCGACGTGGTCGCCGGCTTCGATTGCGCACAGCGTGCGCACTGGCTGCTCACCTATGCCTGCGGCAGCCTGGCGCTGCGCGCGCAGGGCGGTGGCGCGACGCGCTCGGCCGGCGACGACGGCGCGCTGCTGGCGCTGCTGGCCTGAAACCGGGCGGGCGTGCCGCCGTCGCGACACGCCCGCGTCGATGGCTTGCGCGCATGCGCGCGCCGATCGCGCGCCGATCGCGCGCCGATTTCTCGCGAGACCTTGTTGACAAACGCGTCGAATTCAGAAATAGTACGACCGTTCGTTTTTATTCCTGGCGCCGCCCGGCGCCGTGCCCGCCTTCACCCCTTCACCACCACCCACGTGCCGATGTCGCGCAAGCCCTCCGCGCCGAATCCCGAGCCCGCCGGCGCCGAACCGTCGGGCAAGGGGCGTCAGACCCGCCTGGCCATCCTGGACTGCGCGCTGCAGATGGCGGGGCGCATCGGCCTCGAGGGCTTGTCGATCGGCGTGCTGGCCGATCGCATGCACATGAGCAAGTCCGGAGTGTTCGCTCACTTCGGCTCGCGCGAGGAGTTGCAGATCTCGGTGATCCGCCACTACCACGACATGTTCGAGGCCGAGGTGTTCTACCCGGCCGTCGAGATGCCGCGCGGCCTGCCCCGCCTGCACGTGATGTTCCAGCGCTGGCTGCAGCAGGTCAGCCGCGAGGTCGAGAGCGGCTGCATCTACATCTCGGGCGCCGTCGAGTTCGACGATCGCCCGGGACCGGTACGCGAAGCCCTGGTGCTGATGGTGCAGACATGGCACGATGCCCTGCGGCGTGCCATCGAGCAGGCGGTGCAGGAAGGGCACCTGCGCGCCGAGACCCCGGCGCAGCAGGTGCTGTTCGAACTGCACGGGCTGATCCTCGCGCTGCACCACGATGCGCGCCTGCTGCGAATTGCCGATTGCCCGACGATGGCGCGGCGCGCCTACCGGAGGGTGCTCGGCGCCTGGACCACCGGGCCCGGCTCCGAGCTGTTGCACGAGTTGTCCGACGAGCCTGCCTGACCCTCCATGCGGCCGGCGCCGCGCGCCGGCCGCCCATCCATCCTTCCTTTCCCCTTCGAGGAGCCCCCCATGCCCAGCTACACGCCGCCATTGCGGGACATGCAGTTCGTGATGCACGAAGTGCTTGAAGTCGTTCCGGCGTTGCGCGAACTGCCGGCGCACGCCGACATCGACAACGAGTTGGTGGACCAGGTCTGCGAGGAGGCCGGCAAGTTCTGCTCCGAGGTGCTGTTCCCGCTGAATCTCCCAGGCGATGCCGAAGGCTGCCACTACGACCCGGCGACGCACGCGGTGACCACTCCGGCCGGCTACCGCCAGGCCTGGGAGCAGTACGTCGAGGCTGGCTGGCCGCTGCTGACGGCGGCGCCCGAGTATGGCGGCCAGGGCCTGCCGCACCTGGTCGGCAGCGCCGTGCACGAAATGGAGAATGCCGCGAACCAGGCCTGGACCATGTATCCCGGCCTGACCCAGGGCGTGGTGGAACTGCTGTCGGCCCACGCAAGCCAGGCGCAGAAGGACCTGTACCTGCCGCGACTGGCCAGCGGCCAGTGGACCGGCACGATGTGCCTGACCGAGCCGCACTGCGGCACCGACCTGGGCCTGATCCGCACCCGTGCGCTGCCGCAGGCCGACGGTTCGTACCTTCTGTCCGGGCAGAAGATCTTCATTTCCAGCGGCGAGCACGACCTGGCGGGCAACATCGTGCACATGGTGCTCGCCAAGCTGCCCGACGCGCCGGAGGGATCCAAGGGGATTTCGCTGTTCGTCGTTCCCAAGTTCGTGCCGGACGCTTCCGGCGAGGCCGGCGAGCGCAACGGCATTTTCTGCTCCGGCATCGAGCACAAGATGGGCATCCACGGCAACGCCACCTGCCAGATGACCCTGGACAGCGCGCGCGGTTGGCTGGTCGGCGAGCCGAACAAGGGCCTGGCGGCGATGTTCGTGATGATGAACGGGGCGCGCCTGGGGGTGGGCATGCAGTCGCTGGGCCTGACCGAGGTGGCCTGGCAGAATGCGCTGGCCTATGCCCGCGAGCGCCTGCAGATGCGTTCGCTCAGCGGCCCGAAGGCGCCGCAGCAGGCGGCCGACCCGATCCTCGTGCACCCCGACGTGCGTCGCATGCTGCTGACCGCGCGCGCGTGGGCCGAGGGCGGGCGCTTCCTGGCCTACTGGGTGGCGCTGATGCTCGACCAGTCGCAGCAGCACCCCGACGCCGACGTGCGCAAGGACACCGACGACCTGGTCGCGCTGCTGACGCCGATCGTCAAGGCCTTCATCACCGACAATGGCTTCACGGCGGTCAACGAGTGCCTGCAGGTGTTCGGCGGCCACGGCTACATCCGCGAATGGGGCATGGAGCAGTACGTGCGCGACGCGCGGATCAACATGATCTACGAAGGCACCAACACCATCCAGGCGCTCGACCTGATCGGGCGCAAGGTGCTGATGGACGGAGGCGCCAGGCTGAAGAAGTTCGGTCGCATCGTTCGAGACTTCGTCGAGGAGCAGGGCGTGGTCGAGTCCATGCAGGAGTTCGTCAATCCGCTCGCCGACCTGGCCGAGAAGGTGCAAAAGCTCACGATGGAACTGGGCATGAAGGCGATGACCGACCGCGAGCAGGTCGGCGCGGCGGCCACGCCGTACCTGCGCGTGCTCGGCCACCTGGTCTACGCCTACGCCTTCGCGCGCATGGCCAAGGTGGCGCAGGACAAGATCGCCGCAGGCTCGACCGAGACCTTCTACCAGGCCAAGCTGCAGACCGCTCGCTTCTATTTCGCGCGCCTGCTTCCCGAGACGGCGATGGCCATCCGCCAGGCGCGCAGCGGCGCGGCCTCGCTGATGGACACCGACGCGGTGTTCGCCTGAGCCGCCGCGCGAGCGCGACGACCCGACGACCCAGCCACCCCTTTCCCAACCCCGACACCCTTCCAGCGCCCGCCCGGCGGGCCCACCAGCACCATGAGCCAGAACCAACCGATTCGCCAGGTCGCCGTGCTCGGCGCCGGCGTCATGGGCGCGCAGATCGCCGCCCATTGCATCAATGCCCGCGTTCCCGTCGTGTTGTTCGACCTGCCCGCCAAGGAAGGTCCGAAGAACGGCATCGCCGAGCGCGCGGTGGCCAACCTGAAGAAACTCAGCCCGGCGCCGCTGGGCCTGGGCGCCGAGTCCGGGCTGATCCGCTGCGCCAACTACGACGACGACCTGGCGCTGCTGCGCGAGTGCGATCTGGTGATCGAGGCCATCGCCGAACGCATGGACTGGAAGCATGACCTGTACCGCAAGGTCACGCCGCACCTGGCGCCGCACGCGCTGTTCGCCACCAACACCTCGGGGCTGTCGATCACGCGCCTGGGCGAGGGCTTCGATGCCGAGTTGCGCGCGCGCTTCTGCGGCGTGCACTTCTTCAACCCGCCGCGCTACATGCCCCTGGTGGAACTGATCCCCACCGACGCCACCCGCGCCGACGTGCTGGACCGGCTCGAGACCTTTCTCACCACCACGCTGGGCAAGAGCGTGGTGCGCGCTCTCGACACGCCGAACTTCGTCGCCAACCGCGTCGGCGTGTTCTCGATCCTGGCGGTCATGCACGAGGCCGAGCGCTTCGGCCTGAGCTTCGACGTGGTCGATGACCTCACCGGCTCCAAGCTGGGCCGGGCCAAGAGCGCGACCTTCCGCACCGCCGACGTGGTCGGGCTGGACACCATGGCGCACGTGATCGGCACCATGCGCGACACCCTGCCGCTGGAGGTCGACCCCTTCGCGGCGCTGTACGCCACCCCCAAGGTGCTGGCGCAACTCGTCGAGCGCGGCGCGCTGGGCCAGAAAAGCGGCGCCGGGTTCTACAAGAAGGAAGGCAGGAACATCCTGCGCCTGGACCCGGCCAGCGGCGAATACGTGGCCGGAGGCGGCAAGGCCGACGAGATCGTCGTGCGCATGCTCAAGAAGCCTGCTGCCGAGCGCTTCGAACTGCTGCGCAATTCCGCCAACCCGCAGGCGCAGTTCCTGTGGAGCGTGTTCCGCGACGTGTGGCATTACATCGCGCTGCACCTGGGCAGCATCGCCGACAACGCACGCGACCTGGATTTCGCCATCCGCTGGGGCTTCGGCTGGAACGAAGGGCCCTTCGAGACCTGGCAGGCCGCGGGCTTCCAGCGCGTCGCCGGCTGGATCGCCGAGGACATCGCCGCCGGCAAGGCGCTGTGCTCGGCGCCGCTGCCCGAGTGGGTGCAGCGCATCGACGCGGTGCACAAGGCCGAGGGTTCGTGGTCGGCGGCCGACGGGTGCTACAAGCCGCGCCGCGAGCTGCCGGTGATGGCACGCCAGTTGTTCGGCCAGAGCGTGCTGGGCGAGGCCGCGGCCGACCCGGCCAAGGCCGGCTCCACGGTGTTCGAGGACGAGTCCATCCGGCTGTGGACGGCGCCCGGCGCCGACGACGTGCTGGTGGCCAGTTTCAAGACCAAGATGAACACCCTGGGCCCCGGCGTGGTCGCCGGGCTGCAGCGCGCGGCCGACCTGGCCGAGACCTCGTACCGCGGCCTGGTGGTGTGGCAGACCGGCGAACCCTTCAGCGCCGGTGCCGACCTGCAGGCCATGCTGCCGGCGTTCATGAGCGGCGGCGCCAAGGCCATCGAGCCCGAGGAGAAGAAGCTGCAGGACCTGATGCTGCGCCTGCGCTACGCCCAGGTCCCGGTGGTGGCTGCGATCCGCGGCATGGCGTTGGGCGGCGGTTGCGAGCTCGCCGTGCACGCGGCGCGACGCGTGGCGGCGCTGGAGAGCTACATCGGGCTGGTCGAGGTCGGCGTGGGCCTGATCCCCGGCGGCGGGGGCCTGAGCTTCCTCGCCCGCCGCGCCGCCGAGCTGGCGCAGGCGGCGGGTGCCGATGCCGACCCGATGGTGTTCCTCAAGGGCCTGTACATGCAGCCGGCCACCGCCGCGGTGTCCAAGTCGGCGATCGAGGCCCGGCGCATGGGCTACCTGCAGGACGACGACGTGATCGTGCTGCACAAGGACGAGCTGCTGTTCGTCGCCATCGCGCAGGCGCGCGCGCTGGCCGAGTCGGGCTGGCGCCCGCCGCTGCCGGCGCGCATCCCTGTCGCCGGGCGCAACGCCATCGCCACCATCCGCGGCCAGCTGGCCAACATGCGCGACGGCGCGCAGATCACCGAACACGACAGCCTGCTCGGCCAGCTGATCGCCGAGGTGGTGTGCGGCGGCGACGTCGACGCCGGCACGGTGGTCGACGAGGCCTGGCTGATGCGCCTGGAGCGCGAGCGCTTCTGCCGCCTGCTCGAACACCCCAAGACCCAGGAACGCATCATGAGCCTGCTGCAGAACGGCAAGCCGGTGCGCAACTGAACCCCGAACCCCCGGAGCCCATCATGTCCAAACAAGTCCAGGACGCCTACATCGTCGCCGCCGCGCGCACGCCCATCGGCAAGTCCCACCGCGGCGTGTTCCGCAACACGCGCCCCGACGACCTGCTGATCCATGCCATCCACGGCGCGCTCGCGCAGGTTCCCGGCCTCGACCCCAAGGCCATCGAGGACGCGATCATCGGCTGTGCCATGCCCGAGGGCGAGCAGGGCCTGAACATGGCGCGCAGCGCCGTGCTGCTGGCCGGCCTGCCCGACAGTGTCGGCGGCGTGACCATCAACCGCTTCTGCGCCTCCGGGCTGACCGCCATCCAGATGGCCGCCGACCGCATCCGGGTCGGCGAGGCCGACGTGATGCTGGCCGGCGGCGCCGAGAGCATGAGCCTGGTGCCGATGACGGGCAACAAGCCCTCGTTCAACCCGAGCATTTTCGAGCGCGACGAGAACATCGGCATCGCCTACGGCATGGGCCTGACGGCGGAGAAGGTCGCGCAGCGCTGGAAGGTCAGCCGCGAGCGCCAGGACGAGTTCGCGCTGCAAAGCCACCAGCGCGCGCTGGCCGGAATCGCCGCCGGCGAGTTCGCCGACGAGATCGTCGCGGTCGAAGCCATCGAGCGCGGCGCCGACCTGGCGCAGGGCGTGGTGCGCGAGCGCCGGCGCCTGGTCACGGTCGACGAGGGTCCGCGCGCCGACACCTCGCTGCAGGCGCTGGGCAAGCTGCGCCCGGTGTTCGCCTCGCCCAAGGACCCCACCGGCAAGGCCACCGGACTGGGCACGGTCACGGCCGGCAACAGCTCGCAGACCTCGGACGGCGCCGGCGCGCTGATCCTGGCCTCGGAGGCCGCGGTCAAGCGCTTCGGCCTGCAGCCGCTGGCGCGCTTTGTCAGTTTCGCCTCGCGCGGTGTGCCGCCCGAGATCATGGGCATCGGCCCCATCGAGGCCATCCCGGCCGCGCTCAAGCTGGCAGGGCTGGGCATCGACGACATGGGCTGGATCGAGCTCAACGAGGCCTTCGCCGCGCAATCCCTGGCGGTGATCGACACCTGCAAGCTCGATCCGGCGCGCGTGAACCCGCTCGGAGGGGCCATCGCGCTGGGCCATCCGCTGGGGGCCACCGGCGCGATCCGTGCCTGCACCACCATCTACGGCATGCGCCGGCGCCAGCTCAAGTACGGCATGGTCACCATGTGCGTGGGCACGGGGCAGGGCGCCGCCGGCATTTTCGAGCGCGTGTGACGGCGACCGGGGCCAAGCCATGAGCCAGCCGATCCTCGCGTTGCGCGAAGCCGGGGTGCTGACCCTGACCTTCAACCGGGCGGACAAGAAGAACGCCCTGACCCAGGAGATGTACACCCTGCTGCACCAGCAGCTGCAGCAGGGCGCCACCGACGACGCGGTTCGCGTGGTGGTGCTGCAAGGCGGACAGGACCTGTTCAGCTCGGGCAACGACGTGACCGAGTTCCTGCAGCGTCCACCGGGTGGGCTGGACACCCCGGTGTTCGACTTCCTGCGCAGCCTGGCCGACTTCCCCAAGCCGGTGATCGCCGCGGTCGGCGGCCCGGCCGTGGGAATCGGCACCACCATGCTGCTGCATTGTGATTTCGTCTACTGCGGCGACAACGCGCTGTTCTCGGTGCCATTCGTCAACCTCGGGCTGGCGCCGGAGGCGGCCTCCAGCCTGCTGCTGCCGCTGCGCGTGGGGCCGACGGCGGCTGCCGAGATGCTGATGTTCGGCGAGCCGATGGCGGCCGACGACGCGCTGGCCGTGGGCCTGGTCACGCGCGTGGTGGCGTCGGAGCAGCTGCTCGACTACGCGCAGTCGCAGGCGCGCAAGCTGGCGGCCAAGCCGCAGGCCTCGCTGGTGCTGACCAAGCAGCTCATGCGCAAGGCGCAGCGCGACTCGGTGCACGCGGTGATGGCCGACGAGGCCTGGCATTTCGCGCGCATGCTGCAGGGCCCGGCGGCCAAGGAGGCCTTCAGCGCCTTTCTGGGCAAGCGCAAGCCGGATTTCTCGGGCATGTAGTCAGACGGCGCCCTGCCAGTCGTTCTGGCGCCAGGCCTCGAAGGTTGCCACGGCCACCGCGTTGGACAGGTTCAGGCTGCGCTGGCCGGGGCGCATGGGCAGGCGCAGGCGCTGCGCGGGCGCGAAATCGCCCAGCACCTCGTCGGGCAGGCCCGACGATTCGGAGCCGAACACCAGCCAGTCCCCCGGGCCGAAGCGGGCCTGCTGCGCCCAGCGCGAGCCGCGCGTGGTGAACGCCCACATCGCGCCCTGCGTGTCGCGTACGGCGTCGCGCAGCTCGGTCCACGAGTCGTGTACCCGCAGCGGGGCGAATTCGTGGTAGTCGAGCCCGGCGCGGCGCATGCGCGCGTCGTCGAGTTCGAAGCCCAGCGGGCGCACCAGGTGCAGGCTGCTGCCGGTGTTGGCCGCCAGGCGGATGACGTTGCCGGTGTTGGGTGCGATCTCGGGTCGCACGAGCACGATGTGGAACATCGCGCAAGCCTACGACATCTCGGCGCGTGGTCCCGGTGCCGGCGTGCGCAGCAGCACCGCCAGCGCGACTTCCGCGGCTCCCGCGCGCAGCAGCGCGCGCGCCGCATGCTCGGCGGTGCTGCCGCTGGTCATCACGTCGTCGACCAGCAGCACGCGCGTGCCGCGGGGAAGCGCCCGCGCATGGAAGGCCGAGCGCACGTTGGCGGCGCGCCGGGACAGCGGCAGCGTGCTCTGCGCCTGGCCCTCGCGCGGGCGGCTCAGCAGCCCGCAGTCGCTGGGCCAGCCGAGGCTGCGTGCGACGCCGCGCGCGAGTTCCCAGGCCTGGTTGTAGCCGCGCTGGCGCAGGCGCGACGCGGCCAGCGGCACCGGCAGCACCAGCGCCGGCGTCGCCGGAGCGGTTTCGCGCACGCGCAGGGCCAGCAGGGTGCCCAGCCAGGCCGCCAGCGCCGCGTCGCCGCCGAACTTGATGCCCAGCGCCAGGCGGTCGAGCGGCGGGGCGTAATCGGCCCACGCCACCGCGCGCACGAAGGCCGGCGGGCGCCAGGCGCAGGCCGCGCAGCAGGCCGCGCGGCCCGGCAGCGCGATGGCGCAGCGCGCGCAGCGCCGCACGACGGCCGCGGAGTAGGCGCATTGGCAGGCTGCGCACAACGGCGCGCGGCTGGGTAGCGCACACAGGCGGCAACGGGCGTCGGGCAGCAGCGCCCGCGCGAGTGCGGCACATGGGGCGAGCGGGGCAAGCCGGGCAAGCGACGCAAGGGCGCGTGCCGTCGCCCGCACCCTTGCCCGCGGCGGCGGCTTTTCCGGCATGCCGCTATAGTGCTTGGCCTGTGCGCGCCCTGCCGGCAGCGTCCTGCAAGACCCTCCTGAGAAAACGCAGGGCCGCCCCAAGTTTTCTCGACCCCCACGGGGGGCGGGTCGGGCCCCAGGCCCGGCCCTGGGGGCACTCTTGAGAAAACGCAGGGCCGCCCCAAGTTTTCTCGACCCCCACGGGGGATGAGGCCGGACCAGCTGCTGTGCCTGCGCACAGCAGCGCGCCGGCCGAATCCGAGCAGCCTGCAAGCTGCGAGGTGGAACG
>JAJZTW010000030.1 GCA_021847345.1 Pseudomonadota bacterium
CCGAGCAGAACGTGGCCTTCCTGGCGCTGGCCGACCGCGGCTACCTGCTCGACCACGGCAAGGTGCGCGCCAGCGGAACCCGCGCCGAGCTCGAGGCCAGCGACGCCGTGCGCGAAACCTACTTCGGGCTTTGACGCGGCCGGGCAGGGCCCGGCGCCGCGTGCGCTACGCTTGTGACCCGTCACCGCAACGGGGTGTCCGCAGCCCCGCACGCCCAGCCGCTGTCGCCATGTCCGCCCTCCCGCGCCTTCCACGCCCGCGGCGCCGCGAGGCGGGCCGCGCCAGCACGCTGCTGGTGGCATGCCTGCTGCTGGCGCTGCTGGCGGGCGCCGCCGGCTACGGCCTCGGCCTGCACTCGGCCGCGCTCGACCTGCGCGTGGATGCCCAGCGCCGGCTCGACAGCTACGCCAGCGCGCTGAGCAGCGAACTGCAGCGCTACGGCTACCTGCCGTCGGTGATCGTGCTCAGCAGCACCATCCACGAGGTGTTGCGCCACCCCCACGATCCCGCCGCGGTGGGCGATGCCAACGCGTTCCTGGAAGCCGCCAACCGCAACGCCGGAACCGCGGCCATCTACGTGCTCGACACCCAGGGCCTGACCCTGGCGGCGAGCAACTGGAACACCCCGGTCAGCTTCGTCGGCGCCAACCTGGCGTTTCGACCGTACTTTCGCGAAGCCATGCGTGGCCGCGCGGGCCGTTTCTACGGCATCGGCACGGTGAGCGACGTGCCCGGGCTGTACTTCTCCCAGCCGGTACGTCTGCACGGCAGCATCGTCGGCGTGGTCGCCGCCAAGGTCGACCTCGACAAGGTGGCGATGCCGTGGCAGAGCGGGCCCGACCCGGTGCTGGTGGTCGACGACCACGGCGTGGTGTTCCTGAGTTCGGTGCCGGCCTGGCGTTTCCGCAGCCTGCAGCACCTGTCGGCCAGCGTGCGCTCGCGCCTGGAGCAGACCCGCCAGTACTCGGCCGCCGGGCCGCTGCAGGACCTGGATCTGCGGCATGCCGGCATGGCCGCGGGAGCCGAGCTCTACAAGCTGCCGCGCGGCGCTGCGTCGCCGACCGGGCTGTCGGGACGCGATACCTACATGCTCACGCGCACCCAGGTGCCGGGCACCGACTGGCTGATCGCGTCGCTGTCCGACCTGCGCGCAGCGCAGCGCTCGGCGGCTCGCTCGGCGCTCGCCGGCGTGGCGCTGGCCGGGTTGCTCGAGGCGCTGACCCTGTACCTCGTGCAGCGCCGCCGCGCCCAGCGGGAGCGCCTGGACGCGCGCCTGGCGCTCGAGCAGGCCTATGGCGAGCTGGAAACCCGCGTGCACGTGCGCACCGCTGCGCTGACCCGCGTGAACCAGGCGCTGCAACGCGAGATCGACCAACGCCAGCGGGCCCAGGAGGCGTTGCGCAGCACCATGGAGGAACTCGTGCAGGCCGGCAAGATGGCCGCGCTGGGCCAGATGGCGGCCGGCATCGCGCATGAGCTCAACCAGCCGCTGACGGCCTTGCACACCCTGTCGGACAACGCGGTGGTGCTGATCGACAAGCAGCGCCTGGACGAGGCGCGCGCCAACCTGGGATCGATTTCGCGCCTGGTGCAGCGCATGGCCAGCATCACCGGAGAGCTCAAGTCCTTCGCCCGCAAGGCGCCGCAGCAATGGCAGCCCGGGCGCTGCGCCGAGGCCATCGAGGCCGCCGTCAGCCTGCTGCGCCAGCGCCTGCAGCGCGAGGGCATCGAGCTGCAGCTGCGGCTGCCCGCGGAGCAGCCGCCTGTTGCCTGCGACGAGGTGCGCCTGCAGCAGGTGGTGCTCAACCTGCTGGTCAACGCCGCCGACGCGCTGCAGGGCACGCGCAGTCGGCGCATCGACATCACGCTGGAGTTCGACCCTCCCGGCGCGGCGCGCAGGCGCTCGGCGCGCCTGCGCGTGGCCGACAGCGGATGCGGCATTCCCGAGCACCTGCTGGAGCGCCTGTTCGAGCCCTTTTTCACGACCAAGCCGCAGGGCGTGGGCCTGGGCCTGGGGCTGAGCATCGCCCAGCGCATCGTGCGCGAGGCCGGCGGCGAGCTGCGCGCGCGCAATCGCGACGGCGCGGGCGCAGAATTCGAGATTTGCCTACCGGTGTTCGAATCGCATGTCTCCTGAATCGCGCGTGCTCATCGTCGAGGACGATCCCGAGGTGCGCCACGGCATCGCCCAGGCGCTCGACCTGGCCGGGCTGGGCAGCGTGCTGGCGCTGCCCAGCGCCGAGGAGGCGCTGCGCGTGGTCGAGCCGGGCATGCGCGCGGTCGTGGTCACCGACATCCGCCTGCCCGGCATCGACGGGCTGCAGCTGCTGGCGCGGCTCAAGGCGCTGGACGCCGCGCTGCCGGTGATCGTGATCACCGGCCACGGCGACGTGCAGACCGCGGTGGAGGCCATGCGCGCGGGTGCCGCCGACTTTCTCGAGAAACCCTTTTCCTCCGAGCGCCTGGCGCAGATCGCGCGCCAGGCCCTGCTCACCCGCAGCGCGTACCTGGACGCGCTGCAGCTCGACGATGCGCCGCAGCGCATCGAGTCGCAGATCGTGGGGCGCACGCGGGTCATGAGCGACCTGCGCCACAAGCTGCTGGCGCTCGCCGACGTCGATGCCAGCGTGCTGATTTTCGGCGAGACCGGCACCGGCAAGGAATCGGCGGCGCGCAGCCTGCACGGCTTCGGTTCGCGCTCGCGCCACCCCTTCGTCGCGCTGAACTGCGCCGGGCTGCCCGAGTCGCTGTTCGACAGCGAGATCTTCGGCCATGAACCCGGCGCGTTCACCGGCGCTGCCACGCGACGCATCGGGCGCATCGAGTTCGCCGGCGCCGGCACGCTGTTCCTGGACGAGATCGAGACCATGCCGCTGCTGCTGCAGGCCAAGCTGCTGCGGGTGTTGCAGGAGCGCAGCTTCGAGCGCCTGGGCTCCAACGAATCGCGCCCGATGCAGTGCCGCATCGTCGCCGGCACCAAGGTCGACCTGCGCAAGCTGGCGTCGCAGGGCGGCTTCCGCGAGGATCTGTACTACCGGCTGGCGGTGGTCGAGCTGCGCCTGCCTGCGCTGCGCGAGCGCGTGCAGGACGTGCCGCTGCTGTTCCAGAAGTTCGTGTTCGATGCCGCCAGGACGGCTGGCGTGGCGCTGCGCCCGATTCCCGGCGCCTTCCTTGCCGACCTGATGACCCGGGAATGGCCGGGCAACGTGCGCGAGCTGCGCAACGCGGCAGAGCGCTTCGTACTGGGCATGTTGTCGGGCGACGAGCTCGGCGAGGTTTCCGGCGCGCAGCGCGAGACCTTCGAGCAGCGGGTGAACGCCTTCGAGCGACACCTGATCGTGCAGGCGCTGCAGCGCGCCGGCGGGCGGGTCAGCGTCGCCGCGGCCGACATGGGGCTGGCGCGCAAGACCCTGTACGACAAGATGCGCAAGCTCGGGGTCACGCGCGCGGACGTGGCCGGCCTCGACGCCGACGCGGCGCCCTGACGCGCGCAAGGCTCGCGTCTGCAGGCCCGCCGGAGCTCGGCGAGAATGGTGTTTTCGCTTGCCGTGCGCCATGTGCGCCATGCGCGCCGGCGCGCCATACCAGGGAGAACGAGCATGTCCACCGCACGACGAGTCGTGATGCACGCGACCGGCGAAGCCGACGTGATGCGCATCGAGACGCTTGCCTTGCCCGAGCCCGGGCCCGGCGAGGTACGCCTGCGCCAGACGGCGATCGGCTTCAACTACATCGACGTCTACCAGCGCCAGGGCAAGTACCCGCTGCCGCTGCCCAGCGGGCTGGGTCACGAGGCCGCCGGCGTGGTCGAGCAGCTCGGCGCCGGGGTCGACGGCCTGCGCGTGGGCGAGCGCGTGGCCTGCATCAATGCCGGGATCGGCGCCTACGCATCGGCACGCAACGTTCCGGCAGATCGCCTGGTGCCGATCCCCGACGGCATCGACGACGAGCAGGCCGCGGCGGTGCTGTTCAAGGGCCTGACCGCACAGTACCTGTTGCGCAAGACCCATCGCGTGCAACCCGGCGACGTGGTGCTGGTGCACGCCGCCGCAGGCGGCGTGGGGCAGATCCTGTGCAGCTGGGCGAAGGCGCTGGGCGCCACGGTGCTGGCCACCGCGGGCTCGCCGGCGAAGTGCGAACTGGCGCGCCAGGCGGGTGCCGACCTCGCCGAGGACTACAGCCGCGAAGGCTGGGCACAGCGTCTGATCGAGGCCAACGGCGGGCGCAAGGCCGACGTGGTGTACGACTCGGTGGGCCGTGACACCTTCGCGCATTCGCTGGACTGCGCGGCGCCCTTCGGGCTGGTGGTGCTGTTCGGCGCCGCGTCGGGCCCGGTGGATCCCATCGACCCCGAAGTGCTCAGCCGCAAGGGCTGCCTGTTCCTGACCCGCCCGTCGGTATTCCCGCACAACGCCGATCCTGCGGTGCTGCGCGCCAACGCGGCCGAGCTGTTCGAAGCCATCGGACGTGGCTGGGTGCGTGCCGAGGTGTCGGCGCGGTTCGCGCTGGACGACGTGGTTGCCATGCACCGCGCCGCGCAATCGCGCGCCACCCACGGCGCCGTGGTGCTGCTTCCCTGACGGTGGAGCGTCGCGGCCCGCTCAGGCGGCCCGGCGCTGCAGCTTGTCGCGCACGGCGTCGGCCAGGCGCGCGATGCCCTGGGCGATCTGTTCCGCGCTGGCCGTGACGTAGGACAGGCGCAGCGTGCGCGGGTCCGCTGCCTGCGCGTGGAACGGTCCGCCCGGCACGAAGGCCACGCCGCGCGCCACCGCCAGCGGCAGCAGTTCGGCGGCGTCCATTCCGGCCGGCAGGCGCAGCCACAGGAACATGCCCCCCAGCGGGCGGTTCCAATGCACGCCGAGCCCGGCCATCTCGCGCTCCAGCGCGGCCAGCATCGCGTCGCGCTGCGAGCGGTACAGCGCGCGGATGCCGGGCACGTGGCGTTCCAGGAAGCCGTCGCGCAGCACCTCGGCGGCCAGGTACTGGTTGAACGTGGCGGTGTGCAGGTCGGCCGCGAGCTTGGCCTGCAGCAACGGGCCCAGCAGCGGTCGCGGGGCCACCAGGTAGCCCAGGCGCAGTCCGGGTGACAGCACCTTGGAGAAAGTGCCCAGATAGATGCAGCCGTCGGGACTGCGCGCGCTCAGCGGCGCCGGCGGCGGCTGCTCGAACCACAGCTCGCCGTAGGGGTTGTCCTCGACCAGAGGCAGCTCGAGCTCGCCGGCCAGTTCCACCAGCTCGACTCGTCGCGCCTCGCTCATCGTGCGCCCGGTCGGGTTCTGGAAATTCGGCAGCAGGTACAGCAGGCGGGCGGCGCGGCCTTCGCCCGCGGCGCGTCGCAGCGCGCGCGGGTCGACGCCGTCGTCGTCGCTGGGAACGCCCTGCAGTTCGGGCTCCATCGGCGCGAAGGCCTGCAGCGCACCGAGGTAGGTGGGAGTTTCCACCAGCACGCGGCTGCCCGGGTCGACCAGCACCTTGGCGACCAGGTCCAGGCCTTGCTGCGAGCCGGTGGTGATCAGCACCTGCGCGGGGTCGACGGGCCATGGAAGCATGCCCGCCACATGCTCGCGCAGCGCCGCCAGGCCTTCGCTCGAGCCGTATTGCAGCGCTGCGCGGCCATGCCCGCGCAGCACCCGCTCGCAGGCCTGGGAGAAGGCGTCCACCGGGAAGGTCTCGGGCGACGGCAGGCCGCCGGCGAAGCTGATGATGCCCGGCCGCTCGGCCAGTTTCAGCGCCTCGCGAATGACCGAGGAAGCCTGGTTGGAAGTTCGGCGAGCAAGGGTCCAGTGCATGATTTCGATGTTACTCCGGCGTTCGGGCCGCGCACGTGCCGCCCTCAGTCCCACGCGTAGCTCACGCCCATCCAGATGCCGCGCGGCGCGCCGGGGGCCACGAACTGGGTGTTGGTCCACGCGTTCGGGTCGCTGCTGAAGCTGCGGCCCGCTCCGGTGAACTCGTTGACGCCCAGCTGGCCGAAGTCGGCGTACACGCGGTTGAACAGGTTGTGCACCGACAGGTCGACGCGCCAGTGCCGGTCCACGCGGTAGCGCGCGCCGACGTTGACCACCGCGAAGCCGCCGATGCTGCCGTGCACGTCCTGGTTGTTCTCGTCGCCCTGCGCGTAGCGGTCGCTGTAGGCCACCAGCTGGCCGCGCAGCGCCCAGCGCTCGGTCGGCGTGTACTGCGCCGACAGCGCCGCGCTCCACACCGGGATGTTGGGCAGGCGGTCTCCCGGGCGCACCTGGATGTTGCCGCTGGCGTCCGCGCTGGAGTTGCTCGAGCTCTGCTCGAGGAACGCCGACTCGTAGGTCGCCAGGGTATGGCTGAGCGAAGCCGACCATTGCCAGTGCGAGCTGCCGCCCAGCAGGTCGACCGTCGCGGTACGGAACAGCTCCTGCGGGATGTTGGTGAAGTAGCCCTGGGTCATGCTGGACAGGCTGATGAACTGGATCGCGTTGTCCAGCGCGGTGTGGGTGTAGGACGCGCGCAGGCGCATGCCGGCCACGCGCCAGACCCCGCCCGCCTGCACGGTATGCGCGACCTCGGGCGCCAGCGAGGGGTCGGCCACCAGCACGTTGGGGAGCGTGCACGGCGCCGTCGGGCTGGCGCAGGTCAGCTCCACCGGCATCGGCACGCGCATGCCCTGCGCGTAGCGCAGGTAGTAGGAGGCGCGGTGCGTGGGGTGCAGGTCGACGCCGACGCTGGGGTTGAAGCGCGAGAAGCTGTGGCTGCCGCCCAGCGCGCCGCCGAGGTGGTCGCTCATGTCCACGCTGGCGTCTTCAAGGCGTCCGCCGGCGTCGACGTCCAGCCAGTGCGTGGGCGAGAGCTTCTCGGTCAGGTAGATGCCGCGATACACGTTGCGTACCCCGAGGTCCACCGGCTGCTGGTCGAAGGGGCCGATGCCCACCGAGTAGCGCTGGGGCGTGAACGTGGCGGCCTGCTGCACCTGGGTGTATCCAACGGTCTGGCGGTCGTAGTCGACCCCGGCGGTGACCACGTTGGGCATGCCGGCCAGCGGCGTGTCGTTGCGCACGGCCAGGGTCACTCCACGCGCCTGCTGGTGCAGCGCGTTGACCACGTTGCTGGCGACCGGGTTGGCCAGGCTCGGCGTGGTGCCGTCGTAGTTGTTGTTGACGTTGCTGTTGTAGCCCGACTGGTCGCTGTTGCGCAGGTACATGCGCCCGGTGACCTGCCAGTGCCGCGACAGCACCTGCGTGTCGCCGATGTTGAACAGGTTCAGCTGGTTGTCGATCCAGTCGGGCACCGTGTAGATGTCGGTCGGGGTGTTCATCCACTCGGCCGGCAGGGTCTGCGAGCCCGACAGATGGCTTTGGGCGAAGGTGTAGCTCAGGTCCAGGCGGTTGCCGTCGGCGTCGCGCGTGGCCTTCGCGAACAGCGTGCGGTTGCCGCTCGGGTTGTAGGGCGCGAAGCCGTTCTCGTGCTGGTTGCGCGCGGCCACGAAGTAGCTCCAGTCGCCGCGCACGCCGCCGATGCGCGCGCTCTCGGCGGTGCGCCCGAAACTGCCGGCCTCCACGCCCACCTCGCCGCCCGGGTCGCGGCGTCCGTCGCGGGTGTCGACCAGCACCGAGCCGCCCAGGGTGTTGAGCCCGAACACGGGGTCGGCATAGGGCACCAGCGTGATCGAGCGAATGGAATTGGCGGGCAGCATGTCCCAGTTCACCGTGTCGCCGAAAGGCTCGTTGACCCGCACGCCGTCCTGGAACACCGACAGCCCCTGCGGCGTACCCAGCAGCGGCGACGCGGCGAAGCCGTTGAAGCGCAGCGACGGCTGCATGTCGTTGCCCTGTTCGTGGGTCAGCGCGGCTCCCGGAAGGTTGCGCGCCAGCGCCTCGGGAAGCTGCGTGGCAGGCTGCTCGCGCAGCGTGCGCCCGGTGATCTTGAAGGAATGCCGCGGCGGCGCCCGGAAGCCCTCGACCGCCGACGAATCGACGGTCACGGTCGGCAGTTGCTGCGCCGCCACCACCGCTGCCGCGGCGGCCGCGGCGGCGGCCGAAGCCGTCGCTGCGGGTGTCGCGGCCGGCATGTCCGCGGCATGCGCAGCCCCGGCCGCCGCGATCACCGCGGCGGCGCCGACGCAGGCGCGCGCGATGGGCGAGGGGAGGAAAGGCCGGCGAGCGGCGGTTCGGCGCATGCGCATCTCGTTGTCTCCTGGTGCCTGGAATGGGGCGCTTGTCGCGCGAGAGTTCGCGCAGGCGCTGTTTTCGATGGATTCCGTGAACTCGCATTGTTGCCGAATGCAGCGCCGACATGCAGGCGGCAATGTTTGTTTTCATTTCCGGCGCGGCGGCGCCGATCGTGCTTGAATGTGCGAATCCCGGCCCCTCGTGACCATCGCCGACCATGTCCGCTCCATCCCTGAAGAATTCGCTGCTGGCGCGCGAGCCAAGCGTCGGCTGCTGGCTGGTGCAGTCCAGCGCGGCGAATGCCGAGGCGCTGGCGCACTGCGGTTTCGACTGGCTGCTCATCGACCAGGAGCACGCTCCCAACGCCACCGCCGACCTGCTGGCCCAGCTGCGTGCCATCGACGCCGCGCGCGCTCATGGCGCGCGGGTCGACGTGGTCGCACGCATGCCCGGGCACGACCCGGCGGCGATCAAGACGGCGATGGACTGCGGCGCCGCCAGCCTCATGTTCCCCAACGTGGAAAGCGCGCAGCAGGCGCAGGACCTGGCGCGCGCCATGCGCTATGCGCAGGGCGGCAACGGCGGGCAGCGCGGTGTCGCGGGCATCGTGCGCGCGGCCCGCTACGGGCTCGATGACGCCTACCTCGCCGGGGCCAACCAGCATGCCTGCACCATTGTCCAGATCGAGACCCCGCGCGGCGTGGACCAGGCCGCGGCAATCGCCGCGGTGGAAGGCGTGGACTGCCTGTTCGTCGGCCCGGCCGACCTGAGCTTCGGTCTCGGTCACCCGGGCGACCTGGAGCACCCGGTGGTGCGCGAGGCCATCGACCATGTGCGCGCCGCGGCCGATGCCGCGGGCCGGGCGCTGGGCATGTTCGCCGCCAGCCCGCAGCAGTGGCTGCAATGGCGTCGCGCCGGGTTTCACATGATCGCGCTGCACTCCGACGTCGCCTGGTTGACCCGCGGCGCCAGCGCGGCGCTGGCCGAGGTGCGCGCGGCCTGACCGTTCGACGCCGGCCGACACCTGCCTGCAAGTGCACGGCGGCTTCGGCTTCGCGCAGGAATACGACATCGAGCGCAAGTTCCGCGAAATTGGGGCGGCCCGGCGATGGCTCGCGGGACGGGGCGGCGAAGGCCTTGCCCGCGTGCCGATTCCCGGCTAAGTTCTCGTGCACCCAAGCCTTCCTTGCAACCCGTGGCGGAATCGACCCTCGACGTAGTCATCATCGGTGCCGGGCTGTCCGGCATCGGCGCGGCATGGCACCTGCAGCGAACCATGCCCCGAGCGCACTACGCGGTGATCGAGGCACGGGCCGACCTCGGCGGCACCTGGGACCTGTTCCGCTATCCGGGTGTGCGCTCGGATTCCGACTTCTTCACCTTCGGCTACGACTTCGAGCCCTGGAGCAGCGACGTCGCGCTGGCCGACGGCGCGGCGATCAAGGGCTACCTGGAGCGCACCGCGCGAGACGCCGGAATCGATCGGCACATCCTGTTTCGCCACCGCGTCGTGCGCGCCGACTGGAGTTCGGCCAGGCGCAGCTGGGAGCTGCAACTGCGCGACGCCGACGGCCAGCCGCTGAGCCTGCGTGCCCGCTGGGTGTTCTGTGCCAGCGGCTACTACCGCTACGACCAGGGCCACGCGCCGGATTTTGCCGGGCGCGATGATTTCGGCGGGCGCATCGTGCACCCGCAGCATTGGCCCGACGAGCTGGACTGGAGCGGCAGGCGCGTGGTGGTCATCGGCAGTGGCGCCACGGCGGTGACCCTGGTGCCGGCGCTGGCGCAGCAGGCCGCGCACGTGACCATGCTCCAGCGCACGCCCACCTACATCCTGCCGGTGGCGTCGCGCGACGGCCTCGCCCGTCGCCTGCGCCCCTGGCTGGGAGCGCGCCTGACCCACGCGCTGGTGCGCGGCGTCAACATCAAGCGCCAGCAATGGGTCTACCAGTTGTGCCGCAGCCACCCGGCGCTGGCGCGGCGCCTGATCCGCTGGGTCAACGCGCGCATGCTGCCGTCAGGGTGCGACGTCGACCGCGACTTCCGGCCGCCTTACGAACCGTGGGACCAGCGCCTGTGCGTGGTGCCCGACGGCGACCTGTTCCGCGTGCTGCGCGAAGGCCGTGCCTCGGTGCTCACCGACCAGGTCGAGCGCTTCACCCGCGACGGCCTGCTCCTGCGCTCCGGGCGCGAGCTGGCGGCCGACATCGTGGTCACCGCCACCGGGCTGCGCCTGCAGCCATTCGGCGGCATCGAGCTGCGCGTCGACGGCGCGCCGCTGCGCCTGCCCGAGCACGTGGCCTTCAAGGGCATGATGCTCAGCGGCGTGCGCAATTTCGCCTTCGCCATCGGCTACACGTCGGCGTCGTGGACCCTCAAGGTCGGGCTGGTGTGCGAGCATTGGTGCCGGCTGCTGCGCCACATGCAGCGCCGCGGCCTGGATTCGTGCGTTCCGGTGGCCGAGCCCGGAATGCCCACGCGCGCCTTGCTGGACTTCGGCGCCGGCTACGTGCAGCGTTCGCTGGCCGAGCTGCCGCGCCAGGGCGCCGAGTTCCCGTGGACCATGTCGTGGAACTACGCCGACGACCGGCGCATGTTCCGCGAGGGCCGGGTCGACGAGCCGCAGTTGCGTTTCACGTCGCTTCAGGAGCACGCTGCATGATTCCACCCGACGCGCCCCGCGCGCAGCCTGCCGCGGCAGACGACCGTTTCACCGAGCTCGGCGACGGGCTGCGCATGTGCTGGCGCAGCCATGGCGCCGACGACGCCGAGCCGGTGTTGCTGATCGCCGGGCTGGCGCTGCAGCTCATCGCGTGGCCCGGGGCCTTCGTGCAGGGCCTGGCCGACGCCGGGCTGCGCGTGATCACGCCGGACAACCGCGACGTCGGGCTGTCGTCGCAGCTTCCCACGGCACCGCCCAGCCGCCTGCGCCAGCTGCTGTGGATGGCGCCCCAGGACAACTACGCGCTCGAGGACATGGCCGACGACATGGCGGCGCTGCTCGATCGCATCGGCGTGGCGCGCGCCCATGTCGTGGGCATGTCCATGGGAGGCATGATCGCGCAGGCACTGGCGGTGCGACACCCGCAGCGCGTGCGCAGCCTGTGCTCGATCTTTTCCACCACCGGCAGCCGCAGCGTCGGCCAGCCGGCGCCGTCGACCATCGCGCGCATGCTCAAGCCGCCACCGCGCACCGAGCAGCAGGCGGTGAGCCAGTACGTGGCGATGATGCATCACATCGGCAACCCGGGCGAGCCCGGCGCCGAGCAGGAATGGGCCGACTACGCGCGGCGCGCCTGGAGCCGTGCGGGAGGGGGCTCGCAGGCTGCCGGCATCGCACGCCAGATCGCGGCGATCCAGAAGTCGGGCGACCGCAGCGACCAGTTGCGCGGGATTCGCGCCCCCACGCTGGTGCTGCACGGCGAGCGCGACCTGATGGTCGACCCCAGCGGCGGGCGCGCCACCGCCGAGCTGATCCCCGGGGCGCGCCTGCTCACCCTGCGCGGGCTGGCGCACCAGATCGTCGGCGCGCGCTCGCCCGAACTCGTCGAGCACATCGTGCGTCACGTGCGCTCGGCGTAGCGCGCGCCAGGGCGTGGCGAGTCGACGCGGCCGGCCAGCACGGTCAGTGGCCAGCCCACCGCGCGGCGTGCGTTCGCCTCGCCCCAGGCGTCGCGCATGGCACGCGCGAAGGCTTCGATGGGGGCCTGGCCCAGCGCTGCCTGCGCCGGGCGCAGCGCCGACCAGGTGCCAACGTAGCCGAGCAGGTCGGGCAGCGACCAGTCGACGCGCATGTCCAGCGCCGGCTGCGGCAGCGGGTCGAAGGGAAACGGCAGGTCGCGGTACGCGCCGACCACCAGCCGGCGCTCGGCCGGCCAGTACGGGCCCAGCACGCGGTCGTGCAGGTCGAGCAGCAGCTGCCCCGGAACTCCGTCGAGTCGCGGCAGGCCGTAGCTGACCAGCGCCACGCAACCCCGCGGACGAAGCACTCGGCGCGCTTCGGCGTAGAAGGCATCGAGATCGAACCAGTGCGCGGCCTGGGCTGCCGTGACCAGGTCGGCGCTGGCGTCGGCGAGCCCGCTGTGCTCGGCCCGCGCCGTGCGGTAGAGCACGCGCGGGTGCGCCTGCGCGTGCGCGATCTGCGCCTGGCTCGCATCCGTGGCCACCACCTGCCTGAACTCCTGCGCCAGCAGCGTGGACAACTGGCCTGCGCCGCAGCCGCAGTCGAGTGCCAGTTGCCGTGACGGCGCCAGACCGGCGAGCAGGCTCGCCAGTCGACGCGGGTAACCGGGGCGCCAGCGCGCGTAGTCCGCGGCGCCGGCCGAGAAATGGTCCTTGAAGCTCGGGTTCATGGGTGCGTGCGTGACCGCCGGAGCGGCCTGACGCCCCCGGGCGTCAGTGCGACATCAGCACCGGCAGGGTCATGGACGATAACAGCGAACGCGTGACACCGCCAAGCACGAGTTCCTGCGTGCGCGAATGCCCGTAGGCCCCCATCACCAGCAGGTCCGCCGCGAGGTCGGCGGCGTCGCTGAGCAGCAACTCTCCCACCGTGGCATCGAGCAGCGTGGGGGTCATGGTGCTGTTGCGCGCGTAGTCGGCGTCGCCCATGCGCTGCACCGCATGGCGCGGCTCGACACCGTGGCGCCGCAGGTAGTCGCAGGCCTGGGGCAATGTGCTGGCCGCCGGGCCGCGCGCGCTGCCGTAGGCGTACACGGCGACGCTCTCGGCGCGTTGCAGCAGCGGCAGCGCGTCGCGCAGCGCGCGCGCGCCTTCTCGCCCGCCGTCCCACGCCACCAGCACCCGCGATGCGCAACGCGTGCCGAGTTCGGCCGGACGCGGCACGAACAGCACCGGGCAGCTCGCGCCCACCAGCAATTGCGACGCGAACTGCAGCCCCGGCACTTGCGAGGCGTCGAAATACGGCTGGCTCAGCACGAGCAGATCGGCGCCCCGCGTGCGCTCGACCAGTGGCGCCACGCCTTCGGCCAGCGCGTGGCAGGTGCCCGCCGTGGAGCGGGCCGCGAGCAGGCGCTGCACGCCGTCGCAGTCGACCCCGTCGGGTGGGCACAGGGCCTCGATCGACGCGCCCTGTGCACCCGCCACCTGCGCGGCGACGGACACCAGCTTGGCGACCTGCGTGGCCGCTCCGGAATACAGCAGGACCGTTCGATACGCATTCATGACTAGCCCCTTGCGGCGGCCGGCCAGGGCCGCGATGTTGCATCGAGCTTAGGGTCGGGCGCAGGCTCCCTGCCTTGAGCCAGCGCAAGCCCGCGTGGCATCTCGTGGGCCCGCGACGGCTTTCGGGCGGCTGGCGCTGGCGACCAGGGCAGGACTTCCTTGCTGTTATTGACGCAGCCAATGGGCAAATTGCGCGAGGGACCATCGGCAACTTTGGTCAATGACGGGTCGGCTGCTTGCCCGCGAGGTAACGGGAAATCGATGTCAACAGTCCTTTTTGCTGCGGAATATTCAAAATGGTCGTGATGATTCAATGCCTGATCGAAACGTCGCGGAATAAAAATATCAAAAAACATCGATATTGTGTTTGTTCATGGCAATCCATCTTGCATTTGAATAAAGTCCCGATCCGGACAAACGCTAACGCTGGATAGACGGCATGAATCGAGCAGTCAACTTGGCCACGAACCCCGTGGCACGATGCCTGTTCCCCCTGAGACGAGTCACGGACGCTGTATGACGCAGCCCGAGCATTTGTCGCATGACGAGTCCGCGGACCTCGAGCCTGTCTACGGTGCGCGGGCCGGTGCGCTGTTGCGGGATCTGCACGCTCAGGCCTGCACGGCTTCGGCGGGTCTCGTCGACGATTTCTACGATTCGCTGATGCGTCGCCCGGCGAGCCGGCGGATTCTCGAGCGCCTCGACGATTTCGAATTCACCCACCTGCGAGAGCAGCAGGCGCGGCATCTGGCCACGCTCGTATCGCCATCGCTCGAGGCCGGCGCGCATCGCGAGCGGGCGCTGCAGGTCGGGCGCATCCACGCGCTGGTGGGCGTGGACATGACGTGGCTCACGCAGGCCTACGGCCTGTACCAGGAAGCCCTGCACCGCTTGCTCGAGCGCCAGGCCGAATGCACCGCCGACCTGCGCCGGAGCCTCGTGCAGCTGGTCGACCGCCGACTGCTGTTCGACCTGCAGGCGCAAAGCGTCGGCTATCGGCAGGTCGAGCAGGAGTTGGCGCGTGCCGCGGCGCTGCTGCAGCGGCACGCACTCGTCGGGAGCAAGCTGAACGACTTCTACCAGGGTTGCCTGCGCGCGCTGTGCGGGCTGGAAGGCCTGGCCGCGGCCTTCGTCGGTCGCCTCGATGCCAGCGGGCGCTGGGAGGTGGAGGCGTACGGCGGCGCCAGTGCGCCGGCCTGCCTGGCCGCCGCGCAGGTGGCGCAGGCGCCGTTGCTGCACGAGGCGGCCGAGGAGCCGCAGGCACCGACGATCCTGGCGCGGGCATGGCGCGAAGGCAGCGTCTGCACCTGCAACTCGTCGCGCGCCGCCCGGGAGCAGGACGCGTGGATCGGCGTGACGGCCAGCCTGGGCCTGCGTTCGTGCGCGGTGGTGCCGCTGGCGGATGACTCGGGACACAGTCATGCGCTGCTCAGCCTGCACAGCCGCTGGCCGGGATTCTTCGACGCCGGCGGACGCGGCGCCTTTCTGGAGCAGGTCCGGCAGATCGTGGGCAGCACGGCGAGAAGACTGGCTCGGCCCGGCGGGATTTCGTACAGCCGCCGCAACACCTATGGCGCCTGGCTCGAGTCGGGGCGCGTGCGCATGCTGTATCAGCCGATCATCGACCTGCGGAGCGGGGTCTTGACCAAGGTCGAGGCTCTGGCGCGTCTGGTCGGCGACGACTCGGGCATGGTGGCTCCCGACGAGTTCCTGCCGGCGCTGGAAAGCGACGGCCTGCTGCGCCTGTTCGAGTGCGGGCTCGACATCGCGTCGGCCGACCAGCGCGCCTGGCACGACGCCGGCCTGCACGTTCGCGTGGCCCTCAACCTGCCGCCCCAGGCGGTGGGCGACGAGCGCTACCACGAGGTGCTTTTTCGCACCCTGGACGGCAGCGGACTCGACCCGCGCGGCCTGGAGCTGGAAATCCCGGACAACGGCGATGCGCAGGCCCAGGGCACGCGCCAGCCCTTCGTCGAATCCCTGCGTGAACGCGGTGTGCGCGTGGTGCACGAAGACCTGGGCTGCGGACCCCGTTCGCTGCTGCGCCCCGACCACCTGCCTTTCGATGAGCTCAAGATCGACCAGGCGCTGGTGCGCGAGGCGGCACGCAAGGATCCGCAGCGCGCCTTCGCGTTCATCCTGCACCTGACGCATTTGTCGAATTCGCTGAACATGTCCCTGACCGTCGGCGGCCTGGAGCATCCGGGGCTGGTCGAGGCAGCCGCGATCCTGGGCGCCGACCGTGGGCAGGGCTACGGCATCGCCAAGCCGATGCCGGCGCACAGCGTACCGGGATGGATCGACCACTACCGCCACGCCATCGATCCTCGCGAGCCCGTCACTCCATGGGGCGCGCTGGCCGGCTACCTGATCCGCGAACGCCAGCTCGGCTCGCTGAGCCACTGGCCCGAGGTGATCGACGGCCTCGTTCGTGCGCCGTGCCCCGTGCAGCGCTTCCTGGACGCGCGCGGCATGCGCGACTCGGGTCTGCAGCGCGTGCTCGACATCAACCGCTCGGCGGCCCTGCACCCCGCCTCCGCCAGCCTGTACCGCAGCACCCGGGCCGAGATCATCCAGGCCTTGTGCCAGCTCGGCGGGAGGGCGCCAGTTCCCTGACGCAGTGGACGAACTTGCGCCATCACGTCGGCATGAGCTGCGCGCTTGCGTGCAGTTCGAGCGCGCTGGCCGATATGCGCTGGAACAGCTCCATGATGTGCTGCCCCTGCGCCTGCCCCTCGCGCATGTTGTCCACCGCCGTCTGCTGGGCCTTGGTGATCGTGCCGAGGGTCTTGAAGCTGAGTTCGATCTGGTTCTGGATCTCGGTCGTGGCGCCTTGCACGTTCATCGACAGGCTGCGCACCTCGTCGGCGACCACGGCGAAGCCGCGCCCGGCCTCGCCGGCGCGTGCCGCCTCGATCGCAGCGTTCAGCGCCAGCAGGTTGGTCTGGTAGGAAATGCTGCGGATCTTCTCGATGCTCTTGCCGACTTCCGAGGAGTGCTGGTTCAGCTCCTCGATCTGCCTGGACTCGTGAAGGGCCGAGTCGGCGTTGTGCTGCATGAACTTGAGCAGGGCTTCGACCGTCGCCTTGCCGTCTCCCACGTGGTCCGAAAGACTGCGGGCGGCGGCTCGCAGCTGCTCGGCGAACTGTCTCGACGCGGCCTCGCGCGCATCGATGTCGGTGGCGATCTTCACCACCCCGACCACGTCGCCGGAGGCGTCGCGCACCGGCGAGTAGGTGGCTTCCAGGTAGACCAGCCTGCCGTCGCGGGTCAGGCGCTGGATCTTGTCGGAAAACGCCTGTCCGGCACGCAGTCTGTCCCAGAGTTCCTGGTACTGCGCAGACGCCGCGAACTCCGGAGCGCAGAACATTCGGTGGTGCCGACCCACCAGATCCTCAGGCTCGTAGCCGAGGGCATGCGCGAAGCGCCGGTTCACCCAGACCACCCGGGTCTGGGTGTCGAATTCGATCATCGCCATGCTTTCGGCGATGGAGGCGAAGACATGCTCGGCTTGCAGCGAGGCGCCCGCGTGGCTCATATTCAACTCTCCGGAATGTGTCGGCACCCTGTGCTAACGGCACGTTACAAAGGTACTTGAGCGTGCCATCCATGACAATCGGCTCTTGTTCCCGGACAACGCGCGCCGCGTGGTCGCCCTAAACTGACGGGCATGCAAGCCGCCTATTACACACGTCTCGGTCCCGCGCGCGAGGTTCTGCAGCTCGGGGAGGTCCCCACGCCGCAGCCTGGCCCCGGGGAGGTGCGCATCCGGCTCGAATGTTCCGGAGTCAACCCTTCGGACGTCAAGTCCCGGCTGGGCCTGCGCAATCCCCGCATGCCCTTCGAGCGCGTGATTCCGCACAGTGACGGTGCCGGGGTGATCGACGCGGTCGGCGCCGGGGTCGACGCGGCGCGCATCGGGCAGCGTGTCTGGACCTGGAACGCGGCCTGGGGCCGCGCCGACGGTACCGCCGCACAGTGGGTGTGCCTGCCGCAGCAGCAGGCAGTGGGCCTGCCCGACCACGTCGATGCCGCAGCGGGCGCCTGCCTGGGCATCCCGGCGCTGACCGCGTTGCACGCGGTGCTGCTGGGCGGCGGAGTGGCCGGACGCACCGTGCTGGTGGCCGGGGGCGCCGGCGCGGTCGGGCACTACGCGGTGCAGATGGCCTCGCAGCTCGGTGCCGCCCGCGTCATCGCGTCGGTCAGCACCCAGCGCAAGGCCGAGCTGGCGCTTGCCGCAGGTGCCGACGACGTGGTGCTGTACCGTGACCAGCCGCTTGCCGAGCGCGTGGCCGAGCTCACCGGCGGGCACGGCGTCGACCGCATCATCGAACTCGACCTCGGGGTCAACGGCGCCGCCGACCTGGAGATGCTGCGCAGCGGCGGGCAGTGCGTGGTGTACGGCAGCAGCCAGGCGCAGGTCCAGCTGCCGTTTTTCCCGCTGATCGCCAAGAACCTGCAACTGCGCTGTTTCATCGTCTACCACCTGACTGCGGCGCAGCGCGAGCGTGCGCAGGCCACGCTCTCACGCATGCTCGAACGCGGCATGTTGCAGCACAACATCGCCGCGCGCCTGCCGCTGCGCGACATCGCCGAGGCGCACGAACTGGTCGAGTCGGGCAAGGCGGTGGGCAACGTCGTGCTCGACATCGACTGAACCCGGCGGCTGCGTTGCCGCATTGGCTATGCTGACGACTTTGTCCCGAGCCAGCCGGAGTCCTGCGATGCCCCCCGTGAACCTTCCCCCCCTCGGCACCCCCTTGTCCGACGCCGCGCTGCGGGTCATGCTGCTGGGCGCCGGCGAGCTCGGCAAGGAAGTGATCATCGCGCTGCAGCGCCTGGGCGCCGAAGTCATCGCGGTGGACCGCTACGAGCATGCGCCGGGCCAGCAGGTGGCGCATCGCGCGCATGTCATCGACATGACCGATCCGCAGGCGCTGCGCGCCCTGGTGCTGGCCGAGCGCCCGCACCTGATCGTGCCCGAGATCGAGGCCATCGCCACGCAGGCGCTGCTGGACATCGAGGCCGAGGGCCTGGCCGAGGTGATTCCCACCGCGCGCGCCGCGCAACTGACCATGAACCGCGAGGGCATCCGGCGCCTGGCGGCCGAGGAACTCGGGCTGCCGACCTCGCCATACGCCTTCGCCGAGTCGCTGGACGAGCTGCGTGGCGCCATCGACGCCGGCATCGGCTATCCCTGCGTGGTCAAGCCGGTCATGTCGTCTTCAGGCAAGGGCCAGTCGGTGCTGCGCGGCCCGCAGGACCTGCAGCCGGCCTGGGACTACGCGATGGCCGGCGGACGCGTGCAGCTTCCCCGCGTGATCGTCGAAGGTTTCATCGACTTCGACTACGAGATCACCCAGCTCACGGTGCGGGCGGCGCAGGCCCCGGGTGAGGTCGGAACCTTTTTCTGCGAACCCATCGGACACCTGCAGGAGCGCGGCGACTACATCGAGTCGTGGCAACCGCAGCCGATGTCGCCGCGCGCGCTGGAGCGCTCGCGCGAGATCTCGGGTCGGGTCACCGCGGCGCTGGGCGGGCGCGGGGTGTTCGGCGTCGAATTGTTCGTGCGCGGCGACGACGTCTGGTTTTCCGAGGTCAGTCCGCGTCCGCATGACACCGGGCTGGTCACGCTGTGTTCGCAGCGCCAGTCCGAGTTCGAGCTGCATGCGCGAGCGATCCTCGGGTTGCCGGTGGACACCGCGCTGCGCGAGCCGGGCGCCTCGGCCGTGATCTACGGCGGGGTCGACGCGCGCGCGCTGCGCTTCGAGGGTGTCGCGCAGGCCCTGGCCGTGCCGCGTGCCGACCTGCGCCTGTTCGGCAAGCCCGAGAGCTTCGCGCGCCGGCGCATGGGCGTGGCGCTGGCGGCCGGCGAAGACATCGAACAGGCGCGTGAACGCGCCCGGCGGGTCGCCGCCACGGTACGCCCCGTGGCCGCCTGAGAGGGCCCCCAGGGCCGTGCTGCGCCCAGCCCGTTCCACCTCGCAGCTTGCAGGCTGCTCGGATTCGGCCGGCGCGCTGCTGTGCGCAGGCACAGCAGCTGGTCCGGCCTCATCCCCCGTGGGGGTCAAGCAATCTTGGGGCGGCCCAGCGATTGCTCGTGAGCGCCCCCAGGGCCGGGCCTGGGGCCCGACCCGCCCCCCGTGGGGGTGGAGAAAACTTGGGGCGGCCCTGCGTTTTCTCAAGAGTCCCGGCTCGGCGCCGCGCGCCGGGGCCAAGACCCCTCGCGCAGCCGACGCATGCGAGCAGGCCCCTGGTGCTTCGGCGCCGCAGGGGCCACAATGACACATTCGCCTTCCCGCGGCCACCGGCTGCATTTCCGGCTCCCGTCGCCATGCAACTCGCGGTCAGCTCCACCAGACTTCCCCGTATCGTGATCGTCGGCGGCGGCGCCGGCGGGCTCGAGCTCGCCACGCGCCTGGGCGACACCCTGGGCCGTCGCGGCAAGGCCGAGATCATCCTGATCGAGCGCTCGCGCAGCCATCTCTGGAAGCCGCTGCTGCACCAGGCGGCGGCCGGCACGCTGGGCATCGACGACAACGCGCTGAACTACCTGGCGCAGTCGAGCTGGCACCATTTCAAGTACCGACTCGGCGCGATGGACGGGCTCGACCGCGCGCGCAGGCAGGTGCTGGTGGCGCCGTCGGTCGACGAGCGCGGGCGCGAGGTCACGCCGCGCGGCGCGATCGACTACGACATCCTGGTCATCGCGGTGGGCAGCCAGAACAACGACTTCGGCACCCCGGGCGCGGCCGAGCACGCCATCGCGCTGGACACCCCGGACGACGCACGGCGTTTTCACCGCCGCCTGGTCGATGCCTGCATCGCCGCCAACGCCCAGACCGAGCCCTTGCGTCCGGAGCAGCTCAACGTGGTCGCGGTCGGTTCGGGAGCCACCGGGGTCGAGCTGGTGGCCGAGCTGCACAACTCGATGCGCGTGCTGGCTGCCTATGGACTCGACCGCATCGATCCCGAGCGCGACGTGCGCCTGAGCCTGGTCGAGGCCGCGCCGCGCATCCTGCCGGCGCTGCCCGAGCGCCTGTCCGGCGCGGCGGCGCGCGAGTTGCACAAGCTCGGCGTCGAGCTGCACGTGGGCAAGCGCGTGACCGAAGTCACGGCGACCGGCGTGCGAACTGCCGATGGCGAATTCCTGCCGGCCGAGCTGGTGGTGTGGGCCGCCGGCGTGAAGGCTCCCGATTTCCTCAAGGACCTCGACGGCCTGGAAAGCAACCGCATCAACCAGCTGGTGGTGCGCCCGACGCTGCAGACCACGCGCGACGACGCGGTGTTCGCGCTGGGGGACTGCGCCGCCTGCCCCTGGCCCGGGCACGACTCCGGCGTGCCGCCGCGCGCGCAGGCCGCGCACCAGCAGGCCACGTTCATGCTGCGCCAGATCCGCAACCTGCTGGAGGGGCGCCCGCTGGGCGAATTCCGCTACCACGACGCCGGCTCGCTGGTGTCGCTGGGCGAGCACAGCACCGTCGGCAGCCTGATGGGCAGCCTGTCGCGCGGCACCATGTTCATCGAGGGCCAGTTCGCGCGCTTCATCTACTGGATGCTCTACCGCATGCACCTGCATGCTCTGCACGGTTTCTGGAAAACCGTGTTCCTCACGCTGGCGCGCCTGATCTCGCGCACCACGGAGCCGCAGGTCAAGCTGCATTGACCGCCGTGCATCGGGGTTTCACGCGTCGCTGACGCGCCGCCACGGCGGGGCGCCGAACCGGGCGCGCAAAGAAGGTTGCATGCCGTAGCATTGGCATCGTTGCCGCCCAAGCGCCCGCGCCCGACCTGCGATGGAAAAATCCCAAGCCACCGAATTCATTCACAGCTCCCTGGCGCTGATGGTCAAGCGCGGGGGCTCCGACCTGTTCATCTCGGCCGGTTTCCCGCCGGCCATCAAGGTCGACGGCAATGTCGAGAAGCTGTCGGTGCATCCGCTCAGCCCCGAGCACACCCAGGCGCTGGCGGTGGCGGTGATGAACGACAAGCAGCGCCGCGACTTCGAGGCCAACAAGGCGGTGAACTTCGCCATCTCGCCCACCGGCATCGGGCGCTTTCGCGCCAACGCCTTCACGCAGCGCGGCAGCGTGGCGCTGGTGGCGCGCAAGATCCCGCTGGAAATCCCGACCATCGACGGCCTGCAATTGCCCGCGGTGCTCAAGGAACTGGCGATGACCAAGCGCGGCCTGATCATCTTCGTCGGCGCCACCGGCAGCGGCAAGAGCACGTCGCTGGCGGCGATGGTCGACTGGCGCAACGAGAACTCGCAGGGCCACATCATCACCATCGAGGACCCCATCGAGTTCCTGCATCCGCACAAGAACTGCATCGTCAACCAGCGCGAGGTGGGCATCGACTCCATCGGCTGGGACGACGCGCTGAAGGACACGCTGCGCCAGGCTCCCGACGTGATCCTGATGGGCGAGATCCGCGATCGCGAGACCATGGACCAGGCGGTGGCCTTCGCCGAGACCGGTCACCTGGCGCTGGCCACGCTGCATGCCAACAACGCCAACCAGGCCATCGACCGCATCATCAACTTCTTCCCCGAGGAGCGGCGCGCGCAGTTGCTGATGGACCTGTCGCTGAACCTCAAGGCCATCGTCTCGCAGCGCCTGATCCGCCTGGAGCAGGGCAAGGGCCGCGTGGCCGCCGTCGAGGTCATGATCAACTCGCCGCTGATCGCCGAGAAGGTGCTCAACGGCGAGGTCGGCGACATCAAGGACGTGATGAAAAAGTCCCGCGAGCTGGGCATGCAGACCTTCGACCAGGCGCTGTTCGACCTGTTCGAGGCCGAGCGCATCAGCTACGAGGACGCGCTGCGCAACGCCGATTCGATGAACGACCTGCGCCTGACCATCAAGCTGCACGGCAAGCGCAAGGGCGCCGAGGTCGAGACCGGGCATTTGTCGATTCTGTGACGCGCAGCCGCGCCGGCGGCTTCGTGCTTCGCCGCTGCCGCCGCTCAGCGCGCGCCGTCGGCGGCGGCCTGGGCCAGCAGCCAGTCGCGGAACGCGGCGATGCGCGGCTGCGCGGCTTCGCCGCGGCGGCAGGACAGGAAGTGCAGCGGGCGTTCGAACACCGGCAGCTCGGGCGCCGCGATCTCCACCAGGTCGCCGCGGCGCAGTTCGCGCCCGGCCAGGCGGGTGCTTTCCAGCACCACGCCGATGCCGTCCACCGCCGCCGAGATCGCCAGCGCGGCGCGGTCGAAGGATGCGCGGGTGCCGGCGCGGGGCTGCAGTGCGCAGGCGGCGAACCAGTCGCCCCAGCTCAGCGGGCTGAGCTGGGACTCGATCAGCGGCAGCGTGGCCACCGCGTCGGCGGGCGACATCGAGCCCGGGCGCCCGAGCAGCGCGGGGGAGCACAGCGGAGCGATGCGCTCGGGCCCCAGCGCCCAGGTCTGCAGCTCGGCTCGCTCCAGCGCGTGGCCGTAGGAGATCGCGACGTCGATTTCGCGCACCCGCGCCAGGTCCAGCGGCTGCGCGCCGGTGGACAGGCGAATGGCCACGTCGCCGTGCGCGTGCGCGAAATCGGCCAGGCGCGGCCCCAGCCACTGCGTGGCCAGGCTGGGCGCGCAGTGCACCGCCAGCACCTGCGCCTCGGGCGCCAGCGCCACTTCCTGGCAGGCGGCCTCGACCACGTCGAACACGCGGCTGAGGCTGTCGAGCAGGCGGCGTGCCTCGGGCGTGGGCTCGACACGGCGATTGGCCCGCAGGAACAGCGCGCGCCCGAAGTAGTCCTCGAGTTCGCGGATCTGGTGGCTGATCGCCGACGGCGTGCGATGCAGTTCCTGCGCCGCCAGCGCGAAGCTCTCGAGTCGCGCGGCAGCCTCGAAAGCCCGCAGCAGCACGAAATTGGGCATGCGCCTCATGTCGGCAGCCTGAGGGATGGCGGGAATAGATGAATGGTATTCATGCTTTCATGAACAAGCATCGTTTGTCAACGCTCGGCAGCGGCGCGACCATGCAGCCCATTCGCACCTCGTATCAAGGAACCGAGATGGCCGCAGTGCTGCAACCGTCCCCCGGGAGCGTCGACCTCAAGGGACGCACGTCGATCTACCAACCCGAGCAGGAAGGACTGATCTTCCCGGAGATCCCCAGCTTCGACAACCACGCCGCGCATCGCGAGCACCTCAAGCAGCGCCTGGTCGCCGCCTGCCGTGCCTTCGCGCTGCAGGGCTTCGACTACGGCTTCGCCGGGCACCTGACCATTCGCGATCCCGAGCATCCGCAGCTGTACTGGACCAATCCGATGGCCGTGCACTTCTCGCAGGTGCGCATGTCCAACCTGATCCTGGCCGACCACGAGGGCAAGGTGGTCGAGGGTCGCCACGCCATCAACCGCGCCGGTTTCGTTCTGCACGCCGCGGTGCACGAGATGCACCCCGACATCGTCGCCATGTGCCACGCGCATACGGTGTACGGGACCGCGTTCGCATCCCTCGCGCGCCCGCTGCGCCCGATCACCCAGGACGCCTGCGCGTTCTTCGAGGACCACGTGGTCATCGGCGACGAGGCCGGGCAGGTGGCGGTGGAGGTCAAGGCCGGGCACAAGGTGGCGGATGCCTTCAAGGGCGTGAAGGCGGCGATCCACCAGAACCACGGGCTGCTGACGGCGAGCCGCCACAGCATCGAGTCGGCGGCCTTCTGGTTCATCGCGCTGGAGCGCTGCTGCCAGCAGGAACTGATGGTCGACGCCAGCGGCCACGCGCCGCGCCTGGTGCCGCCGGAGCGCGCGCGCTACAGCCGCGAGCACGTGGGCAGCGACTACATCGGCTGGCTGCACTTCCAGCCCATCTGGGAACAGCTCAAGGCGACCCAGCCCGACATGTTCGACTGAGAAGGTGGCGTCACGGGCGGGGGCGCGGGCGCGGGCGCGAAAGCGACGATGCTGCACGGCAACATCCGGCAACACGGGGCCCCGGCGCGGGGCCTAGACTGGTGCAGTTGCCGATCCCGTTGCGCCCCATGCCCCCCACGTTGTCCGCCGAAAAGCAGGTCGTGTTCCAGGAGATGATCTGGCGCCTGATGGGCAACCTGCAGGACTCGCGCTGGAAGGACATGCTCGACGCGGGAACGCCGCTGGGCCACTGGATTCGCGAGCGCTACCTGCGCCTGGCCACGCAGACGGCCGACGAGCCCGCCAGCCTGCTGGTGGAGGCCGCGCAGGTCGGGCTGTTCTTCCACAACGTCCGACCCCTGGTGCACCAGCAGCCTTGAGCCCGGGCTCCGGCACCCGGGTCAGGTGCCGTGCTCGGCCAGCACCTCGCCGAGGCGCGCCATGAGGTTGGCGCGCGCGCGCGCGGTGTGGCGCTCCACCAGCGCTGCGGCGCGTTCGGCGTTGCCGGCGGCGATGGCATCGGCGATCGCCTGGTGCTCGTCCCAGATGGCGTCGCGCAGGCCCGAGGCCTGCAGCACCGCGCCCATGACGCGGCGCAGGTGCACCCAGTGGGTGTGCGCGCTTTGCGCGATCAGCGGGTTGCCCGAGGCTTCGTACAGCGCGTTGTGAAAGGCCATGTCGGCTTCCAGCATGGCCTTGACGTCGCTGCCGCGCGAGGCCTGCCTGCCGGCGGCGATCAGCGCCGTGTCGATACGTGCGTTGCGCCGCGCCGCCAGGCGCGCCGCCAGGGCCTCGAGCGCGCCTCGCACCTCGTAGACATGACCGATCGACTGCAGTTCCAGCGGTGCGACCAGCACGCCGCGCCCGGGGGCGTCGCGCACCAGCCCGTCCTTCTTGAGCAGGCGCAGCGCCTGCAGCACCGGCGAGCGAGACACCGACAACTGCTCGGCGATCTCCTCCTGGGTCAGCCGGGTGCCCGGCGCCAGGGTGCCGTCGCTGATGGCGTCGAGCAGCACGCGATACACCTCGTCGACATAGTCGGTGCGGGACTGGATGCGGGCGAGGGCAAGGCTCATGGCTCGGCGGGGCGGGGGCGGTGGCAGGACGAAGCCTACGAGGCGCGCGCGGCAGCGGTCAACGCGGCGCCTCGACCCCGATTGTGCCGGGTTGGGCGCGCGGGTTTACCCGCATGGGCGAACATCTCAAAGCTCGAATATTCTTTGGATACAGAATACAGTCGTCGGGATCCGGAGCGCAATCGCCGGTTCCTACCCCGCGCATCCGGGCCGCATGGCGTGCGGCCCGCCGTCACCAGGAGTCGCCAGTCATGAGCAGTGTGTTGGAACCCAACCAGAAGGAACCCCAGGCGGCGACGCCGGGCAGCGCGCCCGCCGTGCCGAAAAAACTGATTCCCTTCGGCGGCTACTACACCAACAAGACCCCCGGGCACGACCCGGAGATCACCGAGACCGATCCGGGCACGCCGCTGGGCGAGTACATGCGCCGCTTCTGGCACCCGGTGTGCATGTCCATGGAGCTCACCGACACGCCGCGCTTCCTGAAAATCCTGGGCGAGGAACTGGTGGCCTTCCGTGACGGCAGCGGGCGCGTGGGCCTGCTGCACGCGCATTGCGTGCACCGCGGCGCGTCGCTGGAGTACGGCGCGATCCAGGAGCGCGGCATCCAGTGCTGCTACCACGGCATGGTGTTCGACGTCGACGGCACCTGCCTGCACGTGCCGTTCCCGAAGGGCGAGGAGGCCGAGGCCGAGAAGTACGCCTGCTCGATTCGCCAGGGCGCCTACAAGGCCTTCGAGCGCCATGGCCTGGTGTTCGCCTACATGGGCCCGCCCGAGGAGGAGCCGCCGTTCCCGGAGTGGGAAGGCAACTTCACGGTCATGCCTGGCGACGAACTGGTTCCGTTCAGCAACTTCCAGCATTGCAACTGGCTGCAGGTGCAGGACAACGCGGCCGACAACTTCCATACCGCAGCGCTGCACTCCGCGAAGAACGTGGTGGGCGGCAATTTCCAGGGCACCACCTTCGACGAGGTCGGCGCGGCGTCGATGGAAGTCGCCCCCGACATGCAGTTCATCCCGGTGCAGCAGGGCCGCAGCCTGGCCTGCGCGGGCGCGCGCCGTTCCGACGACGGCCACATGTTCGTGCGCGTGCAGCACCAGGTGCTGCCCAACCTGAGCCTGCACGCCTACACGTCGGAGGACGGCAAGGCACGCAAGCTGTTCAGCCGCTTCCACATCATCCGCTGGACGGTTCCGGTGGACAACGAGAACAGCAAGATGATCGGCTGGCGGGTCATGGGCCCGGGCATCGACACCCGTGGCGTGGGCAGGAAGGAGTGGGTGGGCTACGAGTCCATCGATTTCCTCGAGGGCCAGGTGGCGCTGCGCCGCCCCGAGCGCTTCGGCGCCTACACCATCGACGACATGCCGCCGATTCCGGCCAACCACCGCGAGCGCCCGAACTACAAGCAGGCGCAGTACGCGCCTGGCGACTACGAGGCCATCATCAGCCAGCGCCCGATCGCCGTGCACAAGCTGGAGAACCCGACCAAGCTCGACGCCGGCCTGTACCTGTTCCGCAAGATGCTGCGCGACGCAGTGCGTGGTGCCAACCCGGCTGCCAGCCCGCAGAATTTCGCGCAGTGGCTGCGCGATATCGGCGGCGCTCCCAACAGCTTCTGCTCGGGCAATGTGTTCGACCTGCCGCGCGCCGACAGCACCGACGAGGAGATCGCGCGCCGCCGGAAGATCTCGCGCGGCGTGGTGAACATCCTGGTCGAAAGCGAGCACCTCAAGGGCGACGAGAGGACCGAGTTCGTGCGCCGGCGCATGGACGAGCTCGAACGCGAGGTGCGCGGCGATGCCTGAGCTCGAACTGCTGGTGCGCCAGATCCGCCTGGAGGCGCGCAACATCCACTCCTACGAGCTGGTGCACCCGCAGGGCAGGGCGCTGCCGGGTTTCGAGCCCGGAGCGCATATCGACGTGCAGGTGGCCGATGGCCTGCTGCGCCAGTACTCGCTGAGCAACCCGCCGCACGAGCGCCACCGCTACGTCATCGGCGTGCTGCGCGACGACTCGGGGCGCGGGGGATCGAGCACGCTGCACCAGAGCTGGCGCGTCGGCCAGCGGGTGCGGGTGAGCGAGCCGCGCAATCTGTTCGCGCTGCAGCCCGGGGCTCGCCGATCGCTGCTGCTGGCCGGCGGCATCGGCCTGACTCCGCTGAAGTCCATGGCCCACCGCCTGCACGCGCAGGGTGCCGACTACGAGTTGCACTACTGCGCGCGCGACGCCGACAGCGTGGCCTTCGCCGACGAGTTGCGCGGCGAGCTCGATCCCGCGCGGCTGCACCTGCACCTGGACGGCGGCGACCCTTCGCGGGGGCTCGACATCGCCGCGCTGCTGGCGCGCGAGCGCGGCGACGGAACCCACCTGTATTACTGCGGGCCGGCCGGGTTCATGAAGGCCTGCGCCGACGCCAGCTCGGACTGGGCGGCCGGCAGCGTGCATTTCGAGCATTTCAAGGCGCCCGACAAGCCGGTCGCCGACGCGGCCCCCGGCGACGGTTTCACGCTGCAGATCGCCAGCAGCGGCCGACGCCTGCAGGTGCCGCCGGGACGCGGCATCGTCGAGGTGTTGCGCGAGGCCGGCATCGACATCGCCACGTCGTGCGAGGCGGGGCTGTGCGCCACCTGCAAGACCGGCTACCTGCAGGGCGAGGTCGAGCACCAGGACTGCATTCTCGGCGCCGACGAGCAGCGCACCCACTTCACGCCGTGCGTGTCGCGTCCGAAGGGGGGGCTGCTGGTGCTGGACCTGTGAGCGCGGCGTCGGCCCGGGCGTCGAGACCGAAGTCCATCCAGTCGTCGCCCAGCAGTTCGGCTGGGTGCTGGGTGCGCTCGGATCCGTTGCCGCAGCGCATCGCGTCGGCGGGGCAGTAGCGGTGGCAGCCCCAGCAGATGCGTTCGGGGTGTGCCGGGTGCAGCGGAAAGCGCCGCAGGGGTGATTCGGTCATCATGAGCCTCCAGGCCCATGAGACGCCTGCGACACGCCGGACGATTTGACCTGGGTCAATCCGGTCCGAAGGGTCGGATTGGCGCGACTCAGGCGCCCAGTACCCGCCCGCCCAGGCTCGCCAGCATGCGGTGCAGGCTGACCACCAGGATGCCGGCGAACATCAGCGCCGCCCCCGCCAGGAAGCGAGCGCTCAGCGGTTCGTGCAGCAGCAGCGCGCCGAACAGCACGCCGAACACAGGGGTCATGAACGAGAAAATCCCCAGGCGCGACGCCAGGTAGGTGCGCAGCAGCCAGAACCAGGTGAGGAAGCTGGCGAAGGAAACGATCACGGCCTGGAATCCCAGCGCCAGCCAGGCCTGCGCGGTCGGCCGGATCGATGCCTCGCCGAGCAGCCACGATGCAGGCACCAGCAGCGCGAATGCGCTGAGCAACTGCCATAGAAGGGTCATGGTCGGCGGGGTGGTGGAAAGCGCACTGAGCCGGATGGTCACCGTGGTGGCCCCCCAGCATGCGCCGCCGGCCAGGGCCATCGCATCACCGACCAGGCTGGCCGGGTTCGCGCCGGAGCCCGCGTCGGGTGCGAGAAAGGCCACCGCGACGCCGCCGAAGGCCATCGCCACGCCCGTCCACTGCATGCGCGACAGGCGCTCGGCCGGCAGGCGCAGGTGCAGCCCGAGCGCGGCGAAGATCGGCGCCGTGTAGAGAAACACCACGGTGTGCGCGGCGCTGGTGTAGCGCAGTGCCTGTCCCACCAGCAGGTATTCGACCGCGAACAACGCGCCCGCCAGCAGCCCGACGCGCCACTGTCCCCAGACGAAGGCCTGGCGTCGCCACAGCATGAGCAGCGCCACGAGCAGCGCCGCGACGCCCGAGCGCAGGCCGATCTGCAGCAGCGGCGAGATATCTCCACCGAAAGCCTTGAGCGCCACCTGCTGCAGCCCCCAGATCAGGCACAGCAGGGTCATCAGCGCGGTGGCGCGGGAGTCGATGGGAAGGCGGGAATCCATGGCGGCAAGTGGCGCGTGGCGAAGCCTTCCATTGTGCCGCCGGGTTCAAGGTCGTGCAGGCCTTCGACGCTGGCGGCGCGTGGCGCCAGCGGCGTGCCCGGCCGCGCTCACAGGCGACGCGTGCTGCTGCTCAGTTTCGGCGTACCGGCCAGGGTCTGCCAGACCACGCAGTAGCGCTCGGTCAGGCGCAGCAGGCTGGCGATCTGTTCGTCGTCGGCGTCGGTGTCGAGGTCGAAGCGCAGCCGGATCGCCTCCACGCCGACCGGCGCCTGTTTGTCGACTCCCAGCGTGCCGCGGAAGTCGACGTCGCCTTCGGCGTGTACCCGCGCATCGCGCAGTTCGATGCCCAGCGCGGTGGCCACCGCGGCCAGGGTGACGCCGGCGCAGGCCACCAGCGCCTGCAGCAGCATGTCGCCCGAGCACACCGACAGGCCGTCGCCTCCGGTTCCGGGGTGCAGGCCGGCCTGCACCATGGCGCGCGCGGTGTCCACGCTGCAGCTCACGCCTTCGCCGATGCGGCCTTCGGCGTGCAAGGTGATGCGCGCGCTGTCCGGCTGCTCGCGATAGCGCTGCTTGATCGGTGCCTGCAGGGCACGAAGTCGTTCGGCGTCCATGCAACCGATCTTACTGTGCCGGGCGTGCGCGCGTCACGGGCGCACGCAGGGTCGGGCCTCTTGATGGGAACCGTTGTAAAGTGATTCAATTGGATACAAGATGGACGGACGACTCCGCGGGTGTCGTCCATCGCATCGGCTGCGAGGCGGGCGATGCTCGCGACGGGCAGACCGCGCCGCCGATGCGCGCGGCGGTGCAGAGCTTCTCAGGAACGCCGAGTGCGGTCGGCGTTTGTGCCACGGCCGGGGGCGAATGCCGCCGGCCGTCTTTTTTGGTGCTCAGGCGCAGTGACGTGCCTGCACCAGCACGGCGCGGAAGTCGTTCACGTTGGTCATCGTCGGCCCGGTGACCACCGAGTCGCCGAGGGCGCCGAAGAATCCGTGGCCGTCGTTGTCGTCGAGGCTGTCGGCGGCACGGATACCGGCGGCGCGCGCGCGCTCGAGGGTGTCGGGCGTCAGCAGCGCGCCGGCGATGTCTTCGGCGCCGTCCACGCCGTCGGTATCCCCGGCGAGCGCCCACACGCCGGGTTCGCCTCGAAGCGCCAGCCCCAGCGCCAGCAGGAACTCGACGTTGCGCCCACCGCGTCCGTGGCCGCGCACGGTCACCGTGGTCTCGCCGCCCGACAGCAGCACGCAGGGCGCGGCGAAAGGCTCGCCGTGGCGCGCCACGTACTGCGCCATTCCGGCCATCAGCTTGCCGACGTCGCGCGCCTCGCCTTCCAGCGAGTCGCCCAGCAGATGCACCGCGTAGCCGGCATCGCGCGCCACTTGCGCGGCGGCCTGCAGCGCCATGCGCGGCGTGGCCACCAGGCGGAATTCCGCGCGGGCCAGGCGCGCATCGTCGGGTTTGACCGATTCGCCGCCCCCGCTTTGCAGCAACTCCAGCGCGGCCGGCGGCAGCTGCACTCCGTAGCGCCGCACGATGGCCAGCGCGTCGGCGCAGCTGGTCGGGTCGCCCACCGTGGGGCCCGACGCGATGTCCCCGGGGCCGTCGCCGGGCACGTCGGAAATCGCCAGGGTCAGTACGCGCGCCGGATGGCAGGCGGCCGCCAGGCGGCCGCCCTTGATCGCCGACAGGTGGCGGCGCACGCAGTTGATCTCGTCGATGCTGGCGCCGCAGCGCAGCAGCTCGCGGTTCACCGCCTGCTTGTCGGCCAGGCTCAGCCCGGGCAGCGGCAGCGGCAGCAGCGCCGAGCCGCCGCCGGAGATCAGGCACAGCACGAGGTCGTCGGGGCCGAGCCCGCGCACCATCTCGAGCATGCGCCGCGCGGCCTGCTCGCCGGCCGCGTCGGGCACCGGGTGCGCGGCCTCGACGATCTCGATGCGCCGGCACGGCGCGGCGTAGCCGTAGCGCGTCACCACCAGGCCTTGCAACTCACCGGGCCAGTTCTGCTCCACCGCATGCGCCATCGCCGCCGAGGCCTTGCCGGCGCCGATGACCAGCAGGCGCCCGCGCGGCGGTGCCGGCAGGTGCGGCGGCACGCACAGCGCGGGCTGCGCGCTGGCCACGGCGGCGTCGAACATGCGGCGCAGCAGCGCAGCGGGGTCATCGCCGGCGTGCGGCGAGCAATCAGCGGTCATCGGTCGTCTTCGGTCGTGAACAGGCTCAGGCCTTGGCGGGTGGAGTCTGGCCGATCTCGAAGTTGGCCAGCTTCTCCAGCGCGCGCACCATGGCCGAATGATCCCATGCCTTGCCGCCATGCGCGGCGCAGGCGTTGAACAGCTCCTGCGCGGTGGCGGTGTTGGGCAGCGACACGCCGAGCGCGCGTGCGCTCGACAGCGCCAGGTTCAGGTCCTTCTGGTGCAACTCGATGCGAAAGCCCGGGTCGAAGCTGCGCTTGATCATGCGCTCGCCGTGCACTTCGAGGATCTTCGACGACGCGAAGCCACCCATCAGCGCGGCGCGCACGCGCGCCGGGTCGGCACCGGCGCGCGCGGCGAACAGCAGCGCCTCGGACACCGCCTCGATGTTCAGCGCGACGATGATCTGGTTGGCGACCTTGGCGGTCTGGCCGTCGCCATTGCCGCCGACCAGCGTGATGTTCTTGCCCATCAGGTCGAACAGGGGCTTGACGCGGTCGAAGGTCGCCTGCGCGCCCCCGACCATGATCGACAGCGTGGCGTTCTTCGCGCCGACCTCGCCGCCCGACACCGGTGCGTCCAGGTACTCGCAGCCGAGCTGGTTGATGCGCGCGGCGAAGCTCTTGGTGGCGATGGGGGAGATCGAGCTCATGTCGACCACCACCTTGCCCGCGCTCAGGCCCTCGGCCACGCCGCCGGGGGTGAACAGCACGGCTTCCACGTCGGGGGTGTCGGGCACCATGACGAACACGATGTCGGCCCGGCGCGCCACGTCGGCTGCGCTGTCGCAGCGCACGGCCGGGCTCGCGGCGATGGCCTCGGGGTATTTGTGCAGCGTGTGCACGAACACCTGGTGCCCGGCGGCGATCAGGTGGCCGGCCATCGGCGCGCCCATGATTCCCAGGCCGATGAAACCGAGTTTTTGCGGGGAGGTGCTGGCAGTGCTCATTGGGAAAGGTCTCCGTGGATGGTTCTTGTCAGGCGCGCGCGGCGGTCTGCGTGGTCAGCCAGCCCAGGCCGGCCTCGGTGCCGGCGGCCGGCTTGTATTCGCAGCCGATCCAGCCCTGGTAGCCGATGCGATCCAGGTGCTCGAACAGGAAGGGGTAGCAGATCTCCCCGGTGCCGGGTTCGTTGCGCCCGGGGTTGTCGGCCAGCTGCACGTGGGCGATGCGCGCCAGGTGCTTTTGCAGCGTCGCGGCCAGCTCGCCTTCCATGCGCTGGGCGTGGTAGATGTCGTATTGCACGAAGGCATTGGCCGCGCCGACCTCGTCGAGGATGTCCAGCGCCTGCTGCGTGCGGTTGACGTAAAAGCCCGGAATGTCGAAGGTGTTGATGGGCTCGACCAGCAGTTTCAGGCCGGCCTTGCCGAGTTCGGCGGCGGCGAAGCGCAGGTTGTCGACCAGCGTGGCGCGCAGCAGCGCCGGGTCGGCGCCGGCCGGTGCCTTGCCGGCCAGGCAGTTGAGCTGGCCCACGCCGAGCACTTCGGCGTACTGCAGCGCGGTGGCAACTCCGGCACGGAACTCCTGCACGCGATCGGGCAGGCAGGCGATGCCGCGCTCGCCGGCGTCCCAGTCGCCGGCCGGCAGGTTGTGCAGCACCAGTTGCAGACCGTGGCGGTCCAGCAGAGCGCGGATCTGCTCTGCGGGCCAGGCGTAGGGGAACAGGAATTCCACCGCCTGGAAGCCGGCGGCGGCGGCGCGCTCGAAGCGCTCGAGGAAGGCAACCTCGGTGAACAGCATGCTGAGGTTGGCGGCGAATCGCGGCATTCCAGCTTCTCCTTGTCGGTTCATTCCAGCAACCCGGCCTGTGCCAGGCCGGGTTGCCCTTCGGGGTGGCGGCAATCGATGGATTCGAACTCCATCACGTTGTCGATCTCGGTGCCCATGGCGATGTTGGTCACACGCTCCAGGATGACCTCGACCACCACCGGCACGCGGTGCTCGCGCGCGAGTTGCTGCGCCTGGCGCAGCGCCGAGCCGATGGCCTTCGGGTCGGTCACGCGCAGCGCCTTGCAGCCCAGGCCCTGCACGACCGCGACATGGTCCACGCCGTAGCCGCGCAGCCCGGCGTCGTCGGACGGCATGTTCTGGTTGTCGAAGCCCAGCTGCACGCAGTAGTCCATGTCGAAGTTGCGCTGCGCCTGCCGGATCAGTCCCAGGTAGCTGTTGTTGACCAGCACGTGCACGTAGGGCAGGCGGAACTGCGCCCCCACCGCGAGCTCCTCGATCAGGAACTGGAAATCGTAGTCCCCCGACAGCGCGACCACCTCGCGGGTCGGATCGGCCGCGACCACGCCCAGCGCGGCCGGGATGGTCCAGCCCAGCGGACCGGCCTGCCCGCAGTTGATCCACTGGCGCGGTCCGTACACATGCAGGAACTGGGCGCCGGCAATCTGCGACAGCCCGATGGTCGAGACATAGATGGTGTCGCGCCCGAAGGCCTGGTTCATCTCCTGGTACACGCGCATGGGCTTGATCGGCTGGTCGTCGTGGTCGGACTTGCGCAGCATCAGGCGCTTGCGCTCGGCGCAGCGCGCGGCCCATGCGCCGAAGTCCTTCAGGCTCCCGGCCGCCTTGCGCTCGCGCGCTGCCTGCGCGAACAGCTCCAGCGCGGCGCGCGCGTCGCTGACGATACCGTAGTCGGGCATGAACACCCGGCCGATCTGCGTGGGCTCGATGTCCACGTGCACGAAGCGCCGGCCCCGGGTGTACACGTCCACCGAACCGGTGTGGCGGTTGGCCCAGCGGTTGCCGATTCCCAGCACGAAATCGCTGGCCAGCATGGTCGCGTTGCCGTAGCGATGGCTGGTCTGCAGCCCGCACATGCCGGCCATCAGCGGGTGGTCGTCGGCGATGCTGCCCCAGCCCATCAGCGTGGGGATCACCGGCACGCCGGTGAGTTCGGCGAACTCCACCAGCAGATCCGACGCGTCGGCGTTGATGATCCCGCCGCCGGCGACGATCACCGGCTTGTCGGCCTGCATCAGCATGTCCAGCGCCTTGTCGACCTGGCGCCTCGAGGCCGCCGGCTTGTACACCGGCAACGGCTCGTAGGTGTCGATGTCGAACTCGATCTCGGCCATCTGCACGTCGAAGGGCAGGTCGATGAGCACCGGGCCCGGGCGCCCGGAGCGCATCAGGTGGAATGCCTGCTGGAATACCCGCGGCACCTGCGCCGGCTCGCGCACCGTGACCGCCCACTTGGTCACCGGCTTGGCGATGGACTCGATGTCCACGGCCTGGAAATCCTCCTTGTAAAGGCGCGCGCGCGGCGCCTGCCCGGTGATGCACAGGATCGGGATGCTGTCGGCGCCAGCCGAGTACAGCCCGGTGATCATGTCGGTGCCGGCCGGGCCCGAGGTGCCGATGCACACGCCGATATTGCCGGCGCGCGCCCGCGTGTAGCCCTCGGCCATGTGCGAGGCGGCCTCGACATGGCGTGCCAGCACATGGGCGATCGACTGGCGCGCGCGCAACGCGGCGTACAGCGGGTTGATGGCCGCGCCCGGAACCCCGAAGGCCTGGCTCACGCCCTCCCTCTCCATCACCAGTACGGCGGCCTCGGCGGCCTTCATTCTTGCCATGTCGTGTCTCCTGGATGCGATGCGATGCGATGCGATGCGCGGCACCGGCATGGTGTGCGGCTTGCGAATCATTCTTGTGGCTCGCGCCGGGGCGCGGAAGTCTTCGTTGGGGCATATGCTTTATTCCAGGAAGGAATGGACAGGCCGGCGAGCCTGTGGCCTACTCACGCCGATGGAACGCATGCAGGACGTCCGGCTGTTCATACGCGTGGTCGACCTCGGCTCGTTCAGCCGCGCCGCTGCCGAGCTGGGCATCGGGCAGCCGGCGGCGACCAAGCAGATCGCGCAGATGGAGCGTCGCCTGGGCGCGCGCCTGCTGCACCGCTCCACCCACGGCGTGTCGCCGACCGAGATCGGCCTGCTGTACTACGAGAAGTGCAAGCTCATCGCGCACCATGCGGAGGAGGCGCGCAGCGTCGCCGCGCTGCTGCAGTCGCAGGTTCAGGGCGGCCTGCGCGTGAGCACCTCGGTGGGTTTCGGGCGCCGCGTGCTGGCGCCGCTGCTCATGCAGTTCATGCAGATCAACCCGCAGCTGCAGGTCGACCTGTCGGTCGACGACCGCTATGTCGACCTCGTCGAGCAGGGAGTCGACGTCGCCATCCGCATGGGCCGCCTGGCCGACTCGTCGCTGGGCGCGCGCTACCTCGGCATCAATCCGTGGGCCGCGGTGGCCTCGCCCGAGTACCTGGAGCGTCACGGCGGCGTGCAGCACCCCGACGAGCTGGCCCGGCACGAGGCCCTGGTGTACAGCTCGGTGCAGGGCGATGCGCGCTGGCATTTCGCCGGCCCCGAGCACCAGGCGGCGACCGTCGCCGTGCGCGGCAGGCTGCGCTCGAACAACCTTTCCACGCTGTCGGCGGCCGCGCGCGAGGGCATGGGAGTGGCCATCCTGCCGTGGTACGTGGCCAGCGCCGACGTGCGCAAGGGCCGGCTGGTGGCGCTGCTGCCGCAGTGGTCGCTGCCGGCGCAGGAAATCCACGCCGTGTACCCATCGCCCAACCTGGTGCCGGCGAAGGTTCGACAGTTCGTCGACTGGCTCCAGGGCAAGTTCGGCCCGCAGTGGTGGAACGACGTGCGCTGAGCTCGCCGGCGCTTGCGGCACAATATCTGGTTGCACTGCAACAATGCATGTCCGGCGAAGCCCCTGAGCTTTGGTTACATTGGCGTCTTGCGCTGCGTCAAGGCAGGCGCAGGCCACGGGAGCCAGGTCCACGAGCCCGCCGCCGCCACCACCCTTCTCGCTTTTTCGCTCCGCAGACATGATGAGTCCATCGCCAGCGGTCCCGGCCGGGATCGCGTTCGTCCAGCCGCTGACCCCCGTCGGCCACTCGCTGTTGTTGTCGTTCCTGCTCGCCGCGCTGCCCATCGCGATCGCGCTGCTCATGCTCGGGGTGCTGCGCCGTCCTGCCTGGCAGGCCGCGCTGGCTGGCCTGGCGGTCGGCCTGGCGATCGCCATCGGGCTGTGGGGCATGCCGGCCGGGCTGGCGTTCAACTCGGTGGCCGCCGGCATGGCCCTGGCGCTGGTGCCGGTGATGTGGATCGTGTTCAACGCGCTGCTGCTGTACAACGTGGCGGTCAAGTCGGGGCGTTTCGAGATGTTCCGCCAGTGGATGCTCGACCACCTGCCCGACGATCGCCGCCTGGTGCTGCTGGTGGTGTCGTTCTCCTTCGGCTGCCTGCTCGAAGGCATCTCCGGTTTCGGCACCCCCGTGGCCATCACCAGCGCGCTGCTCATCGCGCTGGGATTCCCGGCCGTCGAGGCGCTGACCTACACGCTGATCTTCAACACCGCGCCGGTGGCCTTCGGTGCCCTCGGCGTGCCCATCACCGTGCTCGGCGCGGTCACCGACCTGCACGCCGGCACGCTGGGCGCGATGGTCGGGCGCCAGTTGCCGTTCTTCGCCTTCGCGCTGCCCTTCTACGTCATCGCCATGTACGGCGGCCTGCGCTCGCTGGCCAAGCTGTGGCCGGCGCTGGTGGTGTCCGGGGGCAGTTTCGCGGTCACCCAGTTCGTCACCTCCAACTTCATCAGCTACCAGCTCACCGACGTGCTGGCCTCGCTGGTGTCGCTGATCATCACCGTCGGCTTCCTCAAGGTCTGGAAGCCCGAGCCCGACCCCGCCTTCGCCATCTCGGGCAGCGCCGGTGGCGCGCGCCGCGGCGCGCAGCGCGTGGGCTACGGCGGCTGGATGCCGTGGCTGGTCGTTTCGGTGATCGTCATCGTGTGGATCAACCTGAAGCTGTTCGCGATCGGCGAAATGAAAATCCAGTGGCCGGGTCTGCACAACCAGGTGTTCATCAGCCTGTACGGCAAGCCCTATGCCGCGATCTGGGACTTCCAGCCCTTGGGCACCGGCACCGCGATCCTGCTGGCGGCCATCATCACCGCGCTGCTCACGCGCACCGGGGTGGGCGACTTCCTCGCCTGCGTGGCGCGCACCTGGAAGCAGGCATGGGTGGCCATCGTCACCGTCATGATGATCGTCGGCCTGGCCTACCTGCTCAACTACTCGGGAATGAGCTACACGCTGGGCCGCGGCGTCGCCGCCGCCGGTTCGCTGTTCGCGCTGGTGTCGGCCTTCCTCGGCTGGGTCGCCGTGTTCCTGTCGGGCAGCGACACCTCGGGCAACGCGCTGTTCGGCAACCTGCAGGTCGTCGCCGCGCGCCAGCTGCACCTCGACCCGGTGCTGATGGCGGCCACCAACTCCTCCGGCGGCGTGATGGGCAAGATGATCTCTCCCCAGAACATCGCCACCGGGGTGTCCACGACCGAGCTCAAGGGGCAGGAAGGCGTGGTGTTCGCGCGCACCTTCTGGCACAGCGTGCTGCTGACCCTGTTGCTGGGCGTGCTGGTGGTGTTGCAGCAGCACCTGTTGTCGTGGATGATTCCGAGCCTGCCGCCGCATTGATCCCGTTCGACCCGGAGACCCCGTGATGTCTTCCAGCACCGCCCAAGTCCACGCGCCGTCCGCGGCCGCCTCTTCATCCACGTCCCCCGCCGCCGCGCAGGCGGCGCTGGTGGCGGCGCTGGCCGGCGTGCTGCCGCCGCATGCGCTGCTGGTGCGCGACGACGAGACCACTCCCTACGAGTGCGACGGCCTCGCCGCCTACCGCCAGCGCCCGCTGGCGGTGTGCCTGCCCGAGACCGAGGCGCAGGTCGCCGCGGTGCTGCGCGCCTGCCATCGGCTGGGGCTGCCGGTGGTTCCGCGCGGCGCCGGCACCGGGCTGTCGGGCGGCGCGCTTCCGCTGGCCGGCGGCGTGACCCTGTCGCTGGCGCGCCTGAACCGCATCGTGTCCATCGACCCGCTGGCGCGCACTGCGGTGGTGCAGAGCGGGGTTCGCAACCTCGCGATCTCCGAGGCCGCGGCACGCCACGGGCTGTACTACGCGCCGGATCCGTCGAGCCAGATCGCCTGCTCCATCGGCGGCAACGTGGCCGAGAACTCGGGCGGCGTGCATTGCCTGAAGTACGGGCTGACCGTGCACAACGTGCTGCAGGTGCGCGGCTTCACGGTCGAGGGCGAGCCCATCACGGTGGGCAACCTGGCCGGCGACAGCGCCGGCCCCGACCTGCTGGCGGCCGTGATCGGCAGCGAGGGCATGTTGATGGTGGTCACCGAGGTGGTGGTGCGACTGATCCCGCGCCCGCAGCTCGCGCGCTGCATCATGGCCAGCTTCGACGACCTGCGCAAGGCCGGCGACGCGGTGGCCGGGTTGATCGCCGCCGGCATCATCCCGGCGGGACTGGAAATGATGGACAAGCCGATGACCATCGCGGCCGAGGCCTTCGTGCACGCCGGCTACGACTGCGAGGCCGCGGCGATCCTGCTGTGCGAGTCCGACGGCACGCCCGAGGAGGTGGCCGAGGAGATCGAGCACATGACCGCGGTGCTGCAGGGCTGCGGCGCCACCGCGATCGCCATCAGCCGCGACGAGGCCGAGCGGCTTCGCTTCTGGAGCGGGCGCAAGAACGCCTTCCCGGCCTCCGGGCGCATTTCCCCCGACTACTACTGCATGGACGGCACGATTCCGCGCAAGCGCATCGCCGACATGCTGCTGGCCATCCAGGACATGGAGCGCGAGTTCGACCTGCGCTGCGTCAACGTGTTCCACGCCGGCGACGGCAACCTGCACCCGCTGATCCTGTTCGACGCCAACCAGGCCGACCAGATGCAGCGCGCCGAGGAGTTCGGCGCGAAGATCCTCGAGACCTGCGTCGAGATGGGCGGCTCGATCACCGGCGAGCACGGCGTGGGCGTCGAGAAGATCAACTCCATGTGCGTGCAGTTCTCGCCCGAGGAGCTCGAGCAGTTCTTCGCGCTGCGCCGTGCCTTCGACCCCGGCGAGAAGCTCAACCCGGGCAAGAACATTCCCAGCCATGCTCGCTGCGCCGAGTACGGCAAGATGCACGTGCGCGGCGGCCAGTTGCCGTTTGCCGAGCTGCCGCGTTTCTGATCCTGATCCTGTCGCGGCGTCGCGAGCGGCGCCGCGCTTCGACCGACCCCGACCGACTTCCACCCCGATGGAATCCCTACCCGATACCGTGCGTGCGCTGCGCGAGCAGGTGCAGCAGGCCGCCGCCGACGGCACGCGCCTGCGGCCGCGTGGCGGCGCGAGCAAGCAATGGCTCGATCCCCGCCCCGGGCACGAGGCGCGTGTGCTCGACATGCGCGCGCATGCCGGAGTGCTCGCCTACGAACCCAGCGAGCTGTACGTGACCGCGCGTGCCGGCACTGCGCTGGTCGAGCTGGAGGCGATGCTGGCGCAGCAGGGCCAGTGCCTGCCCTGCGATCCGCCGCGCTTTCTGCGCGACGGTGGCGCAGGCGCGACGGTGGGCGGCATGGTGGCCGCCGGGCTGTCGGGGCCTGGGCGCCTGGGCGCCGGCGCGGTACGCGACTACGTGCTCGGCGCCAGCCTGCTCAACGGTCGCGGCGAGGTGCTGCACTTCGGCGGCCAGGTCATGAAGAACGTCGCCGGCTACGACGTCTCGCGCCTGCTCGCCGGCTCGATGGGATCGCTGGGAGTGATCCTCGAGGTCTCGCTGAAGGTGCTTCCGCTGCCGCGCGCGCAGGCCACGCTGGCCTTCGAGATGCCGCAGCAGCAGGCCACCGAGCAGCTCAATCGCTGGGGCGGGCAGCCGCTGCCGATCTCGGCCAGCGCCTGGTGGATCGACGCCGACGGGCGCGAGCGCCTGTACCTGCGCCTTCGCGGCGCGCGTGCCGCGGTCGACGCCGCCTGCACCCGTCTGGGCGGCGAGCGCGTGGCCGACGCGCAGGCCGATGCGCTGTGGGAGGCCTTGCGCGAGCAGACCCTGGACTGGTTCGCGCCGACCTGGCAGCAGGCGCTGGCGCAGACCCTGTGGCGCATCGCGGTGCCGCAGACCGCGCCGGTGCTCGACCTGCCGGGGCAGACCCTGGTGGAGTGGGGCGGTTCGCTGCGCTGGCTGCGCAGCGACGCCGATGCCGCCGCGGTGCGCGAGGCCGCGGCGCGCGTCGGCGGCCACGCCACGCGCTTTCGCGGCGGTGACCCCGGCGTGCCGGTGTTCACGCCGCCGCAGGCCCCGCTGGATCGCATCCAGCGCCAGGTCAAGCTCGCCTTCGACCCCCACGGCGTGTTCCCCGATTGCTTCGGCGCCGCCTGACCCGCCAGCCGCCCCATCATGCAAACCCGTCTTTCCCCCGAGTTCGCCGACACCCCCGAGGGGCGCGAGGCCGAGGCCATCCTGCGCGCCTGCGTGCACTGCGGCTTCTGCACCGCGACCTGCCCCACCTACCAGTTGCTGGGCGACGAGCTCGACGGCCCGCGCGGGCGCATCTACCAGATCAAGCAGGTGCTCGAAGGCGCCGAGCCCACGCGCAGCACGCAGCTGCACCTGGACCGCTGCCTGACCTGCCGCTCCTGCGAGACCACCTGCCCGTCGGGAGTGACCTACGGCCGCCTGCTCGACATCGGGCGACGCGTGGTCGACGAGCGCGTGCCGCGTCCGGCCGGCGAGCGCGTCAAGCGCGCGCTGCTGCGCGAGGGCGTCACGTCGCCGCTGTTCGGGCCCGCGATGCGCGCCGGGCGTGCGCTGCGCGCGCTCGTGCCCGAGGGATTGCGCGACAAGCTCGGCGAGCCGCAGGACCCGGGCGTGTGGCCGTCGCGCCAGCACGCGCGCAAGGTCATCCTGCCGCTCGGCTGCGCGCAGCCGGCGATGGCCCCGAACATCGATGCGGCCACGGCGCGCGTGCTCGACGCCATCGGCGTGCAGGCACTGGTGCCCGGCGGCGGCTGCTGCGGGGCCCTGCGCCAGCACTCCGGGGACCATTCCGGGGCCCAGCGCGACATGCGGCGCAACATCGACGCCTGGTGGCCGCACGTGGAACGCGGCGAGGTCGAGGCCATCGTGGTCAACGCGTCCGGTTGCGGCGTCATGGTCAAGGACTACGGGCGCGAACTGGCGGGAGACCCCGCCTACGCCGACAAGGCACGGCGCGTGGCCGAGCTGGCGCGCGACCCGGTCGAGTTCCTCGCCGACCAGTCCGAGGCCCTGCGACAGCGCCTGCGCAAGCGCCCGGCCGAGCGACTGGCCTGGCACCCGCCCTGCACGCTGCAGCATGGGCAGCGCCTGGGCGGGCGCGTGGAGGCGCTGATGCGCGAACTCGGCTTCGAGCTCGCGCTGCCCGAGCAAAGCCACCTGTGCTGCGGCTCGGCCGGTACCTATTCGGTGCTGCAACCCGAGCTGTCGCACCAGTTGCGCGACAACAAGCTGGAAAGGCTGCGGCAACTGCAGCCCGAGCGCGTGCTGTCGGCCAACATCGGGTGCATCTCGCACCTGCAGGCGGGCACCGCCACGCCGGTGCAGCACTGGCTGGAATTCCTCGACCAGGCAATGGCCTGAGGCGGGCGTCAGCCCTGGTCGGCGAGTTCGGCGAG
>JAJZTW010000031.1 GCA_021847345.1 Pseudomonadota bacterium
GGCGCGTTGCACGCCTTCCTGGCCCGCTGGCGCGCCGCGCTGCAGGAACTCCGAGGCGGCGTGCGCTGGGCCATCGACGTGGATCCGACGGAGTTCTAGTTACGAGCACGATGGAACGTGTCGGTTCAACCGAATTTCGCGAACACCATGCAGGCGAGCACCCAGCCAACGGAAATCCGCAGACCCCAGTAGACGATGGCGGCGAGCACACGGTCGAATCGGGTGGTATGGGCACGCAGGGCCTGCGAATCGGCGAACAGGCCGCGCAGTGCGCCACGTTCGAGGCGCCGCGTCAACCAATCCGGGCGCGATAGTGCGGATGACGCATTCACGATATCCCAGCCGGACAGGAGTTCGACCCCGAGCAGGGACCTGGTCGCCGGGTTCTTGCGCAGTTTTCGAACCGTGACTTGGCCGAACACCACGAACATCGCCTCGGCAATGACGGTGCTTGCCAATGCGATCAGGAACAGAATGGTGGTGATGACGTCGTGTTTCATGACCGTTCCTGCAGCCACCGCACCAGACCCTCGTAGGTCGGGGCTGCCATGTCTCGCATGATCTTGTCCGCCAAGCCGGATGCGCCTGCGACGACGGGCGCCTTGCGCGTATATCGCACGAGTTCGGCCAGGCGCTGATCCCCCGAACTCAGCGCGCGGTAGCGCACCGACATACGCCTGCGCGCGGCCTGCAGTTCCACGCGGGAGTGCTGCTTCAGGCTCCCGTTGGCCCGGCCCGCCTGGGAAAAGCGATCGATGCGCGCGCCGGCGGGAGCCACGCGAAGCCACGGCGACGAGCGTAGGCGCATGGCCAAATCCCGAAGGCCTGTGCGCGATCCGGGGCGCGGCCGGGTGGCGTCACACCGGGCCCGATGCGATTCCATGCGGCTCATTCGTGAGGGCCAAGGGCGTAGAACCTGCCGGGATGCTTTTGGCGTATGGGTCAGCCCAGCCTGTCCGCCACCATCAACGCCACGATCCATCCCCCGGCGAACATCAGGCTCCAGAAATGGGCCCGGGCGAGTACGCGATCGAGGCGGGTCGTGTGCAGGTACAACGCCTCGGAATTGGCGTGCAGTGCCCGCAAGGCGCCTCGATCGGCGCTGCGTGCGAGTCGTCGCGGCCAGGACAAGGCACGCGCGGCATTCAAGATGTCCCACCCCGACATGAACTCGAGTCCGAGCAGGTCCTTGGTGGCGGGATTCTTGCGCAGCTTGCGAACTGTGACCTGGCCGAAGATCACGAACAGGATGCCGCTGATCATCGTGCTGCCCAGACCCACGAGGAAAAGCAGGGTCACGACGTGCTCGTGTCTCATCCGTTGTTCCGAGAAACCCCGCCGTTCAGGGCGAGGAGGAAGGGAGCGCCGATCGGAGATCGGCACCTGGTCGTATGGTCACGGCCGAAGTTTCCAGAGCGTGAAGCATGAACATCAAGCGCGCCTACCGCTTTCGGCCCTACCCGACGCCCGGGCCACTTCCCCGCCCTGAACGGCGGGGCTTTTCGCGCACCGGGTCAGCCCAGCCCGTGGACAATGAAGCAAGCGCACAGCCAGGCCAGCGCGATCCATAGGCTCCAGAAGTGCGCGCGCGCGAGAACGCGGTCGAGCCGAGTGGTGTGCGACCTGAGGACGCGTGCGTTGGCGTAGAGCGGGGCCAGCGGCCCATTTTCCAGCCGATCATCCAGCCCTCTCGGGCTGGCCAAGGCGAACGAGACGTTCACGATATCCCATCCCGACAGGAATTCGATCCCCAGCCAGTCTTTGGTCGCTGGATTCCTGCGCAGTTTTCGTACGGTGATCTGGCCGAGCATCACGAACAGGATCCAGCTGATGATGATGCTGCCGAGGGCCACAAGAAAAAGCAGGGTGACGACGTCATCATGTCTCATGGCATTTGTCTCATCCAGGCCAAGATACGTTCGTATGTGGAGTCCGCAAGCTCCCGTGCATGGCGGTCGGACAACAGTGACGTGGTAGCAGCAGCTGTCGCGATTCCCAGCCCGCCCACTATCAGTACCCAGCCAGCCGGTGTCGCTACGAGCAACGCACCAAGAAGCCAGTTGCCGGCGGCTACCACGCCGAGGCCGACCCCGGCACTAGCCGCGAAGCTGCTCGACTCGATGAACAATTTCCGGGTCCAATCGCCGCCTGCCAGGTATTCGTCGCGAATGTCCTGGGCCCGGCTGCCGAAGTCCAGCGCGGTAAGTCCGTTGCCGAGATATTTTGCTGCCCTGCCAAGCCTGGCCAGCTGGCCGGACTCGACCCGCGAGGCGATGTCGAGCCTGGTGACCTTGCGTGTATGGCGCACGAGTTCGGCAAGGCGCGCATCCTGCGAACTCAGCGCGCGGTAGCGCGCCGACATGCGGCTGCGCGCGGCCTGCAGTTCCACGCGAAAGCGCTGGTTCAGGTTTTCGTTGGCCTGGACCAGAGCCTGGCGTGCCGCCTCGCGGCCGTGGCCCGAGCGTGTCGCGCGGTGATAGTCGACTATGGCTTGTTGCGACACCTGGACCGCCTGGGAAAAGCGACCGATGCGCGCGACGGCCACGTCGGCCGTCGCGGTGGCGTACTGGGTGACCGACGGCCGCAGGCTTCGCAGGTCGTCCAGCATGTCGGCCAGCGCCAGCGTGGTGTCGCCGCCGTGCGCGGCGCCGATGCGGGTGAGGTTGTTCGCTACCGTGTGCGGTGCGAGGTCGCTCAGGATGGCGTGGTCGCGCAGAGCCAGGGTCTCCCCCAGGACATACGGCGTGCATGGGCGCAGCATGGCGGGCCAGCCAGGCTCCCGGCCGTGGATCACGCCTTCGGGCAGTCCGGTATCGCGGCACAGCCAGTCGGTGTGGACGGCGCGGTCGCAGAGCAGGATCGACGGCATGGTGGAACGTGGGCTGGAGGCGAGGGCGGGTGCGCAAGGGCGGGCGCGCAATGTCAGGCGTGGAAGGGCAGACATGAAGGCGCGCGAAGCCCAGGTACAAGCGTAGGCGCATGGCGAAATCCCGAAGGCCCGTGCGCGATCCGGGGTTTGGCCGGTGCGCAGCGGAGCGCGCACGGGTTCCTGACGCCTGCTAGGGCCTTGCGCGGCCGGGTAGCGTCACGCCGCAGCCGATGCGCCCGCAGTCGACGGCGTGGGCGTCGGGCACACCGCAGCATGGCGTGGCCGGGCTTGCCGGTGCCGCGGGGCCGGCAAGGCACCACGGCGCCAGCGCAGCGCCGAACGCCATGCCGAGCGCCACGATGCGGCGCGCCGGATTCATGGCCCGGCGCGGCTGCCGCGGGTCAATGCGGCAGGTCCGCGCGGTCGCCGGCCGGCACGGGTTCGGCGCCTCGCACGACCTGGGCCGGGGCGCCGCGCCACTGCTGGCGCAACGCCTCCCACTGCGGCAGCACCTGCTCGATGCTGCGCTGCTTGACGGGGCCGTAGCCGCCGATGCGCGACGGCAGCTCGGCCAGGCGTACCGCCATGTCGAGGTTGTCGGCGTGCAGGCGTGCCAGCAGTTCCTCCACGGTTTCGCGGTAGCGTTCGATCAGCGCGCGCTCGCCGCGCCGCTCCTCGGTGCGGCCGAAGGGGTCCAGCCAGGTGCCGCGAAGCACCTTGCCGTGGCGCAGCAGGCGCATCACGCCGCCCATCCACGGGCCGAACTCGATCTTGCGCGGGCGTCCGTCGGGGCCGGGGCGCGACAGCAGCGGCGGCGCCAGGTGATAGCGCAGCTTGAAGTCGCCGTCGAACTGTTCGCGCAGCGACGCGGCGAAGGACGGATCGGCGTGCAGGCGCGCGACTTCGTATTCGTCCTTGTAGGCCATGAGCTTGAACAGCGTGCGGGCCACGGCCTCGCTCAGGCGGGTCGAGCCCAGCGTGGACTCGGCCTGCGCCACGCGAGTCACCAGTTGCTCGTAGCGCTGCGCGTAGGTCGTGTTCTGGTAGGCGGTGAGGAATTCGGTTCGCCTGCGCACCAGTTGCTCCAGCGTGGGCCGGCGGGCGAATTCGATGACCTGCTCGGTGGCTCCCAGCGCCGCCACCTGCTCGGGGTGCGCCGCGGCGTGGCGGCCCCATTCGAAGGCCTGCTTGTTGTTGTCCACCGCCACGTCGTTGAGCTCGATGGCGCGCAGCAGGGACTCCCGGCGCAGCGGGATCCAGCCTTTCTGCCACGCGAAACCCAGCATCATCGGGTTGGCGTAGATGCTGTCGCCCAGCACGTGGCGCGCCAGCGCGTCGGCGTCGAAGCCGCTGACCTGTTGCGCCCCGGCGGCCTGCTCGAGCGCCTGGTGACAGGCGGCTGCCGGGAACTGCCACTGCGGCTGGTGCACCAGCGCAGCGGTGGGGGCGCCGTGGGTGTTCAGCGCGATGAAGGTGCGGTCCCGGCGCACGCGTGCCAGGGTTTCGCGGTCGGCGGCGACGATGGGGTCGCAGCCCAGCACCAGCTCGGCCTCGGCCATCGCCACGCGCGTGGTGTGGATCTGCGCCGGGTCGTTGGCGATCAGCACGTGGCTCCAGGTCGCACCGCCCTTTTGCGCCAGCCCGGCGGCGTCCTGCGTGACGATGCCCTTGCCCTCGATGTGCGCGGCCACGCCGAGCAACTGGCCGATGGTGATCACCCCGGTGCCGCCGATGCCGGCCACCAGGATGCCGTAGCAGCCGCCGCCGGCGCGGTCGGCCTTCACCGGGTCGGGAATGCTCGGCTCGCCAGGGTCGGGCAGCGCCTGCAGGCTGGGCGACGCAGCGGCCGGTGCCTTGCGCGGCCTGGCCCCCTCGACACTGACGAAGCTCGGGCAGAAGCCCTTCAGGCAGGAGTAGTCCTTGTTGCAGCTGCTCTGGTTGATGGTGCGCTTGCGTCCGAACTCGGTGTCGAGCGGCTCCACCGACAGGCAGTTGCTCTGCTCGGAGCAGTCGCCGCAGCCCTCGCACACCAGCGGGTTGATGGCCACGCGGCGGTCGGGCTCGGCCATCAGGCCGCGCTTGCGGCGGCGGCGCTTCTCGGTGGCGCAGGTCTGGTCGAAGATCAGCACCGTGGTGCCGGCCACCTCGCGCAGGCGGCGCTGCACATGGTCGAGTTCGTCGCGGTGCTGCACCGTGGCGCCGGGCGCGAGGTCGCGCACGTCGCGGTATTTCTCGGGCTCGTCGCTGAGCACGACGATGTCGCGCACGCCTTCGGCATGCAGTTCGCGGCTGATCTGCGCCACGCTGAGATGGCCCTCCACCGGCTGCCCGCCGGTCATCGCCACCGCGTCGTTGTAGAGGATCTTGTAGGTGATGTTGGCGCCGCTGGCGATGGCCTGGCGAATGGCCAGCAGGCCGGAGTGGTAGTAGGTGCCGTCGCCCAGGTTGGCGAACACGTGGCGGTCCTGGGTGAACGGCGCCTGTCCCACCCAGGCGGCTCCCTCGCCGCCCATCTGGCTGAACGTGGAGGTGCTGCGGTCCATCCACACCACCATGTAGTGGCAGCCGATGCCGGCCATCGCGCGCGAGCCCTCGGGCACGCGGGTGCTGGTGTTGTGCGGGCAGCCGGAGCAGAACCACGGCTGGCGCTTGACACTGGGCGGGGCCTCGGCCAGCGCACGCTGCTTGGCCTCGATGAGCTCGACGCGCTCGCGAATGCGTCGGCGCAGGTCCTGCGGCGCATCGTCGAGCAGGCCCAGGCGCTCCATGCGCGAGGCGATGGCGCGCGCGATCACCGCGGGGTCCAGGTCGGCCTTGGCCGGCAGCAGCCAGTCGCCGCCCGGGTTGGGCTGGCTCCATTCGCCGCCGCTGAGGTCGCCGGGGCGTTCCTGGAACTTGCCGATCACGTTGGGGCGGACGTCTTCTCGCCAGTTGTACAGCTCTTCCTTGAGCTGATACTCGATGATCTGGCGCTTTTCTTCGATGACCAGGATCTCCTGCAACCCCTTGGCGAATTCGCGCGTGCCGTGTGCCTCCAGCGGCCAGACCACCGCCACCTTGTGCAGGCGCAGGCCCAGTTGCGCGCAGGCGGCGTCGTCCAGGCCGAGGTCGGCCAGCGCCTGGCGGGTGTCGTTGTAGGCCTTGCCGGAGGCCATGAGGCCCAGGCGCGCGCGCGGGCTGTCGATCACCGTGCGGTTGAGCTGGTTGGCGCGCACGTAGGCCAGCGCGGCGTACCACTTGACCTCCATCAGGCGCGCTTCCTGGCTCAGCGGGTCGTCGGGCCAGCGAATGTGCACGCCCGCCTCGGGCATCGGGAAATCCTCGGGCAGCACGATGCGCACCCGATCGGCCGACACGTCCACCGAGGCCGACGACTCCACCACCTCCTGGATGGTCTTCATGGCCGCCCACAGGCCGCTGTAGCGGCTCATCGCCAGCGCGTGCAGCCCGAGGTCGAGGATGTCCTGCACGTTGCTCGGGAAGAACACCGGGAAGCCCACCGCCTTGAACACGTGGTCGCTCTGGTGCGCCGCGGTGGAGCTCTTGGCCACGTGGTCGTCTCCGGCCACCGCGATGACTCCGCCGTGGCGGGCCGTGCCCGCCAGGTTGGCGTGCTTGAACACGTCGCCGCAGCGGTCGACTCCGGGGCCCTTGCCGTACCAGATGCCGAACACGCCGTCGAAGCGCCTGCTCTGCGGATACAGGTCGAGCTGCTGGGTGCCCCACAGCGCGGTGGCGGCGAGTTCCTCGTTGACCCCCGGCTGGAACACGATGTCGTGCTCGGCCAGCAGCTTCTTCGCCTTCCACAGCGCCTGGTCGTAGCCGCCCAGCGGCGAGCCGCGGTAGCCGCTGATGAAGCCGGCCGTGTGCAGCCCGGCGAGCTGGTCGCGCTTGCGCTGCAGCAGCGGCAGGCGCACCAGCGCATGGATGCCGCTCATGAAGGCGCGGCCGTTTTCCAGGGTGTACTTGTCGTCGAGCCGGACGGTTTCCAGGGCCCGGCGGACGGCCTCGGGCAGCGCAGCGTTCATGGCGCCTATCTCCTCAGTATGCGGCGTGATGCGCAACGGCCGTCCTGCGCAGCGGTGGCTGCGGCTGGTTCGCGACAGGCACGACAGGGTGACGCCGTGCCGGCCACGGAGCACGCCTTGTGGGCGAGCCCTGCGGTCGTCTCTCGGGAGTCGCTCCAGGCCACCGCCGCATACGGCGCGAAGCCAGGAGTCGCTCTGGCAGCCGATGCTAGTTCGGCTGTCGGTGCTTGCCAACCACGGGGTCAACCCGCATGCGTCAGCGCTGCTCCAGGCAGAGCACCGCGTTGCCGGGGTCCTGCGCCCGCGTGATGGTGGCCTGGCGGCCCTTGAACCACACCTGCACCTGGCCGTTGGTGTAGCGCGCGCCGTCCGCGGCCACCGTCTGCTCGAGGGTCAGCACGCCGAATGCCGTGCTCATGGTCACGCTGACGTCGCCGAAACTGGCAAGAAACGACGTGCCGTCGTTGCAGACATAGCGCACGGCTCCCGGCGGCACGGCCGCTGCGGGAATCGACGCCGGGCTGACCGGCGCGAAGGCCGGTGCCGAGCCGGGCAGCGCCGGGGCCGACGCCGGGGCCGACGCCGGCGCAGGCATCGACGCCGGAGCCGACGCCGCCGGCAGCGCCGGCAGGCTGGCCGCGCTCGCCGGCGCCAGCGGCTGCACCTCGACTCCCGGTTCGGGTTGCAGCCCCTGGGATTGCGCGGCCGGAGCCACCGGGGCCGCGGGGGGTGGTGTCGTCGCCGGTGCCGGCGCCGGGGCGCTTGCCGGCGCCGGATGCAGCACGACGATCGGAGCGGGGTTGTTGAGCGAGACGGTCTCGCATCCGGCGAGCAGCGCCAGCGCGCCGCAGGCGGCCAGCGCCAGCCCGAGCCGCGGCAGCGAGGCCGGCGCACGGCCGGGAGAGTGCTCGGGGGCTTGACGCTGGAGCGCCGCGCGGGCTTCGCGTTCGGGCGTCGGGTTGAGCGTCGGGATGTGCGTCGAAGGGGGCATCGAGGCTGGCTCCTTGGCGGGACGTATTCGCATTACACCAGATCGTTGCCGGGGGCCGCGCCGAAACCCCCGCCGGCCTGCTCAGGGTTGCTGCCTGGGCAGCAGGATCCACATGGCGCCGGGCGACTGCATGCGCCCCGCCGCCTGGCCCGCGGCGTCACCGGTGCCGAAGAACCAGTCAGCTCGCAGTGCGCCGCGGATGGCCCCGCCGACGTCCTGCGCGAACACCAGGCGCCGCAGCGGCTGCCCGCCCGAAGTCGTGGACACCCACAGCGGCATGCCCAGCGCGAGCAGGCGCTTGTCCACCGCCACGCTGCGCATCGCGGTCAGCGGCACGCCCAGCGCCCCGACCGGGCCGCGCGCCGGGCCGTCGAGCGGCGTGGCGCGAAAGAACACCACGCGGGGATTCGCGTCGAGCATGTCCTGCACCTGATCCGGGTGCATTTGCGCCCAGGCCCGGATGCTTTGCATGGTCACGGTGCCGCGCAGGTCGCCGCGGTCCAGCAGCCAGCGGCCCACGGAGCGATAGGGCCATCCGTTGTCTCCGGCGAAGCTCAGGCGCAGCAGCGAGCCGTCGGGCAGGCGCAACAGGCCGGAGCCCTGGACCTGCAGGAACAGCGCATCGACCGGGCTTTGCAACCAGGCCACCACGTCGTGCGACAGCGCCTGCCGCGCCTGCGCGTCGCGCTGGATCTGCTCGCGGCTCCAGAAGGGCTCGATGCGCGTGCTGCCGTCGGCCTCGACCACGCGGCGTCCCCGGCGCACCTCGCCGCCGGCGCTGGCGGGCAGGTCGACGAGGTCGGAAGGCGGTCCCCACAACGGCACCACGTAGGGCCAGCCGCGGGTGGTGGAGCCGGCGAACACGGGTTCGTAGTAGCCGGTCACCAGTCCGCGGTCGTCACCGTCGGGCGCCAGCAGTCGCCAGGGGCGGAACCATTGCTCGAAGAACGCCCGCTGGGCCGACTTGTCGTCGGCGCGGATCGCCGCCGACGCCGCGCAGGCCCGCGCCAGCAAGGCCACGTGCGCGTCGCAGTCGCGGCGCCAGGCCTGCCAGAGATCCTGGAAGTCGTCGGACTCCCAGCCCGGCAGTTGGTCGAAGCTGGCCGGGCGCAGCGGCAGCGAGGTGGCGGCGCTCGCCGCCGCGGCGGGGACAGCGGGTGTCGCCGCCGGCGCCGGGGCCGACGACGCAGCGGGCGCGGAGGCCGGCGGTGCCGCCGGAGCGATCGGCCGGGGCAGGCTGGCGCATGAGCCCAGCAGCAGCGCCAGCGCCGGAGCGAGGGCCAGGATCCACCGCATGGACAGGCGCGGCAAGGCGGGGCGGTTCACGCCTTCAGTGCAGGGTCACGCCCGGCGGCACGAGTGCGAATTCGGGAATCGCGGCGTCGAACTGCGACCCATCCTCGGCCACGCAGAGGTAGCTGCCGCGCATGCTGCCACTGGGCGTGGCCAGGCGCGTCCAGCTGGTGTATTCGAAGACTTCGCCCGGGCGCAGCAGCGGCTGCTGCCCGACCACTCCCAGCCCCCGCACTTCCTCGGTGCGCCCGGTCTCGTCCATGATCACCCAGTGGCGCGCGATGAGCTGCGCCGGGTGGCGGCCGGTGTTGCGGATGCGCACGGTGTAGCGGTAGGCCCACAGGCCCTGGTCGGCATCGGACTCGTCCGGCAGGAACGCCGGCTCGACCGTGACGGAAAATTGATACGCATCCATGGTGCCGACGATTGTAGACACAGCCATGTGGATGACGCACCGCCAGCCGGTGCGCCGCTTCTACAATCGGCGCCATCATGAGGAACTACCGAATCGCTCCCAGCATCCTGTCCGCCGATTTCGCTCGCCTGGGCGACGAAGTGCGCAGCGTCATCGACGCCGGCGCCGACTTCATCCATTTCGACGTGATGGATAACCACTACGTGCCCAATCTGACGGTGGGGCCGCTGGTGGCGCAGGCGATCAAGCCGTACTGCAAGCGCGCCGACGGCAGCGCGGTGCCGCTCGACGTACACCTGATGGTCGAGCCGGTGGACTCGCTGGCGCAGATGTTCGCCAAGGCCGGCGCCGACATCATCAGCTTTCACCCGGAGGCCAGCCGCCACGTCGATCGCACCCTGCAGCTGATCCGCGACGCGGGTTGCCGCGCCGGGCTGGTGTTCAACCCGGCGTCGAGCCTGGATGTGCTCGACCACGTGATGGACAAGGTCGACCTGGTGCTGATCATGAGCGTCAACCCAGGTTTCGGCGGGCAGAGCTTCATTCCCGAGGCGCTGCGCAAGACCGCGCTGGCGCGCCAGCGGCTGGATGCCTGGCGCGAGCGCAGCGGCCGCGAGGTGCTGCTCGAGGTCGACGGCGGAATCAAGGCCGACAACATCGCCGCGGTGGCCGCAGCCGGAGCCGACACCTTCGTCGCGGGAAGTGCCATTTTCGGGCAGAAGGACTACCGCGGTGTGATCGACTCCATGCGCGCCGAGCTGGCGCGCGTGGCCTGAAGGCGCCGCGGTGCCGGCGCTGCTGCAGGGCGTGCCGCTGAGCGCGGCCATCGTCGACCTCGACGGCACGATGGTCGACACGCTGGGCGACTTCCTCGCCGCGCTGCGCGGCATGCTGCGCGAGCTCGGGCTGGGCGACGTCACCCCCGAACAGGTCGCGCAACGCGTGGGCAAGGGCTCGGAACACCTGATCGCGCAGGTCCTGCTGCTGCACCTGCCGCCCGCGCAGGCCGACGCGCTGCACCCGCGCGCGCTGGCTCTCTACCAGGAGCAATACGCACGCATCAACGGCTCGCATGCGAACGTGTTCCCGGGAGTGGCCCAGGGCTTGCAGCGCCTGCGCGAAGCCGGGCTGCGCCTGGCCTGCGTCACCAACAAGCCGGGGGTGCATGCACGCGAGCTGCTGGCGCGCAAGAACCTGCTGGGTTACTTCTCCGAGGTCGCCGGCGGCGATGCCTTCGCGCGCAAGAAGCCCGACCCGCTGCCCTTGCTGCGCACCTGCGACGCGCTGGGCGTGGCCCCCGCGCGGACCCTGATGATCGGGGATTCGCAAAACGACGCGGCAGCGGCCGAGGCGGCCGGCTGCCCGGCCGCGCTCGCCACCTACGGCTACAACCACGGCGAGCCGATCCAGGCCAGCCGCGCGCTGGTCTTTTTCGACCGCCTCGACGAACTGCCCCTGCAACCCGGCGCCTGAGGGAGCGCGGCGGGGCCGGGCGGCGTCGCGCGACCCGGGGTCAGCGTGCAGTCTCGCCCAGCAGCCCGCGCTTGAGCCCCGAATCGGCCGGGTGCGGGCCCAGCCAGACGCGCAGCAGGGCGTCGAACAGCCCCGGCGTGTCGAAGGATTGACCCAGGGGCTTGCCGTCGACCACGATGGCCATGCCGCCATCGGCCAGGCCGCGCAACTCGATGACCTGGCCGCTGCGCAGTTCGCGCTGGCCGGCGAGCAGTTCACGCAGTCGCGTCAGCGACGGCGCCAGTTGTTCGGCGAGCGCCTTGGACACGTTGTCGCGCAGGCCGGAGTCGAGCTTGTCGGCCATCTCCCGGCCGCTGACGTCGCGCAGCATGACCAGGCGCATCAGCTTGGGGCCGGCCATGGACAACGCGGCGCTCGCTGCATGCGCCGGCCGCGGCAGGTACAGGCCCGCGACGTACACCTTGAAGAACAGCACGCTGCGCGTGCCGGCGCCATTGAGCGTCAAGGTCTGCTCGCCGACTCGTTCGCTGGGTGGAACCTGCACGCCGTGCAGCTGCAGGGCCGACGCCGCGAGCGGCCAGGCGCAGGCCAGCAGTGCGAGGGCCGGCCGACGCAGCGCGGATCGAAACCATGACATGGGGGTTCTCCTCGAGGACAGGCGCGGCCGGGCGACGCGCGGCCATGACGCCCGGTCAAGCATAAGCGAACGCTCGTTCACCCCGGCGTCGACGCTGGCTACGGCGACTGCCGGCCGATGGCATTTGCTACAGTGGTCGATGCCTGCCGTGGGACGCCGCGGCTTTCGTGTGCTGCCCACCATGACCGAATCCGAATTCCAAGCCCTGGCCGACGCCGGCTACAACCGCATCGCGCTGGTTTCGCAGGCCTTCGCCGACCTCGACACGCCGCTGTCGCTGTACCTCAAGCTCAGCGACGGAGGGACGGCGCGCAACACCTTCCTGCTCGAATCCGTGGTGGGCGGCGAGCGCTTTGGGCGCTACTCGTTCATCGGCCTGGCAGCGCATACCGAACTGCGGGTCAAGGACGGCGTCACGCGCGTGCTGCGCGACGGTGTCGAGGTCGAGCGCTCGGAGCAGGCGCCGCTGGCGTTCATCGAGGCCTGGCGTGCGCGGTTCAAGGTCGCGCTGCCGCAGGGCATGCCGCGCTTCTGCGGCGGCCTGGCCGGCTATTTCGGCTACGACTCGGTTCGCTACATGGAGCCGCGCCTGCAGGAGTCCGCGCGGCGCCACCCCTTGCCCGATCCGCTCGACATGCCCGACATCCTGCTGCTGCAGAGCGAGGAGCTGGCGGTGATCGACAACCTCGCGGGTCGCCTGAGCTTCATCGTCTACGCCGACCCGGCGCAGCCCGATGCCTTCGCGCGCGCCAACCGACGCCTGCGCGAACTGCACGACAGCCTGCGCGTCAGCGTGGCGCCGCCGGCCATGCCGCCGGCCGAGGTGACCTCCGTCGAGCACGAGTTCGAGCACGCCGACTACCTGCGCGCCGTGCATCGTGCCAAGGAGCTGATCGCCGCGGGCGATTTCATGCAGGTGCAGGTCGGGCAGCGCCTGCGCAAGCGCTTCGAGCAGTCGCCGCTGTCGCTGTACCGAGCGCTGCGCTCGCTCAATCCGTCCCCGTACATGTATCTGTACAACTTCGGGGATTTCCAGGTCGTCGGTTCCTCTCCGGAGATCCTGGTGCGTCAGGAGGCCACTGCCGACGGGCGCAAGGTCACGATCCGGCCGCTGGCAGGAACCCGACCGCGCGGCGACACCGACGAGGCCGACCTGCGCAACGAGCGCGAACTGCTGGCCGATCCGAAGGAGCGGGCCGAGCACCTGATGCTCATCGACCTGGCTCGCAACGACCTCGGGCGCATCGCGCGCATCGGCAGCGTCAAGGTCACCGAGGCCTTCGCCATCGAGCGCTACTCGCATGTCATGCATATCGTCAGCAACGTCGAGGGCCTGTTGCGCGACGGCCTGGGTGCGCTGGACGTGCTGCGCGCCACCTTCCCGGCGGGCACGCTGTCGGGGGCGCCGAAGATCCGCGCCATGGAAGTCATCGACGAGCTCGAGCCGACGCGGCGCGGCCTGTACGGCGGCGCCGTCGGGTACTGGAGCTTCGCCGGCGACATGGACCTGGCCATCGCCATCCGCACCGGCATCGTGAAGTCCGGTTGGCTGTACGTGCAGGCAGCCGCCGGCGTGGTCGCCGACTCGGTTCCCGAGATGGAGTGGCGCGAGACCGAGGCCAAGGCCCGCGCGTTGCTGCGCGCCGCCGAGCAGGTGCAGCAGGGCTTCGACGCCTGAGCGTCGTTCGCGCCGCGCGGCGATGCCCGGCAACCCGTGGTACGGCACGCGCGGCGAACTCGCCGGCGCCGTGCTGTGGAGCGTGCAGCCGGTCGCCGTGGCGATCGCGGCGGCAGGTGTGCCACCGCTGCTGCAGGCCACGCTGACCACCAGCGCTTCGCTGCTGCTGGTCTGGTTGTGGACCCGCTGGCGCGACGTCGCCGTGTTCGCGCAGGACGCGACGCTGTCGCCGGGCGTGCGCCTGGGGCTGCTGTACAGTGCCCGGCTGGCCTTGCTGTACCTGGCCGCGGCACGGCTCGGCGCCGCCGGCGCGGTCGAGTGCATGGTCGCGGTGCTGCTGCTGTTGCCGGCGGCTGTGCGCCGGACTCCCGCGAGGCCCTTCGCGGCCGTGCCCGCAGCCCTGGCCCTGCTCGTCGTCGCCCCGCTGCTCGATCCCTGGGGGCTGCTGCTGGCCGCATCGTCGGCGCTGGCCTGGGCAGGCCTCGAGTGGGCGGTGCGCGATTCCCGCCTGGCGCAGTGCGGCGGCGAGAAACTGGTGTTCTATCAGCTCATCGGCGCGGCCGTGACCCTGCCCGTGGTGTCGGTCGTGGCCGGGGAGAACTGGCTGGTCGACGCGTCGTCCACGGCCTGGTGGGCGCTCGCCGCCCAGGTCGGTGCCTGCGTGCTCGCGTCGGCACTGCTGTGGATCGCCCCCGAGGCCGCGCAGCGCGGGCAGCGCCTGCCGGCCCTGCTGGCCGTGGCGCCATCGGCCACGCTGCTGCTGCAGGGAGCTTCGGCGAACTGGCCGACACCGCCGTACTGGGTCGCCGCCGCGCTGCTGCTGGCCGCCGCGCGTTGGCCGCCGCGCGCGCTCACGGCCGCGGAATGAATTTCCAGGTGCGCGCGCGGTAGGCCGCGTATTCGGGCCAGCGCTGCAGCAGCAGCCGCTCCTCGAGCTCCGACTTGCCGTGCAGCACCAGCAGCAGGAGCAGCCAGCAGGTCATTCGCGCCGCGTCGGGGCTCGACGCCACCAGCGCGCCCATGGCCAGCAGCAGCGCGCTGTACATGGGATGGCGCATGCGCCGGTAGGGGCCACCGACGACCAGCCTCGCGCCGTCGCGCGGCTCGGGGCGGATGTTGAAGTTTCCGGGGCGGTTCCAGGCCATCACCCAGGCTCCCAGCGCGAGGGCCGCCGCCGCGCACAGCACCGTCCACGGCGTGAAGCGCCAGTGCGCGGGCCAGGCCAGCATCAGTGCCACCAGCGTGAACTGGGCCAGCACCCACAGACGCGAGCGCAGCCCGAGGCTCACGGCGAGCCCTGCGCGTGCTGCGGGCGCAGTCCGAACATGGCCCAGCCGACCATTCGCAAGACCTGCTCGTCGTGCTGGTTGTGCAATTCCCAGGCGCAACGCACCAGCCCCACGCCGGGGCGGCTGCGCATCAGGCGCGCCTCGAGCACGGTCATGCGCAGGTGCAGCGTGTCGCCGGGGCGCACCGGCTTGAGCCAGCGCACCTCGTCCAGGCCCGGTGAACCCAGACTGCTGCTGCGCAACAGGTAGCTGTCGCACATCATGCGCATGCACATCGCGCAGGTGTGCCATCCGCTGGCGCTGAGACCGCCGAACAGCGAGGCTTCGCCGGCTTCGTCGTCGAGATGGAAGGGCTGCGGGTCGAACTCGGTGGCGAAGGCGACGATCTCGTCGCGCCCGACCTGGTGCGTGCCGCAGTCGACGACCTGGCCGGCCGGGAAATCCTCCCAGTACAGGCGTCGCGGCGCTTCGATGGTTGCTTGCATGCAACGATGGTAGCCGCCGGCGCGCGATCGCCCCGGGGATTGCCTCGTATCACGTCGTATCCGGGTTTGCCAGGATTGGCCGGCGCGGCGCACAATATCAGTTGGACACAATCCTTCGTGCAGGCCCATCCATGCCCGACCCAGCCGACTCATCGGCCCAAGAGCAGGCCCAGCAGCACGCCCAGCAGCACGCCGTGCAACAGGCCGTGCGGCGGGCGCTGAACCGCGATCTCCAGCCCGGCGAGATCCTGCTGCTGGGTCGTACGCACGAGGGTCGTGCATTCCGCCCCAGCGACTGGGCCGAGCGCCTCGCCGGCGTGATGTCACGCTTCCGGCCGGTGGGAGCCGGGCACTCCGAAGGGCACCTTTGCTATTCACCGCTGTGCATGCCCACGCTGGTCGACGGCGTGCGCGCAGTGGTCGTCAGCCGCGAGCTGGCTGACGTCGAGCCGATGGCCTACGACTTCGTGCTGCGCTTCGCGCGCGACAACAATCTCGAGACCGTCGAGGCCTGCATGCTCGAGATCGACGCTCCCGGCGGCGCGCCGGGAGTCAGCGCGTCCAGGCGCCAGGTCGCCTGAAGGCGCCCGGCGAAGGCCGGGCACCGCGGGGTCAACGCCCGGCCTGCCACCAGGCGGCGGCGAGCAGTGCCGGCACCAGCAGCCAACCCCCGACCTGCGGCCACGCCTGCGCCGCGCCGGTGGCCAGCGTCGTGCAGACCGCCACCGACAGCACGTTGCGCCAGTCCCCGAACACCAGTTGCAGCAGCTTGTTCATGCTCCGACTCCCGCGTGCACCGCGCCCGGTACGCGAAGCCTCGCGGCGAGCGCCCGGCCGGCCACGGCGTAGACCACGAACAGCAACGGCAAGGTGACATCGCCCAGCGGCCAGGCGCGCGTCTCGCCCAGCAGGCCCGCCAGGCTCCAGAAACTGCCGAAGCTCAGCAGCGCGCTGGCGACGAGGAACTTGAGGGTGTTCTCCGGCACCGCGGTCAGCGGCGTGCGCAGCGCCATGCCCGCGACGATCACCACCAGCAGCGCCAGCACGGCGGCCGACGCCGAGGTCCCCCAGCCCAGCCCGTGCCCCATCGCGACGACCAGCAGCCACACCTCCAGGCCTTCCAGCAGCACGCCCTTGAAGGCGATGAGCCATGCCGCGCGCAGCTCGGCGTGGTCCAGCGCCTCGCGGGTCTCGCGGAATTCCTCGGCCTCGTCGTGCAGCGCGGTGCGCCCGGCATAGCGACGCACCGCCTTGACGTACCAGCGCAGGCCGAACAGCAGCAGGAACAGCCCGATGACCCCACGCACCGCGTTCATGTCGACAGCCACGAAGCGCAGTCCCAGCGCGCTGGCGCCGATCAGCGCCAGCACCGCGGCCAGCGCGCAGGCCGCGGCGCTGGCCGCGCGCGCCCAGCCGATGCTCAACGCCACCGCGAGCACGATGGTGAAGGCCTCGACCCACTCGACCGCGCTGGCGGCGAAGATCGCGCCGGCGGCTCCCCAGTTCATCCATTGCATCGAATCAAGCTCTCCTGTTGGTCTTGGGTGGTGATGCCGGCGCTCGCGCGCGAGTTCGCCGGGGGGTAGATCAGGGCCTGGCGCGCGTCCAACTGCAGGTCGACGCGCTCGCCGGGCTGCTGCCACGAGGAAGTCTGCAGGCGCAGCAGGACTCCGTGCAGGCGCGCGTGCAGCTCGACGCCCTGCGGCGTGGGCACGCTGCGCAGAACCTCGGCCGAAACCCGCATGCGCGGGCCCGGCGCGTCGCCGCCGGCGGGTTGCAGCGCCGATGCCGGCAGGTACAGGGTGCCTTCGGGGCCGAGCGGTGCCATGCTCGGCGCGGGCAGCGCGCCCCATGGCGCATGCCAGGCGCCTTCCCGCGCATGCGCGGGCCACGGCCCGAGGGCGTGCACGAAGCGCGCCACATGCTCGCTGCGCGGGGCCGCCAGCAGTTGCCGCGGCGTATCGATCTGCAGCAGCGAGCCGGCATGCAGGATACCGACCTTGTCGCCGAGGGCGAAGGCCTCGCGATGGTCATGGGTAATGTACAGCGCCGACAGCCCATGCTCGCGCACGACTTCGGCGATCAGCTCGCGCAATTCCTCACGCAGTCCGGCGTCGAGATTGGACAGCGGCTCGTCGCACAACAGCAGTCGCGGACGCACCGCGAGTGCCCGCGCCAGCGCGACGCGTTGCTGCTGGCCCCCGGAGAGTTCGTGCGGCTTGCGCGCGTGCTGGGAGCCGAGGCCGACGCGCTTGAGCATGTCCATCGCGCGCTCGCCGGCATCGCGCAGCCCGCGCGAGCGCAGGGCCAGCGCGACGTTGTCCAGGGCGTCCAGGTGCGGCCACAGCGCGTAGTCCTGGAACACCATGCCCAGTCCCCGATCCTCGGGCGCCAACGCGCGCGAGCCCGGCGTGTCGACCACGTTGCCGGCGATGCGCAAGCTGCCGCGGTCGAGGCGCTCCAGCCCGGCGACCAGGCGCAGCAGCGTGGTCTTGCCCGAGCCGGACGCGCCGAGCAGGCATACGATCTCGCCCGTGCCGATCTCCAGGCTCACGCCGCGCAACGCGGCGTGATCGCCGAAACGCTTGTGGGCTTCGATGATTTGCAGCGCCGGGGTCATCGCGGATCTCCTGGCGCCTGCGCGCTCGCGCCGCGGGCTCGGCGGAAGCTCCAGCGCGCGATCGCGGCGAAGCCCAGCAACAGGCCCATGCCCAGCAATTGCAGCTGCGCCTGCAGGCGCAGTTGCAGGCCGGAGGCGGCGTCCAGCAGCGCCACGGCCAGCGGCGCGTGCCCGGCCGGGTACAGCAACTGCGACGCGGGCAGCTCGAAGGCCACGTGCAGCGCGGCCATCAGCCAGGCGGCGCCGAGCGCCGGTGCGAGCAGCGGCCAGTCGATGCGGCGCAGCGCCTGCGCCGCCGACAGGCCGTGCACGCGTGCCGCCTCGGTCAGGCTGCCGTGCAACTGCGCCACCGGGGCCTGCAGCAGGCGGGTCGCCGCCGGCAGCGAAAGCGCGACGTAGGCCATCGCCAGCAGGCCGCTTCCTCCGTACCACGGGGTGATGCCGAGGTTGTACATGCGCACGTAGGCGGCGGCCAGCACGATGCCGGGAAGCGCCATCGCCGCGGTGAGCCCGAAGTCGACCGCCCGGCCGAGCGCATGTCGGCTGCCCACCAGGCGGGCCGCGGGCCACGCCAGCAGCGTGGTGGCGGTGGCGGCCATCACGGCCATGCGAAGCGAGTAGGCGAAGGCCGGCAGGACCTGGTCGGCGGCCGACCAGAAGTGGCTGGCGTGCCCGCTGCCGGAGAAGGCCATGGCCGCGGCGCTGAGCAGCGGCACTCCGAGCGCCAGCAGACCCAGCAGGGCGACGCCGCCGGCATGGGCGCGTGCCGCGCGCGCGGTCGGCTGCACCGGCGCCGGCGGGCGATGGCGCGGGCCCAGGCTGCGCACGCTGGCCGAGCGGCGGTTGGCCAGCGACTGCAGGCCCAGCGCGGGCAGCAGCAGCGCCAGCAGCATCCACGAAGCAGCGGCAGCCGCGGGAAAGTTCACCGGCAGAGCCGCCACGGCCTGCTCGATGGCATAGGTGGCCATGATCGTCGAGCTCCCCGCGCCCAGCGTGGCGGCGATGGCGAAATCGCTGGCCGACTCGGCGAACGCCGCGGCGAAGCCAGCGGCCAGCGCCGGCAGCAGCGCCGCGACCGCCAGCAACAGCCTGCGCCGACGCGAAAGCCCGAGCACGCGCGCGGCCTCCTGGGGGCCCGCGGAGGCGGCACGCAGGCTCAGTTGCAGCGCCAGGAAGGTATAGGGCAGGGCCTTGAAGGCCAGGCTGATGACGATCCCCGCCGGGCCCAGCAGCCATTGCGCAGCGCCGAGCGCCAGCGGCCAGCGAGCCAGCGGGCCCACCGGAGCGGCCAGCAGCATCCATCCCGAGGCCACGAAATATCCCGGCATCACCAGCAACAGCCAGATCCCGGCCTCGATCCAGCCCCGCCAGCGCAGCAGCGTGCGCTCGCGCAGCCACGCCAGCCAGGCCCCGGCAGGCAGCGCAAGCGCGCTGGCCAGGGTCGCCGCCAGCCAGGTGTTGCGCAAGGCCTGCGCCCCGCCACCGCTCCAGGCCTGCGCCCACGCGCCGAGGTGAACATGCAGGTCGCCGTGCACCAGCCCGGGCACGAAGGCCTGCAGCAGGAAGCCGCCCAGCGGCCAGCCCCACAGGGCCAGCGCGGCCAGCAGCAGGCCGGCCCGTCCGAGCCTGGAAGCCGCGCGCAGCAGCAGCCGGACGACGCGACGAGGCAGCGCGCAGGCGCTCGCCGAAGGGAGCAAAGCGACCGAGCTCAATGCAGCACGCGCGCGCTGAACCATGCGTCGATCGCCGCTTCGCGCGGCCCCCAGGCGACGGGGTCGAGCATCAGCGGCTGTCGCACCGCCAGGCGCGCCACCGCGGGGCGCGGCGCGATACCGCGCAACAGCGGCTGGTAGTTGGAGTCGGCGCCGGGGTCGCCCTGCTGCATCGCCTTCTGCCCGGCGGGGGACAAGATGAATTCGACAAAGCGCCGAGCCTGCTGGAGGGTCCGGCCATGGGCTGCGGTGCCGATCGCGATGTCCGACGGCAGCGCCGTCTGGGGGGGCGCGGCCACGATGCGGAAGCCGGGTCGGCCACTGGCGAATCCCAGCGCGGCAGAGCTCTGCACCACGGCGGCGTCGATCTGCCCGTATTGCAGCGCGCGCAGGGTCACGCTGTTGGTCGGGTACACCTTCAGTCCATTGGCCTTCAGGTGTTCGAAATAGGACTTGCCCTGCGCCATGCCGTCGTGCTCGAGCATGCCGGCGACGAACGGAAAGGTCGGGCCGGAGATCGCCGGGTTGTTCATGCCCACCTTGCCGCGCCAGGCCGCCTGGGTCAACGCGGCCCAGCGATTCGGCAACTCGGGCATGCGCGCCGTGTCCACCAGCAGCGTGCCGGCGTAGGTCAGTCCGACCGGCAGGTAGCAGCGGTCGGCAGGCAGCAGCGACTGCCCCGTCGGCGTGTAGGGCACGTCGGGCAGCCAGCCGCACGCCAGGCGGTGCTGCAGGGCCAGTTCGCGCATCGCCAGGTCGCCGTCGAACCACACGATGTCCCATTGCGGGCGTGCTCCTTCGGCCTGCACGCGCGCCTGCAACGGGCCGGTGCTCAGGTGCACCAGGTCGACGGGGATCCCGGTACTGCGCGTGAAGGCCTGCGCGACGGCGCGGTCGTAGCCGAAGGCCGCGTAGACCGTGAGGGTGTGCGCGCCGGCCGCGCGCGCCAGGCCGGCGCCCAGCAGCAAGGCGAGAAGGAGTCTTTTCATCAGTTGTCGGACAGCTTGAAGCGAACCCAGATGGTGAAGTCCATGGGGTGCCCCGCCAGGGCCGCGGGAGTCTCCGGGTAGGGCGCCGCGCGAACCGCGCGAAGTGCGGCCCGGTCCAGCGGGGGCATCGTGCTGGACGTGACGACTCGCACCTGGCTGACCTGGCCGTCGAGGAAATGGAAACTCACCAGCACGCGGCCCTCGAGATGCATCAGGCGCGCCGCTTCGGGGTATTGCACCGCATCCTGGATGGCTTCGCGCAAAAGGGACTCGAAGGTCGCCTTGACGGCGGCGGAGTCGGGCTTCGGCGCCTTCGGCTGCGGCGGCGGAGCATGGGGCGGCGGTGTCACCGGCATGGCCGGTCGCGCAGCCGCCACCGGCGCCGGTGGCGGCTGGATGCGAGGCAGCGGCGGGGGTGGCAGCGGCTTCGGATGCACCACCGGGTGAGGGCGCGGCCTGGGGATATGCCGAGGCACCGGCTTGGGCTTGGGTTGCGGCTTGGGCTGCGGCTTCGGCGGCACCACCTTGGGCACGGGCTTGGGTTGAGCCAGCGTGATCTCCACCGGAGCGGGCGGGGGCGGCGGCGCCGGGGGACGACTGAGGAACCAGGCCAGCGCACCCAGCGCGAGGGCTTCGAGGCCCAGCGCGAGCGCGGTCGATACCACCCAGCGGCGGCCGGAATCCGGCTCCTTCCAGGAACCCCCGGCGCTGGTCGCGGCAACGCTCACGAGCTCGCTCCCTGCTGCGCGGCCAGGCCGATGCGCGTGACGCCCGCCGCGCGGCAGGCATCCATGACCTTCATGAGCACCTGCAGCGAAGTCCGGCGGTCACCGGCGAGGATCACCTGAAGGTGCGCCGGGTCCGGCTTGTTTTTCAGCACCTGCGTCAGCTGCTGCTCGCTCAGCAGCAGCCCGCCGAGGTGGATTCGCGCCTGGCGGTCGACCACGATGGTCACCTGCGGCGGCGGCAGCGCGGTGGACGTGGAACTCGTGGGCAGGCGCGAGCTGATGCCGTCGGCCGGAATCATGCGCAGCGTGACCATGATGAAAAACACCAGCAGGAAGAACATGATGTCGATCATGGGAATGATCTCGATGCGCGCCTTCTTGGTTTCGAAGTATTTCATCGGATTGAATGAAAAGACGCCGCGAACGCATGCGGCGCTAAGGCGGGGAGCAAGGGCGCCTCCCGCTTGGAGATGACAGGTGGGAAGCGCGTCAGGCCAGGCGCGCCTGCAGCACGGGGCCGGTCGGCGCGCCGCCGGCGGACAGCACGGTGGGCAGCGCGACCGCGGGCGCGGCGCGCCGCGTCTCTGCCTCGCCGCCGCGGTAGTGCGGATACATGCGGTTGGCCAGCATCAGCTTGATGCGCTCGAGTTGATGCATGACCAGGCGCACGCGCTGCTGCAGCGCGTTGAAGGCCACCAGCCCGAGCACGGCGATGAACAGTCCGGCGGCCGTGGCCAGCAGGGCCTCGCCGACTCCGCCGGTGACGGCCTGCGTGGCCGCCCCGGGGTGCGACAGGGCCTGGAAGGTGTTGAACATGCCGACGATGGTTCCCAGCAGGCCGAGCAGCGGCGCCAGCGTGACGATGGTGTCGAGCATCCACAGTCCGCGGTCGACCCGAGGCGCCTGGTCCATCACGGCTTCCTCGAGACGATCGCTGAAGTGGTCCAGCGGGTCGGCCAGGTCGTGGTGCAGGGCCACCGTGACCACTTGCGCCGCGGGCGACTGGACGTCGCCCTTGAGGCGCTCGCGAAGCAGGCCGATGTCGACATGCGCATGGCTCTTGAGCTCGCGAACCCACTGCTGGCACTGCGCCTGCATGCGCCCGAGTGCCCAGAAGCGCTCGATGATCACGATCAGCGCGAGCAGCAGCAGCGCAGCCATGATGTAGAGAATGCCGCCGGACTTGCTGGCGGCATCGCTGAAAGCCTGAAGAGTCAACATCGCTGGATCTCCATGACCGCTGTCGGGCCCGCGTGCGGGCCCGAACTCGCGGCAGAGTTAGAAGTCGGCGGAAACGCCGGCGTAGAAGGTGCGCGGCGCACCGGGCATGGCGAGGATGTAGGTGCCGGTCGTGTTGCCACCCAGCCAGTCACCGGGTTGGCTGATGAACTCGCTGTTGTTGTATTGCTTGTCCAGCGCGTTGAGCACGCCGAGGTGGAACTTGACGTCCTTGATGAAGGCCTGGTGCATCGGCACCGTGCCGTCGAGGGTCAGGTTCCACAAGCCGTAGGCGGGAGCCTGCTGGTTGGTCGGCGACTGGGTCACGTCGCTCCACATGTACTGGGCTCCGGTGTACTGGTAGTTGATTCCGGGCACCCACAGCACGCCGCCCTGGTACAGCTTGTAGTTCGCGCCGACGGTGAAGGTCTTGTCCGGCACGTTCGAAACCGGCAGCCCGGCGAAGCTCACGCCGCCAGTGACGTAGTTGTCGAACACCGCCTTCTCGTAGTTCAGGTTGGCGAACACGTCCAGGTTGTAGGCCACCTCGTCGGCCAGCGACAGGTTGAAGCCGTGGTAGGTCGAGTTGCCGTTGGCGTCACCCAGGTAGTTGCCGTTGGCGTCGGTCAGCGCGATGTACTGGTTCTGGAAGTGCAGGTGGTAGTACGACAGCGACATCAGGAAGTTGTGCAGGTACTGCGCGCGCCGCACGTGGATCTTGAAGCCGAGGTTGTAGTCGGTGCTCTTTTCCAGGTTGTAGATGGGAGCGGTGCTCTGGAACAGGCCGCCGCCGCCGCCGACCTGGGGCTCCTTGTAGGCCACCGCGTAGTTGCCGAAGGCCGCCAGCCAGGGCAGCGCGCGGTAGTTCACGCTGATCGACGGCTCGAACTTGTGGTGGCTGGCGGTCGATCCCGGCTGCGAGCCCTGATCGTTGCCCGGGGCGTACTGGTAGGACAGCGGGAAGTCGGACGCGCCGGCCGGCGAGTACACGGTGTCGTAGTTGATGAACCGAACCCCCGGGGTGATGTCCAGTTGCCGGATCGGGCTGATCTTGTCCTGCGCGAAGATCGCCAGGTCGGTCTGGTCGAAGTAGTCGCTGCGGTAGTGTGCGTTCGGCGTGGTTTGGCTGCCGTAGATCGACGTCGACGTACCGACCAGGTCGGCCGGGTTGTAGAAGGCGTTGCGGGTGTTGTACTTGCTCTTGATCACGAAGCCGCCCACCGACACCAGGTTGTGCGGCAGGGCGATGTCGGCCCAGAACTTGTCGCCGTAGCTGCTCGTGCGAGGGTTGTTGTGCTCGTACAGGTTGCCGGGCGAAGTCAGGCCGTAGTTGTTGTAGTGGTCGTGGACGCGTCTCTCGAGTTCGTACCAGGTCAGGTTGTGCAGGCGCACGTTGTCGTCGAGCGACACGTTGAGCTTGCCGTAGATGATGCGCATCTCGTTGGTGTCGTTCTTGTTCCACACCGAAGCGGGAATGGCGCTGTAGAAACCCGAGGCCGGCTGGCTGAACAGCGCGGTGTTGGGCGTGCCGTCCAGGGTCAGGCCGGGCACGGTCTGCGTCGGCACCGCGAAGGGGCGGAAGGCGGTGCTGCGCGAGTCGTACACGCCGACCGAGAAGTTGCCGTTCTGGAACGCCTTGCGGGTCTTCAGGAAGATCGCGCGGTTGTTGCCCGGGTTGCTGAACCCGTCGCTGGACGTGCGATAGCTGTCGGCGGATCCGAAGCCGCCCGCGATCACCGTCGACCAGCCGTCATGTTTTCCGGTGTTCAGCAGGTAATTCAGGTTGCGCGCGCTGTCGCTGCCGAAGCTCAGGCCGATCGACCCGCCAGCCTTGTCGGACGGTTGCACCGGCACGAAGGCGATCTGCCCGCCGATGTTGTTGAACCAGCGATCGACCGCTTCGCCCGGGCCGTAGGTGACGCCGATGCCCTGGATGATGCTGAGTTGCGGAATCAGGTTGCTCTGCCACAAGCCGGTCGACGGATTGGCCATCGGCACACCGTCGAAGGTCACGGACAGCGATCCGTCGTCGATCTGGGCGCCGCTGAAGCCGCCCCAGCCCTGCTTGATACCGTTGACGCTGATCTGGTTTTTCGTGCTGCCGGTCGAGCCGTATCCGCTGACCGCCACGCCGGGCGCCAGCTGCAGCGCCTGAGCTGCGCCGCCGAACGCGCCCGCGGCCTCGATCTGCTGGCGATCCAGCACCGTGGTGGACTGGCCGGACTTGAACACCTTTTTCCGGCTGATCTTGCGTTCCTGGCTGGTCTGCGCCTGCTGCGCAGTGCCGGAGCCCTGGGCGGCGGCTTGCACCGTTCCCAGGTTGCTCGACGCGTCCGCGGCATGGGCGGCCGGTGCCGCGAGCAACGCGAGCAGCACGGCATGGGACAGCAGGTTGCGCCGGAACACCGGCGAGGCGAGGCGTTGTTGCATGAAATCTCCGGGGACAAGTGCGATGGTGGGCTGCACGCGAGCGACGACCGGCATGGCCGATCCAGTCGCCCGCGGCGATACCGACATTGCACCGGCTCCCCGTGATGCTCAGGTTGCGTCAACCTGACCGACTTCTCACCGAGCGCAGCGCCCTTGTTGGCAAATGTTTCTCCCCGGGACTGCGAACGGGGTCTTTTGCGCAGCGCACGGCGCTGTCTCTTGAGAAAACGCAGGGCCGCCCCAAGTTTTCTCGACCCCCATGGGGGGCGGGCTGGGCGCAGCCCGGCCCTGGGGGCGCTCTTGAGAAAACGCAGGGCCGCCCCAAGTTTTCTCGACCCCCATGGGGGGCGGGCTGGGCGCAGCCCGGCCCTGGGGGCGCTCTCAGCCTGGATCCGCCCAGCGATAGCCGCTGCCGTGCACCGTCTGCAGGTGCTCGTGCAGGCCGAATTCGCGCAGCAGGCGTCGCAGCCTGCCCACTGCGGTGTGCAGCGCCTGTGAGTCGGCGCGCGCGGGAATGTCCAGTGCCACGCGCAGCGTGGCCGGGTTCAACACCCGCCCCGGGCGTTCGCAAAGTGCCCACAGCAGGCGGAACAGCTGCGGCTGCAGGGCGCGGGCCGTGTCGGCCTGCCGGAGCTCGCGGGAATCGGCGTGCAGGCTGCAGCCTGGAGCCAGGCAAAGGCATCCCACCGGCTCCGGCGCGACGCGCTGGCGCAGCCGCGCGAGCTGCGCCTGCACCATGGCCGGGGATCGGCCGTCCAGCACCGCGTCGGCTCCGGCGCGCAGCGCCTGCAGCGCGATCGGGCCTGCCGCGTCGTCGACCAGCGCGAGCAGCACCGCATGGGCCGACTCCGGGTGATGGCGTACGCCCATGATCCAGTCCAGAGGCGCACCCGAATCGGGTGCGCAGCGCAGCATGGCGGCCCAGGAGCTGCCGTCGCGCAGTTGCTCCAGCGCGAGCGCCGGGCTCGCCGGCTGTGCGTTGTCCAGCGGGCAGGCAGCGCCTCGGCTGAAGTCCACGTACAGCACGGAATGCCGGGTCGGCTCGGTACTGCCGGCGCTCAGCGCGGCATGCCCGAGCAGGCCCGGCCAGGCGTGCGGCAGCCAGGCAGTCAGAAGCGGGCCGAGCAGGCCCAGGGGGGGGAGGCAATGGGGCATGTCGACGCGGCAGATCGCCAAAAGCCCCAGGATTGCGCGAAATCATGACAGCGCGGTGACGCCGTCATGAACATGTCGTGATCACAAGCAAAAAAGGCCCGCGCTCGGCGGGCCCTTGCAACATCCGGCGGGTGGATCAGACCACCGCGCCGGCGTTCGGATCGTTGGGGTTCTTCGGACGCCCGGAGCCCGACTTGAGCAGGTCATCGCGCTTGACCCGCAACCACATCGCGATGGCGGCGGCGACGAATACCGAGCTGTAGATGCTCATCGAGATGCCGATGATCAGCGCCAGCGCGAAATAGTGCAGCGCCGGGCCACCGAACAGGAACATCGAGAAGGCCATCGCCAGGGTCGCGCCGTGGGTGATGATGGTGCGGCTGATGGTGTTGGTGATCGCGCTGTCGATCACCTGCACGGTCGTGTACTTGCGGTACTTGCGGAAATTCTCTCGCACCCGATCGAAGATCACCACCGACTCGTTGACCGAATAGCCCAGCACCGCGAGCACGGCGGCCAGCACCGGCAGCGAGAACTCCCATTGGAAGAACGCGAAAAAGCCCAGCACGATGATCACGTCGTGCAGGTTGGCGACGATCGCCGCCACCGAGAACTTCCACTCGAAGCGAAGCGCCAGGTACAGCATGATGCCGCCGATCACGAAGGCCAGCGCCTTGAGGCCGTCGGTGGCCAGCTCCGAGCCCACCTGGGGCCCGACGAACTCGGTCCTCGCCAGCTTGGCCTGCGGGTCGGCGGCCTGCAGCGCGGCCATCACGCGGCCGCTCTGCATGGTGCTGCTCTCGCCGGCGTGCAGCGGAAGCCGGATCACCACGTCGCGCGGGTTGCCGAAGGCCTGCACCTGCACGTCGCCGTAGCCCAGTCGCTTGGGCACCTCGCGCACCGCGGCGAGGTCGGCGGCGTGGGGGTAGTGCACCTCCATCACCGTGCCGCCGGTGAATTCGATCGACAGGTGCAGACCGCGCGTGAACAGGAAGAACACCGCGGCGACGAACAACAGCGCCGAGATCACGTTCAGCACCGGGGCGAAGCGCATGAACGGAATGTCGCGCTGGATTCGGAAAAACTCCATCAGGATCTCCTGGTCTCGAGGGATGTGCCGGGTTCAGTTCTTGCGCGCGGGCGAGTTGCCCGGCTGCTTGGAGTCCGCGGAGGGCTTCCACACCTGCCCGATGGACACCGACTGCAGGCGCCTGCGCCGCCCGTACCAGAGGTTGACCAGCCCGCGCGAGAAGAACACCGCCGAGAACATCGACGTCAGGATGCCCAGCACGTGCACCACGGCGAAGCCGCGCACCGCGCCGGAGCCGAACACCAGCAGCGCCAGGCCGGCGATCAGCGTGGTCACGTTGGAGTCGAGGATGGTCGCCCACGCGCGTGCGTAGCCGGTGGCGATGGCCGCCTGCGCGCCGGCTCCGTTGCGCAACTCCTCGCGCACGCGCTCGTTGATCAGCACGTTGGAGTCGATGGCCATGCCCAGCGCCAGGGCCATGGCCGCGATGCCCGGCAGGGTCAGCGTGGCTTGCAGCATCGACAGCAGCGCGATCAGCAGCAGCAGGTTCACCGCCAGCGAGATCGACGACACGGCACCGAACAGCAGGTAGTACACGCACATGAACGCGACGATGGCCACGAAGCCCCAGGTGACGGAGTGGAAGCCCTGCAGGATGTTCTGGCGTCCCAGGCTCGGGCCGATGGTGCGCTCCTCGATGATCTGCATCGGCGCGGCCAGCGCGCCCGCGCGCAGCAGCAGCGCCACGTCGTTGGCCTCGGGCACCGTCATGCTGCCGGAGATCTGAACCCGGCCCCCGTCGATTTCGCTGCGCACCACCGGTGCCGTGACCACCTGCGCCTGGTGGCGGTCGATCAGCACCATGGCGATGCGCTTGCCCACGTTGGCGCGGGTGACGTCGGCGAAAATGCGCGAGCCGCGCGAATCCAGGGTCAGGAACACCGCCGGCTGGTTGGTCTGCGGGTCGAAGCCGGGCTGGGCGTCCGTCAGGTTCTGGCCGGTCAGCAGAACGTCGCGCTTGACCATCAGCGGGGTGCCCGAACGGTCGTAGAGCTTCTGGTCGCCCGCGGGCGCCGGGCCGGAGCTGGCCAGCGCGCTCTGCGCGGCAGCGCTGTCGTCGACCAGTCGCACTTCCAGCGACGCGGTGCGGCCCAGAATGTCCTTGGCGCGGGCCGTGTCCTGGATCCCGGGAAGTTCCACCACCACGCGGTCGCGACCCTGCTGCTGGATCACCGGCTCGGCCACGCCGAGTTCGTTGATCCGGTTGTGCAGCGTGGTGATGTTCTGCTTGATCGCGTAGTCCTCGGTCTGCTGGATGGTGCGGGGGCTCAGACGCAGCGTGATCGAGCCGCTGGAGGCCTGCGCGTCGATCAGCGCGTCGCCGGCGTTTTCGCGCACCAGCGGCAGCGCCGCGCGGAACATCTCCGGGTCGTGGAACTGCATCTGCACCGCGTCGCCCACGCGCTTGAGCTCGCTGTAGCGCACGTCCTTGTCGCGCATGCTCGAGCGCAGTTCGCCGGCGATGGAGTCGAGCTTTTTCTGCAGCGCCGCCTGCATGTCCACCTGCAGCAGGAAATGCACGCCTCCGCGCAGGTCCAGGCCGAGATACATCGGGTGCGCATGCAGCGCCGTCAGCCACGCCGGCGAGCGGCTGAGCAGGTTGACGGCGACGATGTACGAAGGCTGGTCGGGGTTGGTGTTGAGCGCATGCGCGAGCACTTCGCGCGCGCGCAGCTGCACCTCGGTGCTGCCGAAGCTGTAGTTCAGCGTGGGGCCGCTGATCACCGCGCGCTCGGCGTGGATGCCGGCCTTGGCCAGCACCTGCTCGCCGCGTTGCAACAGTGCCTGGTCCGGCTGGTCGTGTCCGGGGTGGGCCGAGCTGATCTGCACCGCCGGCGCCTCGCCGTACAGGTTGGGCAGTGCGTACACGGCGCCGACCACCAGCACGGCGGCCATCAACAGGTATTTCCAGAGGGGGTAGCGATTCATGGCGATCCAGGTCGGCCGCGGGGCGTGCCGGGGCGTGCCGCATCCGAGGCGAGGCCCGTTTCAGGGGCTCGCCGGGCGGCGCGCAGGTTGCGGGCCAGATCCCTGGCCTCCGAAAGGGGCATGTGGAGAGAAACCAGCAACTGTCCGCCGTCGATCTCGCCGGCCACCCTGGGGGCGGACAGGAGCAGCGTGCGATGCGCCTCGACGGCGACGAAGGCCAGTCGCTGGCCGATCCGGGCGCGCGTCACCTCGGCGAGACGGCGCGCGCCTGAGGGAGCCAGGCGCAGAAGCAGCGAGACCTGCCCGGTCTTCGCATCGGCCTCGGCCCTGGCGTCCTGCAGTGGCAGATCGTCCACCAGGACCGCGCCGGAGCCGGGCGACGCGGGGTCGGTGCCGGCCAGGCGCAGCTGCAGTCGTGCCGGCTGGGTCGTCGCGGCGGGTGCCGTGTCGCCCGCCAGCGCCAGCCCCGGCAGGCAGGCCAGCCACGCCGGCAGCGCCAGCGCGCAGGCCAGCGTGCCTGCGCGAACGGCGCAGCCTGACCAGCTCACGCGGCAGACCGGGACCTTCATCGGGTGTCCTGCAGTACAGGGAGCGGCGGCGAATCAGGACTCGAACTTCAGCGTGCCCTTGGGCAGCACGGTGCTGACCGACGAGCGCTGCACCTGCACCTCGACCTTGCTGGCCACTTCCAGGTGCAGGTAGTTGTCGCCCAGGCGCACCACGCGGCCGACCAGTCCGCCGCTGGTGACGACCTCGTCGCCCTTGGCCAGCGCCGCGATCATCGCGCGCGCTTCCTTCTGGCGCTTCATCTGCGGGCGAATCATCACCAGCCAAAGGATGACGAACATCACCACCAGCGGCAGGACGTTCAGCAGGGTCGATTCGGCGCCGCCCTGCGGGGCGGCCGAGGCGGCGTGTGCGACGGAAATCAGGTCGATCGACATGGCATTCATCGGGTTCGTCGTGGGGATGCGGCCCGGCTGTCGCCGGGCTCGCGGGCCGGCAGGCGCAGCCGGCGCAAGACTGCCATTGTCGCAAATTCGGCGCGCCGCCCGGGCAAGCGGGAGCAAGTCGCCGTCAGCAGGCTGTTGAAATCCTGCAGGGCGACCCCCTCGGGCGTCGCGCGGGGGTCGCCGGGGCGTGTCGCTCCCGAACTGTCACCAGGGCGGCAGCACGGATTTGCGCAGCGCGGCACGAGCCTCGCGCCACGCCGGGTAGACCTCGCTCACCGCGGCCCAGAAGCGCGGGCCGTGGTTCATCTCGCGCAGGTGCGCGACTTCATGGGCGATCACGTACTCGATGATGTCGGGTGCGAAATGCAGCAGTCGCCAGTGAAGACGAATGCGCCCGTCCGCGCTGGCGCTGCCCCAGCGCGTGCGCGCCGAGCTCAGGCCCACCGATCGGACCTCGACCCCGAGGCGCTCGGCGAACTCCCGGGCGCGCTGCGCGAACAGGCCGCGCGCCTGTTCGCGCATCCAGGCTTCGGTGTGTTCGCGCAGCAGCTGCACGGCGCTGCCGGCAGCCAGCGGCAACAGCAGCTCGCCGGCATCGTCGCGCAGCGTCGCGCGCCGCACCGGCTGCCCCAGGCGCAGCAGCAGCCGGCCTCCCAGGTAGGGCAGGCTGGCGCCGTCGTTCCAGTCGATGCGCAGGCGCTGCTGCTCGTGCAGGCGCTGCTCGCGCAGCTGCAGTTGCCTGAGCACCCAGTCGGCCTTGTCGGCCAGCACCTGTTCGACCTGCCCCACGCTGACCCAGCGCGGCGCGCTGACATGCACTCCGGCGTCGTCGATGCGAATGCCCACCGACCTGCGCGTGGCGCGCTGCAGCTCGTAGCTGAAGCTCGCGCTGCCGTGCACGAAGCGCCGGGGCGAGCGCGGCGGCGCATCCGGCGAGGCCTGCGCCGGGTCGAACAGGTCGAACTGCTGCAGCAGGCGGTGTCGCATCAGGTTGCCCAGGGGGTCGAGCGGCGTTGCGTCATCGTTGCGGGGTCGCGGCGTCCGGCTCGGCGTAGGCGTCGGGGTCCAGGCGGCGCATTTCCGACTCGATCCATGCCTGCACCCGGGAATTGATCTCGGCCGCGCCGAGCCCTTCCGTGCGGATCACCGGGCCGATCGATACATCGACCACCCCCGGCTGCTTGACGAAGGCCTGGCGCGGCCAGCAACGCGCGGAGGTCACCGCCACCGGAATCACCGGCACTCCGGTGACCTGCGCCAGTTTGGCGCCGCCCGGCTTGTAATGGCCCTGGGCTCCGCGGGGGGTTCGCGTACCCTCGGGGAACATGACGATCCAGTAGCCGCGCTCGAGCAGGCGCGCGCCCTGCTGCTGCAGCCTCCCGAAGGCCTGGGTGCCGCGCTTGCGGTCGATATGCACCATGTCCAGGCGCCCCAGGGCCCAGCCGAAGAACGGCACCCACAGCAGTTCCCGCTTGAACACATAGCTCAGCGGACGTGGCAGCAGCAACGGCAGCGCCAGGGTCTCCCAGGCCGACTGGTGCTTGACCAGCACGATCGCCGGGCCCCGCGGCAGGTTGTCCAGTCCCTGCAGGCGCCACTCGATGCCGCAGATGCGCCGTGCTCCATGCAGCGCAAGCCAGGCCCAGCCCACGCAGAAGCGGTACAGCGGAAGTCCCCGCGTCACCAGCGAAAGCAGCAGTGCCGCGATGGCGTAGGGCGCCACGGTGGCGATCAGCCACAGCATGTACAGCGCGGAGCGAATGCGCGCCGACAGGCTCGCGCGCACGCGCGGGAGGGCGGGGTTGCTGGCGGGGCGCTGCGACATGCCGGGTGCCGTGCGCGTCAGGCCGCCGCGGATGCGGCCGGCTGGGTCAGCAGCCAGTCGGCGAATGCGGCCAGGTCATCGTGCACCCGCGTGCCTTCGGGCAGCGCGGTCTGCGCGGCCAGCACGCGTTCGCCCTTGCCGCTGCGCACCAGGTGCAGCGCGCAGCCCAGCGCCTGCGCGGCCTGCAGGTCGCGCAGCGTGTCGCCGACGCAGGGAACGTCGCGCAGGTCCTCGAGGCCGAAACGCCGCGCGATGTCGCGGAACAGGCCCGGGCGAGGCTTGCGGCAGTCGCAGTGGTCCTCGGGTGCGTGCGGGCAGAAGAAGATCGCGTCGATGCGCCCGCCGGCGACATGCACCGCGCGCTGCATCTTCAGGTGGATGGCGTTGAGCGTGCTCATGTCGAACAGCCCCCGACCGAGCGCCGACTGGTTGGTAGCCACCAGCACCCGCCAGCCCTCGCGGTGCAGGCGCGCGATGGCCTCGATGCTACCGGGAACCGGGACCCATTCGTCGGGGGATTTGACGTAGTCGTCACGGTCTTCGTTGATGACGCCGTCGCGGTCGAGGATCAGCAGTTTCATCGGCGGGCCTCGCGGGGGGTCAGGCGGCCAGGCGCGAAAGGTCGGCGACCTGGCGCATCGCCTGCTGCAGCTGATCCAGCAGCGCCAGGCGGTTGGCGCGCAGCGCCGCGTCGTCGGCGTTGACCATCACGTGGTCGAAGAATTCGTCGACCGGAGTCTTCAACGCGGCCAGGCATTGCAGCGCGGCAGCATGGTCGCCGCGCGCGTGCGCCGCCTGCGCCCGCGGCAGCACCTCGTGCAGCGAGCGGGCCAGGGCCTGCTCGGCCGGCTCGCGCAGCAGCTCCTGCGACAAGCCCGTGCCAGCGGACGTCGCCGACTTCTTCAGGATGTTGGCGACGCGCTTGTTCGCCGCCGCGAGCGCCTGGGCCTCGGGCAGTGCCGCGAACGCGCGCACCGCGTCCAGGCGGGCCACGACATCGCCCAGCCATTGCGGGCGCAGCACGAGCACGGCGTCGATTTCCTGTGCCGAGTAGCCCTGCTCGCGAAGCAGGTTGGCCATGCGCTCGAACACGAATTCGGCGACGGCCTGCGACGGATCCTGGAACGCGTCGATGCCGCGGAACGCGGCGGCGGCGGCCCCGAGCAGCTCATCGAGCGGCCAGACGCGCGATTCGCGCGGCCGCTCCATCAGCATGCGCACAATGCCGAGCGCATGCCGGCGCAGCGCGAACGGATCCTTGTCGCCGCTCGGGCGCTCGCCGATGCCCCACAGGCCGCACAGGGTCTCGAGCTTGTCGGCCAGCGCCAGGCACAGGCCCACCATGCCGCGCGGCAACGCGTCGCCGGCGAAGCGCGGACGATAGTGGTCCTCGATGGCTTCGGCGATGTCGCGGCCCAGTCCGTCGTGCAGCGCGTAGTAGCGCCCCATGATGCCCTGCAATTCGGGAAACTCGCCGACCATCTCGGTCAGCAGGTCGGTCTTGGCCAGGGTCGCGGCGCGCTCGACGTCGGCCACCAGCGCCGGGTCGGCGCGGCGTGCGAGCTCGGCGGCGATGGTCCGCACGCGCTGCATGCGCTGCGCCTGGGTGCCCAGGCGCGCGTGATAGACCACGCGCTCCAGGCCCGGCACGCGCTGCTCCAGGCTTTGCTTGCGGTCCTGGTCGAAGAAGAAGCGCGCATCGGCCAGGCGCGGGCGCACCACGCGCTCGTTGCCCTGGATCACTGCCGACGCATCGGCCGGGTCGATGTTGCTCACGACCAGGAAGCGGTTGCTGAGCCGGCCCTGCGCGTCGAGCAGCGGGAAGTACTTCTGGTTGGCCTTCATGGTCAGGATCAGGCACTCCTGCGGTACTTCCAGGTACTCGGCGTCGAAGCGGCAGGTCAGCACGCGCGGCTTCTCGACCAGCGCGCACACTTCGTCGAGCAGCGCCTCGTCGTGCAGCGGGCGCAGCCCGTCGCCGAGCTCTCGCGCGGCCTGCTCGAGCTGGGCCACGATGGCCTCGCGGCGGCGCTCGAAACCCGCGACCACGCCGCCGCGCTGCAGCAGCGCGGTCTCGTAGTCGTCCGCATGCGCCAGTTCGATGGGATCCTCGGCGGCCTCGAAGCGATGCCCGTGGGTGGAGCGCCCGGCCTGCAGGCCCAGCGCGCGCACCGGCACCACGTCGGCGCCGTGCAGCGCGAGCAGGCCGTGGGCAGGACGCACGAAACGCACGGTGCTCCAGCCGTCGCCGAGCTGGTAGCTCATGAGTTTCGGGATGGGCAGTTCCGCCAGCGCGTCGTCGAGCGCGCGCTGCAGGCCCTCGGGCAAGGCCACCCCGGGAACCACGGTGTCGATGAACAGCGTGCACGCCTTGCCTTGGCCCTCGGCGCGCACGCGTTCGGCGGCCTGCTCGGGCAGGCCCAGCGCGGCGAGCTTCTTGCGCAGCGCGGGGGTGGGCGCGCCGCTGGCGTCGAGCCCCACGGAGGCCGGCATCAACTTGATGCTCGATGCCCGGTCGGCCGCGCGCGGCAGGACCTGCGCGACGTGGGCGCCCAGGCGGCGGGGGCTGGCGTACGGCGTCACCACGGACGACTCGAGCAGCAGGCCTTGCTGGCGCAACGCCGCGCTCAGGCCGGAGGCGAAGGCGCGGCCCAGATGCGGCAGCGCCTTCGGCGGGAGTTCCTCGACGAACAGTTCGACAAGCAGGTTTCGGGCGGTCATGGGGTGCGGATCGGTGACACGGGTCGGCCTCGCGCCGGCGCGAGGCGCGATGGCGCTCAGGCGGCCTTCTTCTGCGCCGCCTCGGCGGCGCACTGGGCGGCCCAGTCGCGAGGCGCCAGCGGGAAGCCCAGGCGCTCGCGGCTGTCCAGGTATTCCTGCGCGACACCGCGTGCCAGGTTGCGGATGCGCCCGATGTAGGCCGCACGCTCGGTGACCGAGATGGCGCCGCGCGCATCCAGCAGGTTGAAGGTGTGGGCACACTTGAGCACCTGCTCGTAGGCCGGCAGCGCGAGCTGACTGGCGATCAGGTGCCGCGCCTGGCGCTCATGGGCGTCGAAGGCCTGCTGCAGGAACCCGGCGTCGCTGTGCTCGAAGTTGTACGTGCTCTGCTCGACCTCGTTCTGGTGGAACACGTCGCGGTAGCGCAGCTGGCGCGTCTGGCCAGCGACGCGGGTTTCGGTCCAGAGCAGGTCGTACACGCTCTGCACTCCCTGCAGGTACATCGCCAGGCGCTCCAGGCCGTAGGTGATCTCGCCGGTGATCGGCTTGCAGTCGATTCCGCCGACCTGCTGGAAATAGGTGAACTGGGTCACTTCCATGCCGTTGAGCCAGACTTCCCAGCCCAGCCCCCACGCGCCGAGAGTGGGGTTTTCCCAGTCGTCCTCGACAAAGCGGATGTCGTTGCGGCCGAGGTCCAGGCCGAGCGCGCGCAGGCTGCCCAGGTACAGGTCGAGGATGTCGGCGGGCGCCGGCTTGAGCACGACCTGGAACTGGTAATAGTGCTGCAGGCGGTTCGGGTTGTCGCCGTAGCGCCCGTCCTTCGGGCGGCGGCTGGGCTGCACGTAGGCCGCGTTCCACGGTTCCGGGCCGATGGCGCGCAGGAAGGTCGCGGTGTGGCTGGTTCCGGCGCCGACCTCCATGTCGTACGGCTGGAGCAGGGCGCAACCCTGTTCGGCCCAGTAGTTCTGCAGTTTGAGGATGATTTGCTGGAAGGTGAGCATGGCGACTGGTGCGGACGGACCGGAAGCGCCCGGCCTGGCCGGGCGGGGTCAAGCGCGAATTGTAGGCAGCACGCGCGCCAGCGCCGCGCCGAGCAGCAGTGCCAGCAGGCCGAGCAGGATCACCGGCGCATAGCCCAGGTGCGATGCCAGCCAGGCGTACGGCGTCATGCCGGCCGCCGGCTGCACATTGCCGAGCAGCACGCCGGCCATATAAGGCGGCAGTTGCCCGGTGACCCGTCCGTGGGCGTCGATGATCGCCGTCACGCCGGTGTTCGTCGCACGAATGCTCGGCAGCTGGAACTCCAGCGAGCGCATGCGGGCGATCTGCAGGTGCTGTGGCAGCGCCACCGTGTCGCCGAACCAGGCCAGGTTGGTCAGGTTGGCGATCACGTTCGGCGCCGTGGCCGGATCGCGAAAGCGCTGCGCCAGCTGCTCGCCGAACAGGTCCTCGTAGCAGATGGTCGGAGCGACCCTGCGCCCGTGCACGTCGAAGGAGGGCTGGTCCAGGCGCCCGCGGGCGAAATCGCCCAGGGGCATGTTCATCAGGCGCACGAACCAGTGGAATCCGTAGGGAATGAACTCACCGAACGGAACCAGGTGGGCCTTGTCGTAGCGGTAGGGCTGCGCGGCGCCGAGCCCGATCACGCTGTTCGTGTAGTTGTCCGCGCCCCGGGTCAGGGGAATTCCCACCAGAGCGCGCGTGCCGCGCCCTCGCAAGTCCCGCTGCAGGCCCTGCAGGAAGCCTTGCGGCAGGTCCTGCGGAAGCACCGGCAGCGCGGTTTCCGGGGTCACGATCAGGTCGGCGTGCACATGCCTGAGCCAGGAGTCGTACAGCTGCACCGTCGGGGTCAGGTTCTCGGGACGGAACTTCTCGCTTTGCGCGATGTCGCCCTGCAGCAGCGCCACGCGCAGCGGCATGCCCTGCGCATGCGTCCAGCGCAGCATGCCGACGCGCGACGTGCCGACGGCCAGCAGCGCCAGCAGCGCGACCGCCAGCATGCTGCCGCGCAGGTTCAGTTGCGTGGGCAGCGCCAGCAGGGCAGCCGCCAGCACGGCGACGAAGCCCACGCCATAGGTGCCGAGCAGCGGGGCCATGCCGGCCAGCGGGCCACCGACCTGGCTGTAGCCCAGCGCCAGCCAGGGAAAGCCGGTGAACACGGTGCCGCGCAGGAGCTCGGCCAGGGTCAGCGCGCCGGCCAGCGACGCGGCGGCGCCGAGCCCGCGCGCCAGCGGCCACGGCGCACGCCCGGTGGGCGGAGCCAGCGCCGCGGCGAGTGCGCAGGCCAGCGCCGGGTACAGCGCCAGGTACAGGCTGAACAGCGCCACCGCCGCGCCGGCCAGCAGCGACGGCATGCCGCCGTACACCGCCATGCTGATGTAGAGCCACCAGATGCCCCCGGCGAACCAGCCCATGCCGAAGGCCAGCCCGAGCCATGCGCCGCGCCTCGCGCGCGCGGCCGCCGATTCGACATGGGTGTGCCACAGCAGCGCCGCGAACGCCGCCAGCGCGATCACCGCCAGCCCGGCGGCATGCTGGCGCCCGAAGGACTGTGCCAGCAGCAGGCCCAGCGGCAGGGCCAGCCACTGGGGACGCGCCAGCACGCGGGCCATGGTGGCGGCCGGGCGCGCCAGCACGCGCGACTGCGACGGAGCCTCAGGCATCTCCACGCCCTCCGCCGTCGCCGTAGGGGTCGCCGATGCCCAGGCGGGCGAGGATCTCGCGCTCGGCCTGTTCCATGCGCTGCGCCTGGGCATCGCGCAGGTGGTCCCAGCCCAACGCATGCAAGACGCCATGCACCACCAGGTGCGCATAGTGGTCGGCGATGACCTTGCCCTGCGCCTGCGCCTCCGCGGCAACGACGCTGTCGCACAACACGATGTCGGCGCACGGGGGCCAGTTCTGGTAGGCGAAGGTCAGCACATTGGTCGGATAGTCGCGCTGCCGGAATTCCCGGTTGAGCTGGCGGCCCTCGTCGGCGCCGACGAAGCGCAGCGTGATCTGCGCCGCCTCGCCGGTCGGCGCGGGGGGCTTGCCGTCCGGGCCTCGGCGCAGCGCTGCGCGCACCCAGCGCGCGAGCAGGTGGCGCGGCAGCATTGCGCGGTGCTCGCGGCTGGCGAACTGCACCGACAGCTGCAGCGCCAGCGCAGGCACGGCCCGTGCCGCGCGGGGCATCGGCGCGCTCACGATGCGCTGCGCCCGCGGCGTGCGCGGGCGGCAGGCGGCGTGCCCGGGGTCGACTGCGCCGACTGCTGCGCGCGCTCGTAGGCCTCGACGATGCGCGCCACCAGCGGGTGGCGCACGACATCGCTGCTGGTGAATTCGGTCACCGCGATCCCGCGCACTCCATGCAGCACGCGCGCGGCCTCGGCCAGGCCGCTGGCCACGCCGCGCGGCAGGTCGACCTGGCTCAAGTCGCCGGTGATCACCGCGCGAGAGCCGAATCCGATGCGGGTGAGGAACATCTTCATCTGTTCCGCAGTGGTGTTCTGCGCTTCGTCCAGGATGATGAACGCCTTGTTGAGCGTTCGACCACGCATGAACGCCAACGGTGCGATCTCGATGGTTCCGCGCTCGAACAGGCGCTGGGTGCTCTCGAAACCGAGCAGGTCGTACAGCGCGTCGTACAGCGGTCGCAGGTAGGGGTCGATTTTCTGCGCGAGGTCGCCGGGCAGGAAGCCCAGGCGTTCGCCGGCCTCCACCGCCGGGCGCGTCAGCACCAGGCGCTCGACCGCGTTGCGCTCCAGCGCGTCGACCGCGCAGGCCACCGCGAGAAAGGTCTTGCCGGTGCCCGCCGGCCCCAGCCCGAGGGTCAGGTCGTGGCCGAGGATGTTGCGGATGTACTCACTCTGGTGGGGAGTGCGGCCGTGCAGTCCGGCCCTGCGGGTGTGCAGCACGGGCTCGTCGCTGGCCGCGCCGAGTTGCGGCTCCTGGCCCTGCGCCGCCTGCGTGAGCTCGAGCTGGATGTCGTCCAGGCTCAGCGGGGACTCGGCCCGCTGCCACAGCGCCTGCAGCAGCGCCAGCGCCGAGCGTGCGCGCGCGCCGTCGATGGTGAATTCATGATCCCTGTGGCGGATCGCGACGTCGAAGGCGATCTCGATCTGGCGCAGGTTCTCGTCGACCGGGCCGCACAGGTGCGCCAGGCGAGCGTTGTCGGGGGGGGCGAAGCGTTGCTTGACGATCAAGATGATGCGCGCTTGCGCGCGTTGGCGGTTCGATGCGCGTTGTTGCTGATACAGTTGGTTCAATTGTGCGCCAAGCCGACGCCGCGCGCCGCGCCGGCCCGATCGGCGCCGCCGGCTGCCTGGGGTCGCGCTCGGGCCGCGTGGTCGGCGATTGGCTCGAATCCGGGCTGCCGCGCGAATCACGCCGCTTGCATGCCTTAAAATCGATGGACCTAACGATAGTTGAATGTCCGGCGATCAGTCTGATCGGCCAACTCCATGTCTAGTAAGCCGCGCTGCACCTTGATTGTCGACCAGCTTCCAGAGTCGCGCGCCAACATGGCGAGCCTGCTGGCGAAAGTCCAGCCCTCGCTGCCGGTATGCGAGGCCGGCACGCTGGCCCAGGTCGAGGACATGATGCGCTCGTTCGACGTCGAGCTGGCGCTGATCGACTTCACCCTTCCCGATGGCAGCGGCCTCGACGCGTTGCGCATGCTGCACAGCGCGCAGCCGGATTCCCGCGCCGTCATGATCACGTTGTTCGACGACGATGCCCACGTGTTCCCGGCGCTGCAGGCCGGGGCCTTCGGCTACGTGCTGAAGGACCGCCCGGAAATCGAGATCGTCGCCCAGCTGCGGCGAATCCGCGACGGCGAGCCCCCCCTGAGTTCGTCGGTGGCGCTGCGCATGCTCAAGCATTTCGCCGCGGTCATCGAGCACGAGCCCGCGCAGCCCCTGCCTCCGGTGGCTCCCGCCGCGTCGGTCGGCGTGCTGCCGGTGGCGCCGATGCGCCCGGGCATGGTCGAGGAGCCGGAGGTCGCGCTCACCGATCGCGAAACCGAAGTGCTGCAGCGCGTGGGCAAAGGCTACACGCTGCCGGAGATCGCGCAGCAGCTCGGGCTGTCGCGACACACCGTGGCCGACTACGTCAAGCAGATCTACCGCAAGCTCGACATCTCGTCGCGCGCCGAGGCCGCGCTCGAGGCTGCCCGTCGCGGGCTGGTGCGCTGAGCTGCTGCCGGCGCCGCTGTGCGCCGTGTTCCCAGGAGTGATCATGAGCCGTGCCACGCCGCAGCAGCGCACCGACGGGCCGTGGGTGTTTCCGTGCGACTTCCCGATCAAGATCATGGGCCGCAATGTCGAGGGCTTTGCCGACGCGGTGGCCGCGGTGGTGCTGCGCCATGCACCGGATTTCGATCCCGCGGGAATCGAGCTGCGCGTGTCCTCGAGTCGCAACTACCTGAGCTGCACCTGCACCGTGCGTGCGTCCAGCCGGGAGCAGCTCGACGAGTTGTACCGCGAGCTGACATCGCACCCCATGGTGCAGGTGGTGCTCTGACGGCGTGGCTGGATGAAGGTCTCGCGAAAGACCTGTTGACAGCTCCCGGGTTTGCCGGCAGAATTCGCCCTCTCGTTTTTGTTTGCGCAGGCGCCGCGGATCGCGGACCGAAGCGTAGCGAAAGCGGGAACGAAAAAAGAGCGATGCGGGGTGTTGACGACCTCGCAAAGCTGTGCAAGAATGTCGTTCTTCGCTGCTGATGCAGCAACGCCGACAGACGACGCAGTGACCGAGAGGTCGCGAAGTCTGGAAGCGAGATCCTTAACAAGAAGCAGCCGATAAGTGTGGGCGTTTGACTTTTCGAGGCGACAAGAGAAGTAGACGCTCATTGAGAGTACGGAGAAATCCGTGATTCTGATGAGTTGCATCCGGTCTTCGGGCCGGATGCGCAAATGGATTGAACTGTAGAGTTTGATCCTGGCTCAGATTGAACGCTAGCGGCATGCCTTACACATGCAAGTCGAACGGCAGCGCGGGAGCAATCCTGGCGGCGAGTGGCGAACGGGTGAGTAATGCATCGGAACGTGCCCATCGATGGGGGATAACTGCGCGAAAGCGTTGCTAATACCGCATACGACCTACGGGTGAAAGCAGGGGACCGCAAGGCCTT
>JAJZTW010000032.1 GCA_021847345.1 Pseudomonadota bacterium
GATGCAGACATTCATACAGCAGTTGGTGAACGGCTTGGTGCTGGGCAGCATGTACGCCCTCGTAGCACTCGGCTACACGATGGTCTACGGCATCGTCAACCTGATCAACTTCGCCCACGGCGACGTGATGATGGTCGGCGCGATGACCTCCTACAGCGTCTTTCGCTTCCTGCACGCCGTGACCCCGGGCATGCCCTGGCCCCTGGTGCTGGTGATCGCGCTGGTCGTCGCGATGGCGGTGTGCGGCGCGCTGAACTACCTGATCGAGCGCCTGGCCTACCGCCGCTTGCGCAACGCGCCCAAGCTGGCGCCGCTGGTCACCGCGATCGGCATGTCGATTTTCCTCGAGACCATGGCGATGGTGGTCTGGGGGCGCGACTACAAGGTGTTCCCGCAACTGTTTCCGAACAACGTGATCAGCATGGACGGAGTGGTCATCACCCCGGTGCAGATCGCCATCCTCGTGGTCACCATGGTTCTGCTGGTCGGCCTGACGCTGCTGATCAACCGCACCCGCCTCGGGCGCGCGATGCGCGCCACCGCCGAGAACCCCCGGGTGGCCTCGCTGATGGGCGTCAACCCCAACCTGGTGATCTCGGCGGCCTTCGTGATCGGCGCGGTGCTGGCGGCGATCGCCGGCGTCATGTGGTACGCGAACTTCTCCACCGCCAACTTCTACATGGGCTTCACGCCGGGCCTGAAGGCGTTCACCGCGGCGGTGCTGGGGGGCATCGGCAACCTCGGCGGCGCGATGGTGGGGGGCGTGCTGCTGGGCATCATCGAGGTGCTGGGCGCCGGCTACATCGGCACCGTCACCGGCGGGGTGTTCGGCAGCAACTACCAGGACATCTTCGCGTTCATCGTGCTCATCCTGGTGCTGACCCTGCGTCCGCAGGGCCTGCTGGGCGAGCGCGTGGCCGATCGTGCCTGAGCGGGAGACCATGATGCAAGACAAGAATCCGCAGATGCTGGGCTTCAGCCTGGCCGCCGCCTTGATGCTGGCCCTTCCGCTGGGGCTGCAGCACTTCGGCGACGCGTGGGTGCGCATCGCCGCGTTCTCGATGCTGTACGTGATGCTGGCGCTGGGGCTCAACATCGTCGTCGGGCTCGCCGGCCTGCTCGACCTGGGCTACATCGCGTTCTACGCGGTGGGGGCCTACATGTTCGCGCTGCTGTCGTCGACCCAGCTGACCGACAACTTCGACACCCTGGGCAGGCTGTGGCCGCACGGCTTCGACGTGTCGATCTGGCTGGTGATCCCGCTGGGGGCGGGGCTGGCGGCGCTGTTCGGCATCCTGCTGGGCACGCCGGTGCTCAAGCTGCGGGGGGACTACCTGGCCATCGTCACCTTGGGTTTCGGCGAGATCATCCGCATTTTCATGAACAACCTGAACGCCCCGGTGGACATCACCAACGGCCCGCAGGGGATCTCCGGAATCCACGGCGTGCGCATGTTCGGCTGGGACCTCAACCACAACATCCAGATCGGCAACTACACGATCAACTCGGTCACCGAGTACTACTGGCTGTTCCTGCTGCTGGCCATGCTCACGGTGTTCATCTGCTACCGGCTGCAGGATTCGCGCATCGGCCGCGCGTGGATGGCCATGCGCGAGGACGAGATCGCGGCCAAGGCCATGGGCGTGAACACCCGCAACATGAAGCTGCTGGCGTTCTCGATGGGAGCCACCTTCGGCGGCGTGGCCGGGGTCATGTTCGCGGCCTTCCAGGGCTTCGTGTCGCCCGAGTCGTTCTCGCTGATGGAGTCGGTCAACGTGCTGGCGATGGTGGTCATCGGCGGCATGGGCAACATCCCCGGGGTGATCCTGGGAGCCATTTTGCTGTCGGTGCTGCCCGAAGCCCTGCGCTACATGGGATTCATCTCGGACTGGCAGCAGGCGGCGTTCAACCATGTCTACATCGACAGCGGCATCCTGCGCCAGCTCATCTACTCGCTGGCGATGATCCTGGTCATGCTGGTGCGCCCGAAGGGACTGTGGCCGGCGCCCGAGCACGGCAAGGGGGTGGCTTCGCTGGGAATCGGCAACGGCACGCGCAAGCCGGCCGCGGCGGCGGCGGAGGTGCAATCATGAGCGCACAACTCGACGTGATCGAGCCGCCGCCGGCAGCCGCGGCGGTGCCCACGCTGAAGGTCGCGGGCGCCTCCAAGCGCTTCGGTGGCCTGCAGGCGCTGTCGGACGTGGGGGTGCAGATCCACAAGGGGCAGATCTACGGCCTGATCGGACCCAACGGCGCCGGCAAGACCACGTTCTTCAACGTGATCACCGGCATGTACAAGCCCGACGCCGGCGAGTTCCTGCTCGATGGCAACGCCTACCGCCCCGAGGCCGTGCACCAGGTGGCGCGCGAGGGCATCGCGCGCACCTTCCAGAACATCCGCCTGTTCCCCGACATGACGGCGCTGGAGAACGTGATGGTCGGGCGCCATACCCGCACGAAGAGCGCGGTGCTGGGAGCGATTTTCCGCACCCCGGGTTTTCGCGCCGAGGAGCGCGCGATCCGCGAGCGGGCCTACGAGCTGCTGCGCTACGTGGGCATCGAGCAGTACGCCGATTTTCGTGCCCGCACGCTGTCCTACGGCGACCAGCGGCGCCTGGAGATCGCGCGCGCGCTGGCCACCGAGCCCAAGCTGCTGGCGCTGGACGAGCCGGCGGCCGGAATGAACGCGACCGAGAAGCTGCAGTTGCGCGAACTGCTGTCGACCATCCGCCAGGACGGGCGAACCATCCTGCTGATCGAGCACGACGTCAAGCTGGTCATGGGGCTGTGCGACCGCGTCACCGTGCTCGACTACGGGAAGATCATCGCCGAGGGGGCGCCTGCCGAGGTGCAGCGCGATCCGAAGGTCATCGAAGCCTACCTGGGTGGTGGAGGAGCGGCACATGCCTGAACAAATGGAACAAGCCCCACGCTCGCAAGGCTCGCTGCCCGCCGAGGCAGCGCAGCCGCTGCTGAGCATCAAGGGCCTGCGCGTGGCCTACGGCGGCATCATGGCCGTCAAGGGCATCGATTTCGAGGTGCGCAGCGGCGAACTGGTCAGCCTGATCGGGGCCAACGGCGCCGGCAAGACGACCACCCTCAAGGCCATCACCGGCATGCAGCCGATCAGCGACGGCGACATCGTGTTCGATGGCGAGTCGGTACGCGGCAGGCCCGCGCACGAGCTGGTGCGCAGGGGCCTGGCCATGGTGCCCGAGGGACGTGGCGTGTTCACCCGCATGACCATCGACGAGAACCTGCTGATGGGCGCCTACACGCGCGGCGACAAGCAGGGCGTGCAGGACGACATCGACCGCGTGTTCTCGATCTTCCCGCGCCTGAAGGAGCGGCGCAGCCAGCTCGCCGGCACGATGTCCGGCGGCGAGCAGCAGATGCTGGCCATGGGTCGGGCGATGATGTGCCGCCCGCGCATGCTGCTGCTCGACGAGCCGTCGATGGGCCTGTCGCCGATCATGGTCGACAAGATCTTCGAGGTCGTCTGCGACATCGCGCGCCAGGGCGTGACCATTCTGCTGGTCGAGCAGAACGCCAAGCGGGCGCTGGAGCTGGCGCAGCGCGGCTACGTGCTCGACTCCGGCACCATGACCATGGGCGGCGAGGCCTCGACCCTGCTCGACGATCCCCGCGTGCGCGCCGCCTACCTCGGCGAGTGACACGCAGGCCCGCTGCGACGGCCGTCGCGGCGGGTCCATTGCGCGGCTCAGGCCTGCGTGGCGACCTTGTCGGCCTCGCTGGTGAAGGCGTCGGCGTGGAAGGCGTCGGCGGGGAGGGCGCAGCGCTCGGTGAAGTCGGCGCGCGCGGCGTCGACCATCAGCGGCGAGCCACAGGCATAGACCTCGAAGCCCGACAGGTCGGGAAGGTCGCTCATCACGGCCTGGTGGACGAAGCCGGTGCGCCCCTGCCAGTCGTCGTCGGGCTCGGAGAGAACCGGCACGAAGCTCAGCCAGGACAACTCCGCGGCCTGCGCTCGCGCCCATTCCAGCAGGTACAGATCCGCGCGTTTGCGCCCGCCCCAGTACAGATGGACGCTGCGCGTGCTCGCCTGGGCCCGCAGCTGCTCCAGGATGGCCTTGATTGGCGCCAGTCCGGTTCCGGAGGCCAGCAGCACCAGCGGCTTGTCGCCACCGTCGCGCAGGTAGAAACTTCCGAAGGGACCTTCCATGCGCAGGATGTCGCGCACCTTCAGGGTGCTGAAGACCTGATCGGTGAACTTGCCTCCCGGCATGTGACGAATGTGCAGATCCACGCTGAGCTGCCCGGTCGGCGCGTTGGCCATCGAGTAGCTGCGCCGGCTTCCATCGCGTAGGATGAACTGCAGGTATTGCCCCGCGTGATAGCGGAAGGTGTCGTTGGCCGGCAATTGCAGTCGCACGCGCGCCACATCGGGGGCGACCAGCTCCAGCTCCTGCACGCGACACGGCATCTTGCGCGGCGGGAACATGTCGGCGGCGGGAAGTTCCGCACACTCGATCACCACGTCCTCGCGCGCGTGCATGCGGCAGGTCAGTACCATGCCGGCGCGGCGCTCTTCTTCCGACAGGGCCTTGGCCTGGTGGACGCCGAGTTCGAAGTCTCCCGAGACCCAGCGGCACTTGCAGCTTCCGCAGGCTCCGTCCTGGCAGCCGTAAGGCAGGCCGACACCCTGGCGGATCGCCGCGGCGAGTACCGTTTCGGAGTCGTCGACCTCGAAGCGGTGGCCGGCGGGCAGGACGGTGATTGTGCAACTCATGACTGCGTGGATTCCATGTTGACAGGTGTACTTCGCAAACCCCGGGTTCTCATCGTGGGCTGCGGGGATATCGGGCTTCGCCTGGCGGCACTGCTCGGGCCTCGCGTTCGCGTCGTGGCGCTGACCTCCAGCGAGCAGCGCGTGCCTTTGCTTCGGTCGGCTGGTGTCGTGCCGCTGCGTGGCGACCTCGACCAGCCCGATACGCTGTGGCGCCTGCGTGGCCTGGCGCGCCATGTGGTGATGCTGGCGCCGCCGCCCGCGCAGGGCGATACCGACCCGCGCTCGCGACGTCTGGCGGTGCTGCTGCGCAGCGCAATGATAGGCGCGGGGCGTTCGCCCCTCCCCATGCGCGTGGTGTACGCAAGCACCAGCGGCGTATATGGCGACTGCGGCGGAGCCTTGGTGCATGAAACACGGCCGGTGCGCCCGGCCACCGCGCGCGCGCGTCGCCGTGTGCACGCCGAGGCGCAATGGCGCTGGCTGGGGCGCGGCGGCGCGCGGGTCAGCATCCTGCGCATTCCGGGCATTTACGACGCCGCACAGCGCTCGCCCCGCGAGCGCCTGCGCAAGGGCCTGCCGGTGCTGCGGCGCGAGGACGACGTGTACACCAACCATGTGCACGCCGACGACCTGGCTCGCGTGGTGTGGGCCACGCTGCTGCGAGGCGCGCCACAGCGCGTCTACCACGCCAGCGACGACACCCGCATGCTGGCGGGCGACTACCTGGAACTGGCGGCGCGGCTGCTCGGCGAGCCGCCGCCGCCGCGCCTGGAGCGCGAGGCCTTGGAGCGTGGCGGACTGTCGCCCATGGCGCTGAGCATGCTGGGGGAGTCGAGGCGCCTGGACAACACGCGCCTGCATGCAGAACTCGGAGTGCGACTGCGTCATCCCGACGTTCACAGCGGGCTGACGCAGCCCGTGCCGTCGCCGGGCACGGTCACGACCGGGCGCTGACGGGGTCTTGTCCCGGGGCAGGCTCCGGGGCCGCGCGGCGTGCTCCTGCGAGCCACCGCGCGGCCGCCGGACGCCGTCAGGCGCTGTGCGAGGCCTCGGACTGGTTTTCCGGCAAGGGCAGGTTGGGCAGCGCCTTGCGGGTCTCCACCAGCACCAACGGGCCTTCCTGCTGCTGCACGCGCGGCTTGCGCTCGCGCGGCACGCGGCGCGGGGTGGCCGCCTGGCGCGCCTTGCGTTGCGCCTGTTCGACCCGCGCCGGGTCCGACTGCACCCATTGAAGCCCCGCCTGCTCGACCACGGCACGCAGTTCATCGATCGCGAGTCCACCGGCGGCGACCGCTGCCGGCTCGACGGCTTGCGCCTGGGGCGCGACCTCGCTGGCAGGGCTCGCTGGCTGAGTCGGCGCCGGTTCGGCGGCCACCGCGGGCTGCGGCGTCGGCATCGCGCCGACTGGGACCGTGGATGCCTCCGGCACGATCGCGACCCCGGGCGCGGCCTGCTCCGTCTCGCCAAGCTCGGCGGCGGCGACCGCCGCGACCACGGCCGGCAACGAGGTCACGGTATCGGCCGTGGCTTCGCTAGCCTCGGTCGGCGCCGGCTGCGCGGCATCCGGCGCAGTGGCGGGCGGTGCCGAGATCTCCAGGGCCTCCGGGGATGCCGTCTCGGTGGCCTCGGACTCGGTCGGGTTCAGCGTCTCCGCAACACCCTCGCCGGCTCCATCCTGACCGCGGCCACGGCCGCCACGGCGGCGGCGGCGGCGGCGCGCCGGTTCGCCCGCGGTGCCCTCGGCGGGCTCCAGCGCGGGCTCGGCGCCCGGCGCTTCGCTGTCTGCCGGTGTCGGCTGGGCCGTAGCGGGTTGCTCGGCGGCCGGCAAGGTCAGCCCGAAGCTTTCCCAGGTGTCCACGCCGGCCTCGGTGGCAGCGCCTTCCCGCGGGGTGCGGGCGGAACGCGTGGCGCTGCGCTCGCTCGGGGTGGCGGACGCGGTTTCGTCGATCTCGGTGCGCGCGGCACGTCCCTGTGCTCGCTCGGCACGTTCAGGGCGCTCGGCACGTTCCGGTCGCTCGGCGCGCTCCGTACGCTCGGCGCGCTCTGTACGCTCGGCGCGCTCCGTACGCTCGGGACGCTCCGTACGCTCGGGACGCTCCGTACGCTCCGCACGTTCAGCGCGCTCGGTGCGTTCCGCACGTTCAGCGCGTTCCGGACGCTCGGCACGCTCGTTGCGGTCCGCGCGCTCGGCCCGCTCGCCGCGTGCGCCGCGCCCACGCCCGTTGCCGGAGGCCTGGGTCCCGTTGGCGGCGCGGCGGCCTTCACCGCCGTCGCCGCTCTGCGCGCGCGGGCGCTCGGCCTGGCGGTTGCCTTGCGAGCGGCCGTCGCGTCCGCGTCCGCGTCCATCGGCACGCGCCGTGGCGGGAGCGGGCGCGGGGGCTTCCGCCGCCGCGGCCGCGCTCGTGGGAGTGGCGCCGGCCGGGGCTTCGGCGCTGCCGAGCACGCGGCGCAGCCACCCGAACAGCCCGCCGAACGACGAGCCCTGCGCAGCGGGCGGGGTCGGTGCGGCAAGGGGCGCGGGCGGGGTGACCACCGGTGCCGCTGCCGGCTGTGCAGCGGGCGCGCTGCTCGGCGCCGGGCCTTCCGGCGTGATGCCGCGCACCAGGGCCTCCTGGCGCGGACGCTCGTCCTTCGACTTGCGCAGCACGGTCGTTTCCTGCTCGAGCTCCTCGGCCATGCGGTAGCTCGACGGCAGGTTGTCCAGCCGCGGATCGTCGTGCTTGAGGCGTTCGAGCTTGTAGTTCGGCGTTTCCAGTTGCTTGTTGGGCACCAGCAGCACCGCCACGCGCTGGCGCAATTCGATCTTGGTGATCTCGGCGCGCTTCTCGTTCAACAGGAACGACGCCACTTCCACCGGAACCTGCACGTGCACGGCGGCCGTGCCTTCCTTCATCGCCTCTTCCTGGATGATGCGAAGGATCTGCAGCGCGCTGGAATCGGTGTCGCGGATATGCCCGGTGCCGTTGCAGCGCGGGCAGGTCACGTAGGCGCCCTCGGACAATGCGGGGCGCAGGCGCTGGCGCGACACCTCGAGCAGGCCGAACTTGGAGATCTTGCTGGTCTGCACGCGGGCGCGGTCCTGGCGCAGGCACTCGCGCAGGCGGTCCTCGACGGCGCGCTGGTTCTTGGCTTCATCCATGTCGATGAAGTCCATGACGATCAGCCCGCCCAGGTCGCGCAGGCGCATCTGGCGCGCGATTTCCTCGGCCGCTTCCAGGTTGGTGCGCAGCGCCGTGTCCTCGATGGCGCTGCCACGCGTGGCACGCGCCGAGTTGACGTCGACGGCCACCAGGGCTTCGGTGTGATCGATGACGATGGCGCCGCCCGAAGGCAGGTTCACGGTGCGCGAGTACGCCGTCTCGATCTGGTGCTCGATCTGGAAGCGCGAGAACAGCGGCAGGTCGTCACGGTAGCGCTTGACCCGACCCACGTTGTCGGGCATGACGTGCGCCATGAACTGGTGCGCCTGGTCGTAGACGTCCTGGGTGTCGATCAGGATCTCGCCGATATCGCTGGTGAAATAGTCGCGGATGGCGCGGATGACCAGCGACGACTCCTGGTAGATCAGGAACGCGCCCTTTTGCGAATTGCCCGCCTCCTCGATCGCCGTCCAAAGCTTGAGCAGGTAGTTCAGGTCCCACTGCAGTTCCTCGACGCTGCGGCCGATGCCCGCGGTGCGCGCGATCAGGCTCATGCCCTCGGGGTACTGCAGCTGCTCCATGGCCTCGCGCAGTTCCTGGCGGTCGTCGCCCTCGATACGACGGCTGACTCCGCCTCCGCGCGGGTTGTTCGGCATCAGCACCAGGTAGCGCCCGGCCAGCGAGATGAAGGTGGTCAGCGCCGCGCCCTTGTTGCCACGCTCCTCCTTTTCCACCTGGACCAGCATTTCCTGGCCCTCGCGGATCACGTCCTGGATGCGCGCCTGCGAGGCCGAGACGCCCTCACGAAAATAGCGTCGGGAGATTTCCTTGAAGGGCAGGAAGCCGTGGCGTTCCTCGCCGTAGTCGACGAAGCAGGCTTCCAGCGACGGCTCCACGCGGGTCACGGTGGCGCGGTAGATATTGCCCTTGCGCTGTTCGCGGCCGACCTGTTCGATGTCGATGTCGAGCAGCTTCTGGCCTTCCACGATGGCCACGCGCAGCTCCTCGGCCTGCGTCGCGTTGAACAACATGCGTTTCATGTTCGATTCTCCATCCCGCCCGACGGGGCAGGGTGCTTGATGGCAACAGGGTCACGCGGACCCGAGATGCGCAGCAGGCTCGAAACGGGACGGGAGAACGACCATGCGACGCCGGTTCATCTCGGCGCGGCTCGCGGTACAAGCGCCTCGCGCATGCCGAAGCGCGCTCGCCAGCCGCTGCCGGGTCGGCGCGGGCGGGAGCGTCGCGGTACCGTGTCGGCGTCGGGCAGCCCCTGGCACGCCTTCCGGCGTAGCCGGGGGGCGGGGGGCGAGGCTCGGCGGACAGCGGCGATCGGCACGTCGTTCGGTCTTGTCGCGGACCGCGGCCAGGCCGGGTCGGCAGGGGATTCTGTCGGTTCGTGTTTCGAGTTCTGCGAAGACCGCGTCGCCGCCGGCCAGTCGGGTCGGGAGCTGCGCGGAATGCATGCGGGATTCCAGCCGGGCCGCGGGGAAGGCATGCCGTTACGCCGCGGCCGCATCAGGCCTCGTGCCCACTACAATGCGACGAATTCGCCGCCAGGGCACACACCGGTGCTCGGGCATCGGGCGAGGGCAGGCCACATCGCGCGAAGACTCGCGCATCGGTCCGGCTCCGGGGCATCCCCGGCACTCGCGCGACAGCCGTGAGCTCGTGTCCACGGTTCGCAGGCCTTGCACGAAGCCTTCACGGCACGGCACGCAGCGACTTCGCGCAGCCAGTCACCCGGGCATTCACGCCCCGGCTCGGGTTTCGAACCAGGGGCCTGCTTCGGGTTTCGAGGCCGGCGAGATCGTACGGTTGGCCGTGGCACTTGCAAAAGCCTCGCGCGCAACTACATTCCCCGCGTAGCCGGCGAGTCGGAACATCGCACGCTACGCCATTTCATTATATGCACTCCAATCCGTCACCCGCCAACGTGATCGCCGTCGATGAAGCAGGTGCCGGCCAGCGCCTGGACAATTTCCTGGCGCGGCATCTCAAGGGGGTGCCGCGCAGCCACATCTATCGCATCGTGCGCTCGGGCGAGGTGCGCGTGAACGGGGCGCGCGCGCAAGCTTCGCGCAAGCTCGAGCTGGACGACCGCGTGCGTGTCCCGCCCGTGGCGGTCGACGCGGCCGCCACCCCCAGCGCGCCGGCGCGCAGCTACAGGGTCTTGTTCGAGGATGACTGGCTGCTCGCCGTGGACAAGCCGGCCGGAGTCGCCGTGCACGGCGGCTCCGGCCTGAGCTGGGGGCTGATCGAATCGCTGCGCAGCGCCCGCGACGACCGTTTCCTGGAACTGGTGCACCGTCTCGACCGCGGCACCTCGGGCGTGCTGCTGCTGGCACGCCGGCGCAGCGCGCTGACGGCCCTGCACGCCAGCCTGCGCCGGCGCGAGGCCGACAAGCGTTACCTGGTGCTGGCGGCGGGCCTGTGGCGCGGCGATGGCGTCACCGTGAGCAAGCCCCTGCACCGCTATCTCACGGCCGGCGGTGAGCGCCGCGTGCGCGTGGTCGACGCCGGCCAGGGGCAGGAGGCACGCAGCCAGTTCCGCCCGCTGCGGCTGTTCCCTTGGCCCGACCCGGAGCTGGCGCGGCGCACCGGCGTGCCGGGCCTGACCCTGGTGGAGGCTCGCATCCATACCGGGCGCACGCATCAGATCCGCGTGCATCTGCACAGCCTGGGCCATCCGGTGGCCGGCGACGAGAAATACGGCCAGGAGGGCCTCAACCGGGCGCTGGCGCAGGGCGAGCTGCCGCAAGGGCTCGGGCGCAATGCGCGCATGTTCCTGCACGCGGCGCGGCTGAGCCTGCGCCACCCGGCCGACGAGCGCGAACTCGTGCTGCAATCCGACTGGCCGGAGGCGGATGCCCTGTGGCTGCAGCGCCTGGGCCAGCTCTGTGGAGGTTCGCGATGACGTCTCGCTGGGATCTCGTGGTCTTCGACTGGGACGGCACGCTGATGGATTCCACCGCGGCGATCACCCGTGCCATCCAGGCCGCCTGCAGGGAGGTCGGGGTGCCCGAGCCGGCGCGCGCGCAGGCCTCGTTCGTCATCGGGCTCGGCCTGGTCGATGCGCTGCGCCATGTCGCGCCGGACGTGCCCGCGGCGGATTACGAGCGCATCGCCCAAGCGTATCGCAGGCATTATTTCGCGCAGGCCGACGAGCTCGTGCTGTTCGATGGCGTGGCGAGCCTGCTGCGTGAATTGCGCGAGCAGGGCGCGCGACTGGCGGTCGCCACCGGCAAGTCGCGCACGGGGCTCGAGCTTGCGCTGGAGCAAAGCGGATTGCGCGGCTTGTTCGACACCACCCGCACCGCCGACGAGACGGCATCCAAGCCGCATCCGCAGATGTTGCTGGAAATCATGGAGGAGCTCGTCGCGCCGGCCGACTCGACTCTGATGATCGGCGATACCACTCACGATCTGCAGATGGCGCGCAACGCGGGCACGCCCGCTGTCGGGGTCAGCTACGGTGCGCATCGCGCCGACGAACTGTCGCTGCTGCAGCCGCTGCGCGTGGTCGACTCGGTGGCCGAGCTGCGAAGCTTCCTGCTCGCGCGCGACTGACGCACGACCGAGCTTGCGGCGGTGGCGCGCCGGGCGGCGCGCCATGCACCCACGCCTCGCCGGGGCTTGGGTCGTGCGCAGCGCAGGCTTGCTATGCTGGCACCGCAGCTACGGGGCCGCCCGGCGGCCCACCGCCCCTCCCGCCCCCTTCCCGTGGCAGATGCCGAGGCAGCATGAGCGACTCCGACAAGACCCTCCCCCCCGGCTCCCCGCCACCCGCGCCTTCCACGCACGCCCCGTCACCGTGGGAGCGCAACGTGCTCGAGCGCCTGGTCCTGGACATCGTCGCCGAGCGGCGGCGCGCGCGGCGCTGGGGCATCTTCTTCCGCATGTGCGTGCTCGGCCTGGTGCTGGCCGGCATCGCCAGCCTGTACCTCGGGGAGCGCAGCCCCGGCGTGGCGGGACCGCACACCGCGGTGGTCGAGCTGCAGGGCGAGATCTCGGCCACCGGCAACGCCAGCGCCGACAACATCGACCAGTCGCTGCGAGATGCCTTCGACGCCCCGCAGACCCGTGCCGTGATCCTGGCCATCAACAGCCCCGGCGGCTCCCCCGTGCAGGCCAGCCGCATCAATGCCGAGATCGGGCGCCTGCGCGCGCTGCACCGGAACATCCCCGTGTACGCGGTTTGCGATGAAGCCTGCGCGTCGGCGGCCTACTACGTCGCGGTGGCGGCCGATCGCATCTACGTCAATCCGGCCAGCCTGGTCGGCTCCATCGGCGTGCTGATGAACGGTTTCGGCTTTTCCGGCCTGATGGACAAGCTCGGCATCACCCGCAGGCTGCTCACGGCCGGCGCCAACAAGGGCTTCATGGATCCGTTCAGCCCGATGACCCCGAAGCAGCGCCAGTACGCGCAGACCATGCTCGACCAGATCCACCAGCAGTTCATCGCCGCCGTCGAGAAGGGGCGTGGAGCTCGCCTGAAGGTCGACGACCAGACCTTCTCCGGCCTGGTCTGGACCGGCCAGTCGGCGGTGCAGCAGGGCCTGGCCGACGGTTTCGGCGACACCAACAGCGTGGCGCGGGACATCGTGAAGGAGCCGCATGTGGTGGATTACACCCGGCACGAGAACGTGGTCGATCGCCTGGCCCAGCGTTTCGGCGCGGCCATCGGCATGGGCGCGGCGCGCGAGGCCCTGCCGGCCGGCGCCTGGGTGCTGCGCTAGCGTGCTGGCGTTGCCGGCGGGCGCCGCTCAGCCCGCCAGCAGCGCGAACATCGCCGGCACGCGCGGCGGCAGCAGCGAAAGCTCGTCGCGCCATTGCGCCGCGGTGCGGGTGCGCACGAAGCCCTGCGGCGCGGTGAGTTCGCAGGCCACGCTGACCCGCGTGTCGGCGCGCAGCCCGTGCGCCAGGGCCCGCAGCAGCGCGGCGTTTCGATACGGGGTTTCGATGAACAGCTGGGTCTGGCGCCGTTGCGAGCTCTCCCTCTCCAGCGCCTGCAGGCGGGTGCGCCGGGCCTGCTCGTCGACCGGCAGGTAACCGTGGAAGGCGAAGCACTGGCCGTCCAGGCCGCTGGCCATCAGCGCCAGCAGCACGCTGCTGGGCCCGACCAGCGGCAGCACGCCCAGGCCGAGTTCATGGGCGCGCGCCACGACCAGCGCGCCGGGGTCGGCCACGCATGGCGCGCCGGCCTCGGAAACCAGCCCGATATCGTGGCCGGCGAGCGCCGGTTCGAGCAATGCGCGCGCCGCCGACGCATCCAGGCGCTCATGCTTGGGCAGCACCGCCAGGCGGTGCTGTTGCAGCGGTACGCGCAGCGCACACACGGCATGCACCGCGCCGAGAAAGGCGCGAGTCGTCTTCGCGTTCTCGACAATCCAGTGTTCCAGGTTCGCGGCGGCCTGCAGCGTGCCCAGCGGAAGCACCTGGGGCAACGGCGTCGAGGCGACGTCGGCCAGCGGAGTCGGCACGAGCAGCAGGCGCCCGCTGCCCGGCCGGCTTGCGGCGCCGGCGGTCACGCCCGCTCCGCGGTCAGCAGGTCGAAGCCGGCGGTCTGCAGCATGTCGCACAGCGCGATCAGCGGCAGGCCGACCAGCGCCGTGGGATCGTCGCTGCGTACCGATTCCAGCAGCGCGATGCCCAGGCCCTCGGACTTGGCGCTGCCGGCGCAGTCGTAGGGTTGTTCGGCCAGCAGGTAGGCGCGCAGCTGCGCGTCGTCCAGGTTGCGCATGCGCACGCGCGTGGGGACCTCGCGCAACTGCAGCCCGCCGCGCGGGTCGACCAGCGCGAGCGCGGTGTGGAACACGGATTCTCGGCCACGCAGTCGTTGCAGCTGTCGCAACGCGGCGTCGAAGCTGCCAGGCTTGCCGAGGATTTCGTCCTCGCAGGCGCAGACCTGGTCCGAGCCGATCACCCAGGCCGGACCCGACGCCGCGGCCACCGCCTGCGCCTTGTCGCGCGCCAGGCGCAGCGCCAGCTCGCGCGGGGTCTCGCCGGGGTGCGCGGTCTCGTCCACCTGCGGCGCGCGCACCTGGAACGGCACGCGCAGGCGCTGCAGCAGCTCGCGCCGGTAGCGCGACGTGGACCCCAGCACCAGCGGCGGCGTCAGCGCATGGGGGGCGGATTCGGGCACGGAATTCATGGAACGACGCATTCAGGAGGATTCGAAGAAACGGCCCTCGATCCAGGCGCCCAGCAGGATCCCGCCGACCACCCACAGCAAGGGCCAGTTGCCCACTCCCAGGCCGGCCAGCGCGGGGCCCGGGCATACGCCGCTGAGCCCCCAGCCGATGCCGAACACGGCCGAGCCGATGACGGTGCGCCGGTCGAGGATCGACGGATGTCGCGCCCAGCCAAGCCCGAAAACGGGCTGGCGCATCAGGCGCGGCAGCGCGCGGTAGGCCAGCAGCACGGTGGCGGCGGCGCCTCCCATGACCAGCAGCAGGCCCATGTCGCGCAGCATCAGGAAGCGCTCGATCGCCTCGGGTTGCACCATGGTCGACCAGGCGAGGCCGAAACCGAACAGGCCGCCGGAAAGCAGCGCGGACGCGAGGACCGCGGAGGGTCGGACGTGTTTCATCGCGGGTGTCTCCGATTCGAGTCAGAAGCCGCCGGCCGCGTGCACCAGGTGGGCGGTGATCACGGCAGTGGCCAGGAAGGTGCACACGGCCACCAGCGAGGGCAGTTGCAGCGAGCCCAGTCCGCACACCCCGTGACCGGAGGTGCAGCCGCCGCCCATGCGGGCCCCGAAGCCGGCCAGCACCCCGCCGGCGCCGAGCTGCCACGCCGGCACGGAGGTCACGAACACACGCCCGTGCAAGCCCGTGAACAGGTACACCGCGGCTCCCAGGATCATGCCGAGTCCGTAGAACATTCTCCAGTTTCTCGTGGTAAGCAGCTTTTCCTGTTGAAAGTGCGGCCGCTTGCTGAACCAGGACCAGAAGGCGGTGTAGCCGGTGCTGACTCCGCCGATGAATCCGGTCAGCGCGAACAACAGGCCGACGCCGAGTCCGATGAACACGCCGCCGCCGAGAAAATGTACCCAACCCGTGGGAAACCAGTGTGTCAGAGTCTGCATGCCGATCAGTGAGAAATGAAGCAGGGCCATGGGATCGGGACCCGGGCCCGTGCGCGCTGCGTCATCGCGCAAGTGTAGGAGCCGGGGGCCGCGAGCTTTCCCCGAATGGTACCGGCCGGGGTATGAATCCGCTGAGCTCTGCAAGCCGGCCGCGGGCCGCCGCGGCTACACTTGTCCGCATGGACACGTCCGCATCGCAAGCCGCGCAGGTGCCGCGGCGCCTGAACCTGCGCGAATTCGCGCAGCGCGAGCGCACGCTGCAAGGCAGCATCGCGGTCAGCGAGTTGCCTCGCCTGGCCTCTTCGCTGCATGCCGATGCCTCCGGCTTGCGCGAACTGCTGGTGCACTGGAGCCTGCAGGGCATGCTGCGCGAGCGGCCGGGTGCAGGCGTCGAGGCCTTGGTGCGCCTGTGCGTGCGCGCGCAATTGCCGATGACCTGCCAGCGCTGCCTGCAGGCTTCGCCGCAGCAGATCGACGACGAGGTCGTGCTGCGCCTGGTCGACGACGAGCCCGAGCTCGATCCCGAGGAGCTCGAGTCCGACGAGGAGGCCTTTTGCGCGCGCCATCCGGTGGACGTGGCCGAGTTGATCGAGGATCAGCTGATCCTGGCGCTGCCGCTGGTGCCGATGCATGCAGTGTGCCCGCAGCCGCTGCCGACGCCCGCCGGTACCGGTACCGGTACCGAGCCCGCGACCGATGCGCGCGCGGCCTCGCCGTTCGCGGCGCTCGCCGCTCTTCGCCACAAGCCGAACTGAGCGGGTCGGGCCGGGCATTGCCGGATTGACGGACTGCCGCCTCGGGCAGTGTAGAATCGCATGATTTTTCTCCAGGGGTTTGGCCATGGCCGTCCAGCAAAACAAGAAGTCGCCGTCCAAGCGCGGCATGCATCGTTCGCACCAGCATCTGGGCCAGCCGCCGGTGGCGCTCGAGCCGACCACGGGCGAGGTGCATCTGCGCCACCACATCAGCCCGAGCGGCTACTACCGTGGGCGCAAGGTCCTGAAGACCAAGAACGAAGAGTGAGCGGTCGCTTGCAGGCGCGCCCGTCGATCGGCGCGCATGACGCGGCCTTGCGGCACCCGCGAGCCTGGAGCGTGGCATGAACGCCTGCCTGGCCGTCGACGTGATGGGCGGGGACCATGGCCCCCGCGAGACTCTGCCTGCCTGTCGCGCGCTGCTCGACCGTCATCCCCAGGTTCGCGTGATGCTGGTCGGCCAGCCCGAGGCCATGCAGGCCGAGCTGCTGCGCCAGCGCCTGTTCGACCACCCCCGCGCCAGTGTCGTGGCCGCCAGCGAGGTGGTCGCGATGGACGATCCGGTGGAGGTCGCGCTGCGGCGCAAGAAGGATTCGTCGATGCGCCGCGCCATCGAGCTGGTCAAGGACGGCAGCGCGCAGGCCTGCGTGTCGTCCGGCAACACCGGGGCGCTGATGGCCGTGGCGCGCTACCTGCTCAAGACCCTGCCCGGCATCGACCGACCGGCCATCGCCACCTACCTGCCCAACGCGGTCGGCGGCTCCACGCTGATGCTCGACCTCGGGGCCAACGTGGACTGCGAGGCCGAGCATCTGCTGCAGTTCGCGGTCATGGGAACGGCCTTCGCGGCCGCCGGCGGGCACGCCAATCCGCGAGTCGGGTTGCTCAACGTGGGTGAAGAGGTCATCAAGGGCAGCGAGATGATCAAGCGAGCCGGGGACCTGCTGCGCCAGGCGCATGCCGAGGGCCGGCTGAATTTCATCGGCAACGTCGAGGGCGACGACATCTTCAAGGGCGTCGCCGACATCGTCGTTTGCGACGGTTTCGTCGGCAACGTGGCGCTGAAGACCACCGAGGGCGTGGCGCGCATGCTCAGCGGCATGATGCGCGAGGAGTTCACGCGCAACCTGGGCACCCGCTTGCTCGCGCTGGCCGTGCTGCCGCTGCTGGCGCGCTTTCGCCGCCGGGTCGATCCGGGACGCTACAACGGCGCCGCGTTGCTCGGCTTGCGCGGCCTGGTGTTCAAGAGCCACGGTGCCGCCGATGCCTTCGGCTTCGAGCAGGCGCTGGAGCGCGCCTACGAGGCGGCGCAGGGCGGGGTGGTGCAGGAAATCGAGCGCATTCTGGCGACCCTGCATCCCCGGGACCCGTCGCCGGCGCCCGACGGCGAGCAACGCGTGCACTGAAACGGCATGACCGAACCGCGCTTGCAGCGCCGGCGGCCGGTCGGCCGCCGCCCGCGTCGAGCCCATCGCCCCAGAACAACCTGAACCGCGCCTTCATGTCGATCTATTCCCGCATTCTCGGCACCGGCAGCTACCTGCCTCCGGAAACGGTCACCAACGACGATCTCGCCGCGCGCCTGGCTCTCGACGGAATCGAGACCAGCGACGCATGGATCGTCGAACGCACCGGAATTCGCGAGCGCCATTTCGCCGCTGCCGGCGTGGGCAGCGTCGATCTGGGCGAACACGCCGCGCGGCGCGCCATCGACGCAGCCGGCCTGTCGCCGCAGGACGTCGACCTGATCGTGGTCGCCACGTCCACTCCGGACATGATCTTTCCGTCCAATGCGGCGCTGATCCAGGCGCGCCTGGGTTGCCCCGGCGGCGCGGTGTTCGACGTGCAGGCGGTGTGCGCCGGGTTCATCTACGCCCTCAGCGTGGCCGACCAGTTCGTGCGCTCGGGCATGGCGCGCAACGCCCTGGTCATCGGCACCGAAGTGTTCTCGCAGATCCTGGACTTCTCCGACCGTGGCACCTGCGTGCTGTTCGGCGACGGCGCCGGCGCCGTCGTGCTGGGTCCTTCGGACACCCCCGGTGTCGTGGCCAGCGCGCTGCATGGCGACGGGCGCCAGGCCGGCATCCTGCGCACCCCTGGGCGGGTGTGTGGCGGCAAGGTCACCGGACACCCTTTCCTCGAGATGGACGGCCAGGCGGTGTTCAAGCAGGCCGTGCACGTGTTGGAGAATGTGGCGCGCGAGGTGCTCGGCAAGGCCGGACGCTCCGGCGACGAGGTCGACTGGATGGTGCCCCACCAGGCCAACATCCGCATCATGCTGCACACGGCGAAAAAGCTCGGGATCCCGCCGGAGCGCGTGGTGCAGACCGTGGCCTGGCACGGCAACACGTCGGCGGCGTCGATCCCGCTGGCGCTGGACACGGCGGTGCGCGCCGGGCAGATCCGGCGCGGCCAGACCCTGCTGCTCGAGGCCGTGGGCGGCGGGCTCACCTGGGGCGCCGCGCTGGTCGATTACTGACGAGGCGCCCGGCGGGCCGTCGGCCCGCGCGTGGCAGGCTTCGGGGGTCCGGCGTCGATGGCGCCGGGCATGTTCATAGCGAGGAAATCCTGGATGAAAGATTTTGCCTTCGTGTTTCCGGGTCAGGGCTCACAGTCGGTGGGCATGCTCGATGCCGTGGCCGATCATCCCGCGGTGCGCGACACGCTGCGCGAGGCCGCCGATGTGCTCGGCCAGGACCTCGGCGCGCTGATGCGCCAGGGGCCGGCGGAGGAACTCAACCTGACCACCAACACCCAGCCGGCGATGCTCGCCGCGGGCGTGGCGCTGTGGCGCCTGTGGCTGGCCGAAGGGGGCGAGCAGCCGGCGCTGATGGCCGGCCACAGCCTGGGCGAGTACACCGCGCTGGTGGCGGCCGGGGCGATCGAATTCGCCGACGCGCTGCCGCTGGTGCGTTTTCGCGCCCAGGCCATGCAGGAAGCGGTTCCCGTCGGCGCCGGCGGCATGGCCGCCGTGCTCGGCCTGGATGACGCCGCGGTGATCGAGACCTGCCAGCAGGCCGGCCGCGATGTGGGCGAGGTCGTCGAGGCCGTGAATTTCAACGCGCCCGGCCAGGTCGTGATCGCCGGCACCAGGGCCGCCGTGGACCAGGCTTGCACGCTGCTCAAGGCGCGCGGCGCCAAGCGCGCGCTGCCGCTGCCGGTGTCGGCGCCGTTCCACAGTTCCCTGCTGGCGCCGGCCGCCGCGCGCCTGGCCGACTATCTGCAGAAGGTGCCGGTGTCGGCCCCGCGCGTGCCGGTGATCCACAACGTGGACGTGGCGCGCCACGCCGATGCCGCCGGAATCCGCGCGGCGCTGGCGGCGCAGGCCGCCGGAGCCGTGCGCTGGGTGGAATGCGTGCAGTCGCTGCGCGACGCCGGCTGCACGCAGATCGTCGAATGCGGCCCGGGCAAGGTGCTGGCCGGGCTCACGCGACGCATCGACGCGGCCCTGACCGGTCACGCGCTGGTCGACCTGGCGACCGCGCAGGCCATCCGTGACGGCCTGCGCGCGCCGCACTGAACATGTAGCGGGGAGGCTACAAGCATGAATACTTCCGCAGCAGAGCTGGCTGGCAAGGTGGCGCTGGTCACCGGGGCCACGCGGGGCATCGGCCACGCCATCGCGGCGCATCTGGCCGCGCAGGGCGCCTTTGTGGTCGGCACGGCCACCAGCGAGGCCGGCGCCCAGCGCATCCAGGAGGCGCTGGGCGAGTCCGGGCAGGGCGTGGTGCTCGACGTCACCGACGCCGAGGCTGCCGAGGCACTGGTCGATCGCCTGGTCAAGGAGCGCGGCGGCCTGCACATCCTGGTCAACAATGCCGGCATCACGCGCGATACGCTGGCGCTGCGCATGCGCGACGGCGACTGGTCGGCGGTGATCGACACCAACCTGAACGCGGTGTTCCGCTTGTGCCGCGCGGCGATCCGTCCGATGATGAAGCAGCGCGGCGGTCGCATCGTCAACATCACCTCGGTGGTCGGCGCCAGCGGCAATCCGGGCCAGGCGAACTACGCGGCGGCCAAGGCCGGTGTCGCGGGCATGACGCGCGCGCTGGCGCAGGAGCTGGGCAGCCGCAACATCACGGTCAACTGCGTGGCTCCCGGTTTCATCGACACCGACATGACTCGTGCGCTGGGGGAGGAAACGTCGCAGGCTCTGCTTGCGCGCATCCCGCTCGGTCGCCTGGGCCAGCCGCAGGACATCGCACATGCGGTAGGCTTTCTGGTGAGTCCGCATGCCGGGTACATCACCGGATGCGAGCTGCACGTCAACGGCGGCATGTACATGTGCTGACCCCCATGCCGATTTCCCGGTGGCGGCGAACTCCCGGGTGGATAGAATTCGAAAGCCTTTTTTCTGGAGATTTACATGAGTGATATCGAACAGCGCGTCAAGAAAATCATCGCCGAGCAGCTCGGCGTGGCCGAGGACCAGGTCACGAACGAGAAGTCCTTCGTCAACGACCTCGGCGCCGACTCGCTGGACACCGTCGAGCTGGTGATGGCGCTGGAGGATGAGTTCGGCATCGAGATTCCCGACGAGGACGCGGAGAAGATCACCACCGTGCAGCTGGCGGTGGACTACGCCAAGCAGCACCACAAGGCCTGAGGGCCCTGCGCCCGGCATGCCGCCGGCCCGCGCTGCTGCGTGGTCCGCGGCGCCGTGCACGTGCCGCCGCGACGCAGCGCATGTCGCGTCGCGGCCTTCGCGTCCTTTCTGGTTTTCATGGTTTTTTCGCATCGCCTGGTTGCTTCCTCATGACTCTGCGCCGCCGTATCGCCATCACCGGTCTGGGTATCGTTTCTCCCGTGGGCAACACGGTGGAGACGGCCTGGAGCAACCTGGTCGCCGGCAAATCCGGGATCGGGCCCATCACCAAGTTCGACGCCTCGACCTTCTCCGCGCGCATCGCCGGCGAGGTGCGTGACTTCGACATCGCGGAATACATCCCCGCGAAAGATGCCCGGCATATGGACACCTTCATCCACTACGGCATGGCGGCTTCGATGCAGGCCGTGCGCGACAGCGGGCTCGAGGGCGCCGCCGGAGTGGACCCGGAGCGCGTCGGCGTGATGATCGGCTCGGGCATCGGCGGCCTGCCGATGATCGAGCAGACCCATCAGGAGTTCATCGATCGCGGCGCGCGCCGGATCTCGCCGTTTTTCGTGCCGGCGTCGATCATCAACATGATCTCCGGGCACCTTTCCATCCAGTACGGGTTCCGCGGCCCGAATCTGTCCGTGGTCACCGCCTGCACGACGGGCCTGCACGCGATCGGTCTGGCCGCACGCCTGATCGAGAGCGGCGACGCCGATGCGATGATCGCCGGTGGCGCCGAGGCCACCGTGTGCCCGCTGGGCATCGGGGGTTTCGCCTCGGCGCGGGCGCTGTCCACGCGCAACGACGACCCGGCGGCCGCCAGCCGCCCGTGGGACAAGGACCGCGACGGCTTCGTGCTCGGCGAGGGCGCCGGCGTGATGATGCTCGAGGAATGGGAGCATGCCACTCGGCGCGGCGCGCGCATCTACGCCGAGCTGGTGGGCTTCGGCATGAGCGCCGACGCCTTCCACGTCACGGCACCGAACGTCGACGGTCCGCGCAAGTGCATGCTGGCGGCGCTGCGCAACGCCGATCTGGCCCCCGACCAGGTCCAGTATCTCAATGCCCATGGCACGTCGACTCCGTTGGGCGACAAGAACGAGAGCGATGCCATCAAGGCGGCCTTCGGCGCGCATGCGTCGAAGCTGGTGGTCAGCTCCACCAAGTCGATGACAGGGCACCTGCTGGGGGGAGCCGGCGGCGTCGAGGCCCTGTTCACCGTGCTGGCCCTGCATCATCAGGTGGCACCGCCGACCATCAACCTGGATCATCCCGATCCCGAATGCGACCTCGACTACTGCGCCAACACGGCGCGCGCGATGTCGATGGAATACGCGTTGAAGAACAACTTCGGCTTCGGCGGGACCAACGGCTCCCTGGTGTTCCGGCGGGTCTGAGCCCTCGGCCGAGCCTGCAGGCGTCATCGCGATGCAACCGGCTTCACCCCTGCATGTGCGCGTGGAGCGCTTCACGCGCTGGCATGCGCTGCTGATCGGCTTCGATGTCGCGGTGATGCTGGCCGGTGTCTGGAACGCCTGGCAATGGTGGGACTCGGGCAGTGTGCAGGAATTCCGGATCATGGCCGGGCTCTCGCTCGGCGTGTTCCTGATGGTGCTGACGGCGCAAGTCCCGTACTGGAAGATCTCCAGCTTCACCCTCAGCCACGGCGCGCAGGGCTGGCTGCTGCAGCAGAACCGACGCCGGCACAGCCTGGCGCAAGTCCGCGCGCTGAGCCTGCCCGGTCTGCTGCTCGTGCTCGGCCTGAGCGACCGCGGCCGCGAAGTGCTCCCGGTGCCTTCGGATATTGCACCCGCTATCTGGCGGGAATTACGCACGCGCCTGGCCCTTTAACGCCCCGGGCGCTGTAATAGCGTCTCGGGTCTGCGCCGTGCCTGGCCGATGCGCCGTGGCGCCCTGTGTCGGCGTGACCCGCTGCCCCCTCGGTGCAACGCTGCCTGCCGGTTGAGCTCGGCCAGGCGGTCTCCAGGGGCGTGACATGCTCGATGTACGAAGCCGCGAGCCGCCTGCGCGGGCCCACGGCCCGCATGGGGCCCGGGGCCGTCCACTCCCAGCCTTCGTGCAAGACCTATCCGACCAGGCCCTGGTCCAGCGGGTCCAGAGCGGCGACCAGCAGGCCTTCGAGCTGCTCGTGGCCAAGTATCAGCGGCGCATTTTTCGTCTGATCTCGCGTTTCGTCCGCGATCCCGCCACCGCGGAGGACATCGCGCAGGAAACATTCCTGCGAGCCTACCGCGCCATCGGGCGCTTTCGCGGCGACAGCCAGTTCTATACCTGGCTGTACCGAATCGCGGTGAACACGGCCAAGCGCAGTGCCGGGGCCGGGGCTCGGGGACCTGTTTTGCAAGAAAATGCAAATTCCCCGGAATCCGAGGAACCTTTTTCGAGGCAGGAGCAACTAACAAGCCTGGATACCCCCGAAGCCGTCATGGCCAGTCGGGAAATCGCGGACACGGTCAACGCGGCGATGGACGCGTTGCCCGACGAGTTGCGTACCGCGATCGCCTTGCGGGAAATCGAGGGCATGAGCTACGAGGAAATCTCGCAACTCATGGGGTGTCCCGTGGGAACGGTGCGCTCCCGGATCTTCCGGGCGCGCGAAGCCATCGCGCGTCAGTTGCGCCCGCTGCTGGGAACCCGCTCCAACCATCGCTGGTGACGGGCGCAAGGCGGCGCGCAATGGCGCCGCAGGGTGGCGTGGCAGCGGGGCAGCGGGGCAGGGCAAGGGGGGAACGAACCATGGATCGAAGCACGACGAGCCCGGTTGGCTCGGCGGCCGCCGACGGCGGCGCCCGGGAGGCCGGCGACGAACAGCATGTGCTGCAGCGCGTGTCCGCGCTGATGGACGGCGATTGCGAGCTGCAAGGGACCGCGCCCGAAAGTCTCGGCGCCGTGGCGCGCGACCCGCGTGCACGCCGCGCCTGGCTCGAATACCACCAGGTCGGAGACTGGCTTCGCTCGTCGCAGTGGGACACCGGCTTCGACGACGCTGCCTTTCTCGAGCGCTTCGGCCAGCGCCTGCGTGCGCAGCCGGTTCAATGGGTGCCGGACGTGGCGCGCCAGACCCGGGCAGCGCGACCCCGGTTCCTACCCTGGGCCGCCGGCTTCGGCGCCGCGCTCGCGGGGGTCGTCGCGGTGCTGCTCGTGGGGCTGGGCGGCGCCGCGCCCGAGCAGTTCACGGCCTGGCGGCTCCAGGTGGCAACCAGCGCAAGCCCTCGCGCGGCGGCGCCAGTCCGTGCGCCCGCGGCAAGCCAGGCGCCCGGCGCCGCGATCGCTGCGCTGTCGTTGCGGGCTTCCGCGTTGAAGGCGACGCTTCGTCCCGGCAACGGCGTGCCGCTCGGCGCGGCGTTGCTCGGCAGGGCAAGCTGCGAGCAGCCGCTGCACGGGCGCGCCGTCCCGCGGGTGCGCGTGGTGCATTGAGCCGCCGCGCCCAGGCGCGCGGCCATGTGGGCGTCTGCCGCGCGCGGCGCTATGCTGCGGGCGGGCGTCGTGCCCGGCCGGGCGCAGGCCCGTTCCCGTTCCTGTTCCTCAGGGGAGTCATCCGTGAACCTGGCTGGACCCATTTGCGCCTCCGCGGCGCAGCCCATCGACCGCTGCTCGCCGGCAACCTTGCTGCGCCCGACGCTGGCACGCCTGGCCTTCATCGCCTGCGCGAGCCTGGTGTCGTTGTCGGCGCAGGCCGCAGGCGCGCCGGCCAAGTGGCCTGTCGCGGCGTCGGCTGCGTCGGCCCCGCAACTGGTCGTGGGGCTGCCCGACTTCACGCGCCTGGTGCGCGTCGTCGGCCCCTCGGTGGTGAATATCCGAACCTACACTCGAACGCCCGACACGGCGTCCGAGCAGGATCAGCAAACCCGTGAGTTCCTGCGCAGATTCTTCGGCATCCCGTTGCCGCCGGGTGATGATGGCTCGGCTGCGCCCAACGCGGGCGAGGAGCGCCCGGCGGGTGTCGGGTCCGGGTTCATCGTGGAGTCGGACGGCTACGTGCTGACCAACGCTCACGTCGTCGACGGTGCCGACCGAATCGTCGTCACGCTGACCGACCACCGCGAGTTCGTCGCCCGCCTGGTCGGTGTCGACAAGCGCACCGACGTGGCCCTTCTGCGCATCGCCGCCACCGGGCTGCCGGCGCTGCGCATCGGGGATTCGAGCCGGCTGCAGGTCGGCGAGTGGGTGGTCGCCATCGGCTCGCCGTTCGGCCTGGACAACACGGTCACCGCAGGCATTGTCAGCGCCAAGGCGCGAGACACCGGGGACTACACACCGCTGATCCAGACCGATGTGGCGGTCAACCCCGGCAACTCGGGCGGCCCGCTGATCGACATGCATGGTCGCGTGGTCGGCATGAATTCGCAGATCTACAGTCGCACCGGCGGATTCATGGGCATTTCCTTTGCGGTCCCGATCAACCAGGCGATGGCGGTGGCCGAGCAGCTCAAGGCCACCGGGCATGTGGTGCGAGGCAAGATCGGCGTGGCCGTCGACAGCGTCAGCCGCGAGCTGGCCGAGTCGCTGGGCCTTCAGGCACAAGGTGGAGCCCTGGTCGGCGCGGTCGAGCGCGGCGGCGCCGCCGATGCGGCCGGCGTGCGCCCTGGCGACATCATCCTCGCCATCGATGGTCATGAAGTGCAGCGCTCGAGCGACCTGCCGCGACTGGTCGGCTCGCTGCATCCGGGCAGCCGCGTGCCGCTGCAGGTGTTCCGGCTCGGCAAGCGCATGACCCTGCAGGTCACGATCGGCTCCTGGAGCGACAACGCGGCCCCGGCGCCGGCCGCGCCGCGCGCGCCGGCCGCGCGAAGTCGCCTGGGCATCGGCGTGGTCGACCTCAATGCGGAGCAACGCACCCAGCTGGGCATCGCCGCCGGGGTGCTGGTCGAGAGTGTCGATGGCTTCGGCTCGGCGGCGGGCTTGCGCGTCGGCGATGTCATCGCTGCGTTGAACAACACACCCCTGCGAAGCGCCGCCGAGTTCAGTTCACGCGTCGCCCAGCTTCCCGCGGACAAGCCCGCCGTGCTGCTGGTTCGGCGCGGAGACAACGCACGGTACCTGCTGCTGCGTCCACGCAAGGTTTCCGAATAAATTGGCTTTTCTTTGTTCAGATACCAAAATTTTGTACCGTTACAAAGCATAAATTTGGACAAAAAGTCGATCGATCACAACGTTCGAGCATCTTTGTGCCGCTGCGCGGACCGGCTGGGGGCTCGCGGCACTGGCCGGCCCTGCCGGCCGGCTTAAAATGGAGGCCCAACAAGCAGTTGCCAAACGATTTTGTTGGTAGGCGCGACGCGAATGGCCGCGCCTTTTTTTTGGCCATCCCGCAATGACAGCGCGTCTTTCGCGTGCGTTACGCAACGATTCACACAGGACAAGCCCTTCCGCGCATGCAACGGATTCGTAATTTTTCCATCATCGCCCACATCGACCACGGCAAATCCACGCTCGCCGATCGACTGATCCAGCGTTGCGGCGGCCTGTCGGAGCGGGAGATGGAAAGCCAGGTGCTCGATTCGATGGACCTGGAGCGTGAGCGCGGCATCACCATCAAGGCGCAGACGGCGGCGTTGAGCTATCAGGCGCGCGACGGGCACACCTACCAGCTCAACCTGATCGACACCCCTGGGCATGTCGACTTCAGCTACGAGGTCAGCCGCTCGCTGTCGGCCTGCGAGGGCGCGCTGCTGGTGGTCGACGCCAGCCAGGGCGTCGAGGCGCAGACCGTGGCCAATTGCTATACCGCGATCGAGCTCGGCGTCGAGGTCGTGCCGGTGCTCAACAAGATGGACCTGCCGCAGGCGGATCCCGACGGCGCACGCAAGGAAATCGAGGACGTCATCGGGATCGATGCCTCCGAGGCCCTGCTGGCCAGTGCCAAGACCGGCATGGGCATCGACGACATCCTCGAGGCCGTGGTCGCGCGCGTGCCGGCGCCCACGGGCGATCCGCAGGCGCCGTTGAAGGCACTGATCATCGACTCCTGGTACGACAGTTATGTCGGCGTGGTCATGCTGGTGCGCGTGTTCGATGGCACGCTGCGCCTGCGCGAGCGCATCCAGTTGATGGCCAGCGGCGCGCAATACGGCTGTGAGCAGCTCGGCGTGTTCACTCCCAAGGCGGTCGGGCGCGAGCAGTTGTCCGCCGGCGAGGTCGGCTTCGTGATCGCCGGCATCAAGGAGCTCAAGGCCGCCCGCGTGGGCGACACCCTGACCCTGGCCGCGCGCCCGGCACCCGAGCCGCTGCCCGGCTTCAAGGAGGTGCAGCCCCAGGTGTTCGCCGGCCTGTACCCGGTGGAGTCCAACCAGTACGACGCGTTGCGCGACGCGCTGCAGAAGCTGCAGCTCAACGACGCGGCGTTGCGCTTCGAGCCGGAGGTGTCCTCCGCGCTGGGCTTCGGCTTCCGCTGTGGTTTCCTCGGCCTGCTGCACATGGACATCGTGCAGGAGCGCCTGGAGCGCGAGTACGACATGGACCTGATCACGACCGCGCCGTCGGTCGTGTACCAGGTGCAGTTGCGCGACCGCTCGACGGTGACCGTGGACAACCCCTCGAAAATGCCCGAGGTGGGGCGCATCGAATCCATCCTGGAGCCGATCGTCACGGTCAAGCTGTTCATGCCCCAGGAATACGTCGGCGCGGTCATGACCCTGTGCAACGCCAAGCGCGGGGTGCAGACCAACATGTCGTACATGGGTCGGCAGGTGCAGCTGACCTACGAGATGCCGCTGGCCGAGATCGTGCTCGACTTCTTCGACAAGCTCAAATCCATTTCCCGCGGCTACGCGTCGATGGACTACAGCTTTCTCGAATACCGGGCCGCCGACGTCGTCAAGGTCGACATCCTGATCAACGGCGAACGGGTCGATGCGCTGTCGCTGATCGTGCACCGCTCGCAAAGCCAGTACCGCGGGCGCGAGGTTGCCGCGAAGATGCGCGAGCTCATCCCGCGCCAGATGTTCGACGTCGCGATCCAGGCCGCGGTGGGGGCCAACATCATCGCCCGTGAGACAATCAAGGCGATGCGCAAGAACGTGCTCGCCAAGTGCTACGGCGGTGACATCACCCGCAAGCGCAAGCTGCTCGAGAAACAAAAGGCCGGCAAGAAGCGCATGAAGCAGATCGGCACCGTCGAGGTGCCCCAGGAGGCCTTCCTGGCCATTCTCAAGGTCGAGGACTGACCGCTCATTCTCCGCACCCGCTCCATGGAAGACCCGGCCGTCAATTTCACGCTGTTGCTGTTCGTCCTGCTGGTGCTCACCGGCGTATTCTGGATCGCCGAGAAGTTGCGTTTCTCGCGTCAACGCGTCGACGCCGCGCAGGCCGCGGTGTCGGCGTTGCGCAGGCGGCGCGACGAGCTCCAGCAGCAGGGAATCCGCGCCGACGACTCGCTCAGCGACGAGAGCATCGCCGCCACGCGCGAGCGCCTGCTGCGCCAGCCCTGGTGGCTGGAATGGACGGCGGGACTGTTTCCGGTGATCGCGCTGGTGTTCGTGCTGCGATCGTTCATCGCCGAGCCCTTCAAGATCCCGTCCGGCTCGATGGAGCCCACGCTGGTTCCCGGAGACCTGATCCTGGTCAACAAGTTCGCCTACGGCCTGCGGCTGCCGCTCGGTCACGAGCGCATCACTCCGGGGAAGGCGCCGCAACGCGGAGCGGTGATCGTGTTCCGCCTGCCCAAGGACCCTTCGATCGACTACATCAAGCGCATCGTGGGCCTGCCCGGCGACACCGTGTCCTACGAGAACAAGCAGCTCGTGATCAACGGCAAGCCGGTAGCCGAGCGCGCCGCCGGGCAGTGGTTCGACCCCTCCACGATGGCCTACTACCAGCGCTACGAGGAAAGCCTCGAGGGCGTGAAGCACTACATCCTGATCAATCCCGAGGCGCCTCCCTACGTGATCGGCGGCCCCGACAATTTCCCGCACCGCGACGCATGTCATTATGATGCGCAGGGGTTCGTCTGCAAGGTGCCGCCCGGCATGTACTTCGTCATGGGCGACAACCGGGACAATTCCCTGGATTCGCGCTATTGGGGCTTCGTGCCCGCGCGCAACATCGTGGGCAGGGCGTTTTTCGTCTGGATGAACTTCAGTGGCCTGAAAAACATCGGGCCGATTCATTGACCGGGGTTGGTGGAGCAGCTTCGATGGGGTGTGCAGTATGAGCCAGGCGCAACGTCAACGCGGCATCACGCTGATCGGCCTGTTGTTCTGGGGGGCCCTGATCGCCATTGCCGTGGTCATCGGCCTGCAGGTCGTTCCTGCGTGGCAGGAGTCGATCTCCATCCAGCACGCGGTGGATCAGGCGGCGAAGGCCGGTCCCACGGTCATGGACATCCGCGACAAGTTCGACAAGATGGCCGAGGTCGACTACATCAGTTCCGTCGCCGGCAAGGACCTGCAGATCACCAAGGTCAACGGCAACGTGGTCGTGTCCTACGCCTACCAGAAGGAGATCCATCTGGTGGGGCCGGCTTATCTGCTGCTCAAGTTCTCCGGGAAATCGCATTGAGAGCGCCCCCAGGGCCGGGCTGCGCCCGACCCGCCCCCCGTGGGGGTCGAGAAAACTTGGGGCGGCCCTGCGTTTTCTCAAGAGCGCGCTGCCGCAGCGCGCCACGGCAACTTCCGGCGCGCTGGCCCGGCGCGGCGGGTGGGTGGGCGTGGTGAGTTCGCTGGACGACTTGCAGTCGCGAATGCAGTACCGCTTCCGCGACCCCGCGCTGCTGCGCCTGGCACTCACGCATCGCAGCCACGGCGCGAGCAACAACGAGCGCCTGGAGTTCCTCGGCGACGCGGCGCTGAACCTGATCGTCGCCGGCGAGCTGTACGCCGACGTGCAGGCCGACGAGGGGCACCTGTCGTACTGGCGCGCGGCTCTGGTGCGCGAGGCCACGCTGGCCGAACTGGCGCATGAGCTCGGGCTGGGGGAGGAGTTGCTGCTGGGCGAGGGCGAGCAGCGCAGCGGTGGCAGTCGCAGGCGCTCGATTCTCGCCGACGCGCTCGAGGCGCTGATCGGCGCCGTCTACCTCGACGGCGGAATCGGGTCCTGCGTCGAACTGGTGCGGCGACTGTACGGCGCGCGCCTGCGTGAGCTGGACCTGCACGCCAGCGCGAAGGATGCGAAGACCACGCTGCAGGAGATCCTGCAGTCGCGCAAGATGCATCTTCCCGCCTACCAGGTCCAGTCCACCAGCGGTCCACCACATGCACAGCACTTTGTCGTGCGCTGCGAAGTCGCCGAGCTCGGCATTCACAGCTGCGGGCAGGGCTCGAGTCGTCGCGCCGCGGAACAGGACGCCGCGCAATCCATGATCGCGCTGCTCGACGAACAGGCCCCCGCCATCGCTGCGCGTCGATCCGAAAGGCCTTCCCGATGAACCCAGCAGGCTCCGCCGCCGAAGGCGCGCAGCGTTTCGGCACCGTCGCCATCGTCGGGCGACCCAACGTGGGCAAGTCCACGTTGCTCAACGCGCTGGTCGGGCAGAAGATCAGCATCACGTCGGACAAGGCGCAGACCACGCGCCACCGCCTTCTGGGGGTGCGCACCGAGGGGCCGGCGCAGTTCGCCTTCGTCGACACGCCGGGTTTCCAGACCCGCCATACGCGTGCCCTGAACCGCGCGATGAACCGCACCGTGCGCGCCGCGCTGGCAGAGGTCGATGTCGTGCTCTGGGTGGTCGAGGCCGGCGTCTGGGGCCCCGATGACGAGCGCGTGGCGCAACTGCTGCCGCCCGGGCGGCCGGTGATCCTGGTGGTCAACAAGCTCGATCGCATCCATGGGCGCGACAAGCTGCTGCCGTGGCTGGCCGAGCGCGGCAAGGATTCGCGCCTGGCCGAGATCGTTCCGCTTTCGGCCAGGCGGCAGGCCGACGCCCCGCGCCTGCTGGGCATCCTCGCGCCGTACCTGCCCGAGGGGCCATGGGGCTTCGACCCCGACGCGTTGACCGATCGCAGCGAGCGTTTCCTGGCCGCCGAGATCCTGCGCGAGAAGTTGTTCCGGCTCACCGGCGACGAACTGCCCTACACCAGCACCGTGATCATCGACCGCTTCGAGCTCGACGGGGCGTTGCGGCGAATCGCCGCCACCATCGTGGTCGAGCGCGACAGCCACAAGGCGATGGTCATCGGCAGCGGCGGAGCCGCGATCCGCCGCATGGCCACCGAGGCTCGCCAGGACATGCGCAAGCTGTTCGACGCGCCGGTCTTCCTGGAGGTCTGGGTGAAGACCCGCTCCGGCTGGGCCGACGACCAGGCCGCGGTGCGCGCGTTCGGCTACGAGGATTGACCCTCCGGGTGCCGGCGATGGGTCGCAGCCGCGCCTCGGCGCGCATCGAGCGCGTGCACGACGAACCGGCCTACGTGCTGCATACCCACGCCTGGCGCGAGACCAGCCTGATCGTCGACGCTTTCAGCCGGCACCACGGGCGTGTGGCCCTGGTCGCCAAGGGGGCGAAGCGTCCGCATTCCGCGTTGCGTACCGTGCTGCTGGGCTTTTCGCCGTTCGCCGCGGCGTGGAGCGGCCACGGCGAGGTGCGCACGCTGACCCGCGCCGAATGGCTGGGCGGAGTGGCTCCGCTGACCGGCCTGTCCCTGCTGTGCGGCTTTTATTTCAACGAACTGCTGATGCGCCTGCTGCCTCGAGAAGATGCGCACGAAGCCTTGTTCGATGCCTATCACGCCAGCCTGAGCCTGCTGGGCGAGGCCGGCTACGCGACGCGCCAGCAGGTCGAGCCTCTGCTGCGCGGCTTCGAGATGGACCTGCTGCGCGAGCTCGGCCACCTGCCGCCGCTCGACGTGCTCAGCAGCAGCGATGAGCCGGTGCGCGAGCAGGGGCTGTATCGGGTGGATGCCCAGCGTGGTGTGCTCGAGCACGCCGGCGACGACGCGACCGGGGCCGTCACCGGCAGCCAGTTGCTGGCCATCGCCGCCAGGCGCTGGGAGCATCCCGCGGCGCTGCGAACGGCCAAGGTGCTGATGCGTGAACTGCTTGGCTATCATCTGGGGTCGCGGCCGCTGCGCACCCGCCAGTTGCTGATCGACCTGCACCAGTTATGAATCCGCTCGTCCAACCGGCCCCGCGCGGCCCCCTGCTGGGGGTGAACATCGACCATGTGGCCACGCTGCGCAACGCGCGCGGCGGCGACCATCCCGATCCGGTGCGGGCGGCGCTGCACGCGCTGCGTGGCGGCGCCGACATCATCACCTTCCACCTGCGAGAGGACCGCCGGCACATCCGCGACGCCGACGTGCATCGCCTGCGCGAGCAGGTGCACGCTCCGTTGAACTTCGAATCGGCGCTGACCCCGGAGATGCTCGACATCATCGACGGCATGCGCCCGGCGATGGTCTGCCTGGTCCCGGAGCGCAGGCAGGAACTGACCACCGAGGGCGGGCTCGACGTGCGCGGCCAGTTCGAGCGCGTGCGCGATGCCTGCGCGCGCCTGGGCGCGAGCGACTGCCGCGTGTCGCTGTTCATCGAGGCCGATGCGCAGCAGATCGACGCCGCGGCGGCCAGCGGCGCGCCCTGCGTGGAACTGCATACCGGCGCCTTCGCCGATGCCCTGGAGGCGGGTGACACGCAGCTCGCGCAGCGCCAGCTCGAGCGCCTGCGCGAGGGCATCGCGCGGGCGCGCGCGGCAGGGCTGCAGACCAACGCGGGGCATGGACTGACGCTGCGCAGCACGCCGGAGCTGGCGCGCATGCCCGAGATCCGGGAGCTGCACATCGGTCATGCGCTGGTCGGTCATGCGCTGTTCGTCGGCCTGGAGCAGGCGGTGCGCGATTTCAAGGCCTGCATCGAGTCCGCATGAACAGCGCGCTGCATGGAATCGGCACCGACGTGTGCGACCTGCGGCGCATCGAACAGGTGTGGGAGCGCCATCGCGAGCGCTTCGCGCAGCGCATTCTCGGCCGGCGCGAGATGGCCGTGTTCGAGGCCCGGCGCGCGCGCTGCGAGCACCGCGGCATGGCCTACCTGGGAACCCGCTTCGCCGCCAAGGAGGCACTGTCGAAGGCGCTGGGACTGGGCCTGCGCATGCCGATGACCTGGCAGGCCTGCGAGATCCTCAACGCCCCCGACGGGCGCCCGCGCGTCGAGCTGCATGGCGCGCTGGCTGCATGGTGCGAACAGCGCGGGCTGCTGCTGCACGTGAGCATCAGCGACGAGCGCGACACCGCGGTGGCCTTCGTCGTCGCCGAGCTGGCATCGCCCCGTACCCCGCCGGCGCGCTGAGCGACGCTGGCCACACATCGTTTTCCGGAGAACCGCATGAGCCTGCCGCACGGCCCCCTGTTCATCGACGTCGCGGGCCTCGAGCTGCAGGCCCACGAGGCTCGGCGCCTGCGCGATCCGATGGTCGGCGGGGTCATCCTGTTCGCGCGCAACTGGCAGTCGCGTGCCCAGCTCGTCGGCCTGACCAGCCGCATCAAGGCGGTGCGCGCCGACCTCGTGATCGCGGTCGACCACGAGGGTGGGCGGGTGCAGCGCTTTCGCAGCGACGGGTTCACGGTGCTGCCCCCGATGGCCGCGCTCGGCCGCCTGTGGATGCGCGACGCCATGCGCGCCGTGCAGGCCGCCGCCGCCGTCGGCAGGGTGCTGGGCGCGGAGCTGCGCGCCTGCGGCATCGACCTGAGCTTCACCCCGGTCGTCGACCTGGACTGGGGGCGCTCGGCGGTGATCGGCGACCGCGCGTTCCATGCCGACCCCCGAGTGGTGGGCCTGCTCGCGCAGTCCCTGATCGGCGGGCTGCAGGCCGCGGGGCTGGCGCATTGCCTGAAGCATTTCCCCGGCCATGGCTGGGCGCAGGCCGATTCCCACGTGGCCCTGCCGGTGGACCGGCGTGGGCTGGACCGCATCGTCTGCGCCGATGCCGCGCCGTACGGCTGGCTGCGCCACGGCACACGTGCCGTGATGCCGGCACACGTGGTCTATCCCAAGGTCGATGGACTGCCAGCCGGATTCAGCGAGCGCTGGCTGCGAGAGGTTCTGCGCGAGCAGTTGGGCTTCCAGGGCGCGATCATCAGCGACGATCTGACCATGCAGGGAGCGCGCGAGGTAGCCGCGGACGACGCGCAGGCTGCGCTGATGGCGCTGCGCGCCGGTTGCGACCTGGCCCTGGTGTGCAACGTCTCCCCGCTGGACGCCGGCGCGCGCCTGGACACGCTGATCGAGGCCCTGCATCGCGCGCAGCGCGCCGGCGAATGGCAGCCCGACGCAAGCTCCGCGGCGCGCCGGGCCGCGCTGCTGGCCGTGCAGCCTCCGCTGCCGTGGGACGCGCTCATGCTCGACGCCGCCTACCTGGCGGCGCTCGACGACGTCGCCGCCCTTCAGGGATAAAACAGATACACCGTGTACGAGCCGGCCGCGGATGCCTGAGAGCGCCCCCAGGGCCGGGCTGCGCCCAGCCCGCCCCCCGCGGGGGTCGAGGAAACTTGGGGCGGCCCTGCGTTTCCTCGAGAGAAAGCCAGCTGCAGGCGCAGGTGCAAGGCGCCCCCGGACGGCAGGCCCTGACGCAGCCGGTCCTGGATCGCCGCCGGGCCCAGGCCCAGCGCACGCAGGTAGTCCTCGGGCGGGATGACCTTGCGGGCCAGCACCTGCTCGGCATCGCCACCCGAGCCCAGGCCCAGCTGAAGCCAGGGGTAGGCCACCGCGGCGTCGCCCCGGTTGCGCAGCGAGATGTCGAGCTGCAGGCGCGACGGGCCGGCGGGAGACATCGAGGAGGCATCGATCACCAGGTCCTGCGGGCGGCGCGGCGGCGCGACGCGGCAGCCGCCGACCGCGCACATGCGCGCCAGTGCCGGTCGCAGCGCGGGCCAGCGCACGGCCAGGCGGTCCCTCCAGATCCATGCCCCCTGCAGGGCACCGCAGGCCAGCAGCAGCAGCGCCAGGCCGCCCAGCAGTGCACGCACCCATGGGCGTTGCCAGCGCTCGCGGCGCCGCGCCTGGCGCACGAAGCGCGGCTCGAACGAAGGCTCCAGGCGCATGCGCCCCGATTCGTCGACTCCGCTTTCCAGGCCGTCGGCCGGCGCGTGCTGCGCAGCGATCGGCTCCGGCGCGGGCATGGCTTGTTCCGCATCCGGCTGCCGAGCGTCGGCGAGCGCGTCCTCGGGCTGCGCATCCGGCAAGGCCTGCGGCATCGCCTCGACAGGGCTCGCCACAGGTCCGGGCTCCGACGCCTCGGAGCCACTCCATGGCGCAGCCGGTCGTGTCTCGAGCAACTCGATGGCGTGGAAGTCCTCGAACTCATCGACCCATCGCTCCGCCGCAGCGGGGGCGGCGGGCTCGTCGATACCCGGCCTGCGCGCTTCGGGTTCGGGTTCGGGTTCGGGTTCGGGCTCGGGCTCGGGCTCGGGCTCGGGCTCGGGCTCGGGCTCGGGCTCCGGCCTCGGCTGCGGCTGCGGCTGCGGCTGCGGCTCGGGCTGCGGCGGGGGCGCTTCGTCCGTGGCGCCCGGCGCGCCGCCTTCAGGCTCGGGCGGGGGCTCGGGCTGGAATTCGAATTGATGTGCTGCCGCGTCGAAGGCCTCGCCGCAGCGCCCGCATCGCACCCAGCCGCCGCTGAGCAGCAACTGGTCGCGCACCAGGCGGAACGCAGTCTGGCAGTGAGGGCAACGGGTGGCCAGGGTCATGGGCGCAGTATAAGAAGCCCCGGCTCCCGGCCCTGGGGGCGCTCAGGAGCGTACGGGCCCTGCCAGGCAGACCCAGCCCTCGAGCCGGCCCCAGACCTCCAGGCTCGCGTAAGGGGTGTACACCTCGATCAGTTCCTCGGCCTGGCGCTCCAGGATTCCCGACAGCACCAGTTGCCCGCCAGGCGCCGCGCGCGCCGCCAGCAACGGCGCCAGCACGCGAAGCGGAGATGCGAGGATGTTGGCCAGCACGATATCGAAGCGCTGCGCGGGCAACTCGTCCACGTGGCAGCAGTGGTCCAGCGCCACGTCGTTGGCCGCGGCGTTGTCTCGCGTCGCGCGCACCGCGTCCTCGTCGATATCGACCGCCGCCAGCTCGCTGGCGCCCAGGCGCGCGGCGCCCAGCGCCAGGATGCCCGAGCCACAGCCGTAATCGAGCACCGAGCGTCCGCTCAGCGGCGCGTGGCGCACCAGCCAGCCCAGGCAAAGCCTGGTCGTCGGGTGGGTTCCGGTGCCGAAGGCCAATCCGGGGTCCAGGCGGATCACGTCGCGCGCGTCGGGCGGGGCATCGTGCCAGCTCGGCACGATCCACAGGCGCTGCTCGATGCACACGGGCTGGAACTGCGATTGCGTCAGTCGCACCCAGTCCTGCTCGGCGACGTCGCGCTGGCGCACGCCGTCGAGCTTGGGCAGCACGCCGCTGGCGAGCAGGCCCAGCAGCGCCGCGTCCGCGGCGGTCTCGTCGTCGAACAGCGCGCGCACCAGGTTGTCGGCCCAGGCCGCGTCGGGCGGCGGCATGCCGGGCTCGCCGAACAGCGCGTGTTCCTGCTCGGAACCGGCGAGGCGGTCCTCCACGTCCACGCTGAGCGCGCCCAGCTCGAGCAGCGCATCCGACAATTCGAGCGCGAGCTCGTGGCCGGCGGCGATCAGGACCTCTCGATACGACATCTCAGTCCTGGCGCGCGGCCATGTATTCCTCGAGATAGTGGATGTTGGTTCCACCTTCGATGAATCGCGCGTCCACCAGCAGCTCGCGATGCAGCGCGATGTTGGTCGAAATCCCGTCGACGACCATTTCCGACAGGGCCGTGCGCATTCGCGCCAGCGCCTGTTCGCGGGTGGCGCCGTGCACGATGATCTTGGCGATCATCGAATCGTAGTTGGGGGGCACGAAATACCCGCTGTACACGTGCGAGTCCACGCGCACTCCGGGGCCGCCCGGCACGTGCCAGGTGGTGATGCGCCCCGGGCTCGGGGTGAATCGCACCGGGTCCTCGGCGTTGACCCGGCATTCGATGGCGTGTCCGTTGCACTGGATCGCGCGCTGCTTGAGCGTCAGGGGCTCGCCGGCCGCGATGCGGATCTGCTGCACGACGATGTCGATTCCCGTGGTCAGCTCGGTGACCGGGTGCTCCACCTGCACGCGGGTGTTCATCTCGATGAAATAGAACTCGCCGTTCTCGTACAGGAACTCGAAGGTGCCGGCGCCGCGGTAGCCGAGCTTGCGGCAGGCATCGGCGCAGCGCGCGCCGATGCGCTCGATCAGGCGCCGCGCGATTCCCGGCGCCGGTGCCTCCTCGAGGATCTTCTGGTGCCGCCGCTGCATCGAGCAGTCGCGCTCGCCCAGCCACAGCGCGTTGCCATGCTCGTCGGCCAGCACCTGGATCTCGATGTGGCGCGGATTGGTGAGGAATTTCTCCATGTACACCGCGGCATTGCCGAAGGCGCTTTGCGCCTCGGCCTTGGTCGTCGCCACGGCGTTGAGCAGCGCCGCCTCGGTATGCACCACGCGCATGCCGCGGCCGCCGCCGCCGCCCGCGGCCTTGATGATCACCGGATAGCCGATGCCTCGCGCCAGGCGGGTGATTTCCCGCGGGTCGTCGGGCAGTTCTCCTTCCGAGCCGGGAACGCAGGGAACGCCGGCCTTGATCATCGACTGCTTGGCCGAGACCTTGTCCCCCATGATGCGGATGGACTCGGGCCGCGGGCCGATGAACGTGAAGCCCGAGCGTTCGACGCGTTCGGCGAAGTCGGCGTTCTCGGACAGGAAGCCGTAGCCGGGGTGGATCGCCTCGGCATCCGTGACCTCGGCCGCCGAGATGATCGCCGGCATGTTGAGATAACTGGCCGCCGACGGGGGCGGTCCGATGCACACGGCTTCGTCGGCCAGCTTGACGTACTTGGCGTCGCGGTCGGCTTCCGAATAGACGACGACCGTCTTGATGCCCAGCTCGCGACACGCGCGCTGGATGCGCAGGGCGATTTCGCCCCGATTAGCGATCAGGATTTTCTTGAACATGGCGGGGCGGGCCTCGGCGCGCAGCCTGGGCCTGGGGGAAAAGGGCCCGACGCGGGGCTGCGCACGGCCACGGGGCATGCTTACTCGAGCTCGAACAGGGCCTGTCCGTACTCCACCGGCTGGCCGTTCTCGACCAGCACGTGCTTGATCACGCCGTCGACCTCGGATTCGATCTCGTTGAGGATTTTCATCGCCTCCACGATGCACACAGCCTGGCCCTGCTTGACCGTGTCGCCGACATCGACGAAGGGCTTGGCGCCGGGTGCCGAGGCGCGGTAGAAGGTGCCCACCATCGGCGACTTGATGATCTTGCCGACCGGCGTCGCGGCCGCAGCAGCTGCCGCTGCTGCCGGCACGGCGGCCTCGACCACCGTGGCGCCCGCCGGGGGCGGACTCATCGGGACCATGTACGGTTGCATCGGCACGCCGGCGGGAGCCGACTTGACGATGCGCACCTTGCCCTCGGCCTCGGTGATTTCCAACTCGGAGATGTTGGATTCCGAAACCAGGTCGACCAGGGTCTTGAGCTTGCGCAGATCCATGATGGGCGGGCCGCCACAGCGGCGTGGAATGGTTGGGGGGCTCGCGCCGGCCGGACGGGCTGGCAACGCGCTCGTGTACGCTGGAGGTGTCGTCGGTGGCAGGCGCACGGAGCCGGCTCGCGCAATTCCCGCGGCGGGAACTCTTGCATCGGCAACTCCTGCAACAACAACTCCTGCAACAACAACTCCCGCAACAGTCTCCTGCGTGGAATTTTTGCTAATTAGCCGACAATTGTACCCAATCTTGAGCTTTTGTCAGCCATCTGTCATCGGCCGGCAGTAGCGCCGCCGATCGGCCAGGGGCTTCAGGCGGCCGGCCCGGGGCCTGCCTGCACCAGCAGGCGCAAGGCCTGCATGGTTCCGCGCTCGGCCGCTGCGCCGCGGCCGCCATGCACCAGCACTCCGCGTTCGTCCTTCGCCGGGTACAGGCTGAGCGTGGCCTCGACCTCGCCGGGCGCCTCGGCGTCGTCGCCGCGCACCGGCCACAGGAACTCCAGGCGTTCGACGCTCCGGCGTCCCGCGTAATGCCCGGCCTGCGACGTGCCGTAGCGTATGCCGTGGTTGATGCAGTGAATCTCGACCTCCTTGGGATCGTCGCAGAACAGCAGCAGGTGCAACCCGGAATGCTCGGTGGCCGTGCCGTTCCATACCGCACCGGTCAGGTATGGGCGGAATTCGGCGAATTCCTGCATCAACGACAACGCCGCATCGCGCAGGCGCCACAGCAGGCGCGGATGTTCGTCGCCGTGGAACAGCGCGAGGTACTGCTCGACCTGCGCCCTCACGTCGTCGTTGTCCGGCTGGACGTCGCTGCGCGCGCCCGGGCCCAGCACGCGATGCAGGGCCTTGCGCTTGGCGCTGGCGTAGTCCAGGCCGTCCTCGACGACCAGGCGCGCCGCCACCGCAGCCAGCTCTTCGCGTAGCGAATTCATGCATCCAGTGTAATCCGCGGCGCGCCGCGTCCCGCCGCCGGGGGCCGGGCGAGCGCACGGTGCTTTCTACAATGCGCGCATGCACATTCATATCCTGGGAATCTGTGGCACCTTCATGGGCGGGATCGCCGCCCTGGCGCAAGCCGGCGGGCACCGGGTGACCGGTTGCGATGCCCAGGTCTACCCGCCGATGAGCGATCAGCTGCAGGCGCTGGGCATCGGCTTGATCGAGGGCTTCGATGCGGCCCAGCTCGATCTCGCCCCGGACCTGTGGGTGGTGGGCAACGCCGTCAGTCGGGGCAATCCGCTGCTCGAGGCCATCCTCGATGCGCAGCAGCCCTACACCAGTGGTCCGCAGTGGCTGGCCGAGCACGTGCTGGCCGGGCGCTGGACCCTCGCGGTGGCCGGCACCCACGGCAAGACCACGACCTCGTCGATGCTGGCCTGGATCCTGGAGCAGGCGGGCCGGCGCCCGGGTTTCCTGATCGGCGGCGTGGCGCAGGACTTCGGTGTGTCGGCGCGCCTGGGCGACAGCGAGCTGTTCGTGGTCGAGGCCGACGAGTACGACACCGCCTTCTGCGACAAGCGCTCCAAGTTCGTGCACTATCGGCCGCGCACGGCGATTCTCAACAATCTGGAGTACGACCACGCCGACATCTTCCCCGATCTCGCTGCCATCGAGACCCAGTTTCACCATCTGGTGCGAACGGTTCCGCGCAGCGGACGCCTGATCGTGCCGGCGGGCAGTGCCGCGCTGCGGCGCGTGCTGCAGCGCGGCTGCTGGAGCGAGCTCGAACATTTCGACGATCCGGCCGGCTGGAGCGCGCGCGGCGGCGAGCAGGAGTTCGAGGTGCTGCGCGGCGGCAGTGCCGTCGGGCGCGTGAGCTGGCAGCTGATGGGCGAGCACAACCGTTCCAACGCACTGGCCGCGGTCGCCGCGGCGGCGCATGTCGGGGTCGAGCCGGAAGCGGCGTGCCGCGCGCTCGGGCGCTTCCAGGGGGTGCGCCGACGCATGCAATGGCGCGGCAGCGCCGACGGCGTGGACGTGTACGACGACTTCGCGCATCACCCCACCGCCATCGCCACGACCATCGCCGGCCTGCGCCGGGCACGTCCGCAGGGAAGCATCCTGGCGGTGTTCGAGCCGCGTTCGAACACCATGAAGCTGGGTTCGATGAAGCAGTCCCTGCCGGCGGCGCTGGCGCAGGCCGACCTGAGCCTGGGCTACGCGGGAGGCATCGACTGGGACCTCGCGCAGGCGCTGGCGCCACTGGGCGCGCGCGCCCGCGCACACCGGGACATGCAGGCGCTGGTCGACGACGTGGTGCGCAGCGCGCGCCCCGGCGACCACGTGCTGGTCATGAGCAACGGCGGCTTCGGCGGCATCCACGAGCGCCTGCTGCGGGCCTTGCGGCAACGTGCCGAGGTATCCAGAT
>JAJZTW010000033.1 GCA_021847345.1 Pseudomonadota bacterium
CCGAGCAGAAGCTGGGCCAGATTCCGGGGTCCGGTGGCTCGGCGCGGCTGCAGAAGATGGTCGGCATCGCGCGCACCAAGGACATCGTGATGCGCTCGCGACGCATCTCGGGCGCCCAGGCTGTTGAGTGGGGCATCGCGACGCAGTGCGTTGCCGATGCGGAGCTTGAGCGAGCCACCGCGGATCTGGTGCAGGAACTCGTCGGCTTTTCGCCGCTTGCGCAGCGCACGGCAAAGAAGTTGCTCAACGACACGGAAGACGCACCGTTGGCGATTGCCATCGAGCTCGAGGGCCATTGCTACAGCCGCCTGCGAAGTTCGGAGGACTTCCGCGAAGGCGTTGAAGCGTTCCACGGAAAGCGTCCGCCGGTCTTTCGCGGGCGTTGACATCGCTGGCACATGCGATAGGAGCGGGAGGTCTTCGCGCGCCGTCGGAGGTTTCAGAGGAGTTCGGTGACGTCTTGAAGCCTGTGAGAGTCGCAGCTGCCCGTGGGGACGCCGTGGCGCCGTCTCGGGCTTGCTTCGACTTTCATGCGGGTAGGGGCGCCCTGGCCGGCTCGCGGGCTGTTAGGGGCGCTCGCAACCGCCGCAAAGCGGGCCTCGTCCACATCGACATCGCGCGAACGCCACATTCGTTTGCGACTTTAGAGGCGGAAGGCTTCGCGGCGGCTCCGCGCTAGACACGGCTAGCCTGGGGGTGCGTTTGCGACTCTAATTGGCGTGAACAACCTTTGTGTTCTCGACAAAAAGGTCGAAAACGCGGCAATAGTGTCGAAAACGACTTGGCGATACGGGTGATTGGCGCAATGTATCTCTGGTTCGATACGGCAGCCTGGCGGTAGCGGCTACCGCGCAGCGATGACGGTCCGGCTTGGTCGCGGCTAGGCGCGTGAAGAGCCCAGGCCGTCAGCGCGGCCCTCCGCCAGATCCGGCCGACGTCGCGGGTGGCTGCGTCCGCAATGCAGCGCACAAGGATCGCCGACATCAGCGGCATCCTGTGTCCACGTCAGCCCTTGTCGTCGCGTTGATCGTCACTCAGGCGGCTCTCATAGTCGCGACCGCCGTAGAACACGCCGAGAATGGTCACGAAGTCGTCCTCAACAGCGAAGGCGATCACAGTGCGCTTGCGGTAGTGGGTGATTCGCAGCCCAGGGCGCACGTCGTCACGACGGTTTCCTCGCGCAGGAAACAGGCTCAGGCTCTCGCAATACCCCACGATGGCGTCCGTGTGGCGGGCCGCAACGGCAGGCGAAGCGGCTGACGCGATGTACCGGTACAAGTCAACGAGCTGATCCTGCGCCTCGGGGCTGAAAACGACCCGGTGAAGCATCACACTTTCGCTTGTTCCTCGGCCAACCGCGCACGCACCTGCGCGGGCGTCACGGCGCGACTCGGATCGGCCTTCAGTGCGTCATAGGCCGGACCGACCTGTTCCTGCAGCCAGGTCTCGACCGCACGGTCGCGCGCCAGCAGTGCGCGAAGGCCGTCTCGAATCACTTCGCTCTCGCTGGCGTACTCGCCGGCACGCACCTTGGTTCTTACCGCTTCCGCCATCTCGTTGGGTAACGTGATGCTCATCTGCTGTGTCGTCCGCATGGCAACTCCGTACGCGCAAGTAGGATTTGATCCTACTCGAAAATGCCTTCGGCAACATGCCCGCCAGCGACATAGGGTTCAATTTCCCTCGTCCCTTCACTGGGATTGAATGCGCGCAAAGCGAGAGGCCGCTGCGCGTCGGCAGCTGCCGCTCGATGGCGTGGGCCTGGGTGACCTCTTCGGGCCGAAATCGAGCCGTTCGCGACACCAACCAGGACGGCCAGCGAAGTCGGCTGGCGATGACCGCACTCCCGCGCCCACGAAGCACTCGCCAGGCACCTGTCAGGCGACATGGAACAGTAACCCGGTGGTCAAAAAAGCGTCGGCCCCAACAACTGCGGCTCAGTTGTAGAACGACCAGAGTTGGTCGGCGGCGCCGGTTGCCGGTTCCTGGTCCAGCCCCGTTCCGTTCAGCAGAGAACTCGAGCCACTGCCAGAGGTGGCCGCGGGAACGCCCAGAGCGAGGCCGCTGCTTTTGTTCAACAGCTCGTAATTTCCGCTTCCTTCGCTCACGACCTCCCAGATCTGGTTGCCGGCATCGGCCCAGCTCCCCTGGTCGATGTTGGCACCGGAGCTTGTCGATCCTTGAGAGACCTCCAGGGCCAGGCCACTGGAGGAGTTGACCAGTTCCACGTCATGGTTACCAAGGTTCGTGAGCATCCAGGTCTGGTTGTTGCCGCCGCTTTGCGGCTCCATGTCGAGAGCCGTTCCCACCGTGGCGTTGGAGGCCGGATCGCCGACCACCAGGCCTGTCTGGCTGTTCAGGATCCGATAGTTGCCGTTCGCGATCAGATCGGCGGCACTCGTCGATGCCTCGGGAATGACCAGCCCTACCGTGGAATAGGGTGGAACCGTGACAGTGAAGCTGTTCCCGAGTCCGTTGACGGAAGTCGAGCTCAGGCCGCTGCTTGGCGTCTGCGAGCCCGCGGGGAAATTGGCGTTGCCGAAGGTGTACTCCTGGCCGCTCGAAGCCAGTGTCGCGCCGGAGACCTTGACGGAAACAGCGGTGCTGTTGCTGGGATCGTCGTTGATCAGGACCACGCCGACCTGTCCATCCGAGCGCCGCACTCCATGCACACGCAGCAGGGCGTTGGAAGAGGTGGCGGCAACCATGCGATCCCCGGGGCGCGCGATGGTCGAGTCGAATTGCACGCCATACCACGGGCCGAGCGGCGTGTTGCTGGAGGAGTCGAGGTAGACGCCTTGGTGGCTACTTCCTGGGTGGAGAGCCTGATACTCGACGTTCGCGGCGCCCTGCTCGAACCAGGTGAGGAATTCGTCGCTGGCGAACAGATAGGGGTAGATTCCGGCGGCACCGGCCGGTGCCGCCGATTCAGTCACCAGAAGCTGAAGCTGGCTGGCATTGCCCAGCGTGTAATACTGCTGGATGTCGGAGCGCACCTGCGATACCTGGGAACTGATGCTCGCCGGGGAGGCGAGCACCTGCGCATCGGTTCCCGTCGGATACCAGTGAAGGATCACGAAATCCAGCGTGTAGCCGCTGCCTTGGAGCGCGCTCGAGATGGCGCTGAGCACGTCCTGATCCCAATTCGGAAACTGAGGCTTCGTACTGAGAAAGATCCCGCACTTGATGTTCGGATCGACGGACTTCATGGCCTTGATGAACGCCGCCGCATTGCTGCCATAGGCCGTGGGAGAAAGTGCCGGGGCACCCACGCGATCCGCAGCGATCTGGTCGAGGTCGTGCAGATCGGTCTCCCAGTCAGCACCGGCGTAGTAGCCGTTGCCGTAGATTTCGTTGCCGATTTCCCAGTAGAGAATTCCGTCATTGTGGGTGATATCGGCATCCTGAACCCAGGAGGCGGCTTCGCTGGTCGGGGCCGGGCCGTCATCGGATGGGTTCGAGCCGTAGTTGATCGTGATGACGCCCTTCGCCCCGGAGGGCTGAATCAGGTCGGCGATCCAGTTGTTGAACGTGTCGCCTTTCGCGAAATATGCGGAGCCATTGAGCGTCTGATTGCTGTCGCTCAGGAAGTTGAACTGATCCCCATAGGAGCCCCCGGGATAGCGAATGGCGTTGAAGCCGCCCGATTTCAGCGAGGCGCCGAGTCCGGGGGTTGTCAGGTAGTTGTCGTAGACCGCGGAGTCAACGCCATAACCCTGGGCCGGTACGCTGCCCATGGGTGCAGACACATCGACGGCGACGCTGGCCGAAGTCTGCGCGCCAGACGGCGGCGCCGCGCTCGGTACGAAGGTGGCGCTGACAGTGCAATCGGCCGTCACGGGGCCGGTCGTGTAGGTGGCGCCCGAAAGTGAGCCGCTGCAACCGCTGACACCCTGGACAGCAAACCCGGTGCTCGCGGATACGCTGAGGGTCGCGGTTTGACCGGATGGGACGGTCGTGCTCGCCGGGGTGATCGACCCGCCGGCTCCAGCCGTGGCGGTGACGGCAAACGAGGTCGTGGCGCCACCGGCGGTGCCGCTCCCCGAGGGCGATCCAGCGTTCAGGGAAGATGGTGTCCCCGCACCCCCCCCGCCACCGCAACCGGCCAGAGCCAGGGCAGACAAGGCCAGAAGCAGCATGGCAGGGATGCGCGACCCACGAAGCACGAGCATGACGGCAACCTTCTTGAGAGTTCCGGGCATTCAGGGATCCATTCCCCGCAGCCGGCACCGAGCGCCGGGCGAGCATGCATCGACGATGGGCGGGGCGACGCAGACCGGCGCGGTGTAATGGGTGAGCACAGCGTGCCTGTAACGTGCTCGTGCTGCGCTTCGGTGACAGCACGCAGCAGTCTTTTACAACCATGTCACGCATCTGAGGTCGCTGCGCGCACTCGGTCGGCTTCGGCAGCGCCGACCGGCATGCAACCACCAAGTTCCCCACAGAGGCCTGGACGATATCTCCTTGCTGCTTCAGGGTGGTGGCCAGCCTCGTGTGACAACGGGCAGCGGGAGCGCCAAGCGCCTCACGCGAACGCACTTGTTTGCGACTTTGGCCGCGAGCCGTGTCCGACACGAATGCGGCTCCAGGTCGCAATCAGGCTCGACACCGTGTTTGCGACTTTATTGGTAGGAACAGTTGTGTTCTGTTTAAGAAAGAAGGTCCGCGGATAGGAAGAGCCGTCCACGGCTTCCACGTCGGCCCGCGACTGACCTCTGGGGGCCAGGCTGGCGAGTACCCTGCGCCCCGGCGGCCACGCAAGGCTCCGGGAACAGGCGTGGCCGGCTGATCGCAGCGCATTGCGCGACCCCGCGCACCGCGGCATGGCGCGGGCATTGTCCGGAAGTCGCGGGGCTGTGGCTTGCCCGCGGTGAGATCCGCGAGAACGCCTGTGCACTCAGCCCGCCTTGCGATAGACCTGGGCGAAGCGCGACTGTGCGGCAAGACCGAAATCGCCGGGAGCGTACTGCAGCAGCCAATCGCCGGCCTGTCCCTGCAGGCGATCGCCGCCGGCGCAGCGGGCGATGCTGAAGGCGTGCTCGATGCGCTTGGCCAGCACCGGAATCGGGCGCGCCTGATAGGGCCCGTTCTGCCCCATCTCGGTCGGGGGTACGGCCTGGTACTTGTGCTCGAAACGCTCACGCGAGACGCTCCAGCGGTTTCCGCCCTGAGCGCTGACCAGGGCATCGCCCGCGCGGTATCGGTTCGGCCCCTCCAGGCTGAGCAATTCGCCGTCCTGCAGTGCGAATTGCACATCCACGACTTCCGTCTTGATGTAACTCGCTGCGTCCGGGTCGGCACGCAGGTCAACGTCCTTGAGTTCAACCATGGGATTGCTCGCTACGCATCGCTACACGATTCGATGTCCGGATCCAAGCCTAGTCATCATGGTCGCCAACAGGCAAGTCGGCGGGGGTCGATCTCCGTCCGATCCGTAGGTTGCACGCAAGCGTGCCGAGCTACATGCTGTGAACGAGTCATCAGCACCTGTTGAGGAGACCGACCATGAACGAGGGTAGCAAGGTTTACGTGGGACTGGACGTTCACAAGGACACGATCGCGATAGGCCTGGCAGCGCCTGGGCGGGATCCGGCACGGTTGATGGGCGAGATCACGCACGACGTGAACCGCTTGATCAGAAAGCTGCAGCCGCTTGGCGAGCCTGCCGGCGTGCACATCGTCTATGAGGCCGGGCCGGGCCGGCCGGCTACGGGCTGCGGCGCAAGCTGCGCGAGCTTGGCTACGCGTGCGAGATCATCGCGCCGTCGTTGATTCCCCGCCGCGCCGGGGATCGTGTGAAGACCGATCGGCGCGACTGTCTGCGCTCGGCTGAGCTGTCGCGTGCCGGCGAGCTCAAGGCCATCTGGCGCTAGCCGTGCAAGCGCCGCGCCCGCTGCTCGTCGCGGGCTGCGTCGCGAAATTCGTCAGGGGCCAGGACAGTTCGGGGGCGGTGAGGATCCCATGGTGGGCACTATGGGCGACGAATTGACGCCGAAATGCACCGTCTCTGGCGAATTGCAGCAGGCGCTACCTCTGCCGCCCAGGCTACTAGCAGGCTGTTGATATACCGCAGGGGTAGCGTTGGCGCGGAATCGGGATGATGGGCGTGCGCCGGATCGCAGCGCGGGCTGGACGCCCGCGCAAGATCCGGGGTGCGGCCAGCGCCCGATTCCGCGCCAACCCTTCGGGCGCAGGCGCTGCGGGCGATCTGCGGCTGCCCCAAGCAGGCCAGGCGCCCAGCCTGGCCTTGGCTTGGGCGCCTTGCAGCTCATCCCGCAGTGCCTGCGCGCGGCCCCTGGGGTATATCAACAGCCTGCTAGGGGTAAACGAGGCCGGCATCTCTTGCTGCCGATGTCCCGATCCTGCGGTTTCGAGCCGCGCTTGCCGTTTCACGGTACGCCTGCGCTTCCTAGCATGTCCGATAAAGGCTGCGCACATCGTGCGGCCTCCCATGAAAAGGAAGGAGACAAGCCATGAACCGCAATTCCGCGACCCTGCTTCACGCGCAGCCGGCAGAGCTGTGGCGCTGGAGCGCCACGGCTCTGGCCGATGGTATTCGCACCCGCAGCATCTCCTCGCGCGAGGCGACGCTCGCCTGTCTGCAGCGCGTCGATCAGGTCAACCTTGCCGTCAATGCGCTGGTGGAAGTGTCGCCGGAAGAGGCGTTGGCGGCGGCCGACGCAGCGGACCAGGCCGTCAAGCGGGGGGAAGCTCTGGGACCGCTGCATGGCGTCCCGGTATCCATCAAGGTCAATAGCGATCAGAAAGGGCACGCAACGACGAATGGCGTAGCCGCGTTCAAGGATGCCATCGCATCGGAGGACAGCCCGCACGTGCGCAACCTGCGCGCGGCAGGGTCGGTGTTCGTGGGACGCAGCAACACTCCGGCCTTCTCGTATCGCTGGTTCACGACCAACGATCTGCACGGGCGAACCCTGAATCCCTGGAATGCGGCGCATACGCCCGGCGGCTCCAGTGGCGGCGCCGCCGCCGCGGTCGCGACCGGCATGGTGCCGATCGCGCACGGCAACGACATCGGCGGCTCGATCCGACAGCCGGCCTACTGCTGCGGCATCACGGGGCTTCGGCCCACCGTCGGGCGCATACCCACCTGGTATGGCCCCGCCGACGCGGATCAGGCGCTGTCGGTGCAGACCATGTTGACCCAGGGGCCGTTGGCCCGATGCGTGGCCGATCTTCGCCTGGCGCTCGAGGCCATGAGTCCGTTCGACCCGCGCGATGCCCTGCACGCGCCGGCTCCGCTGGCAGGCGGCCAGGCGGAACGCCCCATCCGCGTCGGCCTCTTGCGCGATGCCGGCGTGGCCCGACCAACTGCGACTGTCGATGCTGCGCTCGATCAGGCCGCGGCCTGGTTGGCCGAGGCCGGCTACCGGGTCGAGGAAATCACGGATCCGGCTTTTGGCGAGGCCTACAGGCTGTGGTATCTGCTCGCGATGGAAGAGTTCCGCCAGATCATGCCGCTTGTCGAGCAGATCGGCGACGAGGGCATGAAGAAGGCCGCGGCGCACTACTATGCCGTCGCGCGCGAATGGTGGGGCGAACGTCCCGGCCTGGTCGACTACATGAACGGCTACGCGCGGCGCGGCACGCTGATCGCCCGCCTGCAGCAGTTCTTGCAGGACTGTCCGCTGATTCTCATGCCGGTATCGGCAGAGCAGGCCTTCGAGCAGGATGCCGACATCCACAGCGTCGAAAGCATGCGTCGCGTCATGGCAGCCAACTGGTCGATGATGGCGGTCCCCATGCTCGGTTTCCCCGCGATGTCCGTTCCAACCGGGGTTGCCAACGGCCTGCCTGTGGGGGTCCAACTGCTCGGACGCCGCTTTCGGGAGGATATGGTTCTCGATGCCGGCGAGGTGATCGAGGCCAGGGCCGGCACGCTCACGCCGATCGATCCGCGCTGAGGCCGGACGTGGGCTGTCGCCCGACCTGGGCTCGGTAGGCGCCGGGCGAGCATCCCGCGTGTCGGCGAAAGGCACGTCCGAGCTGACTCGCATCGGCGAAGCCAAGCTGGCGCGCAATGGCCTCGATCGACAGCGCGGTCGAAGCCAGCAGCTCTCTCGCGCGCTCGTGGCGCAGTTTGTCGTAGTAGCGATACGGGGAACAGCCGACGCTGTTGCGGAACAACCTGCTGAAGTGGAAGGGGCTCAACCCCGCCACCGAAGCCAGCTGTTCGACCGATAGTCCGTCCGGGGGCATCTCGTGAATCGCGGCCAGCACGCGCTGCAGCGCGATTCGGGACAGCTTGGGCACGGTGCGGGCCGCGGCGCGCCGGCTTGCCTGCGAGTAGCGAGCCAGCGCATGCAGGATGGCGACACGGCAACTGCTGCCCAGCAGAGGGTTCGGCCCCACGCAACTCGCCTCCTGCCACAGCCTCACCAGCAGTTCATGCACCACCGGTTCCTCGAACCCGCGGCTGGCGAGATCCCACAATCGCTCGTCTGGCCGCGCGACGTGGAGTTCGTCGAGCAGCGCATAGGCTTGCCCCTGCGCCATGGCAAGGTAGACACACTGGGATTCCCCATCGAGTCGCCACCGCGCATCGGCTTGCGCCGGGATCACGTAGATGGCGGCCGCTGCCGGACAGAAATGTTCGCGCCAGCCGTAACCCAGATCAAACTCGACCGACGTCGAGGCGATGTTCTGCTGCGCCACGATCACCAGGTCGGATGTCGGCCCACGCTCGAACACGTGCGCGGGCGCGCGTTGGCGCGCCAACGCCACTCCCCCCATTGCCGCCGGGCCCGGTGTGACCTCCCCTGGGATGTGTTCCCGGCGAACCAGGATGTCTCGAAAGCTGGGACAGTCAGACATGCGGGTCTCGACGAGCGTGGAGTGGCAACGAGATACGCCGCGAAGCCTTGCGGCGGAGGTGGGGATCGCCAGCGCGTCGAAATACATCCTAACGGGGCCTTGTCGTTCGCGCGGACAGTGCCTTCACGGATGGCACATTTCGTTGTATGGCCACGGCGTTTGCTGAGGCAAGCTGCGACGTGGTGTATCTGCCACGACCGATGGAAGAAGGACACTACTAGTCACGGCCGTCGTCCGGCAGCACCCAATCCGGCCTCGGGAAGTGGCAGGTGTAGCCATGCGGCTGGCGCTGCAGGTAGTCCTGATGCTCGGGCTCGGCAGGCCAGAAACTGCCTGCCGGCTGGAGCGCGGTGACGACTTTGCCCGGCCAGATTCCGCTGGCGTCGATCCTGCGGATCAGCGCCAGCGCCTCGTCGCGCTGCGCCTGGCTTCGATAGAGGATGACCGAACGATACGACGCGCCCCTGTCGTTGCCCTGGCGATCGCGCGTCGTCGGGTCGTGGATCTGAAAATACCTTTTGAGCAGATCACGGTAGCTCAGCCGCTGCGGGTCGAACACGACCTCGACGGCCTCGGCATGGCTTCCGTGATTGCGGTAGGTCGCGTTCGGGGTTTCCCCGCCGCAATAGCCCACACGCGTGGACACCACGCCGGGGAGACGACGCAGCAGTTCCTGCATGCCCCAGAAGCAGCCACCTGCAAGGATCGCGGTCTCGGTCATCATTCACCCTCTACTTGGTCAAGGTAGTCCGCGTATCCCCGGGCGGCCATTTCGGCACGCGGGACGAAGCGCAGCGCCGCCGAATTGATGCAGTAGCGCCGCCCGCCGCGGTCGCGCGGCCCATCGTCGAACACATGGCCGAGGTGGCTGTTTCCGGCGGCCGAGCGAACTTCGGTTCGGATCATGCCGTAGGAGCGGTCGAGCGACTCGCGGACGCGGTCTGCGTCGATCGGCCGCGTGAAACTCGGCCAGCCGCATCCGCTGTCGAACTTGTCGCTGGACGCGAACAGCGGTTCCCCGGTCACGATATCGACATAGATTCCGCGCTCGCGGTGATGCAGGTAGCGCCCGCTTCCCGGCGGCTCGGTCGCCCCCTCCTGCGTCACCCTGCGAGCCATCGGATCGAGTGCCTTCAAGGCCTCGGGACGCACACGGTACTGAGGGCCCCCAGGGCCGGGCTGCGCCCAGCCCGCCCCCCGTGGGGGTCGAGGAAACTTGGGGCGGCCCTGCGTTTTCTCGTGAGCGCCCCCAGGGCCGGGCTGCGCCCAGCCCGCCCCCCATGGGGGTCGAGAAAACTTGGGGCGGCCCTGCGTTTTCTCGTGAGTCATTGCTGGATCTCCCGGTCAACATCGGCACGACACCGACCTCCTTTCGTCGAGTGACCACAGGATTCCTTACAGCCGGCGGCGCGATGCCGCGCACCTGGACGGAGGTGGGTTCGAGCACGGAGCCGCCGTCGCGCCGCGGCGGTGGCATCCATCCAGGAGAGGCCGCACCCACGCGGGCCCGCCCCGCTCGTACGATGGAAGGCTTCCCACGCCTCGCACGGACCCCATGTCGCCAGATTCCCAGGACAAACCCCTTGATGCCGTCGTGGCCGCGGTGCAACTGCCCGACGTGAGCGACGGGGATTTCGAGTCCTCGCTCGCCGAACTGCGCGAACTGGCGAAGACCCTGGGTTATCGGGTGGTGCAGACCTTCACCCAGAAGCGCGCCAACTTCGACACCACAGCCTACCTGGGCACGGGCAAGCGCGAGGAGGTGCGCGAATTCGTGGAAAGCCAGGCCGGCGCTGCACGCGACGAGCGCCCCGGCCACGCGACGACCCCGGAGCTCGAGGGCATCCAGGTGCTGTTGATCGACCACGAGATCTCCCCGTCCCAGGCGCAACCTGGAGAAGGCCGTGGGATGCGAGGTGATGGACCGCACCATGGTGATCCTGGAGATCTTCCACCGCCACGCGCGCTCGCGCGCCGCGCGTGCGCAGGTGGAGATCGCGCGCCTGGGCTACATGGCGCCGCGCCTGCGTGAGGCGGCCAAGCTGGCGGGGCCGCAGGGACGACAGCGCAGCGGAACGGGGGGCCGCGGCGCCGGTGAATCCCACACCGAGCTGGACCGGCGCAAGATCCGCGACCGCATCGCCGAGCTGCAGATGGAAATCGACGCCATGGGCACCGAGCGCCAGACCCAGCGCGCGCGGCGCCAGCAGGGCGTGGCCAGCCTGGCGCTGGTGGGCTATACCAACGCTGGCAAGTCAACGCTGATGCGCGCCCTCACCGGCAGCGAGGTGCTGGTGGCGAACAAGTTGTTCGCCACCCTGGACACCACCGTGCGCGTGCTGCACCCGGAAAGCGTGCCGCGGGTTCTGGTCAGCGATACCGTCGGTTTCATCAAGAAGCTGCCCCACGGCCTGGTGGAATCCTTCAAGTCCACGCTGGACGAGGCGCTGGACGCCTCGCTGCTGCTGCACGTGATCGACGCCAGCGACCCGGGCTTCGAGCGCCAGCGCCAGGTCACCGACGACGTGCTGGCCGAGATCGGCGCGCAGCAGACCCCGCGCATCCGCGTGTTCAACAAGATCGACCAGGTCGGCGACGCGAACAGGCAGCTCGAAGTCGAAGCCCAGCTGCGCGCCAGCTACCCCGGCTGCGTCGTGATGAGCGCCCGCCGCGCCGACGACGTGGCGAAACTGCGCTCGCTCATCCTGAGCTTTTTCCAGAAGGGCCTGGTGGAGGCCGAGCTGTTCGTGCCGTGGTCCGCGCAGCAGCTGCGGCGCGACATCTACGCCCGCTGCGAGGTCCTGGCCGAAAGCGCCGACGAGTCCGGCGCCAGGTTCCGTGTGCGCGCGCAGCCCTCGGACATCGGTTTTCTTCACGAATGCGGGGCCACGGCTGCGTCTTGAGGCCCGGATCAAGGATGGCCCTGATCCGCTGACCGGGAGAAACCTGGCGCGTCAGGCATGCCCGGCCCGGTCGATGCCCATGCGCCGCGCATGGCGCTGCAAACGGTGGCCCGCATCGACTCGCCGGGCTCAGTCGATCCGCAGCGGACCCGACCCCGGCAGGCGGGTCACCAGGTCCTGGCCCATCAGGCGCGACGGGGTATAGGCGCCGCCCGCGGGGGCGTTGCCGAGCAGGTGCTCGACGACGGCCAGCGATGCGCTGGCCGTCAGGCTGTACCCGTTGGCGGTACGGATTCTCGCGACCTTGGTCTCGCCGCGGGCATTGGTCGCCTCGCCCCACACGTACGTGGGCATCTGCTGTCGCTCGTGCTCGCTGGGGCCCTTGACGCTGCGGCCGATGCGAGCCTTGATCCAGCGCTGCACCCATGACAGGCGCAGCAGCGGGCGAATCAGGTTGGCGCGGCGAGCCCTGGCGATCATCGCCGGGGAGCCGGGCAGGTAGACCTCGATGTTGGGAATGCCCGTGCTGTGGAAGGCGGTGGACACATCGCCCCACGGGATGGTCATGGAGTCCTTGAGTCCATCGCCGAAGTCGATTCGCCGCACCTTGCAGGCCAGCCCGACGTCGACGATCCGGCCGTCGCGACGCACCTTGCCACCTTGCGCGAGGCCTTCGACCGAGGTCTTGGCCGTTCCCGCAGACATGCCCGAGCGGGAGTCGAAGCCCAGCGCCAGGTGGGTCGCGTCGGGCATCGCCGCCTTCAGCGCCGCGGCGACACAGTCGGTCGGGACGACGTCGAAGCCGACTCCGGGGCACAGCACGACTGCGGCGGCGGCTGCCTGCGCTCCCAGGGATTGCGCCAGTTCGAACACCGCGATCTCGCCGGTGATGTCGAGATAGTGCACCCGCGCCTGGATGCAGGCCCGCATCATGACCTCGGCCGTCGCGGAAAACGGCCCCGCGCAATGCAGCACCAGCGCAAGGCCGTCGATCTGCCGCGCGACCTGCGCGGAGTCGTCCAGCGCGAACACCCGTGACTCGAGCCCCAGTTCGCCGGCCAGCGCCTGCACGGCTTGGCGGTTGCGGCCCGCGAGCAAGGGCTTGAGCCCGCGCTTGACGGCTTCGCGGGCGATCAGACTGCCGGTGTAGCCGTTGGCGCCGTAGATCATCCAGGCGGGTCTGGGGGATGCCGGGTGGTCGTCGTTCATCGGGGTCGCGGATGGGAAAGGGGCCGGGCGGATGGCCCGGATCCGCCGTGAATCATCGCACGCCGGCACCATGCCCGGCGCGCAAGGCGAGGGAGTTTGTTATATGATGAACATCATCAAAAAAAGGCTCTGGCCAGGGGCCTGGCGAATCGTTGCCGCGGATGCGTGAATCCGCAGCCATCGGGGGCCACCCGAATCTGGCGCAATCGGAGAGCGCATCGTGAACCCAGGCAGGACTGACTCCCCCTCGATCGCCGTCGCAGGTCCGGCCCGCCGGGCGCGCTGGGTCAGCGGTCGCGCAGCCCGGGTGTTGCTGTGCGTATCCGGGGTTTCGTTCATGATCATGCTCGACGCCAACGTCGTCGCCGTGTCGCTGCCGGCGATCGCCCGCAGCCTCGGGAGTTCCTTCGCCGATATCGAGTGGGTGGTCAGCGCCTACATCCTCGCCTTTGCCGCATGCCTGATGCCGATGGGTGCGCTGGCCGACCGCTTCGGCAGGCGCCGGCTGCTGCTGCTCGGACTGGCGCTGTTCACCTTCGCGTCGCTGCTGTGCGGCCTGGCGCCCGGTGCCGGGGCGCTGAACGCGGCTCGCGCGGTGCAGGGGGTCGGCGCGGCCCTGCAGCTCAGCGCGGCCCTGGCGGTGCTGGGGCACGAGTTCCGCGGCGCCGATCGCGCGCGGGCCTTCGGCTTCTGGGGAACGGTGATCGGGGTCGCGGTGGCGCTGGGCCCGCTGGTCGGCGGGGCCATCACGTCGAGCGTGGGTTGGCGCTGGGTGTTCTTCGTCAATGTGCCCATCGGCCTCGCGCTGCTGCTGCTGGGCAACTCGGCGGTCGAGGAGTCCAGGGACCCTGAGGCGCAGCGAGTCGACATCGCCGGAATGTTGTTGTTCGCTGCCGGGCTGTACACCCTGATCCGGGCGATGATCGGCGCCAACGGCGCGGGCTGGGGTAGTTCCACGACGCTGCTGGGCTTCGCCATCGCGGCGCTGCTGTTTGCCGCCTATGGCCTGGCCGAAGGGTTGCAGCAGCGTCCGATGGTGGACTTCGGGCTGTTCCGCAGGCGCACCTTCCTGGGCAGCAGCATCGCGATGATCGGATTCGCGGCTTCCGCGCAGGTCATGCTGACCTACCTTCCGCTGTACCTGCAGAACGCGTACGGCTACGGAGCCGCCACGGCCGGCTTGCGCATGATGCCGTTCGCGCTACCGCTGTTCCTGTTCCCGCGCATCGCCGCCGCGCTGGCCGCCAGGATCTCGGGGCGCGGCGTGTTGAGCCTGGGCTTGCTGGTCACCGCGGCCGGCAACGCGCTGACGGCGTGGCTGGTGGGCGAGCACGCGGCGTACCTGGCGGTGGCCGTCGGCATGGCCGTCACCGGTTGCGGAGCAGGACTTCTCAACGGCGAGACCGCGAAGGTCTCGATGAGCGTGATTCCCCCCGAGCGTGGAGGCATGGCTTCAGGCATCGGCGCGACCCTGCGCTTCACCGGGCTGGTGACCGGAATCACCGCGCTCGGCGCGGTGCTGGTCGGCCAGACGCGCGAGCGTTTCGCCGCCTCGATCTCGGCAATCGACACCAGGCTGCCGCCGCTGCACGCGATGGTGTCCCGGCTGGTCGCCGGCGATCTGCCGGGTATGCTGGCGGGACTGCCAACGCCGACCAGGCAGGCGCTGGCGCGTATCGCACGTCAGAGCTACGCCACGGGGTTCGCGACGGTGCTGGTTTGCGCCGCCGCCGTCGCGCTGGTCGCCGCGCTGGCGAGCTGGCTGCTGATCAGCGCGGCCGAAACCTCGCCTGAGCCGAGGCCGCAAATCGGGAGATCGTCGTGAAAGTCAGCAGGGAACAGGCCGAACGCAATCGCCGGCAAGTCGTCGCGTCGGCGGCCGGCTTGTTCCGCGAGCACGGTTTCGATGGCATCGGGCTCGGCGAGGTCATGCGCGCGGCTGGCCTCACTCATGGCGGCTTCTACAAGCAGTTCGACTCCAAGGAGGGGCTGGTTCGCGAGGCCATGGCCGCTGCGCTGGAGCGCAGCCGCGCAAAATGGAAGCAACGGATCGCCGCCAGCGAAGGCGATCCGCTGGCCACCTTTGTCGAGGGCTACCTGTCGCCGGCGCACCGCGACAATCCGGCCGACGGCTGCGCCTTCGCGGCGCTCGCCGCGGAGGCCGCGCGCCGCGACGACCCGCAGCTGCGCGAGGTGTTCGAGGAGCAGGCCAGGGGCTATCTGGGCATGCTCGGCTCGATGCTCGATGACCAGCCCGGGGCTTGCAGCCGGGACCGGGCGCTGGTCGTGCTGTCGACCGTCGTCGGCGCCTTGCTGATGTCGCGGGTGGTCATCGACCCCGAACTGTCGGGTGACTTCCTGCGGGCCGCCGCAGCGGCGATCCTGCGCAAGGATCGAAGCGCCGACACCTGAGCAGCTGTCGGCAAGGCGGCCCGGCTTCAGGCCAGGTTTTTCTGGAAGAACGCCATCGTGCGGTCCCAGGCGAGTTTCGCGGCCTCAGGGTGGTAGCCGAGCGGCGGCAGGTTGCGCGCGTCGGATTCCTCGTTCGCGAAGGCGTGTTTGGCGTCGTAGCGGTAGAACTCGTACTTCACCTTGGCTGCCTGGAGTCTTTGTTCCAGCGTGTCCACGCCGGCGATGGCGAAGAACTGGTCCTGGGTGCCCCAGTGGCCGAGCAGCGGTGCCTTGATCTTGCTCGCGTCGATGTAGTCGAGCGGGGGATAGCCGTACCAGGTCGCGTTGGCGTCGCTTTCAGGAACATGAACCGAAGCAAGCAGCGTCAGTGCGCCGCCCATGCAGTAGCCCATCACGCCGGCCTTCGAGCTGCCCGTCGCCTTGAGGTACTGCACGGCACCGCGAATGTCCTGACTGGCCGCGTCGGCAAAATCCAGGCCGTTCATCAAATGCTCGGCTTCGTTCGCCTCGAGCGCAAGCTTGCCGCGATAGAGGTCAGGAACGAGTGCCCGGTAGCCTCGGGCGGCCAGCTTCTCGGCGACGCCCTTGATCTGCTCGTCGAGACCCCACCACTCCTGGATCACCACGACTCCCGGCGCCTTGCTGCCCTGGGTCGGTTCCACCATGTAGCCGCTCGAGGCCTTGCCGTCGGGCCGTGCGTAGCTGATCATTCCACTCATCATCGTTCTCCTCGGTGTGCATTGCGACTGTTGCCGCCGACGGCGGCTTTTCCTGGCCAGCGCGTCGCCTGGCACGCTGCTCCCCATCGCGTCGGCGCCGACACCCCAAGCCTATCCGAGGCAACGCGCCAGCATGGAACCGTCCCGGATTTGGACGAGCGCGGGCGCTTCGAAACCTTCGGCGCACCGGGCGCGACGCCTGCGTGGATGCGCTCGGCGCGAGCGTCGACAGGCGATACAGGCCGGAGTTTGCGGCCCGGTTGGTCGAGCCGGAGCGCGATCGACACTCGGTAGACTTCGGCTCGAGCCGCTGTCGCCGCGGGCGTGCGGCAGGCAGCCGATGCCCCCTCGTATCGCCACCCAAGCTTCCATGAACCCCATTCCCAACCGCCGCCGACGCTTTCTGCTGAACAGCGCGGCATGGTGCACGTCGTCGCTGCTGGCGCCGCTGGCCGCACACGCCGAACCTCGCCCCTTCGATCCCGGTCCGGCCGACGGCTGGCGCGTGTTCGAGCTGACCACCAAGGTCGAACCCATCAACTCGGGCGCGGCCACCACGGTCTGGATCCCGATTCCCGCCGTGCAGGCTCCGGACTGGATTCGCCCGATGGGCAACCTCTGGCAGGGCAACGCGACGACGGTGCGCGAATGGCGGGATCCGGTGCAGGGCGCCGGCCTCATCCAGGCGAGCTGGGACGCCGGGTGCGCGGCGCCGACCCTGGAGGTCACGAGCCGGGTCGCCACCCGTGACCGCGCCGTCGACCTCGCGCGCCCGGGCCATGCACCCGCGCTCGACGCGGCCACGCGTGCGCTGTACACGCGGCCGACCCACCTGGCCCCTCTCGACGGCATCGTCGGCCAGACGGCGCGGCGAATCACCGCCGGCGCGCATGGGGATTTGGCGAAGGCTCGCGCCATCTACGAGTGGATCGTGGAGAACACCCAGCGCAATCCCAAGGTTCGCGGCTGCGGCCTCGGCGACATCCGCTTCATGCTCGAGACCGGCGACCTGTCGGGCAAATGCGCCGACCTCAGCGCATTGTTCACGGGGCTCGCTCGCGCCTCGGGCCTGCCGGCGCGCGACGTCTATGGCATTCGCGTTGCCGACTCGCGCTTCGGCTACCACTCGCTGGGCAAGAGCGGCGATGTGTCCGGGGCGCAGCATTGCCGCGCCGAGGTCTGGCTGGAGGAGTTCGGCTGGGTGCCCGTGGATCCGGCCGACGTGCGCAAGGTCGTGCTCGAGGAGCGCCCGGGGCTGACGCTGGCCGACCCCATCGTCGCCGCGGCGCGCCGGACCCTGTTCGGCGCCTGGGAGATGAACTGGGTGGCCTACAACACCGCGCAGGATCTGGCGCTGCCCGGTGGTCCGACGATCCCTTTCCTCATGTACCCGCAGGGGCGTTGCGGCACTGCGATGCTCGACAGCCTGTCGGCGGACACCTTCGCCTACGACATCAAGGCGCGGGAGCTGAAGTCCGCCGCGGTCTGAGCCCGGGGCGACACGGCCTGTCTTCCCCGCGGCCCCCTGGATCGGGGGGCCGCGACGCATCGTCTCCGGCAAGGTGGTTACGCTATGCGCGGCGGCCAGCGTGCGGCTGCCAGCCAGGAGAGCGCCATGCAACTCACCCAGGCCCTGCACCGAGCGGTTGCCTGCCGCCCCGACGGTCTCGCCACGATCTGCGGCGATCGCCGCCACACCTTCACCGAGTTCCGTGACCGTGTGGCCCGGCTCGCCGGCGGGCTACGGGCCTTGGGCGTGGGCGTCGGGGACCGCGTCGGCATCCTGTCGCTCAACAGCGACCGCTATGTCGAGGCCTACATGGCCATTCCGTGGGCAGGAGCCGTATTCAATCCGGTCAACACCCGCTGGAGCACCGTCGAGATCGCGTATTCGCTGGACGACTGCGATACCCGCGTGCTGTTGATCGACGACCCGTTCGTCGCGCTGGTGCCCGAGTTGCGCGCCGCCAGCAGCAGCCTGGGCACGCTGATCCACGTCGGCGAGCAGCCGACGCCGGACGGCATGCTGTCGTACGAGGCGCTGATCGCCGATCACGATCCGATACCCGATGCCGGCCGAAGCGGCAAGGACCTGGCCGGCGTGATGTACACCGGCGGCACCACCGGGTTTCCCAAGGGCGTGATGCTGTCGCACGAGGCATACGTGTTCAATGGCCTGGTGCTTGCCAACGAGTTCCAGGTGCGCGCCGAGGACCTGGCGCTGCATGCGGCGCCGATGTTCCACGTCGCCGACTTCTGCCTGTTCAATGCGATCTGGACCATCGGCGGCACCCACGTCACGCTGCCTTCGTTCACGCCGCTGGGCATGTTGCAGGCACTGGCCCGTGATCGCATCGCAGCGACCGTGCTCGTGCCGACCATGATCCAGTTGCTGGTGGACCATCCCGACGCGCGTGCCTTCGACCTGTCCGCGCTGCGCGCCATGGCCTACGGTGGATCGCCCATCAGCGAGGCGGTGCTCGACCGGGCCCAGGCCTTGCTGCCGCAGGCGCGATTCCTGCAGGTCTACGGCATGACCGAGCTCGCGCCGAGCATCACCGTGCTGCCGGCGGCGCTGCATTCCAGCGAAGGCCGCAGGCGTGGCAAGCTGCGCTCCGGCGGCACGGCGGCCTTGGGCGTGTCCGTGCGCATCGTCGGCCCCGACGGGCAGGAGCTAGCGCGTGGCGAGGTCGGCGAAATCATCGTGCGCAGCCCCGGAATGATGCTCGGATACTGGGGCAAGCCCGAAGATACGGCGCAGGCGATCGATCGTGCCCCGAACGCCGGCTGGATGCACACCGGTGATGGAGGGCGAATGGACGACGACGGTTTCGTCTATGTCGTCGACCGCATGAAGGACATGATCATCACCGGAGGCGAGAACGTCTACTCCACCGAGGTCGAGCAGGCGGTCGCCCGGCACCCCGCGGTGGCGTCATGCGCGGTCATCGGCGTGCCCGACGAGCAATGGGGCGAGCGCGTGCACGCGGTGGTCGTGCTCAAGTCCGGGCAGCACGCCACGTCCGAGGAAATTCGCGAACACTGCAAGACGCTGATCGGCGGCTACAAGTGCCCGCGCAGCGTGGAGTTTGTCGATGGGCTGCCGACCACGGGAGCGGGCAAGGTGCTCAAGCGCAAGCTGCGCGAGGCGTACTGGCAAGGGCAGAATCGGCAGGTGGCGTGAGGGTGATCGGGCGGCCGCATCCGAGCAAGTGGGTTTCCAGCCCGGGGCCTGTGGCTGTCCTGTTCCGCTCATGGGCGGCATCGGCATCGGCGTCGGCCACGATTGCGTCGAGCGATCCGTTCGCCCGGCCCTGCGAGCTGGATATGCCCATGCTTACGGTGACCCTCGGCTGGTCGAAATGCCGAGCCACTTGTTGCTGGATTCTTGTCGCCAAGGCCTGGGCCTGGGGCAGGCTGGTGTCGGGCAGGAGAATCAGGAACTCCTCGCCGCCGTAGCGTCCGATCTGCGCAGGGACCCGCGGGTCCGCGGCAGGCCCGGCGCCGCGGGCACCTCCCGAGCCCTACCATCGGGGAATGTCCGCCACCGCCATCCTCACCCTGCTCGCGGCCTCCGTGCTGCTGGTGCCGCTGTTCAAGCGAATCGGCCTCGGCTCGCTGCTCGGCTACCTGATCGCGGGCATCGCGGTCGGCCCCTACGGCCTGCACGTCGACTCGCAGCCCGGCGCGGTGCTGCACACCGCCGAGCTCGGCGTGACGCTGCTGATGTTTCTCATCGGGCTGGAACTCAAGCCGGCGCGCCTGTGGGCGCTGCGCCGGCAGGTGTTCGGGCTGGGATTGCTGCAGATGGGAGCGGTGGCGCTGCCGGTAGCCGCCGCGGGGGCGGTGCTCGGGCTGGGCGCCGGCGGCGCGGCGCTGGTGGGCGTTGCGCTGGCCATGTCGTCGACCGCGTACATCCTGCCCTTGCTGGCCGAGCGCCGAGAACTGACCACGCGCCAGGGGCGCGAGGCCTTCGCCATCCTGCTGTTCCAGGACGTCAGCGTCATCCCCATCCTGGCGCTGCTGTCGCTGGTCGGCGGCACGCAGCGGCCGCCCGGCTGGGCGGCGCTTGCGGCACTGGTCGCGCTCGCCGTGGCGGGCAGGCCGGTGCTCGCCGCGCTGTTCCGCTACGTGGCCCGCTTCGGCAGCGGCAACCGGGAGTTGTTCGCCGCTGCGGCGTTGCTGTGCGCGGTCGGCATCGGCGTGGGGCTGAGCGCGGTCGGGCTGTCGGCATCGCTGGGTGCATTCCTGGCCGGGGTGCTGCTCGCCGATTCGGAGTTCCGCCATGAGCTGGAAGCGGCCATCGAGCCTTTCGAATCCCTGCTGCTGGGGCTGTTCTTCATCGCGGTGGGCATGGGCATGCCCCTGGGATTGTTCGCCGCGCGTCCGCTGCTGCTGCTCGGGCTGGGCGCGGGCATCGTCGTGCTCAAGGCGCTCACGCTGTATGTCGGGCGGCGCGCGGTCGGCGGCGACGCCGCTCTCGCTCGTCCGCTGGCCGTTTTGCTGGCCTGTGGCGGCGAGTTCGCGTTCGTGCTGTTCGCCAGCGCGCGCGGCAGCCTGCTCGCGCCGACGGTCGCCGACCTGCTGACCGGCGCAGTGGCGCTGAGCCTGGCGCTGGCCCCGCTTGCGCTGATCGCCCACGACAGGTTGTGGCTGCCGTGGGCGCGGCGTCGCGAGGCGCCGCCGTTCACGCCGATCGACGAGCCGCACCGTCCGGTGGTGATCGCCGGCTTCGGGCGTGTCGGGCAGGTGGTCGGGCGCATGCTCAACGCGCAGGGCCTGCCGTTCACGGCGCTCGACGCCAGCGCCGAGCAGGTCGATTTCGTGCGCAGGTTCGGCAACACCATCTATTACGGCGACGCCACGCGCCTCGCGCTGTTGCGTGCAGCGGGAATCGCGCAGGCCAGGCTGTTCGTGCTGGCGGTCGATGACGTCGAGGCCAGCGTGCGCATTGCCGAACTCATGCGCACGCATTACCCGCGGGTTCCGGTGATCGCGCGCGCGCGCAACCGCACCCACCTGATGCGACTGCGGGAGATGGGGGTGCGCCAGGTGCTGCGCGAGACCTGGGGATCGAGCGTGGAAATGGGCAAGCTCGCGCTGCAGGCGCTGGAGCCGGCGGTCGACGCCGAGGCCTTCGCCGAGGTGTTCACCCGTCACGACGAGCACCTGCTCGAGCGTCAGCAGGCGGTCTACCACGACCAGGCGGCGCTGATCGCGTTGTCGCGCCAGGCCGGCGCCGAACTCGAGGACATCCTGCAGTCCGACGCGCGCCTGCGCGCGCACCGGGAGCCGCCCACTTCCGACGGGGTCGTGCCCGGGGCCTGAAGCGACTCGACGCATGTGGTCACAAACCGAGCATGCCGCGCCTACGACTTGCGTCGTAGGATGCGCCCATGGCGAGTTTCCGACTTCCCGCCGACGACCTCGAGTACGCGGTGCTGCGTGCGCTGTGGGACCTGGGCCATGGCAGTGTGCGCGAGCTGCACGAGCGCGTCGGCGCACCCGCGGGATTGGTCTACACCACCACCGCCAAGGTCGTGGACCGCCTTCGCGACAAGGGGCTGATCGAGCGCAGCCGGGCAGGCGGGGCTTTCGTCTATGCGCCGCGGGCCGAGCGCGACAGCGTCGAGCGGGCCCGGGCCAGGCAGTTGATCAGCCGATTCCTGGGGCCGGGGCCGCACGCGGCGGTGGCCGCGCTGGTCGATGCCGCGGGCGACATCGACCCGGCGCTGCTCGATGCCCTCGAGCGTGCCATCCAGTCCAGGAAGGGGAGCGGTCATGGGACGTGAGACGCTGTTGACCCTGCTGATCGTGCTGTTCGGCGGCCTCGTGATGCAGCCGCTGGCCTTGCTGCCCTGGCGCGCGCCGATCGTCGCGTCGCCGATGGTGGCGGAGCGAACAGCGTGGCGACGCCTGTGGCTGCCGGTGCTGCCCATGCTGGTGGTCGGCGCGTGGCTGTGCGGCTGGGCCCTGCGCGAGCCCGACCCGGTGACGACCCGTTTCGATCACGGCATGATCATCGGCGCCAGCCTGCCCTTCCTCGCGGTCGCGCTTCGCGCCGGGCTGCGCGCGGTCTGGGTGCTGCTGCGTCAACCCGTGGAACTTCCCATCTGCACGGTCGGATTCCTGCATCCCCGCGTGGTGTTCGATCCCCATCTCGCCCGCACGCTGGACGACGGGTCGATCCACGCCGCGCTGGAACACGAGCGCGCCCATGCGCGGCACCGGGACCCGTTGCGCATCTGGCTCGCGCAATGGGCCGCCGACCTGCAATGGCCCTGGCCCTGGGCCCATCGGCATTTCCAGGTCTGGCTGGAACTCCTGGAGCATGCACGCGACGACGAGGCGCGCGGCCTTGGCGCATCGGGCACCGACCTGGCCGCGGCGGTCGTCGCCACCGCGCGCTACGCGCGCAATGCGCCGCGCAGCGCATTCGGCGTGTTCCCGGCGGGTGGCCACGCAGCGCTGCTGGGCGATGCGCGCGCGCTCGCGGCGCGTGTCGAGCGACTGCTGGCGCCACTTCCCGGGCCAGCCCGCGCGCACCAGCGATCACCCGCGCGCGACGCCGGCGCGCTGGCCCTGCTGCTGGTCTTGCTGGGCGCCGTGCTGGCATGGGGTGCGCTGTTCGGCAACGACATCCTTCACCCCTTCCTGTTGTGGACATGGAACGCCTGATGCGCTGCCGTTGCGCGCTTGGTGTGTGCGTCGCCTTCGCCCTGGGCGCCGCGCTCGCGCTGGCGGGCCTTTCGGTGCGCGCCCACGCGGCAGGCGCACCCTATGTCACGGTGCATGAGCAAGCGGTGCCGCGAACCCTGGTCGCGTACGGCCAGGTCGAGCCCATCGCCGTCGTGCGCCTGCGCGCGGTGGACCCCGGAACCCTCGGCGGCCTGCAGATCGTTGCCGGCAGCGCTGTACGGGCCGGCGAGGTCGTGGCCCGCTTGACGGGGCCCCGCATGCGGGCCCTGTTGGTTGCCCGGGAGCAGCAACTGCAAGCCGCCCGGGCACGCGAGTCGGCGGCCCGGCATCTCCTGGCCATCGAGGGCAGCCAGTTCGGCGCGCAGCTCGCCACGCGCCAGGCGCTCGACGCCGCGCGCGCGCGACTTGCGACAGCGCATGCCGCGGTGCGCACCGCGGCCGCAGCGTTGCACGAGGCGCGCAGCCTGCAGACGGTTCGCGCGCCGGTGGCTGGAGCGGTTCTTTCGGTGCAGGCAGCGAATGGCGAGCAGCTCGGCGCCGGCCAGGCCATCGCCACGTTGCAGCCTGCCGGCAGGTTGTGGATTCGCGCGCAGGTCTATGGGGTCGACGCGGCGCGCCTGCGCGTGGGCATGAAGGGGCGCTTCCAGCCTGTCGGCGGCGGTGCGGCGGCGGCCGTCGAGGTCGTGGCGATCTCTCCCGCGCTTCGCGCCGATGGCGGCACGCGCATCGGCCTGGTCCCGGCGACCCCGAAGCCACCCACCTGGTGGGTCAACGGTCAGTGGGGGTCGCTGGTGCTCGAGGGTCCGAAGCGGCGCATGGTGCTGGTGCCGACCCAGGCCCTGATCCTCGACCGCGGCCACTGGTGGGTGCTGGTGCATACCGCCGCGGGCGACCAGCCGCGGCAGGTGGTTCCGGGGCCGGCCCGGGGCTGGTGGACCGCGATCGCCTCCGGCCTGTCGGCGGGGCAGCAGGTGGTGGCGACCGACGCCTTCCTCGACTACCACCGCGGCATCGCCAGCCACTACACGCCGCCGGACTGACGCGCGATGGGCTCCGACGTTTCCGTGCCGCGCCTGCTGCGGCGCAGGGTGCTGTGGCTGCTGGTGCTGGGAGTGGTGCTGGCCTGGGCCATCGACGCCTTCGTGCACACCCCGGTCGAGGTGCTTCCCAGCTTCGACTTCCCGCAGATCAGCGTTACCGCACACCTTCCCGGCACTACCGCCACCGAGCTCGAGCATCTGGTGGTGCAGCCGCTGGAGGGCCAGATCCTGACCCTCACCGGCCTGCGCAGCGTGCGCTCGGTGATGGGCAACGGCACGGTCGAGATCGACGTGCGCTTCCGCCAGGGCAGCAGCGCCCAGGCGGATCTGCTGGCAGTCAACAGCGCCATCGACCGCGCCCGCGCGCGCCTGCCGTCGCAGGCACATCCGGTGGCGCAGATCATGGGCAACGCCATCAACGAGGTCGCCGACTACACCGCGCACATTCCCGCCGGCATCGCGCCGGCCCGGGTGCAGCGCCTGGTGCAGGCCGAGATCGCGCCGGCGCTGCGCGCCATCCCCGGCGTGCAGTTCGTGCATGTGTACGGCGCCGGCGAAGAGGCGCTGTGGATCCAGCCCGACCTGGCTGCGATGCGCCGCTACGACGTGGGGGTCGATGCCATCGAGCAGGCGGTCAAGGCGCAGGTGCTGCTGGCGCCGGCCGGCTACCTGACGCTGGGGCACAACGACGTACTGATCGAGGCGCGCAGGCTGCCGGTGCATATCGGGCAGCTCGAGGCGATGGCCGTGCCCACGCCGCACGGCCCGATGCCGCTGCGCGCGCTGGCCCGCGTCGAGCGCGCGGCCATGCCCACGCACGACGCGGTGAGCCTGGATGGCCGGCCCAGCGTGGCCGTCACCGTGATCAAGCAGCCAGGAGCCTCCACGCGCGTGGTCACGCGCGCCGTGCAGGCCGCGCTGCGGCAAACCGCGCGGGAGCTTCCGGCGGGGGTGCGCTGGGTGTGCACCTACGACCAGGGGCACCTGGTGAAAATCGTCGGCACCGATCTCGGGCGCAACCTGCTTATCGGCGCGCTGCTGGCCGTGGCCATGCTGTTCTGGGTGCTCGGAGCCGGGCGCGGAGTGTTCGTGCTGGCCCTGAGCATCCCGCTGTCGCTGGCCATCGCCATCGCTGCGCTGCACGCTTTCGGGCAGAGCCTGAACCTGATGACCTTCGGCGCGTTGACGGTGGCGGTGGGCTTGCTGGCCGACGACGCGATCATCGTGCTCGAGAGCATCCACCATCGCTGGGAGGCTGGCGACGCGCACTGGCAGGGGGTGTGGTCCGGGCTGCGCGGCATCGTCGTGCCCGACATCACCGGCACGCTGACCAACGTGGCCATCTACGTGCCCCTGTTGTTCGTCGGGGGCATCGTGGGGCTGTTCTTCATTCCCTTCTCGCTGGCGATGATCCTGGCGCTGCTGGCGTCGCTGCTCGTGTCGCTGACCCTGATCCCGCTGGGGCTGGGATTTCTCGGCGCGCGTGCCGTGGGCGGGGCCGGCAGCGGCCGGCGCCTGATCCAGTGGCTGCAGCAAGCCAACGAGCATCTGTTCGACTGGGTTGCCCGCGCCCCCCGCACCAGCCTGGCGCTGACCTTCGCGGTGCTGCTGATCAGCCTGCTCGGGCTGGTGCTGGTGCCGATCAACTTCCTGCCGCTGCCCAACGAGGGCGCGCTGCTGGAATCCTTCACGCTGCCGCCCGGGGCCTCGCTGCTCGACACCCGTGCCGCGGTGCGCCACATCTCGCGACGCCTGCTGCGCGACCCCGCGGTGGCGCATGTCTACGCGCGCATCGGCGCCTCGGCGTCGACCACCTATACCGAGCCGGCCTACGCCGGCGAGATCCAGGTGGCGCTCAAGCCCGGAGTGAGTGTCAATGCGCTCGACGCGATCGGGCGGCGCATCCAGCGAGAGTCCGCGCTGCCGGGGGTGCAGCTGGCGGTCGACACGCCGACCATCGAACGCCTGGGCGAGAGCCTGTCGGGGCTGCCGCAGCCTTTCGTGATCCACGTGTTCGGCCAGCGGGTGGCCGAGTTGCGCGCCATCGCTGAACGGATCACGGCTCGCCTGCGCCGCGTTCCGGCGCTGGCCGATGTGTTCGACAACGACGCCTATCCGGTGACCCAGCTGAGCATCGAGCCCCGCGTGGCGGCGCTGGCGGTGCACGGGCTGACTCCGGACTCCCTGTACGGACAGCTCGACGCGCTGATCGGCGGCAAGGTGATCAGCCGCGTGCCCGACGGCAATGTGCCGCTGCCGCTGTACATACGCCTGGCCGACGCGCCTCAGCGCACGCTTGGCCAGCTGGCGGCGCTGCCCATTCGCAGCGGTGACGGCGCGTGGACTCCGCTGGGCCAGCTGGCGCGACTGCGCCTGTTGCCCACGCCCAACCAGATCCGCCACATCGCGGGTGCGCGCGCGCTCGACATCCTGGCCACGCCCACGGCGCCGCTGGGCAGCACCGAGGCGCAGGCGCGGCGGGCGTTGCGCGGCCTGAAGCTGCCGGCCGGCTACCGCATCGCCTTCGGCGGGCTGGTCGCCGAGCTCGAGCAGGCCGCGCTCGCCCTGCTGGTGGCGACCCTGGCGGCCTTCGCCATCATGGTGGGCATCCTGTTGCTGCAGTTCGACGGGCTGCTGATTCCCGGCATCCTGCTGCTCGAGATCCCGCTGGCGCTGACCGGCGGCACGCTGGCGCTGGTGCTCAGCGGAGTCGGGCTCAACGCCACCGGGATGATCGGCTTCCTGACCCTGGTGGGTATCGGCCTGCGTCACTCCATCGTGCTGCTCGACCGTGCGCGCGCCAACGAGAACTCCGGCATGCCGCTGGAGCAGGCGGTGCGCGAGGCCATCCAGGTTCGCTTCCGGCCCATCGTGCTGACCGCGGCCACCGCGATGCTCGGCATGCTGCCCACCGCGCTCGGCCTGGGCGAGGGCGCGGCACCCGAGCAGGGCCTGGCGGTGGTGATCCTCGGCGGCCTGCTGTGGAGCGCGCTGCGCTCGACCAACCTGATCCCGGCGCTGTACCTGCACTGGCGCCGCAGGCAGCTGGCGCGGCAGGCAGCTTGACAGCTCGAATCCTGCGGCGGGCGCTGCAACTGCTGACCGGAAGCGGTGGGTTCCGACCCGCGACGCCGCGCTGAGTGCAGGGCCCGGCATGTCCTTCAGCTGCGTAGGGACATGCCAGCTGGTTCGCAATTCCCCGGGAAAACGCGAATAGCGCAATCGGCAAGCTAAACGAAGAATTGTTTGCAAGAAAGCGCTTTCAAACTGAAGTTTCATTGGCCTTTGACGTCGTCCCGCATCCTGGGGTCGACCTGATGCGAAGGCCCGCGGCGGCGCGGCAATGGGAAGTCTCGAGGAGATTCGAAAATGATGCGGGAGCAGTGGGCGAGGGGAGTTCGTTGGTCATGCGCGGCGGCCTGTGCGGCGGCGGCGTTTTCGCTGTCGGGTTGCGGGGGCGGCGGCCCGACGGTGGCGCTCGGCGCCCTGTCCACGCCGACGACGCCCACCTCGGGCGGAGGCACGTCGCTGGCGCAGTCGCCCTATCTGTTGCTCGCCAACGACTACATCACCTACGGTGTGCAGACCAACGGCGCCTACCTGCATTCGATCCAGGGCGGCGACGTGTACGCGGGCGCCGGCGGCAACTACGGGTACGGCGGCTACTCGTCGCCGCAGGCGGCCATGAACAGCACCGGCTACTACACCTTCCAGGTGCAGGCCGGCACGACCGCGCCGACCACGGCGGCCGACTATGCCTATGTCGCGGTGCTGGCTCCGCAGGACGCGACCTTCGACATCAGCCAGTCCAACACCCTGCTGATCACGATGGGCAACACCTATTACCCGCCCTACAACCAGAACAAGCCCGGCGGCAACGTCAAGGTGCTGACGGTGGACATCAACAATGGCGCGGGTTCCACGCCGGCGACCGACGACTGCAGCTACGACCAGACCGTCCCCACGTATTCAACGGCCGCCCCGACCACCGTGCCCGGAGTTCGCAACTACGCCATTCCGCTGAGTTCCTTCACCTGCTCGACCGGCACCATGGCCGGCTTGCTCGCCAACGGGATCACCACGGTGGCGGTGGACATCAAGGGCAACAAGAACCCGGGCGTGCAGACCGGCGAGTACGACGATATCTCGGTCGGTTCCATCGGCTTCACGAGCTGGAACGCGTCCGCGTCGGACATCGCTGCGCTGGCGCAATAACCATGGCCGAACTGCCGCAGCGCCGGCAGTTCTTTTTTGGCCCTTTTTGAAAGCGCTTTCTTCCAAGTTCGCGGCATCGGCCTGCAACGGCTGGCCGCGATGTCCTCAACCGTCCGGACGCGATGCAGGCGCGTGGCCGGCTCGGCAAAAGCAGGCCTGTGTTCACTAGGAGAGATCATGAAGCAGCCAAACCTTGCCGTGTTCAAGTTCAGTGTCCTTGCGGCGGCGATTGCCCTGGGGCTGTCCGCCTGTGGCGGCGGCTCGTCGAGCACGACGGCGAGCACGACCCCGTCGACCAGCACGACCCCGTCCACCTCGACGACCCCGAGCACCAGCACGACGCCCACCACCACCACGACCCCGACGACCACCAGCTACACCATCGGTGGCACGGTGAGCGGGCTGAACAGCGGTACCCAGGTGGTGCTGGCCAACGGCACCGACAACGTGACGGTGACGGCGAACGGCAACTTCACCTTCACGAATCCGGTGACCAGCGGTGGCACCTACGACGTCACCGTCCAGACCCAGCCGACCGGCGAGACCTGCCAGGTCACCAATGGAACCGGCACGGCGACAGGGACGGTCAGCAACGTGACGATCAGCTGCGCGGCGCCGCAGCCTGTCGTGTTCTCCCACGGCTTCACGGCGAGCAATGTGACGCTCGACGGCGGTGGCACGGGCGGCTACGGCGGGAGCAATCTGGACAACTTCAGCTGCACGGGGGGGGCCGCGGTGTGCGGCGGTGCGTCCTCGGCTGGCACGAGTGCGGCTACCAGTAGCGAGTACTTCTACTACCAGCAGCCGACCGCTCCGACGGCTGAATACGTTGGGCTGTATGTGCAGGCCCCCAATGTGACCAGCTTGAGCACCACGACCAACACTCCGGGGGTGACTCTGAGCGGCCAGACCTCGATGACCTTCGAGTTCAACAACAACCCTGAATGGGCAGCGCAGGGGGCGAACACGCCCGGCGGCTCGAACGTGCTGGTTCAGCTGACCATGGGCAACCTCTACCAGCTGAGTGGTGGCGGGCTTTGCCACATTCTGCTGCGATACATCTTCAACCCCACGGGCGGGACGGCCGCCACCAGCTACACGCTGCCGCTATCGGGTTTCGTGATGGCCCAGCCCTGCGGTACAAATCTCACCGTCGCGCAGGTGCTCGCGCAGCAGCCGATTGCCCAGATCGACTTCCAGGGCGATTCGGGTGGCTCGGCGATCACGGTCCAGCAGGGCACCCCCCCGACGAACGTGGTCACCAGCGCGAATACCACGGTCGCCAATACGGCGAACCCGCCGGTCTACCCGTCCACGTTGGCGCTGACGGGGCCGATCACCTTCCAGTAAGGCTGGGCAGGTGTGTTGCATGCGCGCCGAGCTCATTCGCTGGGCTGCGCGCTTGCTGATCGCGTGCGGCCTGGCGGTGGCCGCGTCGGCACACGCCGGCGCGGTCACCGTTCGGCGCGTTTCCTTGGAGCAACGGCGGCTTGCGCTGCGAGTTCGCGTGCGGACGGCCCGTGGAGGCTGGGTCGACCAGAGCATGTTGTTGACGCTGGCGTGGACTGTGCGGCAAGGCCACGCCCCCTTCTTGCTCCTGCTCCACGGCCGTCCCATCGGCGCCTCGGCGCGCAAGCGCATGGGCCTGGTCGAGTTCCCCGCGGCGCAGGCGTATTTCGCCAGCCTGGGCTACGTGGTAGTGGTGCCCACGCGAATCGGCTATGGAATGACCGGTGGCCCCGACGTCGAGGACACCGGGCCCTGCGGGCACAAGGACTACTCCCGCGGCATGCGCCCGGTGGTGTCCGAGTCGCGGCAACTGCTACATTGGCTTCGCCTTCACGAGCCGGGTTTCGACTGGGGGCGCGGGCTGGTGTTCGGTGACTCGTTCGGTGGCATCGGGGCGCTGGCGATCGCCGCCGCGCATGTGCGGGGCGTGCTGGGCGTGGTGAACCTCTCCGGGGGCGATGGTGGTGATTCCGTGCAGCGCCTCGACAATCCGTGCTCGCCGTGGACCATGGCGAGCACCGTCGCCTCCTACGGTCGTCGGGATACGATACCGAGTTTGTGGATGTACAGCCGCAATGACTATTTCTGGGGCAGTGTCTGGCCGCACAGGTGGTTCGATGCCTTCGTCGACGCCGGCGGCCATGGACGCTTTGTCGAGTTGCCCGCGGACAAGAACAACGGACATTTCATCTTCACGCGCAACCTGCCGGCATGGCAGCCGGCCTTCCGGGCCTTTTCCGCCAGGCTGGGATTGCCCTGATCCGGGAGCCTGCCCACGATGACACGTCGAAGCCCTTCCGCAGTGCAGCTCCGCTCCCCGGGCGAGCCGATCGTCACCATCGGCATGGTCGCGCGCGCCGCCGGCGTGTCGCCGAGCACGGTGTCGCGGATTCTCAACGGCAGCGCGGTGGTCAGCGCCGACAAGGTCCAGGCGGTCGAGCAGGCGATCGCCAGGCTGGGCTACGTGCCCAACCCGGTCGCGCGCGGACTGGCCGGCGGCCGTACCCTCAGCGTGGGCGTGGTCACGCAGACCCTCGACAGTCCCTTCTATGGCGCAGCCCTGCGCGGCATCGAGGTCGAGCTGCAGGCCATCGACTACACGCCGCTGTTCATCAGCGGACAGTGGAACGAGCACGAGGAGCAGCGCAGCATCTCGGTGCTGCGCGCGCGCCGCGTCGACGGCATCATCGCGATCGACGCGCGGCTCAGCGACGATGCGCTGATCGAGCTGGCGAAGGAACTGCCGGTGGTGGTCACCGGGCGCAACCTGGAGGCGCCGCACCTGGCCAGCCTGCGCTTCGACAACTTCAGCGGCGCCCGCGAGGCCACCGATTACCTGCTGGACCTGGGGCACCGGCGCATCGCCTTCATCGCCGGTGATCCGGCTCACCAGGACGCCCTGGAGCGCCAGCGCGGCTACCTGCACGCGCTGGCAGCGCGCGGCGTGCCGGCCGACGAGGCGCTGCTGATCCCCGGCGACTACCGCGAAAGCAGCGGCGCCGTGGCGGTCGAGCGCCTGCTGCAGCAGCGCACGGAATTCACCGCGGTGTTCGCCGCCAACGACCAGATGGCGCTGGGCGCGATGCTCGGCCTGTACAAGCACCGTGTGCGGGTTCCGCAACAGGTGTCGGTGGTCGGCTTCGACGACCTCCAGGCGGGCCAGTTCTCCACGCCGCCGCTGACCTCGGTGCACCAGCCCAGCTACGAAATGGGCCAACTCGCCGCACGCGCGATGGCGGCGCTGCTCGACGGCCGCCCGCCGCATCTGGCCATGCCGGCTCCGCGACTCATCGTGCGCGAGTCCGCGGCACCCTGCCGGGCAGGCTGAGGCGCAGGTCCACGCCCTGCGCGCAGCCGGCCGGAAACTCCCACCGTACAAACCCTGGGTTGACGCAACGGAGCGAGGCTTTCAGAATTTCTGAAACCGCTTTCATAAATCTCCTGATCCGATGCAGGCGACGCGACGCTCGCCAGCCGAAGTTCTCGACAAGCCCTCGCCGCCGCACTCCCGCCCGACCATGCCTCGCCGCCCTCACGTACTCAAGACCCTGGGCTCGGGTGCAGCCGGCATGTTGCTGGGAGCCTGCACGAGGTCTGCCCGCGCGCAGCCGTCGCGCCTGGTCGTCGCCGCCTTTCCGTCGATCGACCAGGTGGCACGCTCGGCCGCGCCGGCCTGGCGGGCACGGCACCGCGGCGTGAGCCTGCAGGTCATCAGCCGCCAGGTGGGCGATCACCACACGGCGATGATGACGGCGCTCGCCACCGGCTCGGAACTTCCCGACGTGATGGCCATCGAGGTCGGCTACCTGGGGCGGTTCGCGCTCGGCGGGGGGCTGCTCGACCTGGCCGCCGCGCCCATCGACATCGGCGCGCAACGCGCGCACTACACCCCCTACGCCTTCGACCAGGCCAGCCTGACGCGCGGCCGCGTGGTCGCCGCGCCGTGCGACATCGGCCCGGGCACCATGCTCGCCCGCGTCGACCTGCTGCGCACGGCCGGGGTCGGGCTTTCGAGCCTGCGGGGTTCGTGGGACGACTTCGTGCGGGCCGGCCAGCTGCTGCGCAAGCGCACCGGCGCCTGGCTGGTCCCGAATGCGCGCGACGTGCTCGACATCGCCATCCGCAGCGGGCTGGCGCCGGGCGACGGGCTGTACTTCGACGCCCATGGCAGGCCCGCGCTGCTGAGCCCGCGCTTCGTGCGGGGTTTCGAGCTCGCCGCGCGGGTGCGCCGCCTGGGACTCGACGCGCGCGTGCAGTCGTGGTCGCCGGCCTGGGCCAGCGGAATTCGCGACGGGCATATCGCGGTGGTCATGTCGGGTGCCTGGCTGGCCGGACACCTGGCGAGCTGGCTGGCGCCGGCCACCGCCGGGCGCTGGCGCGCGGCGCAGCTGCCGGCTGGCTCGTGGAGCGCCTACGGCGGCAGCTTCCTTGCGGTGCCGCGTCGCCTGCCGGCGCGCCGCCGAGCGCTGGCGTGGGATTTCGTGCGCCTGCTCACGCTGCAGCGCCAGCGGCAACTCGCGGCGTTCGCCAGCGTGGACGCCTTTCCGGCGCTGGTCGACACCTACGACGACCCCTTCTTCGACGCGCCGCTGCCCTTTCTCGGCGGGCAGCGCGCGCGCCGCCTGTGGCGCACCGCGGCCTGGAACATCCGCGCCGTCACCCTGCACGCGCAGGACGATTTCGCCAGCGAGGTGGTGGGCGACGCGCTGTACGACGTGCTCGACCGCGGCGTGGCGCAGGACGTCGCCTTGCGGCGCGCGCAACGCCTGCTGCAGCAGCGCGTGGGGCAGGCCTGATGCATTCCCGCGCGACAGCCCCGCGAGGCCCGGCGCCGCGTCGCCGCATCCCGTCCCTGACGCCGCAGTGGGCTCCCTACGTGCTGCTGGCGCCGTTCGTCGTGCTGTTCCTGGTGTTCGGCCTGTTTCCGCTCGGCTTCTCGTTGTACCTGTCGTTCCACAGCTGGCAGCCGGCCAGCGGGCTGGACTCGATGCACTTTGTCGGGATGCGCAATTTCGTGTTCGCGCTGCACGATCCCTGGTTCTGGTTGTCCATGCGCAACACCCTGTGGCTGGCGCTGGTGGCCGGGGTCGCGCAGCACGTGGTCGCGATCCCGCTGGCCGTGTTCCTGCAGGGATCGGCCGCGCGCGCGCGGGACTGGCTGGCGGGCGCCTATTTCATGCCCTACATCACGTCGACGGTGGCCATCGCGATCCTGTTCAGCTCCTTGTTCGCGCTGCACCACGGGCTGCTCAACGAACTGCTCGGCGGCTTGTCGCATGTTCCGCTGCTGGGCGCATGGCTGCCCGGGCACGCCATCGACTGGCTCGGACGCCCACGCTACCTCAAGCCGGCGATCGCGGCGGTGGTGTTCTGGCGCTATCTCGGCTTCAACGTCGTGCTGTACCTCGCGGCGCTGCAGACCATCGATGCATCCCTGTACGAGGCAGCGCAGCTCGACGGGGCGAACGCCTGGCAGCGCTTCCGGCATGTCACGCTGCCGGCGCTGCGTCCGATGATGTGGTTCGCGGTCACGCTCAGCGTGATCGGCGGGCTGCAGTTGTTCGACGAACCGTTCATTCTCACCGGTGGCCGCGGCGGTCCCGACCAGGCGGGCATGACGGCGGCGCTGTATTTTTACCGCGAGGCCTTCGACTTCGACGACTTCGGTGGCGCCAGCGCGATGTCTTGGATCCTTTTCGGCTTCGTCGCGCTTAGCACGTGGCTGACCAGCCGCGCCTTCGCGTCGAAGTCGCAGGCGGAGGTGTCGCCATGAGCCGGATGCCGGGTATCGCGAACCCGCCGTCGCGCCTGCTGGCCCAGGCGCTGGTCGTCGGCGGCGCGCTGCTCATGGTGGCGCCGCTGTACTTCATGTTCGTGTTCGCCACGCACAGCCGCGGCGCGATTTTCGCGTCACCGCCGCCGCTGCTGCCGGGTGCCCGCACCCTGGACAACCTGCGCATCCTGCTGCAGGCGCTCCCGTTCTGGCGCAACGTCGGCTGGAGCCTGTACGTGGCCTGCGCCTCGGCGCTGCTGACCCTGCTGCTGTGCTCGATGGCCGGCTACGCCTTCGCCATGTTCCGCTTCCGGCTGCGCCGCGCGCTGTTCCTGCTGGTGCTGGGCACCCTGCTCGTGCCGCAGTTCATGAACATGATTCCCACCTTCATGGTGATGGACGCGCTGGACTGGATCAACCAGCCTCGCGCGCTGTACGTGCCCGGCGCCGCCAGCGCGTTCGGCATCGTGTTCATGCGCCAGTACATCTCCTCGTCGGTGCCGCGCGACGTCATCGAGGCCGCCCGCCTCGACGGCTGCGGCGAGTTCACGATCTACCTGCGCATCGTCGTTCCCCTGATCGGGCCGGCCCTCGGCACCCTGGGCCTGATCAGCTTCATCGCCTCGTGGAACAACTTTCTCATGCCCCTGATCGTGCTGCGCTCGCCCGGCATGTACACGGTGCCGCTGGCGCTGCGCAGCCTGCAGAGTCCGACCGACACGCAGTGGGGAGCGCTGATGGTCGGCTCGGCCATCGCCACGCTGCCGCTGCTGGCGATGTATGTCCTGTACTCGCGCCGCCTGGTCGACGGCCTCACTGCCGGTGCCGTCAAGTAAGCCCCGCCGCGGCGCCGCTGCACAGATGCCGCGCCCGCGATCCCCAAACCCTTCAACCGGGAATTCCATGCAACAACAACCCCCCATCGATCCTCGCGCGCTGGCCCGGCGCTTTCCGCAAGACTTCACCTGGGGCGTGGCCACCAGCGCGTACCAGATCGAAGGCGCGGCGCACGAGGATGGGCGCGGCGACTCGATCTGGGACGTGTTCTGCCGCCAGCCGGGAGCGATCGCCGACGCCAGCAACGGAGATGTGGCCTGCGACCACTACCACCGCTGGCAGGCCGACCTCGACCTGGTCGGCCGGCTCGGTGTCAACGCCTACCGCTTCTCGGTGGCATGGCCGCGCGTGCAACCTCTGGGCCATGGAGCCTGGAACCAGCGCGGGCTGGACTTCTACGAGCGCCTGGTCGACGGCCTGCTGCAACGCGGCATCGCGCCCCATCTCACGCTCAATCACTGGGACCTGCCGCAGGCCCTGCAGGAGCGCGGTGGCTGGGCCGATCGCGACACGGTGCACCGATTCGTCGACTACGCCGGCGAGATCGCGCGTCGCCTGGGGTCCCGCCTGCGCTCGCTGACCACGCACAACGAACCCTTCGTGCAAGCCGTGCTGGGCCACGAGAGCGGCATCTTCGCCCCCGGAATCCGCGACCGCGGTGTCGCCGTGCAGGTGGCGCACCACCTGCTTCTCAGCCACGGCCTGGCGCTGCGCGCGCTGCGCGCCGAGGGTGTGGCCTGCGACCTCGGCATCGTGCTCAACCTGGCGCCGATCCAGCCGGCCAGCGGCTCGGAGGCCGACCTCGCGCGGGCGCGCCTCGAGGACGGCCGCCTGGTGCGCTGGTACGTGGATCCGCTGCTGCGCGGCAGCTACCCGCAGGACGTCGTGCAGGCGCTGGGCGCCGACGCCCCGAAGGTGCAGCCGGGGGACATGGAGGCGATCGCCGAGCCGCTGGACTTCCTCGGGGTCAACTACTACTCGCGCACCGTGTTCAACGCCGACGGCGCGGTCGACCCGGGGTCGCTCGGCAACCCGCTCACCGACATGGGCTGGGAGGTCTACCCGCAAGGCCTCGCCGACCTGCTGATGCGCCTGCATCGCGACTACCCGCTGCCCGACGTGTACGTGACCGAGAACGGCGCCGCGTTTCCCGACCAGATGGTCGACGCGCGCGTGCCGGACCACGCGCGCACGCAGTACATCGCCAGCCACATCTCGGCTGCCGCCGATGCGCTGGCCGCCGGCGTGCCGCTGCGCGGCTTCATGGTGTGGAGCCTGCTCGACAACTTCGAGTGGGCCAGCGGGTATGCCAAGCGCTTCGGCATCGTGCATGTCGACTATGCCACCCAGCGCCGCACGCCGAAGGCCAGCGCCGCCTGGTACCGGGACTTCCTGCTGGCCATGCGCGCCAGCGTGGCTGCCTGACGGGTCGAGACGCCATGCTCGAGTTCCATCTCACCACGCGCGACAGCGGGCTGCGCCTGGCACGCCAGCCTGCCTTGGCGCCCGCTGCCGCCTCGCCCCCGGGCAGCGTGGTTGTGGGCGTCGACAGCGGGCGCCACTTCCAGGTGCTGGAGGGCTTCGGCGGCGCTTTCACCGAGGCCGCCGCGGTGAACTGGCAGTCGCTGTCCGCGCCACAGCGCGATGCCGCGCTGCGCGCCTATTTTGCCAGCCCGGAGCAGGGCGGCCACGGCTACACCCTGTGTCGGGTGCACATGAACAGCTGCGACTTCGCGCTGGGCAACTACGCCCATGTCGAGGTCGACGGCGATGTCGAACTGCGCAGCTTCAGCATCGAGCGCGACCAGCGCGCCCTGTTGCCACTGGTGCTGGCCGCCGGGCGCGCGGCAGCGATCCCTCCACGCGTGCTGGTGTCTCCGTGGAGCCCGCCGGCCTGGATGAAGGACAGCCGGCGCATGAACGGCGGCGGGCGCCTGCTGGAGGCATACCGCCAGGCCTGGGCCGACTGCTTCGTGCGGTTCGTACGCGCCTATCGCGAGCAGGGCGTCGACGTCTGGGGCGTCACCGTGCAGAACGAGCCGATGGCGGTGCAGCCCTGGGATTCGTGCATCTACACGGCCGAGGAGGAGCGCGACTTCATCGCCCTGCACCTGGGCCCCGCGCTGCGCGACGCCGGGCTGGGCGACGTGCGCATCGTCGGCTGGGACCACAACCGCGACCTGCTTGGCGAACGTGCACGCGTGCTGTACGGCGACGAGCGCGCGCGCGGCTTTCTCTGGGGCCTGGGGTTCCACTGGTACGGCGAGCCGATGTTCGACAACGTGCGTCGCGTGCACGAGGCCTGGCCGGACAAGAAGCTGCTGCTGACCGAGGCCTGCCAGGAAGGCGGGCCGCATCGCGACGACTGGGCGGTGGCCGAGCGCTACGGCGAATCGATGATCGCCGACCTGAATCACGGCAGCGCGGGCTGGATCGACTGGAACCTGTTCCTCGACCTGCAGGGCGGGCCCAACCACGTCGGCAACTACTGCAGCGCCCCCATCCTGGTGGATGGGCAGGGCGATCGCTGGCTGGAGCAGCCTTCGTATTTCTGCATCGGGCATTTCGCGCGCCATCTGCGCCCGGGCGCACGCAGGGTGTTCTGCGCACCGTCGAGCAGCGCGGTCGAGACCACGGCCTTCGTCGACGCCGCCGGCAGGCTGGCGCTGGTGGCCATGAACCGGCGCGACCACGAGGTCGCGCTCGACCTGCGCATCGACGGGGGTCACTATGCGGCCGGCCTGCCGGCGCACTCGATCGCCACCTTCGTGCGGGAGGCGCGGCATGCCTGAAACGATCATCGAGCAGCCGGCGGCCGGCGCGTCGATCACCCGTCCCGTGTGCGTGAGCGCGCGCGACGGCGCAAGAGAACAACCGAGGAGACAACCGTGAAAAAGACCATCTTGCTGGGTGCACTGCTGTGGGGGACGACCCTTTCGGCATACGCCGTGCAGTTCGGCCCGCTGACCTTGTCGGGATTCGGCAAGGACGAGATCACCACCGCCAACAACGTCGGCACGGTGAACGACAACGCCGCCATGCCCCTGCCTTGCTATGGGGACGCGCGGGAGGTGTTGCCGACGTCGCAAAGCGGCCCGCATTCCTGCCTGCCGACCGGCGCCGGCACGGTGACCACGCCGAGCCCGATGTTCCAGCTCACCGGCACGCTCAAGCACGAGTTCGACAACGGCGTGACCGTGCAGGGTGTGCTGACCAAGCGAATCCGCAGCGGATCGAACGATGTCGTCGGGCAGAACTGGTACGAGAAGTACGTCGCCATCTCGTATCCGTCGCTCGGCCAGCTCAGCGTGGGCACGCAGCTGGCCCGAGCGTGGTCCCGGCAGGACGGCTTCAGCTATCCGATCGGGCTGTCCACCGCGTGGAGCGAAACCGGCGCGGGCTTCGGGATCCTTCCCGATTCGGTGCGCTACACCAGTCGCATGTTCCACAGCTCGTACGGCAAGTTCACGCTGGAGGCGACCTACGCCACCAACCATCCCTTCAACACCTACACCGGCCCGCAGCTGGCGGCGCCCGCGCCGACGCCGCAGATGCTGGAGCTGTTCGCGCAGTTCTCCAACCGCAACAACCTGATCGAGTTCACCTACGAGATCAGCCACGGCGCCGGGCAGTCGTCGTGGGGCAAGAGCCCCTTCGTGGGTGCTTCCAACCTGCCGGTGGTCACGGTCAACGGCACCAACTACTACGACAGTGAGCCGCACCAGAGCGTGGCCATCCTCGAGGGCGATCACTGGTTCACGCCGCTGTGGATGCTCACCTGGGGCGTGCGCCACAGCTATTGGTCGGGTGAGTCGACGACCTGCGGCTTCGTGAACAACGTCGGCAACGGGCAGCCGGGTTGCCTGTATCCCTCGGGGGGCTACAACTATGCCATCGCGTCGGCCGGCGGCAACCCCTACCAGCCCGGGTACTCCGCGTCGACCAACGATTTCCTGCTCGGCCTGAGCCACTACCGCGGGTTGTGGACCTACACCGCGGGCATGGTCTACCTCGGGCGTGCGCGCACCGACAACCCGACCCAATGGGGCCAGGACAACTGGGCGGTGGTCACCAACCTGGGCATCTACCGCAAGCTGCCCGAGGTCTACCGCAACCTGAGCGTGTACGCCGGCTTCGGCTACGTGCACTTCGGCCAGCTCGGTGCGCCGCCGCTGAGCATGACCAGCGTGTCCCAGTTCGGCGGAGTCAATTCCTGGGTGAGCCGCGACGGCGAGAGCGTCACGCTGGGCGCGCTGGTCACCTTCTGAACACAACGCACGAACCGACCCGGCGGCAGGGCCCCGGGTGAACGACGAGGAGACAACCATGTCCACAATGCCCAGGATCGTGCTTGCTGCTGCCGCGCTGGCGGCATGCCTGCCAGCCTTCGGCGCAAGCTCCAACCCGCTGATCCCGGACGGGCTCGGCGGCTACTTCGCGCGCCCGCACGCCGGCGGATTGTTCTCGTCGGCGGGTGCCAAGCCGCCGCAGGCTCCGTTCCGCACCCCGGAGATGATGAAGCAGGCTGCACCGACCAGCCAGTGGTACTCGTCGGTCATGTTCACGCGCTGGTCCTGGCCGCTGTTCGCCATTCCCGTGAGCTACCGCGCGGTGCCCGACGGATTCCAGATCGGCGTGCCGACGCCGCACACCCGCTCGGCGCCCGACGGCTTCAAGGAGGTGGTGTGGGCGCACCGGGCGCAGATCACCGTGCTGCCCGCGTTCAAGCCCGATGCCGCGCTGCTGGCCGGCCACGGCGACTGGAGCGCCACGCTGGCCATGCCGGGCCAGGGGCACACGCTGCGCGCCACCGTGGTGCAGGGAAGTCCGTTCAGCTACTACCAGGTCGACGACACCAGCGTGACCCTGCAGCTGGCGGCACCCTCGCAGCAGGCAGTCACCGACGCCGACGGCACCGAGGAGCATTTCGTGGTCGACGGGCAGGCCTACGCCGTCTACGGTCCCGCGGGAGGCAGCCTGAAGTGGCAGTCGCCCACGCGCCTGGTGCTCACGCTGCCGGCCGGCAAGGGGTACTTCTCGGTGGCGGCGTTGCCCGACACCAGCGCGGCGACCCTGAAGCTGTTCGACGACCATGCGTACGCCTTCGTCACCGACACGCGCGTGCAATGGCACTACGACCAGGCGAGCAGTCGCGTGATCACGCACTACGTGTACGACACCCGCTCGATGCGCGACGACCAGCATGTCGCGCTGGTCGGGCTGCTGCCCAACCTGTGGTGGGGGCAGGACATCGCCGGGCTGCGCAGCCAGGGCTTCGCCAGCGTGCGCGGGCAGGTCAAGCTGCTGGCGGCGAATGACTTCACCACGCGCCTGACCTACCAC
>JAJZTW010000034.1 GCA_021847345.1 Pseudomonadota bacterium
CGGCGTTGTCGCTGGTCTTGGAAGCGACTTCCTTGACCATCTGCGCGCCCATGTTCTGCAGCTTGTCCTTGAGCTCGATCTCCTTGGCCACGGACACGCCGTCCTTGGTCACGGTGGGGGCGCCGAACGAGCGCTCGAGCACCACGTTGCGACCCTTCGGGCCCAGCGTGGCCTTGACGGCGTTGGCCAGGATGGTCACGCCTTCCATCATGCGGGCGCGCGCGTCGGCGCCGAATACGACTTCTTTTGCAGCCATGTGTGTTTCTCCGAAATCTGTGGGGTACGTTCCGAGCGGGCCGGATTACTTCTCGATCACGGCCATCAGGTCGTCTTCGCGCATGACCATCAGCTCGTCGCCGTCGAGCTTGACGGTCTGCCCGGCGTACTTGCCGAACAGCACGCGATCGCCGACCTTGACCGCCATCGGCAGCAGCTCGCCCTTGTCGTCGCGCTTGCCGGGACCGACGGCCAGCACCTCGCCCTGGTCGGGCTTCTCGGCAGCGGCGTCGGGGATGTAGATGCCGGAAGCCGTCTTGGTTTCCTGTTCCACACGCTTGACGATGACGCGATCGTGCAGGGGACGCAATTTCATGAAAGTGGCTCCTGTGGAGGTATTCGGGGTTGAAACCGGTTTGTCAAACGCAGGCCGCGCCCCGGACAGGGCGCGGCTGTCGAGGCCCGGCGGTACGCGAAGGGTACCAGACCGTTAGCACTCAGCGGTTGCGAGTGCTAATTGTAGGGGCGAGTGCGTGGATTTCAAGACCTTGGAACAAGACCGAACCAGCTGTCGTGGCTGCGCACGGCAACGCCCCGGTCGAATCCGGGCGGCCCGCGAGCCGCGAGGTGCGAGGGGCAGGGTGCAATGGATGGGCCGGGCGAGGCCCGGCCCCGGGGGGACCGTCAAACCAGCCCGAGGTCGCGCGGCCGGCTTCCCGGAAACACCGCCTGCAGCTGCGACGGGCGCAGGCCCCACAGGCGGCCGAACAAGCCGCCCAGCAGGTCGCGATCGTTGGTCAGCACCGGGTAGTCGCGGTTCTGGTTCAGCGTGGCCGGCGACAGCGCGACCTGTTCGCCCACCACGCGAGCGCCGCGCACGCCCCCGCCCAGCACCCAGTACACGCTGCCGTGCCCGTGGTCGGTGCCGCGGTTGCCGTTTTCGCGGAAGGTGCGCCCGAACTCGCTCAGCACCACCACCGTGGTGTCGCGCCAGCTCGGTCCGAGGGCCGCCCGCAGCGCAGCCAGACCCTCGCCGAGGGACTGCAGCCGGGTCGCGAGCTGGCCCTGGGAGCCGTTCGCGCCGGCCTCGTAGACATGGGTATCCCAACCTCCCACGTCGATGAAGCCGATGTCGAAACTGTCCCTCATCAACGCGCCGATGCGCGCCGCCTCGGCGACGAAACCCCTGGGCGCCACGGCGCCGCGGCTGGCCGCGCGCATCTCCTGCGTCCAGCTCGCCTGCCGCATGTCGCGGGTCACGGCTGCCTGGGTCGCGAAGCCCTCGCGTACCGAGCCCTCCTGCGCGGTATCGCTCCACATGCGCTCCAGCAAGGCCTGGTCGCCGGGCGCGATGCCGCCGCGCCCGGCCTGTGCCACGGCCATGTTGGGCACGCGCCAGGGTCCGCGCATGCTCAGCGGCAGCTGCGCGCTGAAGGCGATGGGCCGCACACCGCCCGGCGACGCGCCCAGCTGGGTCAGCAGGCGATTGAGAAAGCCGTCGCGGAAGTCGTGCGGATCGGGGCCCTGCCCGAGCTCGATGTGGTCCTGGGTCTCGAAGTGGCTGCGACTCAGGTCCTCGGTGCCGGCGAAGGGCACGAAGGCGAGCTGGCCCTGGCGCCACAGCGGCAGCAGGCTGGCGCGCAACGCCGGATGCAGCGCCCAGTCGGCGTCGAGCTCGATCGCCGCGTCGGCGCCGCTTCCCGGGCGCGGCACCGCGATGTTCGGGCGCGCCTCGTAGTAGAAGTCGCAGGCATGCGGGACCAGCAGGTTGGTCGCGTCGTAGGCCCCGCGCAGGAACACCAGGATGAACTTGGGGCGCCCCGCCACCGGCGCTGCCCACAGCCGGGCCATCGGCAGCGCCAGGCACGCGGCCGTGGCCTGAAGCATTCGTCGACGTTGCATATCCCCTCCCTCGGCGCGCATCGAGCGCATCAGTCGTTCATGAAATCGGGCGAAGCCAGCCACAGCGAGTTCCAGCGCACGCGACCGCTGACCTGCGCCAGCGCGGCCGAAGTGGCCGGCCTCAGCGACGGTTCGGCGGCGCGGAACACCGCGCCGGCGGCCAGGTCGGGGACGCCGCCGCGTCGAGCCGGGAGCGGGCTGGCGGCCATGTCGGCGCCGCCCAGCTCGGGCGGCGGCGTGCCGAACAGCGCGGGGGCTCCGGCGCCGAGCTGCCGCGCGATCTGGAATCGCGTGGTCAGCTGCCCCGGGCTGTCCCACGAGCCGCCGTCGATCGGGTATCCGTCGGGGGTGCTGCGTCCGTCCAGCGGCTCGCCCAGGCGCGCCAGCATGCCCAGCACCGGCCGCGGGTTGCGGATCACGCGATCACCCACGCTGGCGCGCAGCGCCGACAGCACGTAGCGCATCGGGTCCTTGAACTGCGGCTGGCTCAGGCTGGCGATGAACTGCGGGCTGGTGAACATGGTGCGCAGCACGTCCGCGATGTCGCCATCGCTTCGCTGCCAGGTGCTCACCATCGCCGCGAGCATCGCCGGATCGGGATGGTCGGCGACGAAATACTGCGCCAGCTCGAAACACACATGCCTGGCGGTCGCCGGGTCGTCGGCGAGCAGCGAGACCACCTGCTCGATCTCCTGCACGCCCCGCCCCTGCAAGGTGTGGTCGAGCACCACCTGCGGCTCGGGATCGTGCCGGGCCGGGTTGAACACGACCAGGCCGTCGCGCCACACCAGCCCGCGCAAGGCCGGGCGAACGCGAACCGGCCGGTCCGGGAGATCGACCCCGAGCCCGGTGAGCACATGCGCCAGCCGGGTCACGTCGGCCTGCGTGTAGCCGGCGCCCACGCCCAGCGTGTGCAGTTCCATGACCTCGCGCGCATAGTTCTCGTTGATGTGGCCTCGAGCGTTCTGCGCGTTGTTCAGGTACAGCAGCATCTGCGGCGAGAACATGGTCGCGCGCAGCAGGTCGCGGAAATGCCCCAGCGCGCGCGGGGCGATCACGCGCTGGGCGTAATCGGCGGTCATCGCTCCGACGAAGCCGGCCCGGAACACGTTGAAGTGGTTCATCCAGAACCAGCTCAGGCGCTGCTGCAACTGGTTCGGCGCGTAGACGTCGAGCAGCACCTGCTGCTCCATGGCCTGGCGGGTCAACCCGTTCCGTTGCTTGCGCGCCATGCGCAACGGCGCCTGCGCCGCGCCGGCATCGCTGCCGGCCAGCGCGCGCGAACGCATGCGGGCGTGCCGCTGCTCGACGACCATCGACGGCACCCATTGCGACAGCGGGGCATTCACCGGCAGGCCGGCCAGCAACGGCCCCAACCCACCGGGCAGCGCCGGCGTTGTCGGGGGGTGCAATTGCGAATCCAGGAAGCGCGTCGCGCCGACGCTGCGCAGTTCACGCAACTGCGCGGCGTCGGCACCCCAGCCCAGTCGATCGAGAAAGGCCACGGGCCGGGCGCGCGCGGCGGCATCCAGAGCGGCGGGCTGCGAAGCAGCCGGGCTGGCCGCGGAAGTACCCGCGGGCCCCACCGGCGCCGCCTGGCAGGCGGTGAGCATGAAAATTGCCGCAGCGGCGCAGCAGACAGCGCGCAGCGGGCCGGGACATGATGGTCGTTTCATGCAGACATCCGCGCAGGATCGGGAGTGAAACCTCACACAGTGGGCGGATAACGGCCTTGCACGCGCCATCGGCGACAGGCGCGCGCATGCAGGTGTCACCAGACATTTCCGGGGCCACCCATCCGGGGGTACGCGAACTCAGGAGTCCAGCCAGGGCGACAGCGGCACCGGCATGAAGCGGATCGGCCCGCGGTTGAACGGGCCGTCCACGTCCCGCGCGGCGCGGATCCACGGCCCCTGCTCGTAGAGCACTCCCATGTGCCGCCGGTCGAGCAGCGCGATGTCGCTGTACCCCGCCCCGCCCGGCACCAGCAGCAGCGCCTTCGGCCAGGTATTGCCGTCGTCGGTGCTCGCGCGCAGCGTCAGGCCGATGCGCAGCAAGGGGTTGGCGGGATTGATGAAAAACAGGTAAGCCCGCCCGTCCAGCTGCGCCGCCAGCAGGCTGCCCTGGGACACGGGATCGACCAGCGCGCGGTCGACGTAGGGCACGCCGAACACGTTGCCTTCGGCCTCGGTGGTCACCGACACGATGCGCGCGCGCGACCAGCCGGTCTGGTCGCGGCTGTTCATCATGATGCGCCCGTCGCCGAGTTGCGCCGCGCTGGATTCGTTGGACCCGGGGTACGCGATGTCGGGCACGATGTGGAAGGTCTCGCCGTGGTCGTCGGAGTAGAAGGCGTAGGCCACGTAATCGGTGTCGTCGGCGCGCGGCGCACCCGCGCTGTGGTTGCCGGCGATGAACAGGCGGCCGGACGAGGTCTGCAGGCCATGGCCGGGCCCCATGGCCAGCGCGCGCCAGTCCTCCGCGTGCTCGTAGGGCGGCGCGGACAGCCTGGCCGTCTGCGCCGTGATGTTCACCGGCTGGTCCCAGGTCGCGCCGCCATCGTCGCTGTGCCTGACCCACTGCTCGCGCAGTCCGCGGCCGGCGCGCACGTCGGCGGTCGACGCGCTGCCGGTGTTGTAGAACAGGAACACGCGCCCGCGCGGATGCCGCGGGTCGCTCGTGTCCTCGACCGGTACCGGGTTGCCGGCCTGCAGGTCCCCGAAGCTGGCGACCACCTGCTGCGGCGACCAGCTGACCCCGCCGTCCACGCTGCGGCGCATGACGATCTCGACAAAACCGAAATCCGAACAGCTTTTGCGGCGTGCCTCGGCAAAGGCCAGCAGCGTGCCGTCGTGCAGCCTGAGCAATGCAGGGATGCGATAGCAGGCCGTGTTCGCATCGGACGCGGGAAACAGCGCGACGGAAGGCAAGGCGGCTGCGCGGGCGCAAAGGCTGCACGTCAGCAGCAGGGCCGCGGCCAGGACCCCGCGCAAGCATGGGCGTTTCATGCGAATCCTCCAGGCATGCGGCCGGCCGGCGGGAATGGCCGCCCGGGCCGCTCTCGTGGGCGAGGCTCTCGGCGGCCTTGTCGCCCGTCCCTGTGGGCTCCGAATTATCATGACCCGACATGCCGCGCGTCGGCACCGGAGTTCAAAGACCCTGCATTCGACCGGCAGCGCGGTCCGCCTCGTCCGCCCTCGCTGCCGGCCGCCTTTCCCCCAGCCCACGATGCCCACGATGCCCACGATGCCCACGCCGCACAGCACCGTGCCAGGCCCATCGCGCCTGACCTGCCCGAGCTGCGGGCATGTGAAGACCGAGATCATGCCCATCGACGCCTGCCAATGGCTGTACGAATGCGAGGCCTGTCACAGCCTGCTGCGCCCGCTGCCGGGGGACTGCTGCGTGTTCTGCTCCTACGGCGACGTGCCGTGCCCGCCGGTGCAGGCGGCGCGCGGCGCGACCTGCGCCGGCGGGGGCTGCCCGGCTGACGCGCTCGACTAGTGTCCTGTCCCCCCGGAGACCCGCCATGCCCTACGACCACGCCAACGCCTTCGCCAAGATCCTGCGCGGCGAACTGCCCAGCATCAAGCTCGCCGAGGACGACCACGCGCTGGCCATCATGGACATCATGCCGCAGGCCGACGGGCATGCGCTTGTCATTCCGAAGGCGCCCAGCGAGCTGATCTTCGACCTGCCCGACGAAGCGCTGGTCGGTGCGATGCGAATGACCCAGCGCATCGCCGTGGCGGTACGCGCGGCGCTGCAGCCCGACGGCGTGTTCATCGGCCAGTTCAACGGCGCCGCCGCCGGCCAGACGGTGCCGCACGTGCATTTCCACGTGATCCCGCGCTGGAGCGGCAGCGAGCTGCGCATGCACGCGCGCGAGCGCGCCGACACGCAAAAGCTCGAAGCCCTCGCGCAACGCATCCAGGCGCAGTTGCGCTGAGCCGCGCGGGCGCTGCCGTTACCCGGGCGCGTCGTCGCCGGTCACCGGGGGCCGGCCGTACAGGCGCTGCTGCGCCGCGGCCAGCAACGCGTCAAGCTCGGGATCGTGCGGCGTGCGGCTGGCGCGCAGCACCGCAGCCCACCATGCACCCAGCGTGGCAGCATGCGGCTCGCCGCGCGCGAGCGCGCGACGCCACAACAGCAGCATGCGCTCCACGTCGCCGCGCTCGGCCAGGCGCCGCAGGCGCCGTCGGCGCAGCGCGGCGAGCACTGCCGGCAGCGCCAGGCGTGACAGCGCGAGCAGCAGCACCAGCAGCCCCACGCCAGCGCAGGCCAGCACAACGCGCAGCGGCCGCGGATCGTCCGCCCGCAGCCGCCCCCAGCCGGCGCTCGCCAGGCGCGGAGCGCCGAACCCCGGGTCGTAATAGGCAAGACGCAGCTGGGGGTACGCCAGCCGGCCGGCACGCAAGACGCGAAATGGCAGCTCGATGCGCCAGCGCGGCGCCGCGTCGGGCGTGGACACCGACTGGCGGGACACGCGCGCGGGATACAGGCGCAGGCCGGCAGTCGCCTGCGTGCGGTCCAGCAGGCGCGACAAGGCCTGTCGCCCGACCTGCACGCCCTGCAGGCTCGCGCGCAGAACCCCCGTGTCCCCGATGCTCAGCCGGCGCGGCGCGGGCTCGACCCGCAGCGTGGCGCTGCCGACCGGAGCGCCGGCAGGCCAGTACGCCGGCAAGGCTCGCACGCGCACCGGCAGCGACGGCACGGAGTACACCCGCAGGCTGCCGAAACGGGTGGCGCGCAGCAGCCCGAAGCGAATCGTCGTGCCGCCGGCGCGCAGCGGCGTGAAGCTCCAGGTCCAGCGCTGCACCTCGATCACCCGCCCGCCGGAGTCGATGCGGGTCGACACGCTGCCCAGCGGGCGCAACAGCCCGGAATCGCAACGCGCCTCGGGGGCCTGCCACACCAGGCCGCCGTCGCTGGCGGCATCGAGTCGGACGCGCACCGCCTGGCCCACCGTCGGGCGCCCGGTGTCGATGCGCGTGGCAAGGTAGCGCGGCGCCTGCCCGGGTGCAGCGGGGGCGATGCGCAGGGTTCGCGCCGCGCAGCTGCGCGAACCCACGCGCAGCCGCGGCAACGCGAGCTCGCCGGCGGCCAGCGGGTACAGCTCCAGGCGCAGGGTCTGCGACGAGCTTCCCGCGCCAGCCATGCGCTCGGATTGCTGGCCCTGCAGCAGCCAGCCGCTGCCCAGGCCTTGCGCACGCAGCATCGGCAGCTCGGGCAGGTCGCGGGCCCGGATCACCCAATGCAGCACATGCCCGAGCAGCGGGTCGCGCGGCGACACCGAACATCGCAGCGACGACTTCACCGCGGGCACCGCGGGCGCGGCCGCGCCCGCCTGCGCCGGCGCCGCGACCCATGCCGCGCAGGCCCCCAGTGCCGCCAGCAAGGTCAGTGCCTTACCGGGCGCGCGGCGGGTTCGCAGGGCGACTTCGCCGGTGTGCGCGCAGCGTCGCATCAGCGCTGCCCCACGAGTTCGGCGGCTTCGCGGCTGTCGTGCCGGATCAGGCCGCGCAACAGCCGCGCCGCATGGTCGTGCAGCAGCAGCATGCCGCGGCTGGCGGCGCGCGCATCGGCGGCCGACACGACGATGCCGGCGCCGGCGCCGGCAGGCACCGCGCCGGCCTCGCGCAACTCGCCACCGATGCGCAGGCGCTGGTCGGCATCGAAACCCGCTCGCTGCCGGCGACGGTGCCGCAACTGGCTGGGGGCGGTGTTCGACGTGTCGCCAAAGGCGACCTTGCCAGGGGGGCCGCGCTTGCGCATGCCGGCCAGTTCATACTCCGGATGGCGCTGCGCCCAGAGCGCCCGGGCCAGGCGCAGATTGCGCAGGGTCTGCGCGCGCGCCGGCAGCAGCACGAGGCTTGCGCGATACGCGTCGAGAGCCTCGCGCAGCCGGCCCGGCAGCTCGAGGCAGGCGTTGCCCAGGTCGTACAGCGCCAGCGCCCTGTCGCGGTCCGTGGACGCGTCCAGCATGGCGCGCCGGAAGGACGCCCGCGCCACGGAGAATCGGCCGGCCCGGTAGGCGCAGGCGCCCTCACCCATGCGGGCATCGAAACCCCGCAGGCGGGCATACGCGTCGGCGCATTCGGGGTATCGGGCATGCTGCCACGCCTGCCACGCCTGCCAGCGCGGCGCGGCAGACTGCGCGTGCGCCGGCACGGGGTTCAGACCGGCGCCGGCGACGGCGATGGCGAGCAGCAAGCCCGCGCCGCCGGCGTCGGCCCGCCGCTTCCACGGCCCGCCGCGCGACACCAGCAACAGCAGCAGCGCGCCGAGCAGCGGCAGGCCATAGAGTTCGCGCCAGGCAGCCACCGCCGCCGGCGCCGGCGCGCCGCCCGGCAGGCGCGCGATGCCGCGCTCGTAGAGGGTCGACCAAAGCGCGGGACGCCCCACGCGCGCCTGCCTCCCCGAGGTCGCAGCCACCAGCGCGGCAAGCTCCGCCGCCGGCCGCCCGGCGCCGTTCCACGCCAGGTACAGGGGGATGCCCGCCGCGCGCAGCGCGCCTGCCTGGCGCCGCAGTTGCGGCTGCGCGCGCGCCGCGGTCTGCGCCAGCAGCAGCACGGCACGCGACGGCGCCGGCTCGCGCAGCAACTCGCGGCGCGCCAGCGCCAGCGCACCGGCCAGCCCGGGGCCCGGCAGGCCGGCGAGCAGCCGCGGATCGGCCCGCCCGAGCGCGGCGTCGAACAGCATGGGGTCGCTCGTGCACGGCAGCAGCAGCCCGGTCGCCTGGTCGTACACCAGCAGCCCCAGGCGCTCGCCATGCAGGCGCGACTGCAGGTCGCGCAAGGCCATGCGCGCGGCTTGCAGTCGCGCGGGGTCCGCGGCCGCCGGCAACTGCAGCAGCACCAGCAGCGCGGTCGCATGGCGCGCGCCCGAGGCAGCCGAGGCATCGCGCTGCACCGGCTGGCGCGGTCCGGCCAGGGCCGCCGCGAGCAGCAGCCAAAGCAGCATCTCGCCGAGCACCGCGACGCCGCGCCCGCGCCTGCGGTCATCGCGCAGCACCCACGCCGCCATCCTGGGCTCGGCGTAGCCGCCCGGCACGATCGCCCGCTCGCGCCGGCGGCGCCACGCCAGCCCCAAGGGCACCAGCGCGACCGCCCAGGCCGACGGATGCGCCCACTGCAGGCCGCCCGGCAGCAGCATCATGGCCGGCTGCGGCCGCGCCGCCACGACGGCGGCCACTCCGGCAGCCACTCGCTGGCGACCAGCAGCAACGCGCCGGCCAGCAGCGGCCAGGCGAATTCCTGGCGCGCCGCACCGCGCCGCGGCGGCGGCTGCAGCGTGGGAGCGAGCCGGGCGATGGCCTGCACGGCGCGACGCTGGGCTCCCGGGCTGGCGGCGTAGAAATATTGCCCGTGCGTGAGCCGGGCGATTTCCGCCAGGTCGGGCTGCGGCGCGTCGAAGGCCGGCACGCGGTAGGGGCGCGCGTCGGCAGGCTTGCCTCCCACCTGCACCGCGAACACCCGCACTCCGAGCGAGCGCGCCAGCGCCACCGACTGGGCCGGGCTGATGTGCCCGCCGCGGCTGCTGCCGTCGTCGGAGTACAGCACCAGCACCGGCGCCAGTCCTGCGCGGCTGCGCACCTGGCGAAGCGCCAGCGCCATGGCGTCGCCCAGGCAACCGCCGTCACCCAGCAGATCGGGGCGAGCGCGCATCAGCACGCGAACCGCCACGCGACGATCGAGGGTCGGCGGCAGCAGCGTGGCGGCATGCGCGCCGTAGGCGATGACCCCGAAGCGATCGCCCGGGCTGGAATCGACGAAGCGCGCGAACACCTGCTTGACCACCGCCAGGCGTTCGGCTGGCCTGCCGTCCCAACGCAGGTCGTGCAGGGTCATCGACAAGGTGGTGTCGAGCAGCACGACCACGTCGCGCCCGCGCGCCGGCGGCAGCTGCCAGGCCCCGGGCCGCTGCGGCTGCGCCAGCGCGACCACCCAGCAGGCGAACGCGCCGGCCGCGAACAGGCCGCGTCGCGACGTTGGCGGCGCGAGCGGCGCATGCAGCGCGCCGTGCAGCTGCGTATGCACCAGGCGCACGCTGGCCGGGTCATCGCCACGGCGCGCCCGCCAGGCGAGCCAGCCAGCCAGCGGCAGCAGCGCAAAGGCCCATGGATGGGCCCATGCGAGCGGACCGATGCCCAGCAGTCCCGCCGCGCTCATCGACCCAGCAGCTCGTCGAGCAGCGCGCGCAGCACATCGGGCTGCGCGCGCCTCGCATACAACAGGCGCTGGCGCAGGACTCGCGCCGGCGCGGGCCAGGCCTGCGGCGCCGGCACGCCGGCGCGCCGCAGCTCCGACCATACGCGTGGCAGCAAGGCGGCTACGTCGCGCTCCGGCGCGTGCGCACGCAAGGTGCCAGACAGCATGCGCAGGCGTCGGCGAGCCAGCCGGCGCCGCATGGCGCGTGCCGCCGGCAGCAGCAGCGCGGCGCCCGCGATGGCCAGCACGCCGAGCAGCAGCCAGCCGCGCATGCCGAGCCAGGCCCCGGCCGCGGCCGGACGGACTGCCGGAGCCGGGCCGACGATGTCGGCCAGTGCGCCCAGGCGCCCGATCATGTCGCGTACCCGGCGAGCACGCCGTGCAACGAGACCGCATCGGCATCGGCGCGCAACTGGGCCACGCGCATGCCGAGCGCGCGCATCTGCTCGTGCCGGGCCAGGCGCAGCTGCTCGGCGGCTTGCGCGAAGGCGCGGCGCGCCGCCGGGCCGCAGGGCATCATGCCGGAGCTTGCGGTGGCTGCGTCGACCATGGCCACGGTCTCGAACTCGGGCATTTCCAGCTCAACGGTGTCGAGCACCTGCAAGGCGCAGCAGTGCGGCGCCGCGGCGAGCGGCCGCAGCGCGTCGCTCGCCGCGCCGTCGAGCCAGGCGAAATCACTGCACAGCCACAGCCGGCAGGGCTGCCCTCGCCGGCGCGCCAGGCTTGCCGCCCAGGCACCCAGCTCCGGCGCTGCGCGTCCGGCGCGCGCACGAGGCAGCAAGGGCGGCTCGATGCGCTGCGCCATCAGCCAGGCAGCCAGGCGACGCGCCGCGTCCATGCCACAGCCGAATTCGCGCTGCTGCAGTCCGGCCGACGACCACAGCGAGCAGGCCAGCGGCGAGCGCGGCGACTGCGCGGCCTGCAAGCCGGCCGCCAGCACCGCGGCGCGCGCTGCCTGCGCCGCCTTGGTACGCCGGCGCGTGCCGAACAGCATGCTGCCCTGCGCGTCGACCAGCACATGCCATGGCGCCGCATGTTCCTGCTCGTATTCGCGCACGTAGGGCCTGCCGGTACGAGCGAGCAGCGCCCAGTGCATGGCACGCAGGTCGTCGCCGGGCTGGTAGGCGCGGCTTTGCGCGTAGTCGACGCCGCTGCCGCGCAGCACGATGCGCGCGTCGCCGCTCTCGCGCGGGTGTCCGACACGGCGTGGCGGCCGCGCGCAAAGGGTCCGCAGCGCTTGCTCGAGCTCGCGCCAGTCGTCGGGGTCGAGCAGCGGCGCCCCGTCGGCGCCGCGCGCGCGCCGGGCACGCCGCGCGCCGGCCGCGGCCAGCGCGCGCGCGAAATGCCGGACCGGGGTGGGACGGGACACTATTCGAATTCGATGCGTTCGACAAGGCGCCGCACCAGCGCGTCGGCGTCGACGCCTTGCAGGCCGGCCCGCGGATTGAGCACGATGCGGTGCCGCAGCACGTCCGGCGCCAGCTCGATCACATCGTCGGGAATCACGTAGTCGCGACCGCGCAGCCAGGCCAGCGCCTGCGCCGCATGCGCCAGCGACAGCGTGGCTCGCGGCGATGCACCGGCGTCGACCACGCCGGCCAGTTCGGGGTCCACGGCGCGCAGCTCGCGGGTCGAGCGCACCAGTTCGACGATGCCCGCGCGCAGCACGCCGGCGACGTGTACCCGCCGTACCTGCCGGCGCGCCAGCAGCACCGCGCCGGCGTCGAGCAGCGGGCCCGCGTGCGCGGCCGGCGCGTCGTCGCCGGCCAGCGCCAGGTGGCGGTCGAGAACCCCGCGCTCGTGTTCAGCGCTCGGATAGTCGATGACCACGTGCAGCAGGAAGCGATCCAGCTGCGCCTCCGGCAACGGGTAGGTTCCCGACTGCTCCAGCGGATTCTGGGTCGCCAGCACCAGGAACATGGGCGGCAGCGGGCGCGTGTGGCCCCCGACCGTGACCTGGCGTTCCTGCATGGCCTCGAGCAGCGCCGACTGCACCTTCGCCGGTGCCCGGTTGATCTCGTCGGCCAGCACGATGTCGTGGAACAGCGGACCCTCGACAAAGCGGCTGCACCCCTCGGCGGGCAGGAACACGTCGCCGCCGGTGAGGTCACCGGGCAGCAGGTCCGGCGTGAACTGAACGCGCCGGAACGATCCCTGCACCGCGCGCGCCAGGGCCTTCACCGCGGTGGTCTTGGCCAGCCCCGGCAGGCCCTCGAGCAGCATGTGCCCGCCGCTGAGCAAGGCGACCACCATGCGATCGAGCAGGCGTTCCTGGCCGAGGATGTCGCGCGCCAGCGCTGCGCGCAGATCGGCGCAGCGCGCCTGCAGCGACGCGGGCGCAACCGGCGGCGAGGCCGGGGACGGGACTTCGGCAAAGGTGGATGCGTTCATCGGCGCGCGGCAACCCCGCGGCCCCTCGCGCCTCGGGGTTGCCGCGGCATGGGACCGGCGGTTTGATATTAGCAGTAGCTAATATTGCTATGCGGCGATGGTTCGCGCAAGCGTGACGACCCGCGGCGCGTGCCGGAGCGGCCGCGGGTTAGCATGCCATGGCAGTCCCTGCCTCACCCACCTCCCCCGCCGTCCCGCCGCCGCGCGCCTTCGCCTCGCCCCCATGCCCCGCCCTTCGCGTATTCCCGAGCAGGTGCTGGAATTGCTCCGGCACGGCGCGCGCCACGCCTGGACCATGGAGCAGATCACCAGCGGACTGCAGGCGGCCGGCCACCAGGCCGATTTCTCGTCGGTCTGGCGTGCCGTCGAACGCCTGTTGCGCACCCACGCGCTGGAACGCGTTCCGCTGGGCGACGGCGCCACGCAATACGAACTTGCGGGAGCGCATCACGACCATGTGCGCTGCGTGCGCTGCCACGCGCTCGCAGCGATCGATTGCGTGCTGCACGAAAGCGAGCTGCGCAGTGCCGAGCGCGCCAGCGGCTGGTCCATCCTGGAACACCGCGTGGTGCTCGACGGCCTGTGCCCGGCCTGCCGCGACGCGCAGGCGCCGCGGTCCGCGCAGGCGAAGCGCGTCAGCCCTCGGGCCGAGCCGGCAGCGCGGGACACCGCGTCGTGTGCGCGCCCGGCGCGTGCTCGTCGATGAACCTGCACAGCTCGCGCAGCAACGGCACGAAGGGACGCAGCGCCACGCCGAGCGAGCCCAGGATGAGCACATGCCCGAGACGGCGGTAGCGCAGCACACGCACCGTGCTGCCGGCGGCGCGCAGGCGCGCAGCCATGCGCTCGGTGTTGCCCGGGTCGACCGTGCGATCGTCGCCGCTGACTGCCAGCAGCATCGGCGGCTCCTCGCCGGCCACGAAATGCACGGGCTGGCTGCGCTGGCGCAGGTCGGGCGGAAACACCTGCTGGAGCACCGGATCGCGCAGCGGCAGGAAGTCGTAGGCACCGCCCAGGCCGATGACCCCGGCGATGGCGTCGCGCCCGAGGCCGTGTTCGCGCAGATAGGACTCGTCGGTGGCCAACAGCGTGGCGATGTGCGCCCCGGCTGAATGCCCCATCACGAACAGCCGACGCGGATCGGCTCCGTATTCGGCCGCATGCCGACGTGCCCAGGCGAACGCGGCAGCCGCGTCGTGCACGAAATCGGGGAACACCGCGCGCGGGTACAAGCGGTAGTCCGGCACCACGGCAACGCAGCCGCGGGAGGCCAGCGCCTGGCCGACGAACAGGTAGTCGCCGCGCGCGCCGCTTTGCCAGCTGCCGCCGTACAGGAACACGACCAAGGGGCGCGCCGGCTGCGACTCGCTGCGGCGCGGCATGTACAGGTCCAGGCGCTGCCTCGGGTGCTCCCCATAGGCCAGGTCGAGCACCCGGCGCAGCCCGCGCCTGGGCGTCAGCGCGTTGAGCCAGGCCACCGGGCGCAGCGCGTCGAGCACGCGCACGTCGCTCAGCCCACCCGCCGCGCAGCCGGCAGCTGCGCCAGCTGCCACCAGCGCAGGCGCTGCTGCTTGCGCGCCTTGACCTCGTACATCGCGGCGTCGGCGCGGCGCAGCAGCGTGGCGGCGTCGTCGCCATGCCCGGGGTGCAGGGCCAGTCCCATGGACAGCCCGATACGCCCGTTGCGGGCCTGACCGAGCTCGAACTCGGCCTCCACCGCATGGTGCAGGCGGCGCAGCGCGATGTCGATCTGCAGCACGGCGTCGTCGGGATCGAGATCCTCGATCACCACCACGAATTCGTCGCCCCCCAGGCGAGCGATGAAGTCGCCCGCGCGCAGCAATCGCCGCAGGCGCTGCGCCAGCTGTTGCAGCAGCAGGTCGCCGGCGGCGTGGCCGAAGCTGTCGTTGACCGGCTTGAAGTCGTCGAGGTCGATCAGGCCCACGGCAAGCGAGGTGCCGCGACGCGCGGCACGCGCCATGGCCTGCGGCAGGTGCTGCTCGAACGCGAAGCGGTTGGGCAACGCGGTGAGCATGTCGTGCCGCGCGCGATGCGCCTCTTCCGACTGCAGGCTGCGCAGGCGCTGCTTGAGATCGAGTTCGTCGAGCCCGTGGCCCAGCAGCTCGCACACCTGCTCGCAGGTTTCCAGCGTGCGCTCGCCGAAGGCGTCGCGCACCGGGGCCACGAACACCAGCACGGCCCACACGCGGCCCGCGCGCCGCACCGGAACCACCAGCACGGCTTCCCAGGCATGGCGCATCATGGCCGAGTGCCATGGCGTGCCGCGATGCGCGTCCAGGCTGTCATTGCGCAATACGGCGCGCCCCTCGCGCCAGGCGCGTGCCGGCAGCGAGCGCGCGTCGTCGACATGCGCCCGCAACTCGGCCACCACGGCGCTGCCTGGCCCGGCCAGGGCCAGGGTCTGGAACCAGCCGTGGGCGTCCGGCCGGCGCAGCGCCGCGGCGTGAAACGGCGTGTCCTGCACCAGGCGCTCGCAGGTCTGCTGCAACATCTGCATCTCGTCGCGCGAGCGCAGCACCACGTCGCCCTCGGCCAGCAGCGCGCGATACACGCGCTGCAGCTGCTCGCTTTCCTGGCGCTGCAGCTCACGCGCCGTCACGTCCACCACGGTCCACACCGAACGCGCGTCGTCCAGTCGCACCCCGATGAGGTCGCACCACAGGCGCGCACCGTCGCGTCGCAGCATCGGAACCGCCGACAGACGCAGCTGGCCGTCGCGCTCGAGCCCGTCATAGGCCGTCTCCACCACATTCCAGCCTGCGTCGTCGCCGACGATGTCGCGCAGCGGCAGCGCCTCGAGCTGCTGCGCCTCGGCATGGCCGAGCAACTGGGCCATGCGGGAGTTGGCGAACAGGCAGCGCCGGTCGCGAATCACCGCCACGCCGGCGTCGGTGTGGTCGACCAGCGCCTTGTTCAACTGGCGCAATTGCAGGTGCTCCAGGCCGAGCTCGATGTCGTGCACCAGTTCCAGCAGCAATTCCTGCAGCGCAGCGTCGAAAAACCCCTGCTCGCCGCTGTACAGCGTGAGCACGGCCAGCATCGACTGCCCGCGCCGGATCGGCAGCACCGCGCTGCCCTGCAGCCCGTGGGCCTCCGCACGCTCGCGCCAGGGGTGCAGCATCGGATTCGCCGCGAAACTGACGTTGAAATAGGCCCGCTGCTCGCGCCAGCAGCGCCCGGTCGTGCCCTGCCCCAGCGCGCTGGCCTCGTCCACCGAGACCTCGAGGCCGTCGAGATAGGCCCGAGCCGGACCCGCCGCACCGATGACGCGAATGCGCGAAGCCTCGTCGGGGCTGCCCATCCACGCCAGCAGCACGCCGGCGTGACGCACCGCCAGCTCGCACACCGAGCACAGCAACTGGTATTCGGATTCGGCCTGCGCCATGGCCTGGCTGACCTGGGCCAGGAAGGCGCGGTAGCTGGCCAGGCGAGCGTTGACACGGCCCAGGCGATCCTGTTCGGTGACGTCGGTGCCGATGGCGACCAGGTACGCGGGTTGGCCTCGGGAATCGTCCAGGATGGTGTTGTTCCAACGCAACAGACGAACCTGCCCACCGGCTCCGATCCAGTGATTGGTCACCAGCCGGGGAATGCTGCGCGTGCGCATGGCCTCGAACCAGCCACGCACCGCGGGCAACTCGTCGCCGGGAATGAACCGCTCCCAGTAGAACGGCTCGCCGCAGGCCTGCGCGCTGGCGTGGCCGGTGAACTCCTCGGCGGCGTGGTTCATGCGAACGATGCGCCCGTCGGCGTCGATGACCAGCGCGATCGCGCCCAGGGCATCGAACAATGCGTCGGCGAAAGCAGGCGCCTGCGCGCTACTGGCGGCGCAGGTCGCCTCGGTGAACGGGGCGGCGGGAGGCATGACGGGCGATTTTCGTACAAGATTAACGCGCCGGCGCCGCGGCGGCATGCGCCCCGGGTCCCCCGAAGCGGGGGGTCAGCGCCGCGCGTACTCGACCATCGCCACGGGAATGTCGGACAACGCCAGCACGCGCTCGGCCGCGCCCAGCTTGATGGCCTCGCGCGGCATGCCGAACACCACGCTGCTGGCTTCGTCCTGCGCCACGGTGCGCGCGCCGGCCTCGCGCATGACCAGCAGGCCGCGCGCGCCGTCGTCGCCCATGCCGGTCATCAGGATGCCCAGCGCGTTGCGCCCGGCGGATTGCGCCACCGAGCGAAACAGCACGTCGACCGACGGGCGGTGGCGGTTGACCGGGGGTCCGTCGCGCACCTCGGCGTGGTATTGCGCTCCGCTGCGCCGCACCTGGAGGTGCCGCCCCCCCGGCGCGATCAGCACCGTGCCGGCGAGCAGCCGGTCGCCGTCGCGCGCTTCCCGCACCTGCAGCGCGCACAGGCGGTCCAGGCGCTCGGCGAAGGCGGCGGTGAACTTCTCCGGCATATGCTGCACCACGGCGATCGCCGGCAAGGTCGCGGGCAGCGCCAGCAGCACCCGCTCGAGCGCCGTGGTGCCCCCGGTGGACATGCCCATGGCGATGATCTTCTCGGTGCTGTCGTGCACGGCCAGCGGCGCCGCCGGCGGCATCGCCGGCAAGGGCTGCGCGGGCGCCGCCGGGCGGCGCGCGGCGCGTGCCAGGTGCGAGGTGTTGGCGCGCGCCGCAGCGCGGATGGTCTGGGTCAGCTCGGCGGTGTGCTCGAGCAGGAAATCCTTCAATCCCACGCGGGGCTTGGTGACCACGCTGAAGGCACCCGCGGCCAGGGCGTCCAGCGTGAGTTGCGCGCCCTGCTCGGTCAGCGTCGAGCAGATCACCACCGGCAGCGGGTGCTGCTGCATGATCTGGCGCAGGAAGGTGATGCCGTCCATGCGCGGCATCTCCACGTCCAGCACCAGCACGTCGGGCCAGCCTTCGCGCTGCATGCGCTGCAGCGCGAACAGCGGGTCGGGAGCGACGCCGGCGATCTCGATGCCGGGGTCGCGCGCGAGCACCGCCTGCAGCACCTGGCGCACCACCGCGGAGTCATCCACGATGAACACCCGCAGGCGCGCGCCGGGCGCCGGAGTCGAAGGGGCATTCATCGGACTGACTCCGTCTGGGTGTGCTGCGCGCCCTGTCCCCAGAAGCGCAGGTAGGCGTCTCCGCTCCACAGCTCGAACACCAGGTTGCGGTGGCCCTGGCCGCCGAGATGCTCGGCGCGCAGGCGCAGCCCGTGCTGCAGCACGAGGGCCCGCCCGGCCGCGACGTTGCGGTGCGGAACATCCGAGCCGCCCTTGTCGTCGCCGAACATGCGCCCGCCGCCGAACAGCTTGGCCTCGAATTCCCGCGGATCGGCTCCAGCCGCGCGCATGCAGCGCAGGAACAGCACCATCGCCTCGTCGGCGTAGCGCCCGTCGAGCTGCGCGCCGTGCCCGCCGCGCCCGTGGCCGGCCAGCCCGCCCCGCGCATACAGGTTGCGCGTGGGCAGCATGTAGTGGCAAAGCCCGCCGACGCGCAGCCGAGGGTGCCACACGGCGATGGCCACGCACGAGCCCAGCAACGTACGCACGCGCGTGCGCCCGGCGCCGAAATGCCACTGCCCCGGCTGCAGGAACACCTCGTCCGGCTCCTCCAGCATCGGCGACGCCTGTGGCTGCGTCACGTCGCCGCCCCCGCGCGCCGGCGGTACACGGCCGGCTGCACCGCCTGCAGCTCGCCTTCCATGCCACCGAGGCTTTCCGAATGACCGATGAACAGGTGACCGCCGGGGCGCAGCGACTGCGTCAGGCGCGCGACCAGGGAGCGCTTGGTCGGCGCGTCGAAATAGATCATCACGTTGCGCAACCAGATCAGGTCGAAGCGCCCGAGCTCCGGCCAGGCCCCGTTCAGGTTGACGCTCTCGAAGCGCACGCGCTCGCGCAGCCAGGACTGCACCGCCAGGCGCCCCTGCTGGGCGCCCACGCCGCGCAGGCAGTAGGCCTTCAGGTACGCCGGGGGAACTCGCTGCGCGCGCTCCATCGGGTACACGCCGGCGCGCGCGAGTTGCAGCATGCGGGTGCTGATGTCCGAGGCCACGATTTCCCACGGGCGCGAACCCATGCGCTCGGCGAGCACCATCGCCACGCTGTAGGGCTCCTCGCCGCTGGAGCAGGCGGCGCTCCACACGCGCAGCGGGCGCGACGCGTCGGCCGCCGGCACGATGTGCTCGGCCAGGTAGGCGAAATGCCTCGGCTCGCGGAAAAAGTAGGTTTCGTTGGTGGTCAGCAGGTCCACCGCCTGCTGGCGCTCGGAGGCATCGCGCCGCAGGTATTCCAGGTACTGCGTGTAGCTGGTGTGGCCCAGCGCCTGCAGGCGCCGCGCCAGGCGGCTGCTGACCAAGGCCTTCTTGGAGGCGGGCAGGTGGATCCCGGCGGCATCGGCCATCAAGCGGCTGAATCCCTGCAGTTCCTGGTCGGTGAGAGCTTGCATGGCGACGCGTGGAAAAAGGGCGGCGCCCCGGGTCCGGAGCGCCGCGCAATATGAGAGTGCCCCCAGGGCCGGGCCTGGGGCCCGACCCGCCCCCCCGTGGGGGTCGAGAAAACTTGGGGCGGCCCTGCGTTTTCTCGTGAGAGTGCCCCCAGGGCCGGGCCTGGGGCCCGACCCGCCCCCCGTGGGGGTCGAGAAAACTTGGGGCGGCCCTGCGTTTTCTCGTGAGACTAGCATCGAGCGCCATGCGCAACACCAGCCCTCCGATGCCCGCCGCCCCCGCAACCGCGCCGACGCCCGCCGCCGGCGAGAGTTTTCGCGAGCTGGCGCGCTCGATCGCCGAGCGCGACCTGCCCGCCTTCGGGCTGACGCTGCGCGAACTGTTCCAGGCCACCGAGAGCGAGAGCACCTCGGGGCGCCAGATCGCCGACATCGTGCTGCGCGACCCGGCGCTGACCTCGCGCGTGCTGCGCGCCGCCAACGCCGCCCACCTGGGAATGGCCGGGCAGGCGCGCGTGGCCACCGTCAGCCGCGCGGTGGTCGTGCTCGGACTCAACCCCATCCGTTCGCTGTGCGTGTCCGCGCTGACCGTCGAGGTGATGACGGCCGGGGCGCGACAGGCACAACGGGTGCAGCAGGCGCTGGGCCGGACCCTGCACGCCGCGGTGCAGGCACGCGACATGGGCCTGCGCAGGCAACTCGGCAAGGAGGCCGCCGAGCAGTTGTTCGTCGAGGCCCTGCTCGCGGGTATCGGTGAACTCGCGTTCTGGTGCTTCGGCGGGGCGCATGCGCAGCGCCTAGACGAAGCGCTGCGCGCCGGGCAGGACGAACAGGCCGCGCAGACCGCCATCCTCGGAACCTCGCTGCAGACCTTCGGGCGCGAACTGCTGCACGCCTGGAATCTCGATGCCGTGGTTCGCGACAGTCGCGAGGTGCTGCTGGCACGCCGGCTGAGCCGCGCCACCGCGGCCGGCGATATGCGCGAGGGCGCCTGGCAGCGGCCCGGGGTGCACGAGGCCGTGCACGACATCGCGCGCCTGCTCGGCAGCCCCGAGACCGAGACCCTGGCTCGCCTGCGGGACAACGCGCAGCAGGCGCTGGAACTGGCGCGCGCGCTCGGCGCGCACGACGCCGCCGCCGGCATCCCGTCGTCGGGCGGCGAGGCCGCGCCGCCGCCGGATGCCGCGCCCGAGCCGGCTGGCGGGCAGGTCGAGCCCGACCCGCGGCTGCAGTTGCGGGTGCTCACCGAGATGGGCCAGGTGGCGCGCTCGCGCAAGGAAGTTCCGGTGCTGCTGCACACCTGCCTGGAAGGCCTGCACCGCACCGTGGGCCTGGACCGCTGCGCGCTGTGCCTGCTCAACCCGGCACGCAACCGTCTGGTTGCACGTATGGTCATCGGCCCCGACAGCAACGAGTTGCACGAGCGCCTGCAATGGGACTGGGACCTCGGCTTCGAGACCCGTGCCGGGGTGCAGGCACCGCGCTGGCTGGGCCGCGACCCCGCCGAGCCGGCCCTGCTGCTGCGCGCCAGCGGCGCCAGCCAGGCTTTTGTCGCGCCTTTCGCGGTGGACGGACAGTTCCTGGGGCTTTTCTATGCCGACCGCCAGCCCTCGGCGCGCGAGCTGACGCAGGAGCAGTTCGACAGCTTCCAGAGCTTCGTTTCGCTGGCGCAGGTGATCGTGCGCTCGCTGCCGCGGGCCTGAAGCCACGGGTTCGTGCTGTTGCCGCTTTGCAACAAACGACCCCGCGCAAGCCGGCCATGAGGCGCTTTGGCGGGGGTATGCGCTTAGGATTGTCTCGTCTGGCATTGATCGTCCCCGCTTTCCTGAGGGCCGGACAAAGCAGCGTCTCGTTCCTCGCGAACGAGATCGAGCATCAAAACGATCCAAAAGGATCACAACTCTGGAGATGTTCACGATGAAAAAATCCCTGATCGCGCTGGCCGTGTTCGGCGCTTTCTCCGGTGCCGCCTTCGCTGACGGCAGCGTGCAGCTGTATGGCCTGATCGACCTCGGCGTGACCCACTTCACCGGGATCGCCCAAGGCAACATCAAGAACGCCCCCGCCGGCACCCCGACCGTCAGCTCGACCGGGCTGAGCTCCGGCGTGGAGTCGGGCTCGCGCATCGGCCTGAAGGGCACCGAGGACCTGGGCGGCGGCGTCAAGGCCATGTTCGACGTCGAGACCGGCTTCTGCGCTGCGGGTACCGGCCAGGGCGGCGTGGTCGGCACGGCCAACTCCGGCACCTCCTACTGCACCGGCGGCCCCAACGGCGGCTTCATGCAGCGCCAGAGCTGGGTCGGCCTGAACGGCAACTTCGGTACGGTGATGGCCGGCCGCATGTACACCAACCCGTTCAACAACGAAGCCAACATGGACCCGTTCGGCTACGGCCTGACGGGCAACATCGGCAACCTGGCGCTGGGCGTGCCGCGTAGCCAGCAGACCGTCGTGTACATCACGCCGGATCTGTCGGGCTTCACCGGCAACATCGCCTACGTGTTCGACGCCGTCGGCCAAGGCACCATCACCAGCAGCACGCCGCAGACCTCGAAGGTCCCGCGCGCCGTGTCGGTCGACGGCCAGTACGCCAACGGCCCGGTCCTGGTCGGTGCTTCCTACACCCAGGCCTCGAACCTGCTCGCCAACCCGACGACCCAAGTCAACGACGGCAAGAACACGCTGTGGCAGCTGTTCGGCTCCTACGACTTCGGCGTGGCCAAGCTGTCGGGCATCTACGAGAAGTCCAGCAACGACTACAGCGCCACCTACCCGGACGCGAAGTTCTACATGCTGGGCGTGACCGTGCCGGTGGGCCCGGGCGCCATCCTGGCGTCGTACAGCCACGTGGACAACGGCATGACCGACGGTCAGGCGAAGCAGTACGCCGTGGGTTACACCTACAGCCTGTCGAAGCAGACCAACCTGTACGCGTCGTACGCCCACATCACCAACGGCAACGGCACGTACTACGGTGGTGGCGACTCCACCGACGGTTTCCACGGCGTGGCCGGCCAGAGCGCCAACGGCCTGGGCGTGGGCATCCGTCACCAGTTCTGATCGACGCGAGTCGATGCAGTACGGGCCGCGCCGCCTTCGGGTGGCCGGCTCCTGAAAGCCGCCTTCGGGCGGCTTTTTTTCGCCCCACGCGCAAGGGAGGCCGCGGCTTTTGCGCGACAATGAATCCTGCGCGCAACCAGACGCATCGCCCCCGATCATGACCGCCAGCCCGTCACCGCGCCGCGCTCGCGCGCGGCCCATCGATTCGTTGCCGGACCGCCTGCTCAGCGTGGCCGACAACGCCCTGAAGACCCTTGTCGGCGGCCTGCACCCATCGCGCCCGATGCCACAGCCCGCAGTCGCGCTGCGCCAGGCGCAAACCGACGAACTCGACGCCGAGCAGCGAGAGTTGTCGGGGCGCCTGATGCGGGTCAACCATGTCGGCGAGATCTGCGCCCAGGCGCTCTACCAGGGGCAGGCGCTGGTGGCTCGCGATCCGGCGCTGCACGAGCATTTCTCGCAGGCCGCGCGCGACGAATGCGACCACCTGGCCTGGTGCAGCCGGCGCCTGCAGGAACTCGACTCCCGCCCCAGCCTGCTCGACCCGCTGTGGTACGCCGGAGCGCTCGCGCTGGGCGCGCTGGCGGGCAGTTTCGGGGAAAAGCTCAGCCTGGGTTTTGTGGTCGAAACGGAGAATCAGGTGGAGCAGCACCTGGCCTCGCACCTGCAGCGCCTGCCGCAGGCCGACGTCGAGTCGCGCGCCGTGGTCGAGCAGATGAAAAGCGACGAGGTACAGCACGCGCTGGCGGCCGAGAAACTCGGCGCGCTGACGCTGCCCGCCCCGGTACGCTGGGCCATGCGCGGGGCGGCCAAGGTCATGACCACCACCGCGCACTGGATCTGATGAGCCCGCGGCGAGGAATCAGACCTCGACGATCTCGACGCTGGTGGTGATGGTGGCGGTCTTGGCCAGCATGGCGCTGGCCGAGCAGTATTTCTCGTGGGACAACGCGACCGCGCGCTCGACCCGTGCCGGGTCGAGGCCACGTCCGGTGACCACGAAATGCATGTGGATGCCGGTGAACACCTTCGGATCCGTGTCGGCGCGCTCGGCGCTCAGGCGCACGCTGCAGTCCCGCACGTCCTGTCGCGCCCGCTTGAGAATGTAGACCACGTCGTAGGCGGTGCAACCGCCGGCGCCCGCAAGCACGGTTTCCATCGGCCGTGGCGCCAGGTTGTGCCCACCGGGCTCGCCTTCGCGCGCGGCGGGCGCGCCGTCCATCATGATCATGTGGCCGCTGCCCGTGGTGGCCACGAAGGCCATGCCCTCGCCGCCCGCGGGTTGCATCCACTGCACTGTGCATTCCATCCGGTTCACCTCTGGTTGAGCGCAGGCGTCATTGTGCGACAAGCCGGCCGCCCGCGGGGCAGGCGGATCGCCTGCGCAGAGTCCTTCATAAGTAATCAATGATTGACGGATTTATTCCCATCAGGCTGGTGTGGTCTTTGCGATCAACCCGGGTTTGTACTAAGATTTGCCCATGTTGATCGATGTGCCGGTCGACACCTCTTGTCTCCTCCACCCTCCTCCATAGGTGGATTCAAGCCCAGGCAACAAGCCCTGGGCTTTTTTTTGCGCGCGGCGCGGGGCCGGCACGCAATGCCCGGTCGATACAATGGGCTCTTTGCCGCCCAGCGTTTTGTCGTCCACCGCGTCGCCCGTGACCCGCAAGCCCATCGATTACCTGCAGCGCATTCTCACCGCGAGCGTGTACGACGTCGCCCACGAGACCCCGCTCGACCTGGCCCACAACCTGAGCCGCCGCCTGCACAACACCGTGCTGCTCAAGCGCGAGGACCAGCAGCCCGTGTTCAGCTTCAAGCTGCGCGGCGCCTACAACAAGATGTCGCGCCTGAGCGACGAAGAGCGCCAGCGCGGGGTGATCTGCGCGTCCGCCGGAAACCATGCGCAGGGAGTCGCGCTGTCGGCACGCAAGCTCGGCTGTCGCGCGGTGATCGTCATGCCGTCGACCACGCCGAAGGTGAAGGTCGACGCGGTGCGCGCCTTCGGCGCCGGCGCGGTGGAGATCGTGCTGGAAGGCGAGAGCTACAGCGACGCCGCGGCGCATGCCCAGAAGCTGCAGCAGGAACGCTCGCTGAGCTTCGTGCACCCCTTCGACGACCCCGACGTGATCGCCGGCCAGGGCACCATCGGCATGGAAATCGTGCGCCAGCATCCTGGCCCGCTCCACGCGGTGTTCTGCGCCATCGGCGGCGGCGGCCTGATCTCGGGCGTGGCCTCCTACATCAAGGCGGTGCGCCCCGAGGTGCGGGTGATCGGCGTGCAGACCGTCGACTCCGACGCCATGCTGCGCAGCGTGCGCGCCGGACGCCGGGTCGAACTGGCCGAGGTCGGGCTGTTCGCCGACGGCACCGCGGTCAAGCGGGTCGGCGAGGAAACCTTTCGCATCGCGCGCGAGCTGGTCGACGACTACGTGGTGGTCGACACCGATGCCGTGTGCGCGGCGATCAAGGACGTGTTCGAGGACACGCGATGCGTGCTCGAGCCCTCGGGCGCGATGTCGGTGGCTGCCGTCAAGCAGTACGTGGCCCAGCACAAGCTCAAGTCGCAGGCGCTGGCCGCCATCACCTGCGGCGCCAACATGAATTTCGACCGCCTGCGCTTCGTCGCCGAGCGCGCCGAGGTGGGCGAGGCGCGCGAGGCGCTGTTCGCGGTGACCATCCCGGAACAGCCCGGCAGCTTTCGCAAGTTGTGCTCGCTGCTCGGCCAGCGCGCGGTCACCGAGTTCAACTATCGCCTCGGCGACGAGCAGCAGGCCCAGGTGTTCGTCGGCGTGAGCATCAGCAGCCGCGACGACGCGCGGCGCATCGCGTCGCACCTGGCGCGCGCCGGCTACGCCACGCTGGACCTGAGCGACGACGAACTCGCCAAGCAGCATGTGCGCCACCTGGTCGGCGGGCGCGCGCCGCGTGCCGACGACGCCGCGCCGCTGCACGAGCGCATCCTGCGCTTCGATTTCCCGGAGCGGCCCGGCGCGCTGATGCGCTTTCTCGACAAGCTCAAGCCCGACTGGAACATCAGCCTGTTCCACTACCGCAACCAGGGCGGCGACAACGGGCGCGTGCTGGTGGGCATCCAGGTGCCCCCGGCGGACCGCAAGCGTTTCAGCGAATTCCTCGCGTCCCTGGGATATTCCCACGTCGAGGAAACCAGCAACCCGGTGGTGCGCCTGTTCCTGTGAGTCGAGCCCCGCGGCTCCCGGCTCAATCGCGATCCTGCGGCGTCGCGTAGGGCGTGGCCAGCGCCGCACCCGGTCCGCGCGCCGGCTCGGCCACCGGCCCGCCCATCGGCTGCAGGCTGGCAGGCGCGGAGCGCGGCATGGCCTCGCCACCGCCGGCACCGGGCCGGGTGCTCAGCACGCTGCGCAGGCCCCGCTGCTCGATCTCCGCGCGCCCGAAGCCGGTCGACACCAGGCGCACTCCCGGCGCGAGCAGCGAGCCCACCGCATAGGCCTTCGCCGGCTCGCCACCGATGCCGATCAACGCCGCGCCCGCGCGATCGCCGCCGCCGATCACGCCATACAGGCGATAGCGCGTGGGCGCCTGCGGCCGCGGCCCCGGCTTGTCACCGAACAGGCGCGCGCCTTCGGCCGCCAGCGTGCCCACCGCGTCCGCGCCCTCCTGCAGCGCACCGGCAGGAACCGGGCGCGTGGGCGCCAGCAGGCGCAGGGTCCATTGCGTGGCGAGCGCGGCGCACGCGAACACCAGCAATACCGAGACCAGCCGAGCCAGGCGCTGGGAACGCTGCCGCGCGGCGTCGGCCTCGACAAGCCCTTGCGCGAGGGCGGTGGAAAGCCGGCGCAGATGGGGAAAGGGTCGCATGGCCCACGTATTATGGCTTCAGACCTGTCCGCGAGGAACGGTTGCCGGTTCGTGAAATGCCCCGCCCCCTGGAAATAGCACTCGCATGAAAGCCCCGAATTCCCTCGATCGACGCCCTCGAAACATGCGCGGCTTCACACTCATCGAACTGATGGTGGTGCTGGTCATCATGGGCATCCTGGCGGCGCTGATCGTGCCGAACATCATCGGCCGTACCGATGAAGCGCGAGTCACGGCTGCAAAAACCGATATCGGCACCATCATGCAGGCGTTAAAACTGTACAAGCTCGATAACGGAATCTACCCCACCCAGCAGCAGGGCCTGGCGGCCCTGGTGGTCAAGCCGACGACGCCGCCGATCCCCGGAAACTGGAAACCGTACCTGGAGAAACTGCCCGCCGATCCCTGGGGGCGGCCCTACCAGTACCTGAACCCGGGAATCCACGGCAGCGTGGACGTGCTCAGCTTCGGCGCGGACGGCAAGCCGGGTGGCGAGGGCGCCGATGCCGACATCGGCAGCTGGCAGTAGGCGCGGCGGGCAGGCGCGCCGCGGCCCGGCGGCCGGGTTCACGCTGATCGAGCTGCTGGTCACGCTGGTCGTGATGGCGATGCTCAGCGCACTGGCGGCTCTCGCGCTGCCCGGCGGCAATGACGAAAACGCACGCATCGAGGCGCAGCGCCTGGCCGCATTGCTCGACACCGCGCGCGAGCAGGCCGCGGCGCTGGCCATGCCCGTGGCCTGGGCGCCCGGCCCCGACGGCTACGACTTCCTGCGCCCGTCCGAGCGCGGCTGGGTGCCGGTGGACAAGGCTCCGCTGATCGCGCGCCCGTGGGCCTGGCTGGGAGGCAGCGTGCCGCGGGACTACCAGCCTCGCCTGAACACGGCGAACTGGTACAGCGGCAGCGTGCGCGTGCGCGTGGTCGGCGGTGGCGGCGCGCTCGGCGCGGCACCGGGCTGGCTGGTGTTCGGCGGGGAGCCGGTGTCGCATCCGATGCTGCTGCAACTCGACACCGGTTCGCTGCGCCTGACGGTTTCCAGCAACGGCGCGCAGCCGTTCCGGGTCCAGGAGCAGCGGTGAGCGGCATGGCCACGCCACGACACCTCCGATCGTCGCGCCGAAGCGCCGCGTTCACGCTGCTGGAGGTCCTGGTGGCGCTGGCAGTGGTGTCGCTGGGCCTGTTGGCGGCGCTGCGGGCGAGCGGCCAGCTGCAGGACGATGCCGAGCGTTATGGCGACTCGGTACTGGCCGAACAATGCGCGCAAAACTACTTGGTCGAGCAGCGCCTTCGCCAGAACTTCGCCCCGGTAGGGGTGGAGACCAGCCGCTGCGACCAGGCAGGGCGCAGCTTCACGGTACGCGCCGACGTGGTCGGAACGCCCAACCCGAATTTCCGGCGCATCGATCTGAGCGTGCTCACGGCGTCCGGGTGGGCGGCATGGAAGGTCGTTGCGCTGGCCTGGAACCCGGGATGAAGGCTCGCGCGGCACATCGGGGCTTCACGCTGCTGGAGATGCTGGTGGCGGCCTTCATCATGGCCATGGTCGCGGTGCTGGGCTGGCGCGGCCTGAACGGCGTGGCGAACTCGCGCGACGCCGTCGAGCACCGCATGCGTGCGTCCACCCAGCTGCAACTGGCCATGCAGCAGCTCAGCGCCGATGTCGCCGCGGCCAGCGACGCAGGCACCGGGTTGCCGGCGGTCAGCCTGGCAGGCAACGGCGATCTGCTGCTCGTGCGTCGCGTGGCCGAGCCGCTGGGCGCCGACCTGCGCGCCTGGCGCGCGGGACTGCAGGTCGACGCGGGGGCGCTGCAGGTGGTGCGCTGGGGCGTGCGCGCAGGCGCGCTGCTGCGCTGGGCGAGCCCACCGGCGCCGGCTGCCGGGCCCCTGATGCAGGCCATGAGCCAGCCCTCGGGCGACGGCATCGCCATGCTCGACGGCGTCACCGGCATGGACGTGCTGGTGTTCCGTTATGCCGGACTGGGCATCCAGCGTCAGTCGGGAGCCTGGGTGAATCCCTATACCGCGGCCGACGGGCAACGAGCCGGCAACAGCCCGGAACTGGCGCAGCTGCGCACCCCCGGCGGCGTACGCGTGACCCTGCAGCTCGACGGCGGGCAGATCCGCGGGCGCCTGCAGCGCGAATTCCTCGTGGAGACAAGGCAGTGACGCGCCGCGCGACGCCGGGCAGCATCGGCCGCGGTCGACGCGGCGATGCCCGTGGAGCCGCGTTGATCATGGCGCTGCTGCTGACCGCCCTGGCCGCCGTGATGGTGGCAGGCATGCTGTGGCGCCAGTGGGGGGCGATCCAGCGCGAGCAGGCCGCGCGCGAGAGCGAGCAGGCACGCTGGATCCTGCGCGGCGCGCTCGACTGGGCACGCCTGATCCTCAACGAAGCCGCTCGCAACTCCAGGGTGGTGGCGCTCGACCAGCCCTGGGCGGTTCCTCTGGCCGAGTCCGACCTCAGCCGCTTCCTGGCGGCCGGGCGCAACAACACCCTCGGCCAAACCTGGCTCGAAGGCCGCATCGAGGACGCGCAAAGCCGCTTCAACCTGACCGACCTGGCAGCGTTCGGCAAGCCGTCGCCGAATGCCACGCTGGCGCTGCAGCGCCTGTGCTCGGCCATCGGCGTCGACCCGCAGCTCGCGCAGGTGCTGGCCAAAGGCATCGCGGCGGCCCAGGCGCCGGGGTCGAACCTGCTGCCGATCCGCGAGTTGCAGGACGTCGCGCGGGTGTCGCCGGCGGTGGCCGCAGCGCTGCCGCGACTGGCCGCCTATGTCACGGTGCTGCCGCGCGCCACGCCGGTCAACGTCAACACCGCCGGCGCCAGCGTGTTGGGGGCGGTGCTCGACCTGCCCTCCGACCAGGTGGCGCGCCTGCTCGCCAGGAGAAAGCAGAAACACTTCGATTCGCTGCAGGACCTCAAGACCTTCCTGGGCTCCGCCGCGCCGGACACGATCGACAGCTCGCTGGCCGGGACCAGCAGCGATTTCTTCAGCGCCATCGCCAGGGTGCGCATGGGGGACTTCCAGTACGCCGAGCGCGCGCTGCTGCAACGCATCGGGATGTTCACGCAGATCCTGCGCATGCAGCGGGTGGCGCCCTGGCTGGCCGATCCGAAACCGCAGGCCTGAGCCACGCGAAGTTGCCGAAATGCCTAATGCCTCCGCCAGGGTCCCTGCAATATTCTGGATGCAACAAGAATTTGGTGAATCTGTGATGAATCGCCCCGCAATGTCGCATCAAACCGTCGGGCATGCCCGGTGATGCGCCAGGCTTGCGACGCCCCGTCCTTACAATCGCCCCGCATGTCCCGTATCGTGCTTCGCCTGCCCACCGGCAACCGCCCGGGCGCCGTGCCCTATGTTCGCCTCGACACGGCCGGCTCGCCGGTCGAAGAGGGCGAGGCGCAGCCGTCGCTGCTGCCGCGCGCCGCGCTGGCCATCGGCGTGTGGCCCGCCGAGCAGCTCACCTTGCTCGCGACCTCGCTGCCGCCCATGCCCCAGGCGCGCCTGCAGGCCGCGTTGACGGGAGCGCTGGAAGACCGCCTGCTGGGCAGCATCGAAGGCCAGCACCTGGCGGCCGGGCCGCGCGCGCCCGATGGAGCCGTGCGCTGGGCCGCCTGCAGCGAGCGGGCGTCGCTGGCACAGGCCATGCTGGCGCTCGAACAGGCCGGCCTCGGGCTTGCCCGCGTGGTGCCGGAGCCCGCGCTGCTCGAACCCGGCCAGGCATGCCTGCAGCGCCTCGACGGCGCCCGCGCGCGCCTGCTGTGGCGCGACGCGCAAGGCGAGGCCGCCTGGCTGCACCTGGGCATCGACGACGATTGCACCGCCAGCCCGGTGGTCTCGCGCGCCCTCGTGGAACCTGGCCTCGAAGACCTCGCACGCAAGTGGCTGGGCGGCGAGGTCGAGCTCGAGGCCTGCGCGCCGGCGAACTGGCTGGCGCGGGCCGCGGACTGCACGTGGGACCTGCGTCAATTCGAACTGGCTCCGCGCGCCGCGGCGCAGCGCCTCTGGACCAGCCTGCGCGAACAGGCGTCGAGCCCGGCCTGGCGCCGCGCCGGCTGGCTGGCGGCAACCCTGGCCGGCCTGCAAGTGCTGGGATTGAACCTGCAGGCGCTGCAGTTGCGGCACCAGCGCTCGGAGCTGGAGCGCCAGGTGCAGCGGGTCGTCGACCAGGCGTTGCCCGGAACGCCGGCCGTGCTCGACCCCTCGCTGCAGATGAGCCGGGCGCTGGACCAGGCGAGGCAGCGCGTCGGCGAGCCCACCAGCGACGGCCTGGAAGTCCTGATGGGAGCCGCCGCCGGCGTGCTCGGCGGCATGCGCCCGCGGGCCCTGGACTTCTCCGCAGGACGCCTGGAGCTGCAGTTGCCGGCCGGTCGCGCCGAGGCCGCCATGCCGCGCTGCGCCGAGCAGGGCCTTGCATGCAGCGTCAGCGGCGACAAGCTGCTGGTGCAAGCGGCGAGCTGAACCCCCGCCCCGATCCCACCATGGCCGGAATCGCCCGCCTTCGAAATTCCTCGCGCCTCGGCGCCCTTTCCGCTTCGGCGCGCACGCGCTGGCTCGCGATGTCCGTGCGCGAGCGCCGCCTGGTCTCGCTTGCCGCACTGCTCGTGGCAGCGACCGTGCTCTGGCTGCTGCTGCTGCGCCCGGCCTTGCGCGTGCAGGCCCAGGCGCCACAGCAAATCGAAGCGCTGCGCGCCACGCTGGCGCGCGCGCAGGCCCAGGCCGACGAACTCGGCCGCCTGGGCGCGCTGCCGACGGTCCACGCCCAGACTTCCGACCCCGGCGACGCGGTACGCAAGTGGATGCAGGCGCACGGCGCGCAGGCCCAGGTCGCCGCGCTGCCCGGCAGCATCAGCGTGAAGCTGCAGCGACTGCCGGCATGGGCGCTGGCGGACCTTGCGCGCACCGCGCGCACGCAATGGGCCGCGCGCGTGACCACCGCCAAGCTCAGGCTCGATCGCGACGGCACGCTGTCGGGAAACCTCGAGCTGCTGGCGTCGACTTCCCCGGGCGGCTCCACCGCGCCGGACGCCGAGCAGGCGGCCGGCGATGCGTCCGCGGCGTCCGCCGAGGGCTCGAACCCATGAGCCAGGGCGGCTCGCGCTGGCACTACGTGGCGGCGGTGCTGCTGGGCATCGCCTGGGCGCTGGTCGCGCACGCCCCGGCCAGCTGGGTTGCCGGAGCGACGGCGCGGCTGTCGGGCGAGCGCGTGCTCTTGTGCGATGCCCGCGGTGACTGGCACGACGGAGCGGCGCGCATCGTGCTCAGCGCCGGCCCGCAAGGGCGCACCTGGGCGCTGCTGCCCGGCGTGCTGCACTGGAACATCGGACTGCGCGAAATCTGGCGCGGCGCGCTGAGCCTGCGCCTGCAGTGGCCCGGACTGGCGCAGGGGCCCCTGAGCTGGCAGGCCCGGGCCGGGATCGGGTCCTGGAGCGTGCGACAACTCGCACCCGCGAGCTGGGAGGCGAGCCTTCCCGCCGTGCTGCTGCAGGGTCTGGGCACGCCCTGGAACACCCTGGCCCCGCGCGGACTGGTGCGCCTGCGACTGCGCCAGGCCGAGCTCAGTTCGGCCGCCGGGCGCCTGCGCATGCAGGGCGAAGTGCGCATCGACGCGCTGAACATGAGCTCGCGCCTGAGCACCGTCGCTCCGCTGGGCAGCTACCGGGTCGGAATCACCGGCGACGGCCCGGCCGCGCAGGTGCGCCTGAGCACCCTCGAAGGACCCCTGGAACTCAGCGGCAGCGGGGTCTTCAACGGCGACCGGCTGCAATTCTCCGGCACCGCGCGCGCGGCTGCCGGGCAGCAACAGGCGCTGGCCACGCTACTGGGCCTGCTGGGCCAACCCGAGGGCGATCACGTACGCATCGCCCTGTGAATCCATTGGTATCGGACGAATCGCAATGAGCCCTACCCGCACCCGCAGCCACCTTCGCCCCGCCGCCCGCGGCGTTGCCCGCAGGGCCTTGACCGGGCTGGTCAGCGCCGCGCTGAGTGTCGCGCCGCTCGCCTCGGTGCATGCCGCGCCGACACAGGCGCGCGGCATGGAGCGCCATCGCGAGGCGCCCGCGCAGCCGCCGATGACCATCGACCTCGTGCATGCCGAGATCGCCAGCGCGGTGCAGGCGGTGGCGGCGGCGACCGGGCGCAACTTCATCGTCGACCCGCGGGTCAAGGGCCAGATCACGCTGCAATTCAAGACCCCTGTCTCCCCGGACAAGGTCTACCTGGCGCTGCTGACCCAATTGCGCCTGGCCGGCTACGCCGTGGTCGAGCACGACGGGGTCTTCAAGGTCGTGCCCGAGGCCGACGCACGCCTGCAGACCACCCCGGTGGGAGTGGGCAACACCCTGTCGCGCATCCCGGGGCGCGGCGACCAGGTGGTGACCCAGGTCTTCGAGTTGCGCAACCAGGCGGCGAGCAACCTGCTGCCGGTGCTGCGCCCGCTGATCTCGCCCAACAACACCATCAACGTCGACCCCGGCAGCAACGCGCTGGTGATCACCGACTACGCCGACAACATGCGCCGGCTGGCGCGCATCATCGCCGGGCTCGACGTTCCCACGGGCAGCGAGGTCGACGTCGTGCCGTTGCACTACGCGGTGGCCGCGGACCTGGCGCCCACGCTGGAAAAACTCATCTCTTTGCAAGGCGGCTCGGACAGCCGCGCTCCGCAGGGGCGGGTTCCCACGCCCGCCGGCGTGTCATCGATCACCGGCATGCGCGCCGTGGTCCTGCCCGACACGAGCACGAACTCGCTGATCGTGCGCGCGGCCAACGGCGCCCAGCTGATGCAGATCGAGCAGATGATCCACAAGCTCGACCGGCCGTCGGCCGACAGCGACGACGAGATCCACGTCGTCTACCTGCACAACGCCAGCGCACCGTCGCTCGCCAAGGTGCTCGAAGGCGTGCTCGCCAACATGCAGAGCGGCGCGTCCGGCAACACCGGATCCCTGCAGGAGACGGCGCGCCAGTCGCTGGGCTCGGCCGCCGGCGGCGGGAGCTCGTTCAGCGGCGGCAGCACGGGCGGCAACAGCGGCAGCTCATCGATGATGGGTGGCTATTCGGGCGGCTCGAGCGGGAAGAACAGCACGCTGGGCAGCACGCCGGACTTCGGACCCGGCGCGGAAAGCCGCACCGTCGCGCTGCCGCAGGGAGGCTCGGTCTACGCCGACGTGGCGATGAACGCGCTGATCATCAACGCACCTCCTCCGGTGTACCGCCAGCTCAAGAACGTGATCGCCAAGCTCGACGTGCGCCGGGTGCAGGTCTACGTGCAGGCCCTGATCGTCGAGATCGACGCCAACAAGGCCGCGCAGCTCGGCGTGCAGTGGCAATCCGCCATGGGCAGCGCCAGCAGCAACAACGCCGTGTTCGGCGGCACCAATTTCGGCAGCGGCGGCTCCAACATCGTCAACCTGCAGGCGGCCATCGCCAGCGGCAACGCCGGCGCCGCGATCAGCAACGGCGTGCTGCCGCCCGGCGGCCTCAACATCGGCATCCTGCACAAGCTCGCCGGCGTGACCTCGCTCGGGCTGCTGGCCAATTTCCTGGAAAGCCACGACGGCGCCAACGTGCTGTCGCAGCCGAACCTGATGACCCTGGACAACGAGACGGCGAAGATCGTGGTCGGCCAGAACCTGCCGTTCTCCACCGGCTCCTACACGCAGACCGGCAGCAGCAGCAACCCCACGAATCCGTTCACCACCTACGAGCGCCGGGACGTCGGCCTGACGCTGCAGATCCGGCCGCAGGTCACCGCCGGCAACGTGATCAAGCTCGACGTGTTCACCGAGGACTCCACGGTGGCCCCGGCCTCCAACGCCGCGGCGGCGGCCGCGGCCGCGGGCGGCCTGTACGTGACCAACATGCGATCCATCCGCACCTCGGTGCTGGTCGACAACGGCCAGACGCTGGTTCTGGGCGGGTTGATGAAGGATCAGGTCCAGCTCAACAACAGCAAGATCCCAGGGCTGGGCGACATCCCGCTGCTGGGCCTGTTGTTCGGCTCCAAGTCGCGCAGCGCGGCGAAGACCGACCTGATGGTGTTCCTGCGTCCCGTCGTCGTGCGCGACGACGCGACCGGCAACTCGCTGACCAGCGCCGAGTACCTGAAGGCGCAGCAGCAGGAGCGCGCGAACCAGTTGCGCCAATCCTTCGGCCTGCCGGACATGCCGGGCCCGGTGCTTCCCGACCTGGGCCCGGCGACCCCGCCGGCGGCGAAACCCTGAATCCGGGGGCATGACCATGTCCGCGCGCTACCCGCTTCCCTACGCGTTCTGCCGCGACCAGGCCCTGCTGGCCGAGCGCGAAGGCGATGCCCTGCTGCTGTGGATCAGCGAAAGCACGCGCGCCGCGGGCATGGCCGAGGTGCAGCGCACGCACGCCGTCAGCCAGGTGCAGCGCATCACGCAGGATGAACTGCTCGAGCGCATCGGCGTGGCCTACGCGTCGCGCGACGGCAGCGCGGCCGAGGTGGTCAGCGAGGTCGAGGGCGACGTCGACCTGTCGCGCCTGCTGCAGGACCTTCCCGCAGTGGAGGACCTGCTCGAGACCTCCGACGACGCGCCGATCATCCGCATGCTCAACGCGCTGTTCACGCAGGCCGCGCGAGACAACGCCAGCGACATCCACGTCGAGCCCTTCGAGACCTCGTCGGTGGTGCGCTTCCGCGTCGACGGCACCTTGCACGACGTGGTGCGCCCGAACAAGGCGCTGCACGCGGCGATGATCTCCCGGGTGAAGATCCTCGCCCAGCTCGACATCGCGGAAAAGCGCCTGCCGCAGGACGGACGCATCTCGCTGCGAATCGGCGGGCGCGCGCTGGACGTGCGCGTATCCACGCTGCCCTGCGCGCACGGCGAGCGCGCGGTGCTGCGCCTGCTCGACAAGTCCGCGGCCCGCCTGGACCTGCGCGCCGTCGGCATGGCCGAGCCGATGCTCGAGCGCTTCGACGCGCTGGTGCGCCACCCGCACGGCCTGCTGCTGGTCACCGGGCCCACCGGCAGCGGCAAGACGACCACGCTGTACTCCACGCTGGCGCGCCTGGACGCCACGCAGATGAACATCATGACCGTCGAGGACCCGGTGGAGTACGACCTGCAGGGAATCGGGCAGACCCAGGTCAATCCGCGCATCGAGCTGACCTTCGCGCGGGCGCTGCGCGCGATCCTGCGCCAGGACCCGGACGTGGTCATGATCGGCGAGATCCGCGACTTCGAGACCGCGCAGATCGCGATCCAGGCCTCGCTGACCGGGCACCTGGTGCTGGCCACGCTGCACACCAACGACTCGCCGTCGGCCATCACCCGGCTGGTCGACATGGGCGTCGAGCCCTTCCTGCTGGCGTCCTCGCTGCTCGGCGTGCTGGCACAGCGCCTGGTGCGCAGGTTGTGCCCGCAATGCCGCACGCCGGCGAGCGACGGCCCGGGCTTCGTGGCCGAAGGCTGCGCCGCCTGCAACCACACCGGCTACCGCGGGCGCACCGGAGTGTTCGAGCTGCTGCAGGCCGACGACGCGATCCGCGCGGCGGTGCACGAGCGCGCATCCGAAGCCGAGCTGCGCCGGCTCGCCGTGCAGGCCGGCATGCGCAACATGCGCGAGGACGGCATGCGCTGGGTCGACGCGGGCCAGACCTCGCTGGCCGAGCTGGTGCGCGTGACGCGCGAGTGACCTGGGTCCGCCGATGCCTGCCTACCGCTTCACCGCCCTCGACGCCGCCGCGGCCGAGCAGCAAGGCGTGCTGGAGGCCGACAGCGCGCGCGGCGCCCGCACCATGCTGCGGGCTCGCGGACTGATTCCGCTGCAGGTCGAACCCATCGTCGCCGACGGACCGTCCTCGGCCACGCGGCGTTTCGGGCGCCGCCGCCTGAACGCGCAGGAGCTGGCCTTGCTGACCCGCCAGATGTCGGGCCTGTTGGTGTCGGGCCTGCCGCTGGAGCGCGCGCTGGGAGCGCTGGCCGACGATGCCGACCGCGCGGAGATCTCCGATCTGCTGCAGGGCGTCAAGAGCGAGGTCGCCGGCGGCCACAGCCTGTCGGCCGCGCTGGGCCAGCACCCGCGCGAGTTCTCCGACGTGTACCGCGCGCTGGTCGCCGCCGGCGAGGACAGCGGCGATCTCGGCGCCGTTCTGGGCAGCCTGGCCGACTACCTGGAAAGCAGCCAGCAACTGCGCGCCAAGCTGGTGCAGGCCATCGCCTATCCGGTGATCGTCGTGCTCGTGGCCATCGCCGTCATCGTGCTGCTGCTGACCTACGTCGTGCCGCAGGTCGTGGGCGTGTTCCAGGGCGCGCACCAGAAGCTGCCCATGCTGACCGTGGGCCTGATCGCGCTGAGCAGCTTCATGCGCAGCTGGGGCTGGCTGCTGGGCATCGTGCTGCTGCTCGGAGGCGTCGTGCTGCGCCAGGCGCTGCGCCTGCCCGGCCCGCGCGCGGCCTTCGACGCGTCGATGTTGCGCATGCCGCAGCTCGGGCGCCTGATCCGCGGGCTCAACACCGCGCGCTTCGCTTCCACGCTGGCCATTCTCACGGCAGCCGGGGTGCCGATCCTGCGCGCGCTGCAGGCCGCCATCGACACCGTGTCCAACAGCGTGCTCAAGGCCGACGCGCAGGAAGCGCTGGCACTGCTGCGCGAGGGTTCGTCGCTGGCGTCGGCGCTGAGCCTGCACCGCCGATTTCCGCCGGTGTTGCTGACCTTCATCCGCCTGGGCGAGCAGACCGGCACGCTGCCCGACATGCTGCAGCGCGCGGCCAACCAGCACTCGCAGGAAGTGCAGCGCCGCGCCTTCACGCTGGTGACCATTCTCGAGCCCCTGCTGATCCTGGGCATGGGGGTGATCGTGCTGCTCATCGTGCTGGCCGTCATGATGCCGATCATCCAGATGAACAACCTGGTCAAGTAAGGCCCGGGCCCACCCCATGCGCAAGCTGCCCTCCCTGCCCTCGCTGCCCTACCCGCAACTGCTCGGCCTGCTGCTGGCGTCGGCCTGCGTCGCCGTCGGCGTGCAATGGGCGCTGCGCCTGAACGCCCTGCGCGCTGACTCCGCGCCCGCGCCGTTCAGCGCGGGGCCGACACCGGCGCAGCGCGCGACGGCCGCCGGGGAATTGTTCGGCGCCGCGCCGCCGACGGCCGGCCCCGCAGCGCCGCAATATCGCCTGCTGGGGGTGATCGGCGGCGGCGCGCATGCCGGAGCGGCGCTGATCGGCCGGGGCGATGCCCCGGCCCAGGCCTATGCCATCGGCGCGCAGATCGAACCCGGCCTGCGACTGGTCGAAACCGCCTTCGGCAGCGCGGTCCTGCAGCGCGACGGGGTTCGCACCACCTTGCACACGCGGCGCGCCGACAACCCCGGCACGGCGCGGCACGCGCCGCCAGGCCCGGACGCCGAAGGCGCGCCGCAGGCACGCCCGCAAGGCGAGTCGGCGGCAGCCGAGGCGGCGCGGCTGCGCGAACTCGCCGGTCACTGAGCGCCCCCAGGGCCGGGCTGCGCCCAGCCCGCCCCCCGTGGGGGTCAAGCAATCTTGGGGCGGCCCAGCGATTGCTTGAGAGTTGAGCCCCCCCCGCGTCCGGGGGGGATGCGACGAGCACCACGCCGCTGTCATCAAGTTGCAGCTTGCGTTTCTTACAAAGCGTGTCGGGCGCAACATCGCGTGACAGAACGCACGCGCCCGTTGCCGACAAACCATTCGTGAGGATGACCATGAAACGCAAGAGTCTTGCCGCGCTGCTCGGCGCAATGTTCCTGGCCTGCGGCGTCGCCCAGGCCGACGAGGGCCCGGTTCCCGCCGGCGTGCCGCACCTGGACCATGTCTGGGTGATCATGATGGAGAACGAACCCTTCAACGCCGAGATCGGCAACCCCGACGTCCCGTTCATCAACCAGCTTGCCAGGACGGCGAACGTCGCCACCAACTACTACGGTGTCGGCCACCCCAGCCTGACCAACTACCTGGAAGTGGTGGGTGGCTCCAACTTCGGCGTGCGCAGCGACAACATGCCTGACTGGCACAACGCGTCGTGCTCGCCCAACATCGCCACCGGCGTGCCCAACCTGGACGTGGCGGCTCCGGCCGGCCAGTCCAAGGTGATCTGCCCGATCCGCGGCACCGGCGTGGACGCGCCGACCCCGGCCATCGACTATGTCAACGAGGTCTACCCGGTCGGCTCGGGCGTGCCGGGCAACCCGGCGACGGGCTCGTGGGACCTGGACGGCAGCGTCGGCTTCGCCGCCGCCCCGACCGTGGGCAAGACCATCGCCGAGCAGCTCATGGCCGCCGGCAAGACCTGGAAGAGCTACCAGCAGAACCTGCCGCTGGCGGGCGCCGACAATGTCGACTACAGCGACGGGGTTTTCGTCAACGCCAACGACAGCGGCTCGCTGCTGAGCAGCCCGACCCCGGCCGGCTCGATGGTCCAGTTGTACGCGGCCAAGCACAACCCCTTCGTGTACTTCCGCGACATCCAGGAAAGCTCTGCGCTGCGCAACAACATCGTCGGATTCGGCGGAGTCGACGGCCTGTACGGCGACCTGCGCAGCGGCCACGTGCCGAACTTCTCGTTCATCGCCCCCAACCAGTGCAACGACCAGCACGGCAAGGGCAACGCGGGTGCCGACTGCACCGGCGCGGCGCTGATGTACCGCGGCGACGCGATGGTGAGGAAACTGGTGCAGTCCATCCAGTCCTCGCCGGCCTGGCGCCAGGGGCACAACGCGATCGTCGTCACCTGGGACGAGAACGATTACGGAGTCAACGAGCCCAACAAGGTGCTGACCATGGTGATCAACAACCACCCGGGACGCCGAGTGGTGGACAACACCTTCTACAGCCATTTCTCGCTGCTGCGCACCATCGAGGGCGGCCTGGGCCTGCCTTGCCTGAACCACGCGTGTGACGCACAGACGGCGACCATGGGCGCGCTGTTCGGTGGCGACGCCGATCGCGACGAGCACCGCGCACGCCGCTGAGCCCGGGCTTGACGCCGCGCCACCCCGGCGCGGCCGGGGCGCGGGCCGCGAGGCCCGCGCCTCACGAGAAAACGCAGGGCCGCCCCAAGTTTTCTCGACCCCCACGGGGGGCGGGTCGGGCCCCAGGCCCGGCCCTGGGGGCGCTCTGGTGAGAACGCAGCGGCGCCCC
>JAJZTW010000035.1 GCA_021847345.1 Pseudomonadota bacterium
GGGTCAAGCAGTCGGGCCTGGGACGCGAGGGCTCGCACCAGGGGATCGACGAGTACCTCGAGCTCAAGTACCTCTGCGTCGGCGGCATCACCGCCTGAGCCGGAGCCACGCCATCATGCAAGGTCAAGGTCGCGCCGCTCTGTTCCAGCCGCTGCGCCTGGGTGCCCTCGAGTTGCCCAATCGCGTGCTCATGGCCCCGCTCACGCGCTCGCGTGCCGCGCAGCCCGGGGACGTACCGTCGGCGATGAATGCGCGCTACTACGCGCAACGCGCCGCCGCCGGCCTGATCATCAGCGAGGCCACCCAGATCAGCCGCCAGGGCCAGGGCTATGCCTTCACGCCCGGCATGTACAGCGACGCGCAGGAGCGCGGCTGGCGCCTGGTGACCGATGCCGTGCACGCCGCCGGCGGGCGCATCGCCGCGCAGTTGTGGCACGTCGGGCGCATTTCCCACCACCTGCTGCAGCAGGACGGGCAGGCGCCGGTGGCGCCGTCCGCGATTCGCGCCGAACATGGCGAGGCCTTCGTCGTGCTGCCCGAAGGGCCGCGGCGCATACCGTGCAGCGTTCCGCGCGAGCTTCGCACCGAGGAGATTCCCGGCATCGTCGCCGACTACGCGCACGCCGCCGAGCGTGCGTTGCGCGCCGGCTTCGACATGCTGGAGCTGCACAGCGCCAACGGCTACCTGCTGCACCAGTTCCTGTCCACCAACAGCAACCTGCGCGGCGACCGCTACGGCGGCAGCCTGCACAACCGCGCGCGCATCGTGCTGGAGGCGCTGGACGCGCTGATCGGCGTGGCGGGCGCCGATCGCGTGGGCGTTCGCATCTCGCCGCATTTCATCCGCCACGACATCGCCGACGAGCAGACCGAGGCGATCCACCTGTACCTGGCCGGCGAGTTCGAGCGCCGCGGCATCGCCTATGTGCACACGGTGGACTCGTCGTGGTCGGGCGGGCCCGGCCTGAGCGATGAATTCCACGCCGCGCTGCGCCGCGCGTACTCCGGACGCATCATCGTCTGCGGCGGCTACGACGCGGACAGCGGCGCAGCGCGCGTCGAGCAGGGGCTGGCCGACGCAGTGGCCTTCGGGCGTGCGTTCATCGCCAACCCGGACCTGGTCCGGCGCCTGCGCGACGGCGCGGCGCTCAACACGCCCGACCCGTCGACCTTCTACGGCGGCGCCGAGCACGGCTACCTGGACTATCCGACGCTGGAACAGGCTTCGGCCTGAGACGCCTGCCCGGCCGAAGCCGGGCTGCGCTTCTCCTACAATTCCCGTTTTCGCACACGTTCCTGCCGCGCTGGCGCGGCCCTCCACCATGTCTTCCATCAAGAAAGTCGTGCTCGCCTATTCGGGCGGCCTGGACACCTCGGTCATCCTGCGCTGGCTGCAGGAACAGTACCAATGCGAGGTGGTGACCTTCACCGCCGACATCGGCCAGGGCGAGGAACTCGAGCCGGCGCGCGCCAAGGCGCTGAAAATGGGCATCAAGCCCGAGAACATCTACATCGAGGACCTGCGCGAGGAATTCGTGCGCGACTTCGTGTTCCCGATGTTCCGCGCCAATGCGCTTTACGAAGGCGAATACCTGCTCGGCACCTCGATCGCGCGCCCGCTGATCGGCAAGCGCCTGATCGAGATCGCCCGCTCCACGCGCGCCGATGCGATCTCGCACGGCGCCACCGGCAAGGGCAACGACCAGGTGCGATTCGAGCTCACCGCCTACGCGCTGATGCCGGGCGTGAAGGTCATCGCGCCGTGGCGCGAATGGGACCTGCTGTCGCGCGAGAAGCTGCTGGCCTACGCCGACAAGCACGGCATCCCGGTGGACTTCAAGAAGCGCAAGGGCGGCGCGCCCTACTCGATGGACGCCAACCTGCTGCACATCTCCTACGAGGGCGGCGTGCTGGAGGACCCGAACACGGTGCCCGACGACAAGATGTGGCGCCTGACGGTGTCGCCCGAGAAGGCCCCGAACAAGCCGCAGGTCATCGAACTCGAATACCAGCGCGGAGACATCGTGGCCATCGACGGCCAGCGCATGAGCCCGGCCCAGGTGCTGGCGGCGCTCAACACCATCGGCGGGCGCCACGGCATCGGTCGCCTGGACAAGGTCGAGAACCGCTACGTGGGCATGAAAAGCCGCGGCTGCTACGAAACCCCCGGTGGCACGATCATGCTGGCTGGGCATCGCGCGATCGAGAGCATCACGCTGGACCGCGAGGTCGTGGCGCTGAAGGACGACCTGATGCCTCGCTATGCCCGCATGATCTACAACGGCTACTGGTTCGCCCCCGAGCGCGTGCTGCTGCAGGGCCTGATCGATGCTTCGCAGGCCACCGTCAACGGCAAGGTGCGCCTGAAGCTCTACAAGGGAACGATCATGTGCGTGGGCCGCGAGTCGGCCACCGACAGCCTGTTCGATCCGCGCATCTCGACCTTCGACGACGACGGCGGCGCCTACAACCAGGCCGATGCCGCCGGCTTCATCAAGCTCAACGCGCTGCGCCTGCGCATCGCCGCCAACGCCCAGGCCGGCCGCCGCGGCCGCTCGGCGGCGAAGCCCGCCGCGGCGAAGAAGACCGCGGCGGCGAAGAAGACCGCGGCGACCAAGCCCAGCCCGGCGCGGCGCGCCAAATGAAACCGGGGAGCTCCCAGACCATGGACCAGACCCCCATCCGCGGTGCCGTGCTGCCGCGCGCGAACGTGTACTTCGACGGTCGCTGCGTGAGTCACACGGTGCAACTCGACGACGGCTCGCGCCAGAGCGTCGGGGTGATCCTTCCGGGCAGCGAGCTGGTGTTCGGCACCGCCGCTCCCGAGGTCATGCTCGGAGCCGGCGGCTGGTGCGAATGGCGCATGCTAGGCGACCAGGCGTGGCAGCGCTGCGCCGAGGGCGAGCGCTTCTCCGTGCCCGGAGACAGCCGCTTCGAGATCCGCACCGGCGACGAGGCCTACCACTACGTGTGCCAGTACGGCTGACGCGACGCGCGCGAAAGGCGCGCCGCAAGCCCGAGAAGGCCCGCCGTCGACGGCGGGCCTTTTTTTGGGCGCGACTCAGCTCGTGTGACCTGGATGCAGCACGCGGTCCTGCAGGCGCTTGAAGCCGATGAGCTTCATCACGTACTTCTCGTAGATCGGCTCGGAGTTGCCGGTGCGCATTTTGCGCATGAAGTACTTCTCGAAGGCGATCTTGGCCAGGTGCACCCACTTGCCCGAGCCGAACCAGTTGACGTCGCGCGGAGGGATCTGCGGAATGGCCGCGAAGGCCGCCCCGGTGGTGCCGAAGTCGGCCAGGCAGATGGCCTGCCAGGTACCCTTGTGCGTCGGCTGCTGCCCGGCGAGCTCCTCTTCCAGGTTGTGCACGATGGCCGACACCATGGACTCGATCATGAAACCGGTCTTGGGAACGCCGCACGGCACCGGCGTGGGCCCGACCGGAGGAATGGCGATGCACACGCCGGCCGAGTAGATGTTCTTGTACTTCGGGTTGCGCTGGTGTTCGTCGACGATGACGAAGCCCCGCGGATTGCACAAGCCCTCGACCTGCGCGACCGCGTCGACGCCCTTGAAGGCCGGCAGCATCATGGAATGCCGGAAGGGCAGCTCGTGCTTGCGGAACACGTTGCCCAGCGCGTCGAGTTCGTCGACGAACATCTTGCCCGACTCGACCTTCGTGGTCTTGGCGTTGGTGATCCAGCGGATGTCGTGGTCCCGGAACTCGTGTTCCATGATGCCCTTGGAATCCCCCACGCCATCGAGCCCCAGGTGCCCGATGTACGGCTCGGCGGTGACGAAGGTGATGGGCACCTTGCTGCGCAGGCGCCGCTTGCGCAGCGCCGCATCGAGGATCATGGTGTATTCGTAGGCCGGCCCGAAGCAGCTCGCGCCGGGCATGGCGCCGATGATCACCGGCCCGGGCTGCTGGCACAGGCGCTCGAAGTCCTCGTAGCACTTCTCCGCATGGTCGATGGTGCAGATGGACTGGGTATGCCCGCCGTGCGGCCCTGCCCCCTCGACCTCGTCGAAGGCCAGCTTCGGACCCGTGGTGATGATCAGGTAGTCGTACTGCACGGTATCGCCGCCCTGCAGCGTGATGGTGCTGGCCGCCGCGTCGATCGACGTCGCCGCGCGCCCGATGAACTCGATGCCCTTGCGTTGCAGGTACGGGGCGATCGGCAACACCACCTGGTCGCGGGAACGCCAGCCCACGGCCACCCAGGGGTTGGACGGGACGAACTGGAAATACTCCGCGCTGTTGATCACGGTGATCCGGTGCTCGCTGCCCAGCTTCGCGCGTGCCTCGTAGGCGGCCGGCAGGCCGCCGATGCCAGCCCCCAGGATGACGATATGTGCCATGGTGTGTTGTTTCTCCTCGCAGGAAGCTGTGGTCGACCCCCGGTGTGCGCCCGGTGTTGATACGGCAGTGCAGACCATGCACCGGCCTGTATTCGCTCGAAACAGCATAAACACCCTCGTACTTCTGGTTGCATGGTCGGCGCGCAGATCACGCCGCGCCCTTGACAAGCATCAAGGCCGAGGTGCGCCGACCTTGGTGTTGGCCCCAGCATGACTAACCCTAATACTCCCACCTGCATGCAAACTTTTTACCTATACTCACTCAAAGCAGCAGATCGTGAGGTATCTCAACTGCCGCACCGCAACAAGCCAAAGTTCAAGAACCACAGCGAGGAGCCCGAACTTCCATGAGATCCCCCCGCCCCCTCTGGAACCCGTACGTCGCGGGTGTCCTGCTCGGCCTGGGCCTGCTGGCAACCTTCGTGGTGACCGGCAACGGCTATGGCGTCACCGGCGCGACCACCCTGGCGACCGCGGCTGCGGCCGGACACCTGGCCGCATCGACCGTGGCTGACGGCACCTACCTGCACGCGCTGTTCCGCGCCGGGATGAACCACTGGATCACCTGGGAGGTGATCGGACTGGCCATCGGCGCGCTCGCCGGCAGCCTGCTTGCCGGACGCTTCAAGTGGCAGGTCGACGGCCCGGCGCGCGCCGGGCGCTCGCTGCGCCTGGTGCTGGCCCTGGTGGGTGGCGCCGTTTCCGGTTTCGGCGCCCGCCTGTCGCTGGGCTGCACCAGCGGCCTGGGCCTGTCGGGCGCGGCCACGCTGGCCGCCGCCGCGTTCCTGTTCCTCATCGGATTCTTCGCCGCCGGCGTCGTGTTCGGCACGATCACCAAAGGACTGTGGAAATGAGCTTCCCCCTGGGGTATACCGGCCCGGTCTCGGGTATCGTGCTGGGTATGGTGTTCGGCTACGTGCTGGAGAACGCGGGCTTCGGCAGCGCGTGCAAGCTGACCGCGCAGTTGCGCTTCCAGGACTGGGCCGTGTTCAAGGTCATGTTCACCGCCATCGTCGTGTCCTCCGGCGGCCTGTACCTGCTGCAGGGGCTGGGCCTGGTGAACGTGGTCAACGACATGTTCGTTCCGTCGGTGTTCCTGTGGGGAAGCACCCTGGGCGGGGTCCTGATCGGCGTCGGCATGGCCGTCGGCGGATACTGCCCCGGGACGTCGATGGCGGCCTTGTGCTCCGGACGCCTCGACGGCCTGGTGTTCCTGCTGGGCATCGTGCTGGGCACCCTGGGCTTCAACGCCGGCTTCGAGTCCATCAAGAGCTGGGCCTGGAAGCAGACCGGGCCCGATTCGCTGACCCTGCCGCAGTTGTTCCACCTGCCCACCTGGGCGGTGTGGGGCCTGCTCCTGGCCGCGCTGCTCGTCGTCGGGTATTTCACCCGCGGCACGGACGCGCAAGGGCGCAAACCCGCTTGATGGGCATCAACCCCGAACCGCGGCGCGGCAAGCCGGCTTCGCCGCCGCAGGGCTACGATCACCCCTCCCCCCGAAGCCTGGCGAACGGGTGGCGCAGTCGACGCATCCGCGGTTCGCGATGCGCCGACCCATGCGTGGCTCGCGCCCTCGCAGGCGCGACGCCGGCCCCAAGACCCGTCCGATTCGCCGCTTTGTTCTCAACTCGACCCATTGAAGGAGATTTCCATGGCCAAGTCCTCCCGCCTCAAACTCTCGCAAGCCCTGCCCGTGCTGGCGCTGGCTGCCGCCGCCGTGGCGCCGATGCCGCAGGCGCTGAGCAGCCTGTCGGCCACCACGGTGGCCCTGGCCGCCGGCAACCCCTGCGCCCCCAGCAACCCCTGCGCGCCGTCGGGCTCCAAGAAGGCGAAATCCGGCAACCCCTGCGCGCCTGCCTCGGGCAAGATGCACAAGAAGTCCAGCAACCCCTGCGCGCCGTCCAACTGAGCGCCGAGTCCGGCGCGTCGCCCCAGCCGGGCGGCGCGCCGGCGATGCCCCCGGTCATGCAAGCCGAACCCAGCCGCGCGAACACATCGAGCTCGCGCATCCGCATCCCGCGTGCCGAGCTGCTGGCCGGGCTTCGCGGCGCAGCACGCCAGCCCATGCGTGACGCGCTGGAGGCGACGCTGGCGCACCTGCAGGCCTGCGCACGCAGCGGCCGGGGGCTGCTCAACGACGTGCTGGGTACGCAGCCGGCGTTCGCCGAGTGGCAGCATTACCCGCGAAACGACGCAGTCGACCCGCAAAGCGGCTATCGCTTCTACTACCACGCGCATGCCGCGGCACAGCTTGCGCGCGATGAACATGGACATTTCCACGTGTTCGCGCCGCGTGCCGCGCTGGCGCCCGGACAGCCGGCGCACGCCCACCTGTTCGCGCTGTCGGTCAACGCCCAGGGCTGGCCCACGCGCGTGTTCACGACCAACCGCTGGGTGACCGCCGAGCATTGGGAGGACGCCCGTTGGAGCCTGCGCGCCTTGCGCGGGCTCGACCTGTCCCGGGCACGGCCGCGACGCGTGGCCGGCTGGGTGCAGAACATGGCCTGCCTGTTCGCCCCGCAGATCCAGGAGGTCATCCGCCAGCGCGACCTGCGCATCGCCCAGCGCGCGCAGCGCCAGGCGCTGCAGCAGGTGCTCGAGGATCGCCGCACGCACATCGTCAGCCAGTGCCAGATCGACCTGGCCCGGCAATTCCGCTTTCTGCAGGATGCCGGCGTGGCCTGAGCCCGCCATCATCCTGCGCTGCTGCCCGCTTTTTGTTCAACCCGGAGGAGAACCATGAAGAGCCTGAAGTACCTGTTGGCCGTTGGCATCGTCGGCGCGTACGCGCAGTTCGCATCGGCGGCGTCGCTGCCCGGCCCGCTGGTCACGCCGCAATGGCTGCACCAGCACATGAACGAGGTGACGGTCGTCGACGTGCGCGACGACATGGACACCCTGACCCGCGAACCCAAGTTCGAGACGGACAAGAAGACCGGCGCGAAGAAGCTGGTCGAGACCGGCGGCCACCTGGCCGGCGCGCTGTCGGTGGACTTCGGCAAGATCCGCGAGAACAAAACCATCGACGGCAAGAAGATCGTGGCCCAGCTTCCCAGCGCCGAATACTTCACCAAGGTCATGGACGACGCCGGCCTGAACACCGGCAAGCCGATCGTCATCGTGCCCACCGGCGCCACGGTGGACACCATGGACATGGCCACGCGCCTGTATTTCCAGCTGCGCTATTTCGGGGAACCGCGAAGCCAGGTCGCCATTCTCAACGGCGGGGTCAACGCCTGGCTGCAAGCCGGCCTGCCCGTGACCACGACCAAGGTCAGCACCGCCAAGGGCGACTGGAAGGCCACCGGCGAGGACCACGAGATCCTGGCCACGCTGGAACAGGTCAAGAAGGGCCTGAGCAGCGGCTCCGACCAGTTCGTCGACGCCCGCCCGACGGCGCAGTTCCTGGGCATCGTGGTCAAGCGTCCGGTGGACGCCGCCGGCGGCCACCTGGCCGGTGCGCGCTCGTTCCCGACCGACGCGATCGTCAAGCCCGTGGGCGCCGCGCATGAGTTCATGAGCGCTGCCGACTACCGCAAGATCTACGCCGAGTTCAACATCCAGCCCAACGCCTCGACCATCACCTACTGCAACACCGGGCACCTGGCCTCGGGCGCGTGGTTCGTCGACCACGAGATCCTGGGCAACCCCAAGACCCGCCTGTACACCGGTTCGATGACCGAGTGGACCAACCTGGGCAACCCGACCGTGGGCCTGCCGGGCTGAGCCTCGGGTTTCTCGATTCGAGGGGCGCCGTCGGCGCCCCTTTTTTCATGCCGCCGGCCCGGGCCTCAGACCAGCACCGGCTCGTATTCCAGCTCGATGCCGAAGCGCTCGCGCACCGCCGCTCGCACGCTCTCGGCAAGGCGCAGCACGTCGGCGCCCGATGCGCCACCGCGATTGACCAGCACCAGCGCGTGGCGGGTGTCCACCGCGGCAGCGCCGACGCTGCGACCCTTGCAGCCGCAGGCCTCGATCATCCAGGCGGCGGCCAGCTTGTAGCTGCCGTCCTCCAGCGGATAGCTGACGATCTCGGGGAATTCGTCGAGGATTTCGTTGCGGATGGTGCGATTGACCACCGGGTTCTTGAAAAAGCTGCCGGCGTTGCCCAGCCTGGCCGGATCGGGCAGCTTGGCCCGGCGGATCGCGCATACCGCGTCGAACACGTCCTGCGGGCTCGGGTCGCGGCGGCCGGCGCGCTCGAGGTGGCGCTGCAACTCCGCATAGCCCAGTTGCGCCCGCCACGGCTTGGGAAGGCGAAGCCGAACCCGCGTGATCACCGACTTGCCGGCCAGCGGCCCCTTGAACAGGCTGTCGCGGTACCCGAAACGGCAGGCCGCGCGGTCGAGCGTGGCGCTTCGCCCCGTGGTCAGGTCGACCAGCTCGACGGAATCGAAGCGCTCGGACAGTTCCATGCCGTAGGCGCCGATGTTCTGTACCGGCGCGGCGCCGACCGTGCCGGGAATCAGCGCCAGGTTCTCCAGCCCGCCGAAACCCTGGCGCAGGGTCCAGCAAACGAGGTCGTGCCAGGCCACGCCGGCACCGGCCTCGATCAGCGTGGAGTCAGCATCGTCCTGCACCACATGCATGCCGCCGATCTCGATTTTCAGCACCACGCCGGAGGGATCGCGGGTCAGCAGCACATTGCTGCCCCCTCCCAGCACCAGCTTGGGCAGCACGCCGAGTTCGGGGTGGTCGACCACCGCGCGGATCTGCCGCGCATGCTCGATGCGCACCAGGCGCTGCGCGCGCGCCGGCACCCTGAAGGTGCTCAGGTCTGCGAGGTCGACATCCCGCTGGATCATCAGGTCCATACAATTCCCGTCAAGATTCGATCATTCCCATTCACACCGACGCGCGGCACCCGCGCCGCCACCCGACCATGCCCACCTTCGACACCGTGCTCGAACCCGATCTGATCGAAGTCCGCAACGCCGTGGACCAGACCGCCAAGGAAGTCGCCAACCGCTTCGACTTCAAGGGCAGCTCCGCGAAGATCGAGCTGGTCGACAAGACCATCACCGCCTGGGCCGACAGTGATTTCCAGCTCGGGCAGCTGCGCGACGTGCTGCTGGCGAAAATGGCCAAGCGCAACGTCGACGTGCGCTTTCTCGAGCATGGCAAACCGCAGCCCGCCGGCGGCGACAAGTTCAAGCAGGTGTTCACGGTACGCTCGGGCATTCCGCAGGACCTGGCCAAGCGCATCACGTCGGCGATCAAGGAATCGCGCATGAAGCTGCAGGCGTCGATCCAGGGTGAAACGGTGCGCATCAGTGGCGGCAAGCGCGACGAGCTGCAGGCCGCCATCGCGCTGCTGCGCAAGCAGATCGACGACACGCCGCTGTCGTTCCAGAATTTTCGCGACTGAGCGCTGCGGGCCGCATCGACGGCTCAGCGCCGCGGCTTGCCCCGCGCTCCCGCAGCCTTCGCGCCGATGCGCGTTTCCTCGCCGCGAAGCAACTTGCGGATATTGGCCTGGTGGCGCCAGATCACCAGCAGCGAAATCGCCCCCAGCGCCAGCAAGGTGGCCGGCGGCAGATTCCAGGCGAGCCCCTGCCCCATGACGGCGTAGAACGGCGCGAACACCGCCGCGGCGAGCGCCGCCAGCGACGAGTAGCGGAAGAACAGCGCAACGATCAGCCAGGTGGCGATGGTGGCCAGACCCAGCCAGGGGTTCACGGCGAGCAGCACGCCGGCGGCCGTAGCCACCCCCTTGCCGCCGCGAAATCGCAGGAACATCGGCCACAGGTGGCCGGCCAGCACCGCCAGCGCCAGCAGCGGTACCGCCGCAGCGTCGAGCCAGCCGGCCTGCGCGGCACGCAGGCCCAGCCAGACGGCGAGCCAGCCCTTGCCGGCGTCGAGCACGAGCGTGGCCGCCGCAGCCGCCTTGCTGCCCGAGCGCAGCACATTGGTGGCCCCCGGGTTTCCCGAGCCGTAGCTGCGGGGGTCCGACAGGCCCATGAGACGACTCACCACGACCGCGAAGGGCACGGAACCGAGCGTGTAGGCGAGCGCCGCACCGAACAGGGAAATCAGAATCGTCAGGGTTTCCATCGTCGCGAATTCTAGCGATCGCCCGCCCTGCGGACGCGTGCGCTGCGACGGGCCTAAAATACCCGTATGTCCGACGCGTTCAACGCAGACCTGCACTGCCACTCCCTGGTTTCCGACGGCACCCTGGCACCGGCCACGCTGGCGCGCCGGGCGCGCGACAACGGCGTGCAACTGTGGGCGTTGACGGACCACGACGAGCTCGGTGGCCTGCGCGAAGCGGCCAGCGCCTGCGCCGAGATCGGCCTGCGCTTCGTGCCCGGCGTGGAGGTCTCGGTCTCGGTCGACGACCAGACCGTGCACGTGGTCGGCCTGGGGGTGGACGCCACGCACGCCGGCCTGCTGCGCGAGTTGCAGCGCATGTGCTCGGGACGCGATGCGCGTGCTCGCCGCATGGCGCAATCGCTGCGCGAGCACACCGGAGTGGACGACGCCTACGAGGGGGCCTGCCGCATGGCCGGCAATCCGGCGCTGATCTCGCGCACCCATTTCGCGCGCCACCTCGTCGAGCGCGGCGTGTGCTCCAGCACGGCCGAGGTGTTCTCGCGCTACCTCACTCCGGGCAAGCCCGGCTACGTCGAGCACGCGTGGGCCTCGCTCGAGCAGGCCGTGCAATGGATCCACGACGCGGGCGGCCTGGCCGTGCTCGCGCACCCGGGCCGCTATCGCTTCACCGAAGCGCGCGAGCGCGAGATGCTCGGGCGGTTTCGCGACCTCGGCGGCGAGGGCATCGAGGTCATCACCGCAAGCCACAGCGCTGCGGACTGGCGCAAGTACGCAGGCATCGCGCGCGAATTCGGCCTGCGCGCCTCGCGCGGCTCGGATTTCCACTGCCCGCGGGAGAGTCGCTGCGATCTCGGCCGCCTGCCCGCGCTTCCCGAAGGCCTGGCGCCGATCTGGGACCTGCTGCACTGAAGGCGTGAGCCAACCCTCCAGGCGCGAGCCCACCTGCCCATGGCCCAGTACTTCACGCTGCACCCCGACAACCCGCAAGCGCGACTGATCAAGCAAGCCTGCGCGATCCTGCACGCCGGCGGCGTGGCGGCGATTCCCACCGACTCGTCCTACGCGCTGGTCTGCCACCTCGACGACAAGGCCGCCGCCGAGCGCCTGCGGCGCATTCGCCAGGTCGACGCCAAGCACCACCTCACGCTGCTGTGCAGCGACCTGTCGGAGCTGGGCACCTACGCGGTGGTGGACAACCGGCAGTTCCGACTGCTGCGGGCGGCCACCCCGGGGCCATACACCTTCATCCTGGAAGCCACGCGCGAGGTACCGCGGCGCCTGTCGCACCCGTCGCGCAAGACCATCGGCGTGCGCGTTCCGGCACACGCGGTGACCCACGCACTGCTGACCGAGCTGGCGCAGCCGCTGCTGGCCACCACGCTGATCCTGCCCGGCGAGATCGAGCCATTGAACGAGGCGGCGGAGATCCGGGCCCGGCTGGAAAAGCAGCTCGACCTGGTGATCGATGCCGGCCCCTGCCCGCTGCAGCCGACCAGCGTGATCGACCTCAGCGGCCCCGTTCCCGAGGTGCTGCGGCTCGGGCGCGGGGACGTTTCCGCGCTCGGACTGACGGACTGACCGGGCAACAGCGCGCCAACCCGACCATCATGAACGAGCAAATCCAGCAACTCACCGTCTACGCGCTGCCGCTGTTGTTCGCGATCACGCTGCACGAGGCGGCACACGGCTACGCCGCGCGCCACTTCGGCGACAACACCGCCTACATGATGGGGCGGATTTCCCTCAACCCCGCACGGCATATCGACCCCGTCGGCACCATCCTGATCCCGGTGCTGCTGCTGGCCTTCGGCAGCCCCTTCCTGGTCGGATACGCCAAGCCCGTCCCGGTGAATTTCGGCGCATTGCGCAACCCCAAGCGTGACATGATCTGGGTCGCGCTGGCCGGGCCGGCGTCGAATTTCCTGCAGGCCCTTTGCTTCGGCCTGGCATTCCTCGCCATGCGCGGGTTCGGCGTGCAGGAGGCCTTCTTCCTCGACGTGGCCAGGGCCGGCGTGCAGGTCAACCTGTTGCTGTTCGTGTTCAACCTGTTTCCGATCCCGCCGCTGGATGGCGGTCGCGTACTCGTGGGCCTGCTGCCGCTGCGCCAGGCGCTGGCGCTGTCGCGCATCGAGCCCTACGGCTTTTTCATCGTCATGGCCCTGGTGCTCAGCGGCATCGCCAACTCGATCTGGCTGGCGCCGCTGATGCACCTGAGCTACAGCGCGCTGGATCTGCTGCTCAGCCCTTTTCGTCTGCTGTTCTAGCCTGCTGTTCTAGCCGGCCGTTCCAGCCTGCCGCGCCGCCCCGCTGCTCCGGCCGGCCGTTCCAGCCCGCTGCTTCAAGCCACTCCTCCAAGCCGCTCCTCCAGGAAGGACCCGTCATGCCGCATCGCCTGTTCCCCCGCAACGCCCCCCGCCACCACAGCGCGCAGGCCCGGCAGCAGCAAGGGCACGGACTCCGCCGGACCATCGCGGCACTGGGCGCAGGCTGCGCCTGCCTGCTCGGCCCGGTGGCGGCCCAGGCCTCCGAAGTGTCGCTGCTGGCCGGCAACTGGGACGGCTACCACAACGTGACCGCGGCCTGGCAAAGCGACGCGCTGTGGCAGCACGATTTCGGCAGCCAGCGCCTGGACCTCAGCGTGGAGGCCTCGGTGGGTCGGGTGTTCGGCCCGGCAGGCCAACCCGGCGCGCCGTTGTGGCACGTCGGCCTGACTCCCTTCGTGCGTTGGTGGTTCAGCGATGCCACGGCGCTGGAGGCGGGCATCGGCGCGAATGTGTTCTCGGGCACCTACATCGGTTCCAAGAGCATTTCCACGGCCTACCAATTCGGCGACTCGCTGGGTCTGTACCATCGCATCGCCAGCACCCCCTGGGGCGTCGGAGTGCGATTCACCCATTACTCGAATGCCGATATCAAGCGCCCCAATCCGGGCCAGAACTACCTGCAATTGCGCCTGAGCTATGAACTCCGCTGATTCGTCCTCCGTGCCCGGCACCGCCGCGGACCCGCAAGGCCCCGCCACAGGCGGCGAGCGCGTGCTGTCGGGTATGCGCCCGACCGGCGCGCTGCACCTGGGGCATTACCACGGCGCGTTGAAGAACTGGGCCCGGCTGCAGTACGACAACAACTGCTTCTTTTTCGTCGCCGACTGGCATGCGCTGACCACGCATTACGAATCCCCGGAGGTCATCGCCAGCCATACGCACGACATGGTGGTGGACTGGCTTGCCGCCGGCGTCGACCCGGAGAAGGCCACGCTGTTCGTGCAAAGCCGGGTGCCCGAGCACGCCGAGCTGTTCCTGCTGCTCGGCATGGGCACGCCGCTGGCCTGGCTGGAGCGCGTGCCCACCTACAAGGAGCAGATCAGCAACCTCAAGGACAAGGACCTGCTTACCTACGGATTCCTCGGCTACCCGCTGCTGCAGGCCGCGGACATTCTCATCTACCAGGCGCGCTGGGTCCCCGTCGGGGCCGACCAGATTCCTCACATCGAGATGAGCCGGGAAATCGCGCGGCGCTTCAACACGCTGTACGGCAAGGATCCCGACATCGAGGCCAAGGCACGCGACGCGGCGACGCGCCTGCCCGACGAGCAGCGCCAGCAACTGCAGGCGCTGCGCCGGGCAGCCGACCAGGAAGGACAGGTCGAGCTGCGCGAGCAGGCCCGCGCGCTGGTGGCGGCAAGCAAGCTCTCGCGCGCCGACAAGGACGCGCTGCGCGCGCAGATCGACGGCGGGCGGCGCAGCATCCTGCGCGAGCCGGAAGCCCTGCTCACCCCCGAGTCCAAGCTCCCGGGGCTCGACGGCCGCAAGATGTCGAAGAGCTACGGAAATTCCATCGCCATTCGCGAGGAGCGGGCGGTGGTCGAGCACAAGATCCGCCGCATGCCGACCGACCCGGCCCGCGTGCGGCGCAGCGACCCCGGCAACCCCGAGCGTTGCCCGGTATGGGAGTTCCACCAGGCCTACACGGACGAGGCCTGCCGGGAGTGGGTGCGTCGCGGCTGCACCAGCGCCGGCATAGGCTGCCTGGAATGCAAGCAGCCGGTGATCGACGCGGTATTGCGCGAACAGCAGCCGATGCTCGAGCGTGCGCAGCCCTACCTGGACGAGCCCGCGCTGGTCCGCGACATCCTCGAGGCAGGCACCGAACGGGCGCGCGCCGCGGCGCGGGAAACCATGCGCTCGGTACGAGAGTCGATGGGCCTGCGCGGCGCCTGATCAAGGCCCGTCAGGCGGAGCCGCCGCGCTGCCGGGCGCCGTTCGCGCCCGGCGCCCGCGCGGCAAGCGGGCCAACAGGCGCCGCACCAGCCACGACCCGAGCACGACCAGGCCGAGCAGCACCAGCAGGCCCGCCTCGAAGCCGGGCAGGCGCTGCGAGACATGCTCCCAGGCGTGGCCGAAGCCCCAGCCCAGTCCGGCGATCAGCGGCGCCCACAGCGCGGCTCCGAGCATGTTGAACACCGCGAAGCGCCAGGGGGACACCTCGGCGGCTCCGATCAGGATGGAGCCGGCGATGCGCAGGCCGTACAGGAAGCGCACCAGGACCACCGCGCCTTCCGGGCGCCGGCGCAACAGCACCGCCACGCGCTCCACCTGTGCGCGCAGGCGCGGCAGGCGCCGCAGCAGCGCGGGCCCCCACAGGCGCCCGACCCAGAAGAAGAACTGGTCGCCCGCACTGGCGGCGACGAAAGCCACCAGGATCACGCGCCACAGGTCCAGCCAGCCGGCGCGGGCGGCATAGCCGGCCGCCAGCAGCACCGTCTCGCCCTCGGCGAAGGCCCCGGCGGCGACGGCCAGATAACCCCATTCCCGCACGAGTTGATCAAGCAAGCCTGGCTCCGTCGAACGTCCCTGGGCGCATGATGCCGCAAACGGAGCCGGACAAGCCTGGCGGGAACAAAAAAGCCGACTCGAACGAGTCGGCTTTCGCGCCCGGCCGCGAGGCAGCCAGACACTCGCCCCGCCAGCCCGAAACAAAACGCCTGGCCGAAGCCAGGCGCATTGCAGAGCGTCTGCGCGAGCTTTACAGCACGCGGATCTGCGAAGCCTGCGGGCCCTTCGGGCCGGCCTTCACGGTGAACTCGACGCGCTGGTTCTCCTGCAGGGTGCGGAAACCCTTGGCCTGGATTTCGCTGAAGTGGGCGAACAGATCTTCGCCGCCTTCGTCCGGCTTGATGAACCCGAATCCCTTGCTTTCGTTAAACCATTTGACGATGCCGGTGGGCATGATCTTCCTTTCAAGTGTTGAATATCAAAACGATGCAAATCTTCAACAAGCCCAGCCGGTTTATCGAATGACTACGAACCCAAACTGTGCGCGGCAAAGCGCCCGTCTTGAAGCGACTGCAGGGCTTACTATACACCGATTGGCGCTATTGCAAGCAATCCCCGCACCCTCACCGAAAAATCGTTCGATGCGCCCATCGCCGGCGTTGCCGACTGACCACACGCACCGCGTCGCCGACGTGGTCGCACCGCTCGGCACGCCGGCCGCGCCGGGCGTGAAAGACGCCGCCGCGACCGGCGACGTGGAGCGACCGGGCCCCGTATAAACCCTACACCCACATGCAGGTATTCCGTGGTTTCCAGCATGCCGCGCTTGCGGCTCCCAGCGCCGTCAGCATCGGCAACTTCGACGGCGTGCACCGCGGCCACCAGGCGATGCTGGCGCTGCTCGTGCACGAGGCCCGGCAGCGCGGGCTCGGCGCCTGCGCGCTGACCTTCGAGCCCCACCCGAGGGATTATTTCGCGGCCACGCAAGGGCGCCCCGAACTCGCGCCGGCTCGCGTGTCGTCGCTGCGCGACAAGCTCGACGGACTGGCGCAGTGCGGCGTCGACCGCGTCGTGGTGCTGCGCTTCGACGCCGCGCTGGCGGCGCTGACTCCCGAGGACTTCATCCAGCATGTGCTGGTCGACGGCCTGCATGCGCGCTACGTGCTCGTGGGCGACGACTTCCGCTTCGGCGCCCGTCGCGCCGGGGACTACGCGATGCTGGACGACTGGGGCCTGCGCCTGGGCTTCGAGGTCGCGCGCATGAACGCCTACGAGGTGCATGCGCGTCGGGTGTCGAGCTCCGGGGTGCGCCAGGCCCTCGCCGCCGGCGACATGACCCTGGCGGCCAGGCTGCTCGACCGCCCCTACGCGGTGTCGGGCCACGTGCAGCACGGAGCCAAGCTCGGACGTGAGCTCGGCTTTCCCACGCTCAACCTGGCCTTCCGCCACGCGCACCCAGCCGCACAGGGCATTTTCGCAGCCCATGTCCACGGCCTGGCGCCGTCGCCGCTGCGCGCCGTGGTCAGCTTCGGGCGCCGCCCCAGCGTCGACGACTCCGGCCGGGTGCTGCTCGAGGCCTACGTGCTGGATTGGAGCGGGGACGCCTACGGTAAACTCGTGCGCGTGGAATTGCTGCACAAGCTGCGGGACGAAGCCCGTTACGAAGGCCTGCAAGCCCTCACGGCGGCGATCGACGCCGATGTCCGCGCCGCGCGTGCGTGGTTCGCCGGCGCGGCGAGCGCACGTTGAGCGGGCCCGCTCCAGGTGCCGCGCCCGGCACGCCGGGCATCGCCTTGTCGCGCACCACCTCGCTGCACGCCACCCCCAGACCCGAAACACCCGGGCCAACCGCCCGGCGCAAACGCCTGCCATGACCGCCTCCGACGCGCCCGCCAAGCCCGACTACCGCTCCACGCTGAACCTGCCCGACACGACCTTCCCGATGCGCGGCGACCTGCCCAGGCGCGAACCCGAGTGGGTGCGGCGCTGGCAGGACGAAGGCGTGTACCAGCGCCTGCGCGCGGCGCGTGCCGGACGCCCGCGCTTCGTGCTGCACGACGGGCCGCCGTATGCCAACGGCCAGATCCACATCGGGCACGCGGTCAACAAGGTGCTCAAGGACATGATCGTCAAGGCGCGCCAACTCGAGGGCTTCGACGCCGTGTACGTGCCGGGCTGGGACTGCCACGGGCTGCCGATCGAGAACCAGATCGAGAAGCTGCATGGCCGCAAGCTGGGACGCGACCGCATCCAGGAACTCAGCCGCGCCTACGCCACCGAGCAGATCGCCGGACAGATGGCCGACTTCCAGCGCCTGGGCGTGCTCGGCGACTGGGAGCATCCCTATCGGACCATGGACTTCGGCAACGAGGCCGACGAGATCCGCGCCCTCAAGCGCGTGGTCGAGCGCGGCTTCGTGTATCGCGGGCTCAAGCCGGTGCACTGGTGCTTCGACTGCGGCTCCTCGCTCGCCGAGTTCGAGATCGAATACGCCGACAAGACCTCCCACACCCTGGACGTGGCGTTCCCCTGCGATGAACCCGAGCGCCTGGCGAAGGCCTTCGGTCTGGATGCGCTGCCCGGCCCGGCCTTCGCGGTGATCTGGACCACCACGGCGTGGACCATCCCGGCCAACCAGGCCCTGAACCTCAACCCCGAGCTCGAGTACAGCCTGGTCGACACGCCGCGCGGCGTGCTGCTGCTGGCCAGCGCGCGCGTGGCCCCCTGCCTGGAGCGCTACGGGCTGCAAGGGCGGGTCCTGGGCAGCGTGCTCGGCGAGGCGCTGGGCGGCCTGCGCTTTCGCCACCCGCTGGCGCAGACCGACCCGGGCTACGACCGCCCCAGCCCGGTGTACCTGGCCAGCTATGCCACGGCCGACGACGGCACCGGCATCGTGCACTCGTCGCCGGCCTACGGCGTGGAAGACTTCAACTCCTGCATCGCCCATGGCATGACCACCGAGCAGGTGCTCAACCCGGTGCAGGGCGACGGCGTCTACGCCGCCGACCTGCCTCTGTTCGGCGGCCAGCAGATCTGGCGTGCCGCGCCGCTGGTGGTGGAGGCGCTTCGCGCGGCCGGGCGCCTGATGGCCACCGAGGACATTCGCCACAGCTACCCGCATTGCTGGCGCCACAAGACCCCGGTGATCTACCGCGCGGCCAGCCAGTGGTTCGTGCGCATGGACGAAGGCGACGGCGTGTGCACCACCGACAAGGCTCCGCGCACCCTGCGCGAGACCGCGCTGGACGCGGTGGAGCAGACCGCGTTCTACCCGGCCGGCGGCAAGGCGCGCCTGCGCGACATGATCGCCGGGCGCCCGGACTGGTGCATCTCGCGCCAGCGAGCGTGGGGCGTGCCGCTGCCCTTCCTGCTGCACAAGGTCAGCGGCGAGCTGCACCCGCGGACCCTGGAGCTGATGGATCGCGCCGCCGACCTGGTGCAACGCGAGGGCATCGAGGCCTGGTCGCGCCTGGATCCCCGCGACTGGCTGGGCGACGAAGCCGCCGACTACGAGAAGTCCCAGGACATCATCGAGGTCTGGTTCGATTCCGGCACCACGCACTGGCATGTGCTGCGAGGCAGTCACCGCGAGCAGCTCGCCTGGCCGGCCGACCTGTACCTCGAGGGCCACGACCAGCACCGCGGCTGGTTCCACTCGTCGCTGCTCACCGGCTGCGCGATCGACGGACGCGCGCCGTACAAGGCCCTGCTCACCCACGGTTTCACGGTCGACGGGCAGGGGCGCAAGATGAGCAAGTCGGTGGGCAACGTGATCGCCCCGCAGACGGTCAGCGACAAGCTCGGCGCCGAGATCATCCGCCTGTGGGTGGCCTCCACCGATTACTCGGGGGACCTGGCGATCTCCGACGCGATTCTCAAGCAGGTGGTCGAGAACTACCGCCGCGTGCGCAACACCCTGCGCTTCCTGCTGGCCAACGTGTCCGACTTCGACATCGCCACGCAAGCCGTGCCGGTCGAGCAGATGCTGGAGATCGACCGCTGGCTGCTCGCGCACGCCGGGGCGCTGCAGCGCGACATCCTCGCCCACTACGGCGCCTACGAGTTCCACCCGGTGGTGGCTCGACTGCTGGTGTTCTGCTCCGAGGACCTCGGGGGCTTCTACCTCGACGTGCTCAAGGACCGGCTCTACACCACCCAGGCCGACAGCCTGGCCCGGCGCAGCGCGCAAACCGCGCTGTGGCACCTGGCCAGCGCCATGCTGCGCTGGATCGCGCCGTTCCTGAGTTTCACCGCCGAGGAGGCCTGGGAACACTTCGCGCCGGCGCAGGCACGGGCCGACGGCAGCATTTTCGTGCAGACCTACCACCGCATCCCCGAGATCGACGATGCGCAATCCCTGCTGGCGCGCTGGGGGCGCATCCGCGCGCTGCGCGACGAGGTCAACCGCGCGGTGGAATCGGTGCGCGCGCAGGGGCGGCTGGGCTCGTCGCTGCAGGCCTGGGTCGAACTCGGCGTGCCACGCGACGACCTGGAACTGCTGGCCAGCCTCGGCGACGAAGCGCGCTTCGCGTTCATCGTCTCGCGCCTGCGCATGCACGAGGCCGACGGCGTCGAGGTGCTCGCCGAACCCGCGTCGGCGAGCAAGTGCGAGCGCTGCTGGCACTGGGTCGACGACGTCGGCAGCGACCCCGGACATGCCGGGCTGTGCAAGCGTTGCGTGAGCAACCTGCACGGCGCGGGCGAGGTGCGCAAGCATGTCTGAGCCGACGGCGCGCAAGGCCTGCCAGCCGGCGTCGTGGGCCTGGCTGCTGCTGGCGCTGCTGGTCGTCGCCGTCGACCAGTTCAGCAAGTGGCTGGTGGTTCGCGAGCTTCCGCTCGGCGCATCGGTCCCGGTCACCGGTTTTTTCAACCTCGTGCACGTCGAGAACCCGGGCGCGGCGTTTTCCTTCCTGGCCGCGCAGTCGGGGTGGCAGCGCTGGCTGTTCACCGCGCTCGGGATCGGCGCGTCGCTGCTGATCGCCATCATCCTGCTGCGCCGCCGCCCGCGCGCGCTCATGGGCCTCGCGCTGGGCCTGATCCTCGGCGGCGCGCTGGGCAACGTGGCCGACCGCCTGCTGTGGGGTCACGTGACCGACTTCCTCGACTTCTACGTGCGCACCGCGTCGGGCGAATGGCACTGGCCGGCGTTCAACCTGGCCGACTCGGCGATCACGCTGGGCGCGCTGGCGCTGGTGTTCGACGAGCAACGGCAGACACGCCGGCGCCAACCCAAGCCATGAACCGCGCCCGGCGCGGGTAGACCCGGTCTTGCCACGGCACTGCCGGGGGTATAACCTCGTCACCGACATGGTTGTATCAAGCCATGACGGAGCCTGGCACATGACCCCCGAGGAAGCCCGCAACCACCCCCTGGCCCGGGAGCAGGCGCAGCGCGTCAGCGTGTGCACCCTGGGATGGCGCGATCCGCTGCGCTGGCTGGCCGCCGGCGCGCGCGACATGCGCGCATGCCCGCTGCTCAGCCTGAGCTACGGCGCCCTGTTCACCGCGGTCGCATGGGCGCTCGCCATGCTGCTGCGCCACAGCCCGCAGTACGCGCTGCTGCTGGGCAGCGGCGTCATGCTGCTGGGCCCGGCGCTGGCCATGGGCCTGATCCAGGCCAGCCGGAGCTGCCAGTCGGGGCAGCGCCCGCGCCTGCGCCCCTGCCTGCTGTGCTGGCTGCCCATGCGTTCCAGCGTGGCGCTGTTCGCCGGCCTGCTGCTGGTGCTCGAGCTGCTGTGGGCGCGCAGTTCCCTGATCGTGTTCGCGCTGTTCGCCGACAGCATGGCGCCCGCGCAGTCGCCCGCGCAGTTGCTGACCGACCCGTCGAACCTGTCCTTCCTGGCCTGGTACGCAGCGGTCGGCGCGGTGTTCGCCGGCATCGCCTACGCCTGCAGCGTGATCGCCGTGCCGATGCTGCTCGACCGCCCGGTCGACGCGGTCACCGCCGCGCTGACCAGCGTGCGCGCCTGCCTCGAGCACCCCTGGGTGCTGCTGCTGTGGGGCGCGCTGCTCAGCGCGCTGACCCTGCTGGCGCTGCTGCCCGCCGGCCTGGGCCTGCTGCTGGTGGGCCCGCTGCTCGGGCACGCCAGCTGGCATGCCTATCGGGGCATCGTCTGCCCGAGCGCCGTCGCGCCGGCGCGACCCTGAACGGCCGGCGCGTGGCACGTCGGCCACGCGCGGCGTCCAGGCTCAGGGCTGCAGCACGATGCTGCCGGTGGTGGCCCGGCTTTCCAGCGCACGGTGCGCGTCGGCCGCGTCGCGCAGCGCGAAGCGCTGGCCGATCAGCGGACGCACCTTGCCCGACAGCACCACGTCGAACAGCTCGGAGGCCATTTCGAGTTGCGTGGCGCGATCGGCGAGGTGGGTCATCAGCGTCGGGCGCGTGACGTACAGCGACCCGCGCGTGGCCAGCTCGCCGATGGCGAACGGAGGCACCGGGCCGGAGGCATTGCCGAAACTGACCATCATGCCGAAGGGTTGCAGGCAGTTCAGCGAGCGCTCCCAGGTGTCGCGCCCGACCGAGTCGTAGACCACCGACACGCCCTTGCCCGCGGTGATCTCGCGCACCCGCGCGACCAGGTCCTCGGTTGCGTAGTTGATGCAGTGCGCGTAGCCGTTGCTCAACGCCAGCCGGCATTTCTCCTCGCTTCCCGCGGTGCCGATGAGCTGAACCCCGAGCGAGCGCGCCCACTGCCCGGCGAGCAGGCCCACGCCTCCGGCGGCGGCATGGAACAGCGCCACGTCCCCGGGCTGCAGGCGCCGCGTGCGGCGCAGCAGGAACTGCGCGGTCAGGCCCTTGAGCATCATCGCCGCCGCGGTCTCGAACTCGATGCCGTCGGGCAGCTTGACCAGCACGCGCGCAGGCATCACGCGCGCCTGGGCGTACGAGCCGGTCGGGCCGTGGCAATAGGCCACCCGGTCACCGACCCGGAACTCGTCCACGCCCTGCCCGACGGCCTCGATCACTCCCGCCGCCTCCAGGCCGATGCCCGCCGGCAGCTGCAAGGGATACAGGCCCGTGCGATGGTAGACGTCGATAAAATTGACCCCCACCGCGGCATTGCGCACGCGCACCTCGCCGGGCCCGGGCTCGCCGACCTCGACCTGCTGCCACTGCAGGACCTCGGGCCCTCCGGTGCGCTCGATACGTATGGCGTGGGTCATCGCAAATCTCCGTTTCTTGTTCGTGACATGATGCGCACCGCCGCGGCGCGCGCTACAAGCGACAATTGTGCCGATTCCGCCGCTTGGCTGCAGCGCCCGCCACGGCCGGCGCGGAACCCGACGACCCGAGGACTCGACCCGATGCGCCTGCTGCTGGTGGAAGACGACATGATGATCGGCGAGAGCGTGCTCGACGCGCTGCGCGCCGAGGGCTACGCGGTGGACTGGGTGCGCGACGGGCGCGCCGCCGACAGCGCCTGGAGCAGCGAGCAGTACGACCTCGTGCTGCTCGACCTCGGACTTCCCGCGCGCGACGGCCTGCAGGTGCTGAAGGCCGCACGCGAGCGCCGCGACCGCACCCCGGTGCTGATCGTGACGGCGCGCGACGCGGTCGACGACCGCATCCGCGGGCTCGACGCCGGGGCCGACGACTACCTGCTCAAGCCCTACGACCTGAGCGAGCTGCAGGCGCGCATCCGCGCCCTGATTCGCCGCGCCGCCGGGCGCGCAGAGCCGGCGCTGGAACATCGCGGCGTGCGCCTGAACCCGGCCACCCACGAGGCCACGCTGGACGATCGCCCGCTGGTGCTTTCGCAACGCGAGTGGGCGGTGCTCGAGGCGCTGATGCGCCGCCCGGGCGTGATCCTGTCGCGCGCCCAGCTGGAGGAAAAGCTCTATGGCTGGAAGGACGAGATCTCCAGCAACGCGGTCGAGGTCTACGTGCACTCGCTGCGCAAGAAGCTCGGCGCCGACTTCATTCGCAACATCCGCGGCATGGGCTACGTGCTCGCGCGCGACGACGGGGAGGCGGCGTGAAGTCCCTGCGAACCAAGCTGCTGGTGCTGCTCACGGTGGCCGTGCTGACGGCCGCGCTGGTGCAGGCCGCCGCCGTGTTCCGCAACGCGATGCGCGAAGCCGACGCGGTTTTCGACTATCACCTGCAGCAGATCGCACTGTCCCTGGCCACGGGCGAACTCGGGCTGCCCGGCTTCGGCCCGCGCGGCAACCCGAACGACAACCTCGACTACGTGTTCCAGGTGTGGTCCCCCGACGGGCAGCGCATCTATGTATCGCGCCCGCGCGTGGAGCTTCCCGACCAGGCCGTGCTGGGCTATGCCAATGCCGACGTGAACCACCAGAAATGGCGGGTGTTCTCGATGCAGGCGGGCGGGCGCACCATCCAGGTCGCGCAGCCGCTGCTGAGCCGGCGCGCGCTGGCGCTGACCTTCGCGCTCAACTCGGTGTGGCCGATGCTGCTGATCGTGCCGCTGCTGCTGCTGGTCGTCGCGTGGGTGGTGCGGCGCTCGCTGGGCCCGCTGCGCACGCTGTCCACCGAGCTCGAGAACCGCGCAGCGACGTCCTTCGACCCGCTGGATCCGAGCTCGGTGATGCTGGAGATGCAACCGGTGGTGCGCGCCATGAACGGCCTGTTCGCGCGCACCCGCCAGGCCTTCGACACGCAGCAGATGTTCGTGGCTGACGCCGCGCACGAATTGCGCTCGCCGCTGGCGGCACTGAAGCTGCAACTGCAGATGCTGGGGCGCGCGCCCGATGATGCGACACGCCGCGTGGCGACCCAGCGCCTGGATGCCGGCATCGACCGCGCCACGCACCTGGTCGAGCAACTGCTGGCGCTGGCGCGCGCCGACTCCGGCGGGCGCGAGCTGCCGGCGGCGACCTCGCTCACCGACGCCGCGCGCCAGGCGCTGAGCGACACGCTCGAGCTGGCCCATGCGCGCGGCGTGGATGCCGGCCTGGAGCAGGCCGAGGAACTGACGGTGATGGCTCCGCCCAACGGACTGCGCATGCTGGCGCGCAACCTGGTGGACAACGCCGTGCGCTACTGCCCTCGCGACGCGCGCGTCGATGTGCGCGTGCGGGCCGAGGGCGACCGCAGCATCCTGGAGGTCGACGACTCCGGTCCGGGCATTCCGGCCGCCGAACGTCCGCGGGTGTTCGACCGCTTCTACCGCCGCGCCGACGCGCCTCCCGGCGGCAGCGGGCTCGGGCTGGCCATCGTGCGCAGCGTGGCCGAGCGCAGCGGGGCCGCGGTCGAGCTGCTCGACTCCCCGCTGGGCGGCCTGCGGGTGCGCGTGAGCTTCCCGCGCGCGCCTGCGGCCTGACAAGGGGCGAGCCGCCCGGCGGGCGCAGCGGCCGGCCCGCGGGCGGGCGCGTCAGGCCGGGGTGGCGGGAGCGTCGAGGTCGAAGGCGCGGTGCAGCGCGCGCACCGCCAGTTCGAGGTACTTCTCGTCGATCAGCACCGAAACCTTGATCTCGGAGGTCGAGATCATCTGGATGTTGATGCCCTCTTCCGACAGGGTGCGGAACATGGTGCTGGCCACGCCAGCATGCGAACGCATGCCGACCCCGACGATCGATATCTTGCAGGCCTTCGGATCGCCGATCACGTCCTTCGCGCCGATGTGACCCTGCACCTCGCTTTTCAGGATCGAAAGCGTGCGGGCGTAATCGTTGCGCCCGACGGTGAAGGAGAAGTCCGTGAAGCCGTCGACGCTCTGGTTCTGCACGATCATGTCGACCTCGATATTGGCCTGGCCGACCGCACTGAGGATCTGGTAGGCGATGCCGGGGCGATCCGGCACGCCGACCACGGTGATCTTGGCCTCGTCGCGGGCGAAGGCGATTCCCGAAACCACGGCGCGTTCCATGTTCTTCTGGTCCTCTTCGAAAGTGATCAGGGTACCGCTGTGCATCTCGTGCTCCAGCGGGATGTCCCACGGCGTCAGGCTCGACAGCACGCGCAGTCGCACGCGGTACTTGCCGGCGAACTCGACCGAGCGGATCTGCAGCACCTTGGAGCCCAGGCTGGCCATTTCCAGCATTTCCTCGAAGGTGATCGAGGGCAGCTTGGAGGCCTCGGGCACGACCCGCGGATCGGTCGTGTACACGCCGTCCACATCGGTGTAGATCTGGCACTCGTCGGCGCCCAGCGCCGCCGCCAGCGCGACGCCGGAGGTGTCGGAGCCCCCGCGGCCCAGCGTGGTGATGTTGCCCTGCGCATCGACGCCCTGGAACCCGGCGACGACGACGATGCGCCCGGCCTCGAGGTCGGCGCGGATGCGCTGCTGGTCGATGGATTCGATGCGCGCCTTCGTGAAGGCGCTGTCGGTATGCACGCCGACCTGCCCGCCGGTGTAGCTGCGCGCGTCGCGCCCGAGCGACTTGAGCGCCATCGCCAGCAGCCCGATGGTGACCTGTTCACCGGTGGAGGCGACGACGTCGAGCTCACGCGGATCGGGCTCGGGCTGGATCTCGCGCGCCAGCGCGATCAGGCGGTTGGTCTCGCCCGACATCGCGGAAACCACGACCACCACCTGGTTCCCGGCATCGGCCCATTTGATCGCGCGCCGGGCGACGTTCTTGATGCGTTCGACGGAACCGACCGATGTGCCGCCGTATTTCTGGACGATGAGCGCCATGATGGAAGGAAAGGGAATCCGCGAGTTTCGCGGCGCGCGCGGCCAGGTGGTGTCGCGCGGCTGCCTGCCCGTGCGATGATGTTTCCCGCAGCCCGTGCCGCCGCGCAAAAAGCTGCCGATTATAGGCTTCGGGGCCGTGCCTGGAGCCGGGGGCCGACATCGCAGCGCAGCCAACCGGCATCGCGCCAGAAACGGGCCGCGCCGATTCCGGCCTGCACGGGGCGATGCGCAGCTGCTTCGAGCTGGCGACACAGGTTGTCGATCTGCGCGGCGTTGCTGCGAAGCCCCAATTCGAGCAGCCAGGCCCGCAGCACCTCGGCCCGCCGGCCAGGCGCCAGTTCGGCCAGCGCCCCCAGGCGTAGCCCCGGTTCGCCACGGCAGCGACGCAGGTCCTCGGCGGCCTGGCGCCGCAACTGCTGCGAGCCCTGCGCGCACAGCGCCGCGCTGCGCCCGAGGGTCTGGCGCCAACCGGGCTCGAGGCGCTCGATCACCGGCAGCAGTTCGTGCCGGATGCGGCTGCGGCGCCAGGCCGGATCGGTGTTCATCGGGTCGCGTACATAGTCCACGCCGGCCGCGTCGAGCTCGGCCCGCAATGCGGGCCCGGGGCAATCCAGCAGCGGACGTCCGACCCAGACGCCGGCTCGGCGAACCACAGGCGGCATCGCCGCGAGCCCGGCCGGGCCGGCACCGCGCAACAGCGCCAGCAGCAGGCTTTCCGCCTGGTCGTCCGCGTGATGGGCCAGCAGCAGCCATTCGCAACCCAGCGCGCGCGCCTCGCGCTGCAGGCGGGCGTGCCGGGCCAGCCGGGCCTGTTCCTCGACGCTGTCGCCAGCCGCCAGCGGCACGCGCACCGGCAGCACCCGGCAGTCGATGCCCCATTGGGCGCAGTGCGCCTGCGCATGCCCGGCGAAGTCGTCGGCCGCCGCCTGCAGGCCGTGGTGCACATGCAAGGCGTACAGCGCACGACCCGGCCAGAGCCGGCGAGCCGCCAGCAGCAGCGCGGTGGAATCGGCGCCGCCGCTGAAGGCCACCGCCAGCGGGCCGGCGCCGTCGAGCGGCGGCGCATCCGCGTGGCGTGCCAGGGCGCGCCGAAAGCGACGCAGCGCGGCACCCGCGCTGCGCGAAGCGGCCGCGCTCAGCGCGCCGACTTGGTGTCCTGGAAGCGACCGAACGCGCACAGCCGCTCGTAACGCTGGCGCACCAGATCGGCCGGCTTGACGTCCTGGAACTGGCGCAGGCTCTCGGCCAGCGCACGCTTGAGCGAGGCCGCCATGGCCTGTGCATCGCGATGCGCGCCGCCCACCGGCTCGCTGACGATCTTGTCGATCAGGCCCAGCGCCTTCAGGCGATGCGCCGTCAGCCCCAGCGCCTCGGCGGCGTCGGACGCGCGCTCGGCACTTTTCCACAGAATCGACGCGCAGCCCTCCGGCGAAATGACCGAGTACACGGCGAACTGCAGCATCAGCACCTGGTCGGCCACGGCGATGGCCAGCGCGCCTCCCGACCCGCCCTCGCCGATGATCGTGGACACGATCGGGACCTGCAACTGGGCCATCTCCAGGATGTTGCGTCCGATCGCCTCCGACTGGTTGCGCTCCTCGGCATCGATGCCGGGGTAGGCACCGGGGGTATCGACGAAGGTGAATACCGGCAGCCGGAACTTCTCCGCCAGCTTCATCAGGCGCAGCGCCTTGCGGTACCCCTCCGGCTTGCTCATGCCGAAGTTGCGCATCGCGCGCTCCTTGGTATCGCGCCCCTTCTGGTGCCCGATCACCATGCAGGACTGGCCGTTGAACCGCGCCAGCCCGCCGACGATCGACAAGTCGTCGGCGAAATGACGGTCGCCGTGCAACTCATGGAAGTCGGTGAACAGCGCGCCGACGTAGTCCAGCGTGTACGGCCGCTGCGGATGGCGGGCGATCTGCGTGACCTGCCACGGGCTCAGCTTGCTGTACAGGTCCTTGGTCAGCTGCTGGCTCTTCTTCTGCAGGCGCGAGATCTCCTCCGAGATGTCGACCGCCGACTCGTCCTGCACATAGCGCAGTTCCTCGATCTTGGCCTCGAGTTCGGCCACCGGCTGTTCGAAATCCAGAAAGACTTTCTTGCTCATGATGTGGTCAGTTCGCACGGCCGGCGCTGCCCGCCGGCATTCCCGCAATGGGGTGGGCGCCGCGGCGGGCCGGGAATCGGCCGGCTCCAGGCCGGCGGGCGCGCGCAGCCCCTTCGTGAAGCGTCAATATTCGACCGGAAGGGGGTCCAGGCTGCGCCAAATATACCAAGTACCCACCGAGCGCCATGGCTGCCATGCGCAAGCCACCTCGCGAAGTTCGCTGCGGCTGACGGCTTCGCCGGAAAAGTAGCACTGGCTGATACCCCGGCGCAAGCCGAGGTCGTCCAGCGGCAGCACGTCGGGACGCAGCAGGTGGAACATCAGGAACATCTCGGCGGTCCAGCGGCCGATGCCGCGGATGGCGACGAGTTCGTCGATGATCGCCTCGTCGTCCATCGCGTGCCATTGCCCAGGGTGCACCAGGCCCTGGTCGAAACGGCCGGCGAGGTCGCGCAGATACTCCACCTTGCGCTGCGACAGCCCTGCCTGACGCAGCGTGTCGGGCGCATGCTGCAGCACGCTGGCGGGCTCCATCCGGCCGCAGGCGGCCTGCAGGCGATTCCACACGGCCTGCGCCGCGCTGACCGAGATCTGCTGCCCGACGATCGAGCGCGCCAGGGTCTGGAACGCGTCGCCGCGGCTTTGCAGCCGCGCCTTGCCGTGCGCCGGGATCAACCGGCGCATCACGCGGTCGGCCCTCATCAGTTCGCCGCAGGCCTGGTCCCAGTAGGGAGCCTGTGCCGCCTGCAGCCCGGCGTCTCGCGCATTGCCCATGACCCCGGCCTCAGGCGCGACGCCACAGCGTGACGCCGCCGGGCTTGTCCTCGAGCTGGATGCCGCGCTGCAGCAACTCGGCGCGGATGCCGTCGGCGCGTGCGAAGTCGCGCGCCTTCTTGGCATCGGCACGCAGCTGCACCTGCTGCTCGATCCATTCCTTGTCCGACTGCGCCATCGCCCCCTGCAGAAAGCGCTGCGGCGCCTGCCCCAGCAGGCCCAGCGTGCCCGCCAGCCCCTTGAGCAGAGCCGCCAGCTGCACATCGCCGCCGCGATTGAGCTCGCCGGCCAGATCGAACAGCACCGCGAGCGCCTCGGGGGTGTTGAAGTCGTCGTCCATGGCAGCGCCGAAACGCTGCGCCGCGGGATGCTGCCAATCGAGCCGCGCCGGCACGCCGGCGTGGTCGCGCAGCGCGATGTACAGGCGCTCGAGCGCGCTGTGGGCATCACGCAGCGCGTCGTCGCTGTAGTTCAGCGGACTGCGGTAATGGGCGCGGATGATGAAAAAACGCAGGGTCTCGGGGTCGACCTGCTTCAGCACCTCGCGAATGGTGAGGAAGTTGCCCAGCGACTTGGACATCTTCTCCTCGTCCACTCGCACGAAGCCGTTGTGCATCCAGGTACCCACCCAGGGCCTGCCCGTCACGCCCTCGGTCTGCGCGATCTCGTTCTCGTGATGGGGAAACTGCAGGTCGGCACCGCCGCCGTGGATGTCGAACTGCTCGCCGAGCAATTCGCAGCTCATGGCCGAGCATTCGATGTGCCAGCCTGGGCGCCCGGGCCCCCAGGGCGACTCCCAGCGAACCTCGGAGGGCTCGTCGGCCTTCGCGCGCTTCCACAGCACGAAATCCAGGGGATCGCGTTTGGCCGCATCGACCTCCACGCGCTCGCCTGCGTGCAGCTCGTCCAGCGACTTGCCGGACAGGCGGCCGTAGCCGGCGAAGCTGCGCACCGCGTAGTCGACATCGCCCGCGGCGTCCTGGTAGGCCAGCCCGCGCTCGATCAGGCGCGAGATCATGCGCTGCATCGACTCGATGTGCTCGGTGGCGCGAGGCTCGAGGTCGGGGCGCTCGATGCCCAGCGCATCGGTGTCCTCGTGCATGGCCTGGATGAAGCGGTCGGTGAGCTCGCGCACGCTGACGCCGCTTTCCACGGCGCGGCGGATGATCTTGTCGTCGACGTCGGTGATGTTGCGCACGTAGGTCACGCGCAGCCCGCGCGCCTTCAACCAGCGCTGCACCACATCGAACACCGCCATCATGCGTGCGTGCCCGAGGTGGCAGTAGTCGTACACCGTCATGCCGCACACATACATGCGCACATGCCCGGGCTCCAGGGGCACCAGCGGCTGCTTGCTGCGGGACAGGGTGTTGTAGATGTGGACGGTCATGGACGAAAGGCGAGCGACGGGCCGCTGGCACTCCCGGCAGCGATTGCTGCGGGAGCCGCGTTGCAGCCGGGCCAGCGGCCGCACCGGGCGGCCGCGCAGGGGCGAAAACTTAGCACATGGCGGCACGCCGCGGTTGCCGCGCGCCGCGGCGCGCTTACACCCGCCCCGCAAGCCTCGATTTCCCTGGAAGCGATACGGCGTTTGGATGTCAAGGACATCAGCGCCATGGCGCACGCGCCGAAACCGATCGAGGTGCAATAGACCCGCAATGGCCCCCGCGAGCGGGGTCGCGAACCCACCGACCGGAGAAGCAACATGGCATCGCAAGGTTCGGTCGCTCCGAAGGAGCGAGTGAACATCGTCTACCGCCCGGCGACGGAAGGCGCACAGGAAGAAGTCGAGCTTCCGCTCAAACTGCTGGTGCTTGGCGATTTCACCCTTCGGGACGATGACACCGCGCTCGATGAAATGAGCCCGGTCAACATCGACAAGGACAATTTCAACGACGTGCTCGCCGCGCAGGCCCCGCGCCTGCACCTGCAGGTCCCCGACCTGCTGCAAGGCCGCAGGGGGCAGACCCTGCAACTGGACCTGTGCTTCAGGCAGCTGGCCGACTTCGCCCCCGACAGCCTGGTCAGGCAGGCTCCGCAACTGCAGGCGCTGCTGCAGTTGCGCGAGGCGCTGAAGGCGCTGAAGGGGCCGCTGAGCAACATCCCCGCGTTCCGCCGGCGCCTGCAGGACATCATCGCCGACCCGCAGCTGCGCGAGCGCCTGATCGCCGAGCTGCGCCAGGCCGAGCCGCAGGAAGCCAAGCTCCGGCCCGTCCCCGCCGCGGCGCCTGCGGGCCCGGCGCCAGGCCCCGCTTCCAGCGTCGACTCAGCCCATCATTCCCCGGCGAGCTCCGACGCCGCTTCCGGCGCCGCTTCCGACCCGGCTTCCGACCCGGCCTCCGACCCGGCCTCCGACGCCGGCTCGGACCACCCCCAGCCCGCGAGCCGTCCATGAACGCAGCCGAGCACAACCAGGCCACGCAGGCAGCCCCGGCAGCGGCGCGCGCCGGCGCAAGCACGCCGATGATCGACGAGCTCACGGCAAGCGCCCGCGTACGCCACGGCGACGATGCCTACGCCATCACCCGTCGCGGCATCGAGGCCCTGCTGCTGCAGATGGTCGACCCCGAACAGCAGCAGCGGCAAGGCCTGCCCGCGCTCGCACTGCCGCCTGCGGGGGGCTCCTGCGGCATCAACCAGGCCGTGGTCGACTCGATGATCGTCGAGATCGACCGCAAGCTTTCGCAGCAGGTCGACGCGATCCTGCATCACCCCGGGTTCCAGCAACTCGAATCCGCGTGGCGCTCCCTGAAATTCCTGGTGGACCGGACCAATTTCCGTGAAAACACCCGCATCCACTTTCTCAGCCTGAGCAAGCAACGCCTGATGAGCGACTTCGCCGACGCACCTGAAGTGGTGCGCAGCGGTCTGTACAAACTCGTCTACAGCGCCGAGTACGGACAGTTCGGCGGGCAGCCCTACGGTGCCATCGTGGCCGACTATGAATTCGGCCCGTCGGCTCCGGACGTGCGTCTGCTGCAGGACGTGGCCCAGGTGGCCGCGATGGCCCACGCCCCCTTCCTGGCCGGCGCGTCGCCGCAATTCTTCGGCCTCGACTCGATGCAGCAGTTGCCGGCGCTGAAGGACCTGGCGTCGCTGTTCGAGGGCCCGCAGTTCCACGCGTGGAACGCGTTGCGCGAAAACGAGGACTCCCGCTACCTGGGCCTGGCGCTTCCGCGCTTCCTGCTGCGCCTTCCCTACGGCCCCGACACCGCCCCGGTACGCAGCTTCCAGCATGTCGAGGAGGTCGGCGAACGCGGGGCCGGCTTTCTCTGGGGCAACGCCGCGTTCGCACTGGCGAGCCGACTGTGCGAGAGCTTCGCCGACTACCGCTGGTGTGCCAACGTCATCGGCCCCCAGGGCGGTGGCGAGGTCAAGGGCCTGCCGATCTACACCTATCCGTCGATGGGAACCCTCGAGCATCGCATGCCCACCGAGGTGCTGATTTCCGAACGCCGGGAATTCGAGCTCGCCGAGCAGGGCTTCATCGCGCTGACCATGCGCAAGAACACCGACAGCGCGGCCTTCTTCTCCGCCAACTCGGTGCAGAAGCCGAAGTTCTTCGGCTCCACTCCGGAAGGGCGCGAAGCCGAGCTCAACTACCGGCTGAGCACCCAACTGCCGTACATGTTCGTGGTCAGCCGGCTGGCCCACTACATCAAGGTCATCCAGCGCGAGAACATCGGCACGTGGAAGGAGCGCGGCGATCTGGAAAGCGCGTTGAACCTGTGGATTCGCCAGTACGTGGCCGACATGGACAACCCTGCCCCCGGCGTGCGCAGCAGGCGGCCGCTGCGCCAGGCCGCCGTGCAGGTCAGCGACATCGAAGGAGAGCCTGGCTGGTACCGCGTCGACCTGCGGGTGCGGCCGCATTTCAAGTACATGGGCGCGTCGTTCACGCTCTCGCTCGTGGGCAAGCTGGAAAGACGCTGACGGCGAGGCGTCGAGAAGCGTTCGTCACACATCCCCGGGCTGCGCGCCCGTTCGCCACCAAGGAGATTCATCATGCCGATGCCGTGCTATCTGGTCCTCGAAGGACAAAACCAGGGAAAGATCGAGGGATCCACCCAGGTCAAGGGGCATGAAGGCAAGATTCTCGTGCAGGCTGTCGAGCACACCATCGAGATTCCCAAGAGCCCGCAGACCGGCCTGCCCACGGGAAAGCGGGTGCACGGCCCGATGACCCTGACCAAGGAGATTGACAAATCGTCGCCGAAACTGTTCCAGGCGCTGACCTCGGGAGAGCAGATGAAGGACGTCACGCTCCAGTACATGCGCATCTCTCCCAAGGGCACCGAGGAGAGCTACTACACGGTCAAGCTGCAAAACGCCATCATCACCAACATACGCGCGTGGACGCCGATCTGCCTGGCACAGGAAAACCAGCAGATCGGCCATATGGAAGACGTCTCCCTGACCTACGAGAAGATCACCTGGACCTTCGAGCCCGACGGCATCGAGGCCGAGGACTCCTGGCTGGTACCCAAGGCCTGAGTGCCTGGCGACTCCCGCGCTTCGAACCCGGCCCATGCACCGCGACAGGCTTCTCGAACGGGTCTCCCAATGGGAGCAGGCCGCTCAGGGCGCTCGCTCGTCGGGCGACTTCGCCCGCATGCGCAGGCGCGAGACCGGCACCACCGAGCTGCTGCGCTCGGTGGTGTCGCACCTGACTCGCCTGCTCAACACCCGGCAAGGCTTCGTGCCGCTCGACGAGTCCTTCGGCGTGCGGGACTTCACGAACCTCGGCGGCGGCATGAACCATGGGGAAATCGCCGATGTCGAGCAGCAGCTGCAGTCGATGATCGAACGTTATGAACCTCGCCTGCTGCACGCGGCGGTGCGCCTTTGCCGCGAACGCAGCGATGCGCTGGGCATGAGCTTCACCGTCGAGGCCTCGATCGCACCGGGCCCCAACGAATATCCGCTGCAGCTGGCCACGCGCATCGACGCGCGGGGTCAGGTACGCGTGCACACCGCCGACGACTGAACGGGACACCAGCATGCTGAACCGGCATTACGAGGACGAACTCGGGCGCCTGAAGGTGCTGGCCGGTGAGTTCGCGCGCGAGAACCCCGCGCTGGCTCCGATGCTGCTCGGAAGCAGCGCCGATCCCGATGTCGAACGCCTGCTCGAAGGCGTGGCCTTCCTCACCGCCTTGCTGAGAGGCAAGCTCGAAGATGCATTCCCGGAATTCATCCAGGACCTCACCTCGCTGCTGCTTCCGCACTACCTGCTGGGCATGCCCTGTTCGGCAATGATGGCATTCCGAGCACGCGTGGACGATGCACAGGCGGTCTCGATTCCCGGCGGCTCGGAGGTGCTTTCCATTCCGGTGGACGGCACCGCGTGCCGATTTCGCACCTGCCACGACATCGATGTTCCCCCGCTGCGCGTGGTCGACTGCCGCCTGCACGGCGCGCCCGGCAAGCCGTCGGCGGTACGCCTGCGCCTGCAGGCTCGCGGTGGCGCCGGGCCGCTGCAGCTGTCCGGGTTGCGGCTGTTCCTCGACGGCTCTCACGCCGAGGCCTGCAACCTGCTGCTGCTTCTCACGCGCCACGTGCGCCGGGTGCGCGCAAGCTGGAGCGGCGCCGGTGCCGCGGCGGACGGCGAGCAGTTGCTGCCGGCCGAATGCATACGCCTCGCCGGCTTCGACCATGCCCTGCTCGACCATCCCCCGCATGCCTTCCCGGGCTATCGCGTCTTGCAGGAATACTTCGCGCAACCCGCCAAATTCCTGTTCCTGGCTCTGCACGACGTGGCGCCCCTGCCGGCGGCGACTCGCGACATCGAACTCGACTTCGAGCTCGATCGCGTATGGCCGTGGATTCCCGAGATCCGCACCGAGAACTTCCTGCTCGGCGTGGTGCCGGCGATCAACCTGTTCGAGCAGGACGCCGAGCCCATCGAAGTCGACCATCGACGCAGCGACTACGCCTTGCTGGCCCAGGCGCAACGCCCCGAGCATTACCGCGTGCACGACGTGCAGCGCGTCGTCGGGCTCGAGCATGGGCAGGGCCACACGCGCACCTGGCAGCCCTTCCACCTGTACCCCGGCCCGCGAGCGCCGGCGGTGCCGAGCTACCGCAGCATCGTGCGCCCGAACCCGCTTCATGCTTCGCCTGAAACGGTGCTCAGCCTCCACTACCCGCCGGGCCAGGTGCCGCGCACCGAGGTGCTCAGCGTGAGGCTGCGCTGCACCAACGGCTCACTGCCCGAGAGCCTGGGCCGGGGCGACATCTGCCATGCGGCGGCCAGCACGCCGGATCGCGTCCTGTTCCACAACCTGCAGCCGCCTGCGCCGGCTCGCAGCGCCCGCACCGACGCCGACTCCATGTGGCGCCTGCAATCCCATCTCGCGCTGAATTTCTTCTCCCTCGCCGACGCCGCCACGCTGCGCTCGATGTTGAGCCTGTATGCCAGGGGACACGCGGTCGGCGACGGGCCCGAGGCTGCGGGCCTCGAGGCGGCCAACCGCCGGCGCATCGACGGCATCGAGGTCGTGCAGAGCTTTGCCGAGAACCTCGTGGTCGGTCCCTGCAGCATGCTGCGCGGCCGGCGCGTACGCGTGGGCTGCCGGCCCGATCACTTCGCCGGGCTCGGAGACCTGTATCTGTTCGGTTGCGTGCTGGAGGTCTTTTTCGCCGATTACGCGGGCATCAACAGTTTCGTGCAGCTCGAGATCGAGGATCTGCAAAGCACCAGGGTCTACCAATGGCCACCACGGACGGGAACCCGCGCGACGCTCTGATGCAGCGCCTGCAGCGCGAGGCCACGCGATTCGACTACTTCCAGATCGTGCGCCTGCTTCGTCTGCTCGGCGTTCAGGTCGGCTGCGCGGCGCCAGCGCCGCATCTGCGCACGCGTGCCGCGCTGCAACTGGGCATCGCCGCCGGCGAGGTGAGCTCGGTGCGGCGCGCGGGCGCCGGGCAATGGCGCGTGACCGCGCATTGCTTCGGGCTGTACGGCGCCACCTCGCCACTGCCGCTGTACTACACCGAGGACCTGCTCGACGAGCAACGCGAGGGGCGCCGAGCCGCACGCGGACTGATCGACATCCTGCACCATGCGCTGTACCCCTTGCTGTTCGAGTCCTGGGAAAAGTACCGCGTGGCGCAGCGTGTGGCCGAAACCGGCGACGAGGCCGCGCTGGGCTGCCTGCATGCCTTCGCCGGCCTCGGCCCGCAAGCGCTGTACCAGCGTCGGGCGGACGGACGGCTGGCACTGCTGCGCTACCTCGCGCTGTTGCAGCAGGGGCCACGCAGTGCCGCCGGCCTGCAGGGCATGCTCGGGCTCGAGCTGCGCCCTGCCAGCGTGCGCGTGGTCCAGCATGTGCGACGCATGCTGCCGATTCCATGCCGGCAGCGAACCCGTGTCGGCGAGTGCTGCCACGCGCTGGGGGTGCAGGCGCGCATGGGAAGTCATATCGACGACGCCTGCGCGACCATCGCGATCCAGGTCCAGGGTCTGGACACCGAGACCTTCCAGGACCTGCTTCCCGGTCGCCCCGGGCGCCGGCGCATGCAGGATCTGGTGCGCCTGTACCTGCGCGACTCGCTGGACGTACGGCTCGAACTGCAACTGCGCGCCGACGCGCGCCCGCCCGCGCTTCGCCTGGGCGAGCCGAGGTGGGCGCGCATCGGGCTCGACGCCTGGCTCGACCGCCCAGCCGGATGCGCTCCGCCGGCACATGTCGGGAAGTGGCAGTCCCACGAAGCGCCGGAGCCCGCGCGATGAACCAGGCTCCCCAGCAGCGCGAGATCGACGCATACGCATCGAGCAGCGCGAACCCGGCCGGGCACGCGAGCTTCGCCAGCGACGCGTTCGCGCGCGACACCTTCGAGGTGCTCGAACTGCACGGCAGCGAGGCCCTGGGCGAGCCCTTCGCCTTCGAGCTCACGCTGCTGGCCTCGCGCTGCGACCTCGACGCCCGCGCCGCGCTGCGCGAACACGCCTGCCTGCGCCTGCACCCCCCGGGCTCGCAACCCCCCGTGCCCTACCACGGCGTGCTCTCGCGCTTCGAGCAGCTCCACAGCACCGACTCCCACACCCTGTACCGAACCACCCTCGTGCCCCGCCTGTGGCGCCTGGGCCTGAGCCGCCGCTGCCGCAGCTTCACCACCGAGCAGCCCATCACCGACACCCTGCGCAAGCTGCTCGTCGACTCCGGTCTGCACGACACCACCATGCGCCTGCGCCAGCCCGACGCCTACCGCCCCCGCAGCTTCGTGTGCCAGTACGACGAGTCCGACCTCGACTTCGTGCACCGCTGGATGCAGCGCGAGGGCCTGTTCTACCTCTTCGAACACGACCACGACGCCGAGCGCCTGCTCGTCGTCGACCACAACGCCCTGCTGCCCTCGCCCACCACCCCCGTGCTGTGGCAACCCCACCAGCACATGCCCACCTCCCACGACCGCCCCTGCCTGCACGACTGGCACGCCCTGCACCAACCCCTGCCCCAAAGCCTCGTGCTGCTGCAGCACAACTACCGCAAGGCCCGCGTGCAACTGCACGCCCGCGCCCAGGTCTGCCCCGACGGCTTCGGCGAACTCGCCCTCGACCACATCAGCTTTCGCGACCCCGACGAGGGCCAGCGATACGCGCGCGTGCACGCCCAGCAACTGCTCTGCCACGCACGCCGCTTCACCGCGCGATCCACCTCCTGCGGCCTGCGCTGCGGACAGCTCATCGCCCTGCAGCACCACCCCAGGGCCGACTTCAACCGCACCTACCTCATCACCCGCATCACCCACCACGCCCAGCGCCCCGCCCCCTCCCAGCCCGGCGCCGACATCTCCTACGCCTGCACCCTCGAACTCATCCCCCACGACACCGCCTTCCGCACCCAGCCCACCACCGCCTGGCCTCGCATCCCAGGCACCGTCGGCGCCACCGTGCACGCCCGAACCCCCTCCCCCTACGCCGAACTCGACGAACACGGCCGCTACAGCATCCGCCTGCACTTCGACAACCCCTCGCCCGACAACCCCCAGCCCTGCGCCCGCGTGCGCATGGCCACCCCCTACGCAGGATCCCACCACGGCATGCACATGCCCCTGCTCGCAGGCACCGAGGTCCTCGTCGCCTTCTGCGACGGCCTGCCCGACGAGCCCGTCATCACCGCCGCCGTCCCCGACTCCGAAAACCCCAGCCCCGTCAACCACCTCAACCCCCACCTGCACCACATCCGCACCGCAGGCGGCAACCACATCCAGCTCAACGACCGCGACAACGCCCAATCCATCGTCCTCGCCTGCCCCTCCCACAACACACGCATCGCCCTCGGACAGACCCCCACGACCAGCGGCACCGAAGGCGGGTTCTACAGCCACAGCGCAGGATCCAACGTCAGCGTCACGGCGGGCTCGCGCAGCGCGGTGGTGGCCGGCACCGTGGAGGCGATCCGCATCGGCCACGAAGGCACCCTGCTGGCAGGCGCCGCCAGCAGCATCAAGGTGCTGGCATCGATGGAATACAACGCAGTGCACTCGGTGCAATGGTTCTGGCGCCCAAAGCGCAGCGTCGGCGCCGGCACGTGGAGCCAGAGCGCGCCCACCTGCGAGGTGCACGGCGAGCACCGGGTCCGCATGCGGGCCGGGCTCGACCAGAGCACGCGCGCTGCGCTGAGCGAGCTGCGATCGAGGATCCAGAACACGCTGATCACATCCACCATGGCCTATGTGGGAATCGGCGTGGCGGTGACCCTGGCCGCGCGTGCGCTGCACAAGGCCGCCGACGAGCATCCGCCGGATTGGTTCGACGGCGTGGAGGCGCCCGTGCAGGTCGGTGCCGACATCATCGCGACCATCGCGTTGCACCTGTACCTGCTGGCGGCGCTGCGCAACATCGACGCGCTGGCCGAGGGCCGATACACGGCGCGACTCGACATGAGCGCCGCGTCCGCAGAGCTCAGCCACGGGCTGCGCAGCGGTGCCAACCACGGCCTGCGGCTCGAACCCGGTCGGGCGAGCCTGTCCAGCCGGGCGTCTCCCGGCGACGACGGCTGCCTGGCTCGCATGTGGGTCGACGCTGCGCAACAGTCCTGCGGGGACTCGTCGCTTCGCTGCAGCGCCAGGCCCGCGGCGGTGACGCTGAGCGCGCCGCATGGCACGAGCGTGCAGATCCAGCACGGCAGGATCGAGCTGCAGGCGGCGGTCGACGGTGCCAGCGTCGAGTTCGAGCAGGCCCTGACCCTGAGGGGCCGCACCATCACGATGTGCTCCGTGGCGCCCGGCATCGGCGAAAGCGGGCTTCCGCCGAGCATCGAGATCTTTTGAGCACAGGACGCGCCATGCCCCACTCGACACCGCACCCGCCCAGCTCCGCCGCAGCATACGCATCGAGCAGCGCGAACCCGGCCGGGCACGCGAGCTTCGCCAGCGACGCGTTCGCGCGCGACACCTTCGAGGTGCTCGAACTGCACGGCAGCGAGGCCCTGGGC
>JAJZTW010000036.1 GCA_021847345.1 Pseudomonadota bacterium
CCACGGGGGATGAGGCCGGACCAGCTGCTGTGCCTGCGCACAGCAGCGCGCCGGCCGAATCCGAGCAGCCTGCAAGCTGCGAGGTGGAACGGGTCGGGCCCCAGGCCCGGCCCTGGGGGCACTCTCAAACCCGTCAAACAGGAAACACAAGCCATGGATCTGGGACTGAAAGGATTGAAGGTCATCGTCACCGGCGCCAGCAAGGGCATCGGGCGCGCAATCGCCGAGACCTTCGCGCAGGAAGGAGCTGACGTCGCCGTCTGCGCGCGCAACGCCGACGCGGTGAACGACACCGTGGCCGCACTGCGGCGCCACGGCGTGCAAAGCCTCGGCGCGAGCGTCGACGTCGCCGACCACGCGGGACTGCAGCGCTGGGTCGGCGAGGTCGGCGCGACCTGGCAGGGCGTGGACATCGTCGTCGCCAATGTCAGTGCGCTGGCCATCGGCAACGATGAGGCGAGCTGGCGCAAGGAGTTCGAGACCGACCTGATGGGCACGGTGCAGCTGGTGAACGCGGCGATGCCGTTCCTGGAGCAGAGCAAGGCGGCGTCGATCGTCACCATCTCGAGCGTGTCGGCGCGCGAAATCGATTTTGCCGCGGGCCCCTACGGCACGTTCAAGGCGGCGATCGTGCATTACACCCAGGGTCTCGCGTACCAGCTCGCGGCCAAGGGCATCCGGGCCAACACGGTATCGCCGGGCAACACCTATTTCGAAGGTGGGGTGTGGGAACACATCCGCAACACCAACCCCAAGCTGTACGCCGAGGCCCTCGCCCTCAACCCGATGGGGCGCATGGGCAAGCCCGAGGAAATGGCACGCGCGGCGGTGTTCCTTGCCAGCCCGGCTGCCAGCTTCATCAGTGGCACCAACCTGGTGGTCGACGGGGCGCTGACCCGCGGGGTGCAGCTGTAGGCTGTTCGGCGGCGCGAGCCGCCTGCCGCACGCAGATCCCAAGCAGCTGGTACGGGAGCCCTTGCGCGCTCGACGGGCGAGCGCCTGAGCGATCGGTACCGCGCAGGTCATCGGGCCGCCAACAGCGGGCAAGCAGGGGCGACGCCTCTGCCGGCCTGTCGACACTGTTTTTCAGGGGGTTTCTGGTGCCGCTTGTCCGACTCGAACGGACGACCTACCGCTTACAAGGCGGTTGCTCTACCAGCTGAGCTAAAGCGGCGCGATGAGGTGCTCGCGCGTGCCGGCGCCGCCGTGCGGGGCGGCGCTCATTTCACGCGCTTGAGGTGCGGGCCCGAGGGGCGCGGGGGCGGCTCCGGGCGGTCGCCGCCGTCCTCCCCGTCCTCCCCGTCGTCGGCGTGGTCGGCCGGGCCGGAGCGATCGGCGTGGATGCGCTCGGGCGAGGCAGGCGCATGCGCCGCTTCCGGGGGCTCCGACGCGGACGCCGGCACCGCATGCAGGCGCGCGGCGCCGCCCTGCGCTGGCGGCGCCGCCGCCGGGACCGCCTGCTCCGCGCGCGGCGCGGCTTCGACGGCTGGAGTCGTCGGCGGCGGGAAGGCCATGCCCTGGCCGTTCTCGCGGGCGTAGATCGCGGTGACATGGGTCACCGGCACGATGATGTCGCGTGCCACGCCGCCGAAGCGCGCCTTGAAGCGGATGTCGTCGTTGCCCATGTTGAGCCCGCTGGTCGCGCCGAAACTGATGTTCAGCACGATTTCGCCATTGCGCACATGCTCGCGCGGCACGCGCACGCTGTCGTCGACCTTCACGGCCAGGTAGGGCGTGAAGCCGTTGTCGCAGCACCACTCGTACAGCGCGCGCAGCAGGTACGGCTTGGTCGAGCCGGCGCCCGGATCGGGTTGTTCGCTCATGGCGGCGGGGCGTTGCGGGTTACTTGCGCATCACCTTCTCGGACGGGGTCAGCGCCTCGATGTAGGCCGGACGCTGGAAAATGCGCTCGGCGTACTTGGCCAGCGGCGCCGCCGACTTGGGAAGGTCGATGCCATAGTGGTCCAGGCGCCACAGCAGCGGCGCGATCGACACGTCGAGCATCGAGAAGTCGTCGCCCAGCATGTAGCGGTTCTTGGTGAACACCGGGGCGAGCTGGGTCAGGCGATCGCGGATCGCCGAGCGGGCCTTTTCCATGGCCTTCTCGTTGGCCTTGGTCTGGCGCGATTCCAGCACGCCCACATGCACGAACAGTTCCTTCTCGAAATTGAACAGGAACAGGCGCACGCGTGCACGCGCGACCGGGTCGCCGGGCATCAGCTGCGGGTGCGGAAAGCGCTCGTCGATGTACTCGTTGATGATGTTCGACTCGTACAGGATCAGGTCCCGCTCGACCAGGATGGGCACCTGACCGTAGGGATTCATGACGTTGACGTCCTCGGGCTTGTTGAACAGGTCGACGTCACGGATCTCGAAATCCATGCCCTTTTCGAACAAGACGAAGCGGCAACGCTGCGAAAACGGACAGGTCGTGCCCGAATAAAGCACCATCATGAGATGCGACTCCTGAAAAAGCAAAGGGAGTGAGCTCGCTCACCCCCGGGGACACCGTTGGATTGTTGCGCGCAGGCGGACGCGGCGGCAGCCGGCTTGCGTCCCTGCGCGTGACGGTCTACTTCACGTCTTTCCAGTATTCGTTCTTGAGCCGCCACGTGATGAAGGTGAAGACCGCCAGGAACAGCATGACCGCGAGCCCGATGCGCTTTCGCTCGATCTGCGCGGGCTCCGCCATCCACTGCATAAAGGCTACAAGATCGGCAATTTGTGAATCATACCCCTTCGCGGACAAGATCCCCGGGCGCAGCTCCCGGTAGCCCTCGAATACCTCGTGGTGCTCGGCCGGATCCGCGGCATCGGCCACCCGCCGCATGCGCGCGGCGCGCTCGCCCTGCAGGCGCCACAGCGGGTTGGGCATCGCCACTCCCGGCACCAGCAGGTTGTTCCAGCCCGTGGGGCGTGAGGAATCGCGATAGAAGCTGAGCAGGTAGGTGTAGAGGAAGTCCGCGCCCGAGCCGTGCTCGGAGCCCAGCGCGCGCTCGATCACCGACAGGTCGGGCGGCTCGGCGCCGAACCAGCTGGCGGCCTGCTGCGGAGTCAGCGCCACGGTCATGGTGTCGGCCAGGCGTCGCGCGGTGAACATCAGGTCGGACTGGATCTGCGCATCGCTCAGGCCCAGCGCGTGCAGCTTGCCGTAGCGCACGTACTGGGCGCTGTGGCAGTTCAGGCAATAGTTGACGAACAGGCGCGCGCCGCTCTGCAGCGCGCGCATGTCGTCGACCCGGTACGGCGCGTGCAGCAGGCGAGGCTGCGCGTCGGCGAGCGCGCCGCAGCTTGCGCCCAGCAGGCCCAGCAGCAGCAGCTGAGGCAGGAAGGCGCGCAGGCGACGCAGGGTTCGCAGGACGTTCGTGGGCATGGCGGGCGGGGCGCGGATGTTCAGTGGGGGCGGTAGACCAGGCGCTCGGGAACCGGGCGGCAGCGCCCGAGACGACTCCACCACGGCATCAGCCACAGGAACCCGAAGTACACGAAGGTGCAGCTCACGGAAATCCAGTAGCCGGTCGGCGACGGGGCCGAGATGCCGAAGTAGCCCAGCACCACGAAGGCCAGCGCGAACCCGAGCAACAGCGCGAAGTGCCAGCGCGGGCGGTAGCGCATGGACTTCACCGGCGCGCGGTCCAGCCACGGCAGCGCCATCAGCGACAACACCGCGCTGCCCATGACCACGACCCCCCAGAACTTGGCGTCCAGCGTGGCCATGGCCCACATCAGCCACGCCATGAAGCCGGCCAGCAGCGCCGCGCGAAGCGGGCGCCGCCGCGCGCGCCAGGCCGCGCGCAGCGCTGCGGCTCCCAGCACGACCATCCAGATGTGCACCGACTGGCTGGTGGTCGCGCGCAGCATGGAATAGAACGGCGTGAAATACCAAACCGGCGCGATGTGCGGCGGCGTGTGCAGCGGGTTGGCCGGCAGGAAGTTGTTGTGCTCGAGAAAGTAGCCGCCGAAGGTCGGGGCGAAGAACAGTACCGCGCAAAACACCATCAGGAACACCGAGACGCCGAACAGGTCGTGCACGGTGTAGTACGGGTGGAAGGTGATGCCGTCGCGCGGGTGGCCGCGCTCGTCCTTGTCGGCCTTGATCTCGATGCCGTCCGGGTTGTTGGAGCCGACCTGGTGCAGCGCGATGATGTGGGCGCCGACGATACCCACCAGCACCAGGGGAATGGCGATCACGTGGAAGGCGAAGAAGCGGTTCAGCGTGGCGTCGCCCACCACGTAGTCTCCGCGGATCCACAGCGCCAGGTCGGGGCCGATTCCCGGGATGGCCGAGAACAGGTTGACGATCACCTGCGCGCCCCAGTAGGACATCTGGCCCCAGGGCAGCAGGTAGCCGAAGAAGGCTTCCGCCATCAGCGCCAGGAAGATCAGGCAGCCGATGATCCACACCAGTTCGCGCGGGCGCCGGTACGAGCCGTACAGCAAGCCGCGGAACATGTGCATGTACAGGATGATGAAAAACGCCGACGCTCCGGTGGAGTGGACGTAGCGGATCAGCCATCCCCAGTCGACGTCGCGCATGATCAGTTCCACCGAACCGAACGCCAGCGCCGAATCCGGCTTGTAGTGCATGGCCAGGAAAATGCCACTGACGATTTGCACGGCCAGCACGAACAGCGCCAGCGAGCCGAAGTAGTACCAGAAGTTCAGGTTCTTCGGCGCGTAGTACTCGGTCAGGTGCGCCGACCACAGGGCCGAGAACGGAAAGCGGTCGTCGATCCACTGCAGCAGGCCGCCGCGCTCGGTCGCGCCGGCGGCGGCATCGGGGGATGCGGGGGAGGCGTTTTCCAGCATGGGCTTTGCTCCGGAAGTGGGGCCGAGGGGTCAGGCCGAGGTCGGCGCTTCGCCCAGCACGATCCTGTGCGGGCCGGTGTAGCGATACGGCGGCACCGGCAGGTTGGCCGGGGCCGGCATGTTCTTGAACACGCGCGCGGCGAGGTCGAACTCGGAGCCGTGGCAGGGGCACAGGAAGCCTCCCTGCCAGTCGGCCGGCAGCGACGGCTGCGGGCCGGGCCGGAAGCGGTTCACCGGCGAGCAGCCCAGGTGGGTGCAGATGCCCACGACCACGAGCATTTCGGGGCGGATCGAGCGCCAGCGGTTGCGCGCCCAGGCGGGAGTCGGATAGTCGGTGCCCTTGGACAGCGGGTCGGCCACCAGCGCATCGGTGAGCTTGAGGGTGGCCAGCATCTCGGGCGTGCGGTGCAGGAACCAGATCGGCTGCCCGCGCCACAGCACGGTCTTCTTCTCGCCCGGCGCGACGTCGGAGACGTCGACCTCCAGCGGGCCGCCCTCGGCCCGCGCCTTGGCCGAAGGGGCCAGCGAGCCGACGAACGGCGCCGCCGCGCCACACCCGGCCACGCACCCCGCGGTGCCCGTGGCCACCAGCCAGATTCTTCGTTGGGAGTCCATGATGCCCCTCGGCTCAAGTCGCCGGCCGCCCTCGGCCCGTCATGGCGAACGATCCGTGAGGATTCGTCACGCCGCCTGCGAGGACCGCATTGTGGAACCGCATGCTCCGGGGGGCATCGGGAAAACCATGTATAAGCAGGTCCTTATTTACCCCTAGTCCGGGGCCTGCGTTGCGCTGGCTCAATCCCCGCGGGCGTGTATGGGGGTAGTCCGACCCGCGACTTCGCTCGCTCGGCACTTGCTCGGGAACGGGTTCGCGATGCGTTCGCAAATTGCACAAAATCAGACAAAATACGCACAACAAACAAACCTACGGCCCAGGCCGGACATGGAGACACCCCTCATGAGCCTGTTGAAGGATTTCAAGGATTTCGCGGTCAAGGGCAACGTGATCGATCTGGCCGTGGCCGTGATCATCGGCGGAGCCTTCGGCAAGATCGTCTCCGCGCTGGTCGGCGACATCATCATGCCCGTGGTCGGGCTGATTGTCGGAAAAATCGATTTTTCCAACCTTTTCATCGTGCTGGGCGAGCTGCCGGCGGGCACTCCGCGCACCCTGGAGGCCCTGAAAAAGGCCAACATCCCGGTTCTGGCCTATGGGGACTTCATCACCATCGCGATCAATTTCCTGATCCTGGCCTTCGTGATCTTCCTGATGGTGCAAGGCATCGCCAAGCTCAAGCGGGCGCAGCCCGAGCCGGCGCCCGCGGCCCCGGCGCCGGAACCCGAGGAGGTCGTGTTGCTGCGCGAGATTCGCGACAGTCTCAAGCGTTGAGCCGGGGACCCGGGCCTGGAATCAGGCCCGGAATCAGGCCCGGGATCAGCCCCGGGATCAGCCCCGCAGTCGCCGGGCCATCGCGATGGCCGAGCACAGGCTGGCGCAATCCGCCACGCCGCGCCCGGCGATATCGAAGGCGGTCCCGTGGTCGGGGCTGGTGCGCACGAAGGGCAGCCCCAGCGTGATGTTCACGCCCTGCTCCAGCCCGAGGTACTTCACGGGGATCAGCGCGTGGTCGTGCAACATGGCGACGACCACGTCGAAGGCGCCGGGGCGCTGCGCGGTGCTGCGCGCGCGCATGAACACGGTGTCGGGCGCGTAAGGGCCGCTGGCGTCGATGCCCTCGGCGCGCGCGCGCTCGATGGCAGGAGCGATCACGCGGATCTCCTCGTCGCCGAACAACCCGCCTTCTCCGGCATGGGGATTGAGCCCCGCCACCGCGATGCGCGGATGCTGCTGGCCCCAGGCGCGCGCGGCCTGGTGCGTGATGCGCAGGGTCTGCAGCACGGCCTGCTCGGTCACGGCCTCGATCGCGCGACGCACGCTGAGATGAATCGTGACCAGCACCGTGCGCAACTCGTCGTTGGCAAGCATCATGCGCACAGGAATCCCGCCGCACAGGTCCTGCAGGATTTCCGTGTGCCCGGGAAACTCCACCCCGGCAGCATGCAGCGCCTCCTTGTGGATCGGCGCGGTCACCAGCGCGGCGACATCGCCGCGCAGCGCGGCGCGCGCGGCGTCGACGATGCTGGCGTGCGCAGCCGCTCCCGCGCGCGCGTCGACACGCCCGGGCCGGACATCGGCCAGCGCACCCGGCTCGACGCCGGCTGCGCGCAGCACGGGGATCGCGCCCGGGGGCAGGTCGCGCCACGCGCGCGGCGTGTCGATGCCGGCGACGACCAGGCTGGCGCAGCCGGGCTCCGGCGACAGCTCGCGGGCGGCGCGTGCCAGCACTTCGGGGCAGCCGTAGACCACGCAGCCGGCGGCCGCCGCTCGCGCGAAGGCCTTGACGATGATCTCCGGGCCGATGCCGGCGGCGTCGCCCATGGAGATCGCGATGGGGCGCTGGTCCGTGTCGACGGTCATGCCGGATTGTCCACGTCGATGAAGTGATGTTCGATGCCGAAACGCGCGGCCAGGTGCTCGCCCAGCGCCTGCACGCCGTAGCGCTCGGTGGCATGGTGTCCGCACGCCAGGTAGGCGATCCCCATCTCGCGCGCGAAATGCGCCGTGGGCTCGGAGATCTCCCCGCTGACGTAGGTGTCCGCCCCGGCGTCCCGGGCCTGCTCGATCCAGCCCTGCGCGGCGCCGGTGCACCAGGCCAGGCGCCCTACCGGCGCCTCGGCGTCGCCCACCAGCAAGGCCGTGCGTCCGAGCACGCTGCGCAGCGCGTCGGCGAGCTCGCCGCGCGTGGCCTGCGGCGCGCGTCCGAGCATGCCGAGCTGCTGCTTGCCGAAATGCCCCTCGGCCTGCCAACCCAGCCGTGCCGCCAGCTGGGCGTTGTTGCCGAGCTCGGGGTGGGCATCCAGCGGAAGGTGGTAGGCGAACAGGTTGATGTCGGCCTGCAGCAGCGCCTTCAGGCGCTTGTGACGCTGTCCGAGCACTCGCGCATCCTCGCCGCGCCAGAACCAGCCATGGTGCACCAGCAATGCGCAGGCGTCGAGATCGGCGGCACGCCGGATCAATTCGAGGCTGGCCGTGACGCCGCTGACCACGCGCCGGATTCGCGCCCTTCCCTCGACCTGCAGGCCGTTGGGGGCATAATCGTCGAAGCTGTCGACGCGCAGCAACTCGTGCAAGTGCCCGGCCAGGTGTTCTCGTGTGAGCATGGACCCATCCCGATGATCGGAAACGAAGCGCAGCCTGGCGAACCGGCAACGCGGCGGGCACAGGCCTCGCTCCGACGCCTGGCAGGGCGGTCGGGACCGCTGCGCAGGCTCTGGCTGATTTTCGCTCAAGCGGCGACCGTCGCGATGGGCATGCTGCTGGCATGGCACGCCGTGGCGCCGGCGTGGTGGCGCGCCGCGCCCGCGCCGTTGCCCGCGGCGTCGGTGCCCGACGCCACCGCCGGCTACCGCCAGGCTGCGGCGCTCGCGATACCCGCGGTGGTTTCGGTGACGGCCGAGCGCCTGCGCTTGCCGCGCGCCGGGCAGCGCTCCTCAGCGCCATCGCAGCGCCCCGATGCACTGCGGCCCGGCATCGGGCTGGGCTCGGGAGTGCTGGTCGGCCCGCCCGGCTGCGTACTCACCAATGACCACGTGATCGCCGGCGCGCAGCACATCGAGGTGCGCCTGGCGGACGGGCGCAGCGTGCGGGCACGGCTCGTGGGACGCGACCCGGATTCGGACCTGGCGCTGCTGCGCATCGCCGTCACCGGGCTGCCGCGCCTGGAGTTCGCCGACGATCGCCAGGCGCGCGTGGGCGATGTCGTGCTGGCCATCGGCTTTCCCTTCGGAGTCGGCAGCACGGTGACCCAGGGAGTGATCAGCGCGCTCGACCGGCACCATCTGGGAATCAATACCTTCGAGGACTTCATCCAGACCGACGCGGCGATCAACCCGGGCAATTCGGGTGGCGCGCTGGTCGACACGAACGGACGCCTGCTGGGCATCAACAGCGCGATCTACTCCCGCTCCGGCGGATCGCTGGGCATCGGTTTCGCGATACCCGCGTCGACGGCGCGCAAGGTGCTGCACGATCTGGTCGAGCATGGCGCGGTGCTGCGCGGCTGGATCGGCGTGCAGGCCGGCGACATCGACGCCCGCCTCGCGCGACGCCTGCGGCTGAGCCCGCGACATGGGCTGCTGGTCGACGCGGTCGTTCCGCGCAGCCCGGCGGCGCGGGCGGGACTGCAGCGAGGCGACGTGCTGCTCGAACTGGCGGGAACCCCGCTGCGCGACGGTGACGAACTTCTGCGGCAGGTTGCGGCGATGCCGGCAGGGAGCGAGGCGAGACTTCGCATCCTGCGCGCCGGGCACGAGCGCAGCCTTGCGCTGCGCGTCGGCCGGCGCCCGGTGCCGAGCCAGGTCGATTGACCCGATCGCGGGCGCTCCTGTTCAGTCCTTGGCGTCGTCGGGCGGCGCGTGCTCGCCGCCGGCGGCCTCTGCAGCGCCGGACTTGGCTTCGGCCGACTCGGCCTCGGGAGGCGCCGCATAGGCGCCCAGAATGCGCGCGCCGACGATGCCGACCTCGTACAGCAGGATCATCGACACGGCCAGCGAGCTCTGCGAGAACACGTCGGGCGGCGTGATCACCGCCGCGATGATGAACGCCGCGACGATGAAATAGGCGCGCCATGCCTTGAGCTGGGCGATGGTCAGCACGCCGAATCGCACCAGCAGCATCAGCACCACCGGCACCTCGAAGGCGCTGCCGAAAGCCAGGAACAGCGTGAGCACGAAACTCAGGTAGGACTCGATGTCCGGAGCCGCCGTGATGACCTTGGGCGCCACGTCCTGGATGAAGGTGAACAGTCGCCCGAGCACGATGAAATAGGCGAAGGCCACGCCGCAATAGAACAGAATCGTGCTGAGCACGACCAGCGGCATCACCAGGCGCTTCTCATGCGAGTACAGGCCCGGCGCCACGAAGGCCCACAGCTGGTACAGCACGGCCGGCAACGCCACCATCAGCGCGGCCAGCATGGTCAGCTTCAGCGGGACCAGGAAAGGCGTGATCACGCCGATCGCGATCATGCTGGAGCCGTGCGGCAGGTGCGAGATCAGCGGGCGCGCGAACAGGTCGAACAGGCCCGACGGACCTGGATAGACCACGAGCACGGCGAACACCACGCCGACCGCGATCAACGCGCGAATCAGCCTGTCGCGCAACTCGACGAGGTGGGAGATGAAGGGCTGTTCGCCCTGGGAGTCGTCGGGCTGGGGCGTGGGGGTTTCGCTCACTGCGCGTGCTCGGGGTGGGAATCGGAACGGAATCCGCGCGCGCCGGCTCCTGGCCGGCCGGGCCGCAGCCCGACGGACATGCCTCGCATGCGGGTCAGGTGCGCGTACGCACGCGGTAGCGCGCCATGCGGGCGGCACCCGACAGCGCGTGGCCGCGCAGTCGCGAATGCCGGCGGTACCAGATCGGCACCGTCTGGCCGCTGGAGCGCCGCAGGCGCTTCGGACGCCCCGGCTCGGCCAGGTAGGGGCCGGTATCGGCGACCTCGCCCGAGGACGCGCCCGACTGCGTGCCGGGCAGGCCGCTGGTGGCTTCCTTCCACGCGCTGTCGAAGTCGTCGCGGATGTCGCCCAGGTTCTTCGACACCGACTGGTGGAGGTCCTGCATCGACGACTCGACCGTCGACTTCATGTTGCGCAGCTCGTCCAGCTCGATCTGGCGATTGACCTCCGCCTTCACGTCGGCCATGTAGCGCTGCGCGCGGCCCATCAGGTTGCCCACCGTGCGTGCCACGCGCGGCAGCTTCTCGGGGCCGAGCACGACCAGCGCGACCGCGCCGATCACGCCGAGTTCGGAGATGCCGATATCGAACATGGTTCAGGGCGCGCCGCCGCGCAGGCCGCCGCGGATGGCGGCGCGCGCTGCGGCTCGCGATGGCCTCAGGACTTTTCCTTCGCCTCGACGTCGATCGCGTCCTTGCGCGCGCCGGCCGGCGCCGACTGCGCCGCGATCTGCTTGTCCACGGGAGCCGTGCCCGCGGCGGTCTCGCCGTCGCGCATGCCCTCCTTGAACCCCTTCACCGCGGACCCGAGGTCGCTGCCGATGTTCTTCAGCTTCTTGGTGCCGAAGACCATCATGACGATGACCAGCACGATCAGCCAGTGCCAAATGCTCAGTGAACCCATGATGAACCTCCTGCGCGAAATTCAGGCGAATGCGCGCTTGCAAGGGCGATGAACGCCCAGAACGTGAACATGCAGGTGTATAACACTTCCTGCCCGCCGTTGCGCCTGATCCCGACGACGATGTTGCGCCACCACCGGGATCATGCTGCGCCGCCAGTCGCGCAAACTTCCTGCCCATTTTACCGGGCGCGGCCGCGGCTCGCGCCGCGGCGCGTCAGCCGCGCGTCGAGCGCGAGGCGAACTCCTCCAGGCCGGACAGGCCCTCGCGACGTGCAAGTTCGGCCAGCACCTCGCGCGGCGAAATGTCATGCGCGCCGAGCGCAACCAACATGTGGAACCATACATCGGCCGCTTCGTACACCATCGCGTCACGCTGTCCGCCCTTGACGGCGAGCAAGAACTCGGTGGCCTCCTCACCGACCTTCTTGAGCATGGCGTCGTCGCCCTTGGCGAACAGACGCGCCACGTACGACTTGTCGGGGTCGGCGCCACGGCGCGCGCGGATCACTTGCGCCAGGCGCTCGAGCACGGAGTCGGGCTGCGCGCTCATCGGTAGATGTGCTCCGGGTCCTTGAGCACGGGGTCGACGCTGGACCAGCCGCCGTCTCCCAGCTCGCGATAAAAACAGGAATGGCGCCCGGTGTGGCAGGCGATCGACGGCTCGTGGCCGAGCTGGCGCACCCGCAGCAGCACCACGTCGCCGTCGCAATCCAGGCGGATCGACTCGACCTTCTGCACGTGCCCGGACTCCTCGCCCTTGTGCCACAGGCGCCCGCGCGAGCGCGACCAGAACACCGATTCGCCGCTCTCGCGCGTGCGCGCCAGCGCGGCGCGGTTCATCCACGCCACCATCAGCACGTCGCCGCTGGAGGCTTCCTGCACCACCGCCGGCACCAGGCCCTGGGGGTCCCATTGCACGGCATCGAGCCAATCGTCGTCGTTCATTCGCCCAGTGTAGTCAGCGCGGCGCCACGGCGGCGTCGCGAGCGTCGGTGATGCGCATCGGGATTCCACGCCGCGCCATGTAGTGCTTGGCCTCGCCCACCGTATGCTGCCCGTAGTGGAAGATGCTGGCGGCCAGAACCGCGTCGGCGTGCCCTTGCTGGATGCCGTCGGCCAGGTGCTGCAATTCCCCGACCCCGCCGGAGGCGATCACCGGCACCGGCACGGCATCGGCCACCGCGCGCGTGAGTTCGAGGTCGAAGCCGGCCTTGGTGCCATCGCGATCCATGCTGGTGAGCAGGATCTCTCCGGCGCCGGCATCGGCCATGCGCCGCGCCCACTGCACGGCATCCAGGCCGGTGTTGCGACGCCCACCGTGGGTGTAGACGTCCCAGCTCGGCGCGGCGCCCTGCGGCGCGTCGCGCCGGCGGGCGTCGATGGCCACGACGATGCACTGCGCGCCGTAGCGCTGCGAGGCTCGTTCGATCAGGCCCGGGTCGGCGACCGCGGCGGAATTGAAGCTGACCTTGTCGGCGCCGGCGTTGAGCAGGCGCCGCACGTCCTCTACGCTGCGCACGCCGCCGCCCACCGTCAGCGGGATGAACACCTGCGAGGCCACCGCCTCGATCATGTGCAGCAGCAGGTCGCGCCCGTCGCTGGTGGCGGTGATGTCGAGGAAGGTCAGCTCGTCGGCCCCCTGCTCGTCGTAGCGCGCGGCGATGTCCACCGGGTCCCCGGCGTCGCGCAGGCCGACAAAATTGACCCCCTTGACGACGCGCCCGCCGGTCACGTCCAGGCAGGGAATGATGCGCTTGAACAGCATGTCGCGGCCGCTCGCGGCGCTCAAGCCGCGTCCAGCGCGCCCACGCGCTGCTGCGCGGAGCGGAAATCCAGCGCGCCGGTGTAGATGGCGCGCCCGCAGATCACGCCCTCGACCCCGCTGGCCTCGACCTCCAGCAGGCGCTCGATGTCGGCCATCGACGCCAGCCCGCCGGACGCGATGATCGGAATGGTCAGCGCCTCGGCCAGGCGCACCGTGGCGTCGATGTTCAGCCCGGTGAGCATGCCGTCGCGCCCGATGTCGGTGTAGATCACAGCCTCCACGCCGTAGTCCTCGAAGCGGCGCGCGACGTCGATGACCTCGTGCCCGGTGAGCTTGCTCCAGCCGTCCGTGGCGACCTTGCCATCGCGCGCGTCGAGCCCGACGATGATGTGGCCGCCGAAGGCGCTGCAGGCCTCCTTGAGGAAACCCGGGTTCTTCACCGCGGCGGTGCCGATGATCACGTAGCTCAGGCCGTCGTCGAGGTAGCGCTCGATGGTTTCGAGATCCCGGATCCCCCCGCCGAGCTGCACGGGAATGTCGTCGCCGACCGCGCGCAGGATGGCGCGTATCGCCGGCTCGTTCTCCGGGCGCCCGGCGAAGGCCCCGTTGAGGTCCACCAGGTGCAGCCGGCGCGCGCCCTGCTCCACCCAATGGCGCGCCATCGCCGCCGGGTCGGTGGAGAACACGGTGGCGGCCTGCATCTCGCCCTGTTCGAGGCGGACGCACTGGCCATTCTTCAGATCGATCGCGGGGATCAGCAGCATGAGCTCGGCAAACGGGTGGGTGGACGAACAGATGGGCAGCGCCCGCGGACCTGCAAGGTGCCGTCAGGGCTTCCAGGACAGGAAATTGCGATACAGCGCCAGGCCGGCCGCCGCGCTTTTTTCCGGATGGAACTGGGTGGCGAAAATGGTACCCCGTGCGATTGCACTTGCAAATGTCACGCCGTACTCGGTCTGGCCTGCAATGTTGCGTGAATCGGCAGGCTCGGCATAAAAACTGTGCACGAAATAGAAGGCCTCGCCGTCGGCGATCCCCGACCACAGCGCGTGCACGCTGCCGTCGTGCGCGACCTGGCGCACCGCATTCCAGCCCATGTGGGGCACCTTGTAGCGACTGCCGTCGGCCTGCAGCGCGCCTTCGAGCGCGAAGCGTCGCACCGTGCCGCCGAACAACCCCAGGCCGTCGGTGGGCCCCTCCTCGCTGCGCTCGAGCAACATCTGCATGCCCACGCAGACCCCGAACAGCGGCTTGCCGGCGTCGATCGCGTCGAGCACGGCACGGCGCAGCCCGGATTCCTCGAGTTCACGCATGCAGTCGGGCATCGCGCCCTGGCCGGGAAGCACCAGGCGATCGGCCTCGCGCACCTGGCGAGCATCGGAACTGACCACGACCTGCCAGGGCAGGCCCTTGGCCACGTGCTGCACGGCCTGCGACACCGAGCGCAGGTTGCCCATGCCGTAGTCGACGATGGCGACGGTTTTCATGCGGGAACACCCGGGCGGGTACAGGGGCGCGGCTCGCCGCCGCGCGGCGAGCACGGCGCGGGTTTCACAGCGAGCCTTTGGTCGACGGAATCTGCTGGGCCAGACGCGGGTCGAGCTCGGCCGCCTGGCGCAGCGCGCGCCCGAAGGCCTTGAACACCGTCTCGCACTGGTGGTGGGAGTTCTCGCCCCGCAGGTTGTCCACGTGCAGGGTCATGAAGGCGTGGTTGACCAGGCCCTGGAAGAACTCGTGCGCCAGCTCGACGTCGAACGCGCCGATGCTCGAGCGCGTGAACGGCACCTGCCAGATCAGCCCGGGACGCCCGGAGAAGTCGATCACCACGCGCGACAGCGCCTCGTCCAGCGGAACGTAGGCATGGCCGAAGCGACGAATGCCCTTCTTGTCGCCCAGGGCCTTGGCCAGCGCCTGGCCGATGGTGATGCCCACGTCCTCGACCGTATGGTGGCCGTCGATATGCAGGTCGCCCTTGGCCTGCACCTTGAGGTCGACCGCTCCGTGGCGCGCGATCTGGTCCAGCATGTGGTCGAAGAAGCCGATGCCGGTGTCGAGCTCGGAGCGGCCGCTGCCGTCGAGGTCGATGGCGACCTCGATGCGGGTCTCGGCGGTCTGGCGCAGGATCTGTGCGGTACGCATGATGCCCCGATTATTCACCAAGCGCGGAAGCGGGCACCTGCAGGATGCCCCGAAGCGCCGACACCAGCGCCTCGCATTGGGCCTCGGTGCCGATGCTGATTCGCAGGAAGGCGCTGATTCGCTCGGGCTTGCGGAAGTGACGAACCAGGATGCGCTGCTCGCGCAAGGCCGCAGCGAGTTCGGCGGCGTCGCGAGCGGGGTGGCGCGCAAACACGAAATTCGCCGCGGACGGCAGCACGTCGAAGCCGAGTTCGCGCAAGCTCTCGCTCAACTGCTCGCGGCTGGCGATGATGCGCGAGCGGGTGTGCGCCAGCCAGGTATCGTCCTGCATCGCCGCGGTCGCGCCGGCCAGCGCCAGGCGATCCAGCGGGTAGGAGTTGAAGCTGTCCTTGACCCGCACCAGGCCTTCGATGAGCTCGGCCTGGCCCAGCGCGTAGCCCACGCGCAGTCCGGCCAGCGCATGCGCCTTGGACAGCGTGCGCACGACCAGCAGCTGCGGGTGGCGCTGGATCAGCTCGACGGCGCTTTGCGCGCCGAAATCCACGTAGGCCTCGTCGACCAGCACGGCCGAGTCCCGGTTGCCCTGCAGCAGGCTTTCGATGTCGTGCAGCGGCAGCGCGATTCCCGTGGGCGCGTTGGGATTGGCGAACACGATGCCGCCGTTGGGTCCGGCGTCCAGCAGGTCCTGCACGCGCAGCCGCAGCTGTTCGTCCAGCGCCACGCTGCGCGTGGCGATGCCGAACAGGCGCGCGTACACGGGATAGAAGCTGTAGCTGATGTCGGGCAGCAGCAGCGGGTGCTGCTGCCGGAACAGGGCCATGAACGCGTGCGCCAGCACTTCGTCGGACCCGTTGCCGACGAACACCTGCTCGGGCTGCAGCCCGTGGTGCTCGGCGATGGCCTGGCGCAGCTGCGTGCACTCGGGGTCCGGGTACAGGCGCAGGTCCTCGCCGGCGGCGTCGCGAACCGCCTGCAGCACGCGCAGGCTCGGCGCGTACGGACACTCGTTGGTGTTGAGCTTGATCAGGCCGGTGATGCGCGGCTGCTCGCCGGGCACGTAGGGGGTCAGGCCGCGCACGGCCTCGCTCCAGAAACGACTCATGACGACACGCTGGATGACAGGAAGGCCAAGGACGACATCAACCCGGCTGCCGCTCGAGGTCGCGCAGGCGCATCTCGGCGGCGTTGGCATGCGCCTGCAGCCCCTCGCCGTGCCCGAGCACCGAGGCGATGCGACCCAGATGCTGCGCGCCGCGCCGGCTGACCTCGATCAGGCTGGTGCGCTTGACGAAGTCGTACACGCCGAGCGCCGACGAGAAACGCGCGGTCCCCGAAGTCGGCAGCACGTGGTTCGGCCCGGCACAGTAGTCGCCCAGGGATTCCGAGGTGTAGGCGCCCAGGAAGATGGCCCCGGCGTGGCGCAGGCGGTCGGCCAGCGCGCGCGGCTCGCGCGTGGCCAGCTCCAGGTGCTCGGGCGCGATGCGGTCGGCCAGCTCGCAGGCCTGTTCGAGGTCGCGCACCTGGATCAACGCCCCGCGACCGCGCAGCGAGGCCTCGATGATGTCGCGTCGCGACATCTGCGGCAGCAGGCGCTGCATGGCCTGCTCCACCTGCTCGATATAGGCCGCGTCCGGGCACAGCAGGATGCTCTGCGCCAGCTCGTCGTGCTCGGCCTGGCTGAACAGGTCCATGGCCACCCAGTCGGCCGGCGTGCTGCCGTCGGCGATGACCAGGATCTCGGAAGGCCCGGCGATCATGTCGATGCCGCACAGCCCGAACACCCGGCGCTTGGCCGCCGCCACGTAGGCATTGCCAGGCCCGGTGATCTTGTCCACCTTGGGCACGCTGGCGGTGCCGTAGGCCAGCGCCCCCACCGCCTGCGCGCCGCCGATGGCGAAGGCGCGCTGCACGCCGGCCACCGCCGCGGCCGCCAGCACCAGCGGATTGCGCTCGCCGTCGGGGGTCGGCACGACCATGACGATCTCGCGCACACCCGCCACGTGTGCCGGAATCGCGTTCATCAGCACCGACGACGGGTATGCGGCCTTGCCTCCCGGCACGTAGATGCCCACGCGGTCGAGCGGGGTGATCTTCTGGCCCAGCAGGGTGCCGTCGGCATCGTGGTACTCCCAGCTCGACCCCAGGTGCTCGAGCTGGCGCTCGTGATAGGCGCGCACGCGCTGCGCGGCCGCCTGCAGCGCGTCGCGCTGCTCGGCGCCCAGCGAGTCCAGCGCCGCCCGCAGTTGCTGCTGGGGGATTTCCAGTTCCGACATGGCGCTGGCGTCGACACGATCGAAGCGCCGCGTGAACTCCAGCACCGCGTCGTCGCCGCGGCGCCGCACTTCGTCGAGCATTTCGCCCACGCGGGTGTCGATGGCCGCGTTCTGTTCGGAGATCAGCTCGAACAGCCCGGCAAAGCGGGATTCGAAATCGTCCGCCGTGGCATCCAGGCGGCGAATGGACAGGCGCGATTCGGACATGGTCAGGTCTCGGAAGGGCTGCGTTGGGCCTCGGCCGCGTCGCGCAGCGCCGCCACCAGCGGCTTGAGCGAAGCGGCGCGCGTCTTGAATGCAGCCTGGTTGACGATCAGGCGCGCGGAAATATCCATGATGTGCTCGACCTCGACCAGGCCGTTGGCCTTGAGGGTGCCGCCGCTGGAGACGAGGTCGACGATCGCGTCGGCCATTCCCGTCAACGGCGCCAGTTCCATCGAGCCGTACAACTTGACCAGATCCACGTGCACGCCCTTGGCGGCGAAATGCTCGCGCGCCAGGTGCACGTACTTGGTCGCCACGCGGATGCGCGCGCCCTGGCGCACGGCGGCGGCGTAGTCCCAGCCGCGCGGCGTGGCCACGCTGAGACGGCAGCGGGCGATGCCCAGGTCCACCGGCCGGTACAGCCCGTCGCCGCCGTCGGCGGCGTCGGCCTCGAGCAGCACGTCGAGCCCGGCGACGCCGAAGTCGGCGCCGCCGTAGCGCACGTACGTGGGCACGTCGCTGGCGCGCACGAGCACCACGCGAAGGTCCTCGCGATTGGTGCCCAGGATCAGCTTGCGGGTGCTCTGCGGATCCTCGGTGACACGGATGCCCGCGCGCTGCAGCAGCGGCAGGGTGTCGTCGAAGATGCGCCCTTTGGACAGCGCGAGGGTCAGCATGGCGGATGCGGTGTGCGGGAGAACGATGCGGTACGTCGGGTGGCGGGGCGATCCATGCGCGCGGCTCAGCTCATGCGCCGGATTCGCGCGCCGAGAGCTGCGAGCTTGTGTTCCATCGCCTCGTAGCCGCGGTCGAGGTGATAGATGCGTTCGATGCAGGTGCTGCCGTCGGCCACCAGCCCGGCGATCACCAGGCCTGCCGAGGCCCGCAGATCGGTGGCCATGACCGTGGCCCCCGACAGGCGCTCCACGCCCTGCACGACACAGGTGTTGCCTTCCACCGTGATGCGCGCACCCAGTCGGACCAGTTCCTGCACGTGCATGAAGCGGTTCTCGAAAATCGTCTCGGTCACCGTGGCGGCGCCCTCGGCGATGCAGTTCAGCGCCATGAACTGGGCCTGCATGTCGGTGGCGAAACCGGGGTATTCGCTGGTGCGAACGGCCACGGCTCGCGGGCGCCCGCCCGGCATGGAGTCGGCGCGCAGGCGCACCCAGTCCGCGCCGCAGGTGATCTGCGCGCCGGCTTCGCGCAGCTTGTCCAGCAGCGCATCGAGGTGCTGCGGCACGCAATCGCGCACCGTCACGTCGCCGCGCGTGGCCGCCGCCGCGCACAGGAAGGTTCCGGCCTCGATGCGGTCGGCGACGATGCGGTGGCGCGCACCGCGCAACTCGGACACGCCGCGGATTCGCAGCCGCGAACTGCCGGCGCCTTCGATGTCGGCGCCCATGCTGCGCAACATCGTGGCCAGGTCGACCACCTCGGGCTCCTGCGCGGCGTTCTCGATCACCGTCTCGCCGTCGGCCAGGCAGGCCGCCATCATCAGGTTCTCGGTCCCGGTGACGGTGATCATGTCGGTGGTGATGCGGGCCGCGCGCAGGCGGCCGCCCGGCACGCTGGCGACGATGTAGCCATGCTCGACATCGACCTGCGCCCCCAGCTGGCGCAGCCCGCGAATGTGCTGGTCGACCGGACGCGCGCCGATCGCGCAACCGCCGGGCAGGCTGACCCGCGCATGGCCGAAGCGTGCCAGCAGCGGCCCCAGCACCAGCACCGAGGCGCGCATGGTCTTGACCCGCTCGTACGGCGCCTCGCAGGCCGTGATGCGGTCGGCCTGCAGGCGCAGGCGCGAGCCGTCGCGCTCGACGCGCGCGCCCATCGACGCGAGCAGCTCGCCGAGGGTGTGCACGTCCATCAGGCGCGGTGCCTGCTCGAGCTCCACCGGCTGCGCGCTCAGCAGGCTGGCCGCCATCAACGGCAGCGCGGCGTTCTTGGCTCCGCTGGCGCCGACCTCGCCATGCAGGGCCTGCCCGCCTTCTATGCGCAGTTTGTCCATGGTGGCGCTGGGTTCGATCCGGGAAAGCATGCAAACAAATGGCCGCGGGGCTGGCGAGCGCCATCGGGCCTTCGGCTCCGGGGCTGCGCCGTCACGACAGGGTCGGGAAAGCCGCAGCCGGCGTTCGGGCCCGGGCAAGGCTGGGCGAACCCGTCATTCTACCGGGGGCTTGGGACGAGCGCTGCCGCGCGGACTCACTGCGGCAGCGGCTCGCCGGGCGCCAGGGTGCGCATGGACAGCGCGTGCACCTGCTCGCGCATTCGATCGCCCAGCACGTCGTACACCAGGCGATGCCGCGCCAGGCGGCCGAGTCCCGCGAAGCGCGGGCTGACGATGGTGGCGAAGAAATGCTGGCCATCGCCCTGCACCTCCAGATGGGTGCATTCCAGGCCGGCTGCGATCAGTTCGTGCAGTTGTTCGGGGGTGGGCAGGGACACGGGGAACTCCAGGAGCGGACGACGTTCGGGCGGCAGGGCCTCGCGCTCAGTTGCGCAGCTTGTAGCCGCGGCGCAGCCAGTTCCAGGCGAGGCCGGCGCAGACCAGGTTGCCCAGCAGCGCCGCGCCCAGGCAAAGCCATGGCGAGACGTCGGAAACACCGAAAAAGCCGAAGCGCATCCCGTCGACCAGGTAGAAGAAGGGGTTGAGGTGCGACAGCGCCACCCAGAACGGGGGCAAGGTGGTGACGGAGTAGAACACGCCCGAAAGGAAGGTCGCCGGGACAATGATGAAATTCTGGAACGCCGCCATCTGGTCGAATTTCTCCGCCCAGATCCCGGCCACCATCCCGAGCGAGCCCAGCATGGCGGCACCGAGCACGGCGAACAGCAGCGACCACAGCGGGTCGTGCCAGGTCAGCGGCACGAACCAGGCCGTCACGAGCAGCAGGCCGCCACCGACGAACAGCCCGCGCAGCACCGAGGCCCCGACATAGCCCAGAACCAGCTGCCAGGGCTTGAGCGGCGACAGCAGCAGGAACACCAGGTTGCCGGTGATCTTGGACTGGATCAGCGACGACGAGCTATTGGCGAAGGCATTCTGCAGCACGCTCATCATCGCCAGCCCCGGGATCAGGAAACTGGTGTAGGGCACGCTGCCGTACACCTTCATGTGCCCGGCGATCGCATGGGAAAAGATCAGCAGGTACAGCAGGCTGGACACGACCGGGGCGGCCACCGTCTGCAGCCCCACCTTCCAGAAGCGCATCACCTCCTTGCCGAACAAGGTCCACAGCGCCTTCATCGCGTCGCCTCCGCCGCCGCATCGGGCGAAGCCATGATCTGCAGGAAGGCGTCCTCCAGGTCGGCGCGGCGCACTTCCAGCTCGTCGATCTCGCAACCGGCCGCGCGCAGCTCGCCGAGAATGCGCTCGACCTCCGCGGCATCGCGCACGGTCCACGAGCGCCTGCCACCCACGGGCCGGCTGGCGTCGGCCAGATGGCGCGGCAGCGCCTGCCCGCTGGTGCGCAGCAGCAGATGCGTGGAGGCGAAGCGCGCCAGCAGCGCGTGGGTCGGGTCCAGCGCCACCAGGCGACCCAGCTTGAGCATGCCGATGCGACTGCACAGCGCCTCGGCCTCCTCCAGGTAGTGCGTGGTCAGCAGTACCGTGTGGCCGCGGGCATTGAGTTCGGTGATGAACTGCCACAGGCTCTGGCGCAGTTCCACGTCGACCCCGGCGGTGGGCTCGTCCAGCACGATCACGGGCGGCTTGTGCACCAGCGCCTGCGCCACCATGACGCGGCGCTTCATGCCTCCGGACAACGCGCGCATGTTCTGCTCGGCCTGCTGCGACAGCCCGAGGTGGTGCAGCAATTCGTCGATCCAGGCGTCGTTGTTGCGCAAGCCGAAATAGCCCGACTGCAGGCGCAGGCACTCGCGCACCGTGAAAAAAGGGTCGAACACCAGCTCCTGGGGCACCACGCCCAGCAGCCTGCGCGTCAGGTAGGGCTCGCGCGTGACGTCGTGGCCCAGCACCTGCACGGATCCGGCATGGGGGCGCGCGAGCCCCGAGAGCATGCTGATCAGCGTGGTCTTGCCGGCTCCATTGGCGCCCAGCAGCGCGAAGAATTCGCCCTGCGCGATATCCAGGCTGACGCCATCCACCACATTGCGCTGGCCATAGCGCTTGACCACCCCGCGCAGGCTCACCGCGGGGGTGTTGTCCGCCACCGCGCTCATGATCGCTTCGCGCCCGGCTCGCCCGCCAGGTCCTCGGCCAGCGTGGTGTCCTCGGCAGAGGCATCGAGCGCGAAGGCCACGCCGTAGGCATGGGCCAGCGTGCGCAGGCGATCGGGCACGTGCAGCAGCTCGATGCCTGCCGGCCCGGCACGGCGGCGCAGCTCCATGAGCAGCGCCAGGCATGCCGAATCGAAGCGATCCAGGCCCGCGGCATCGATTCGCCACGGCGCGGCACGCCCGGCGACGGCGCGCAGCGCCTCGCGAACCACGTCGGGGGCCTGGGTCACGGTGACCTGTGCGGGCAACGTGAAGTCCGCACCGCGCGCGGGCGCGGCCGATGCCTGGTTCATCTCAATTCGCTCCGCCGCGAGCCTGCGCCAGCTGCTTGTTGCGATCCTGCAGGGTCTTGATCAGGCCGTCGATTCCCTTGCTGTTGATCTCCTGCGCGAACACCCCACGGTAGTTGTCCACCAGCCAGATGCCCATCACGTTGACGTCGGAGATCTTCCAGTCGGCCCCCAGCTTGATCAGGCGGTAGTCGAGTTGCACCAGCTCGCCGTTGTCGAGCACGCGCGTGCGCACGATCACGCTGGTCGCGTCGGGGGCAGCGCGCAGCGGAAGGTACTGGACCTGCTGGTTGTGAATGCGCCCGATCGCGCCGGAATAGGTGTGGATCAGCAGTTCGCGGAATTGCTGCTGCAGCTCGTCGCGCTGCTGGGGCGTGGCACGCCGCCAGTAGGGCCCCACGGCCGACGCCGTCATGCGCTGGAAATCCAGGTACGGCAGGACCTTGGTCTGCACCAGCTGCTCGATCTTGCTCTGGTCGCCCGCCTTGAGGGAGGGGTCGGAGCGCACGGCGCTCATCACCGAGTCGGTCAGGTGCTCGACCACCTGGACCGGCGGCGCGAGCTGTTCGGCCTGCGCGGCCGCGGGGACCAGCGTACAGGCCAGGGACATGCAAAGGAACCATCCTCGAATCTTGGCAAACATGGTGTTCTCCGAAAGTCAGCCGGCGCGGTTCGCCGGTCATTGCGGGGTGCTGTGGCCGGCGAAGTCAGCGGGTCGCGCCGACGGCCGGCGGCGACGCCGCTGCCGGCGCGCTCGCCCCCGTTCCCATCCCCCCGGCATCGCCGTTGTCGGATCCGCCGTTGCCCAGCGGTCCGGCTCCCGCGCCGCCCTCGTCGCTGTCGTCGGCGGGCTCGAGGGCGAGCACGCCGGTGTTGCGCACCGCCCGCACCTCGGCACGCCTGCGCTGCAGGTACGCGTCACGCGTGAAGATGTAGGGGTCGATGGCGATCTGCTCGAGCAGATCGGTGGTACTCAGCAGGTTCGCGCGGTGATTGACCACGTTGAGCGTGAACAGTCCGTAGCGCGTTCCCGAATCGTGGAACAGGTACACGCTCGGGCCGAAGCTTGCATTCGCCACGGTGTCGACCGTATCGAGCACATTGGAGGGGCCAAGCAGCGGCAGCACGATGTAGGGCCCCCCGCCGAGACCCCAGCGCGCGAGCGTGAGCCCGAAGTCGTTGGGTTGCTTGTACAGGCCCAGCGGCGTGGCGATGTCGACCAGTCCGAGCACTCCGAACACGGTGTTGACGCTCACCCGCATGATGCCGTTGAAACCCTGCGCCACATGGCCTTGCAGAAAATCGTTGCCGGTGGACCAGACGTCGCCCAGATTGCCGAAGAAATTGCTGACTCCCCGGCGCACCGGCTCCGGCGTGACGTTGCGGTAGCCGGTGGCCACCGGCTTGAGCACGACCTTGTCGATGTTCTGGTTGATCGAGAACATCGCCCGGTTGTAGGGTTGCAGAGGATCCTGCGGGTCGCGCGTGGCGCAGCCGCCGAGCAGCAGCGCGATGCCCAGCAGCGAGCACACCGCTACCCGCGGCAGGCGCGCGGCCGGGGACGTCTCACGCGACATGCGTGCTTGCGAATGAAGGGTCAACGAAGGCTCCTGCCCGCGGGGCGAATACGACCGGGGCTCACTGGCCGCCCCCGGCCGCCTTGTCGTACAGAAAACGGCCGATCAGATTTTCCAGCACGATCGCCGACTGGGTGTTTTGAATCACGTCCCCATTGCGAAGATTCTTTTCCGCGGCCCCGGCGGAAAGCCCCACGTACTGGTCCCCGAGCAGACCGGAGGTCAGAATCTTCGCCGAGGTGTCGGTGGGAAAGCTGTAGCGTTTGTCCAGCGCCAGAATCACGTTGGCCTGGAAAGTCTGGTTGTCGAAGCGTATGGCGGCCACGCGGCCGACGACCACGCCTGCGCTTTTCACCGGCGCGTCGGCCTTGAGCCCGCCGATGTTGTCGAAACGCGCGGTGACCTCGTAACTGGGCGCGAAATTCAGGCTCAGCAGGTTGCCGGCCTTCAGCGCCAGGAAAAGCAGCGCCACCGCGCCGATCAGCACGAACAGGCCGACCCAGACATCCGTTGTACGTTTTTCCATGATGGTTTCCTTGCCCTGCCCTGTCGCTCAGGTGCTGAACATCAGAGCGGTGAGCATGAAATCCAGCCCGAGCACGGCCAGCGACGCGACCACCACGGTGCGCGTGGTGGCGCGTGACACCCCCTCGGGGGTCGGCTGCGCGCGCCAGCCCTGGTAGAGGGCGACGAAAGTCACCGCCACCCCGAACACGAGGCTCTTGAGCACGCCGTTGCCGACGTCCTTGAACACATCCACGCCGGCCTGCATCTGTCCCCAGAATTCGCCGGCGTCGACCCCGATCAGCAGCACGCCGACGACGTAGCCGCCGAGCACGCCCACCGCGCTGAACACCGCGGCCAGCAAGGGCATGGCGATGATGCCCGCGGCGTAGCGCGGGGCCAGCACCCTGGCCAGCGGATCGACGGCCATCATTTCCATCGCGGACAGCTGCTCGCCGGCCTTCATCAGCCCGATCTCGGCGGTCAGCGAAGTGCCGGCGCGACCGGCGAACAGCAGCGCGGTGACCACCGGACCGAGCTCGCGCACCAGCGACAGCGCGACCACCAGGCCCAGCGAACTGGAGGCGCCGTAGCGCGACAGCGTGTAGTAGCCCTGCAGGCCGAGCACGAAGCCGACGAACAGGCCCGACACGGCGATGATCAGCAGCGAGTCGTTGCCCAGAAAGTACACCTGCTGCGACACCAGCCGCGGGCGCCGCAGCGCGCCCGGCAGCAGCAACGCCAGGCGCAGAAACAGTCGCAGCCCCCAGCCGAGGTCTCCCAGGATCCGGCGCGTGCCGGCGCCGATGCCGGCGAGCAGGTCGAGTACGCGGGTCACGGCCGGGCACCTCGGGCCGATGCGCCCAGGAAGTCGTCCCGCAGGTCGGGCGCGGGGTAGTGGAAGCGCACGGGGCCGTCGGGCTCGCCTCGCACGAACTGGTGCACCAGGGGGTCGCTGCTGGCGCGCAGCTGCTGCGGGGTCCCCTGCGCCAGCAGGCGCCCGTTGCCCAGGATGAACACGCGATCGGCGATGGCGAAGGTTTCGTCCACGTCGTGGGACACGATGATGCTGGTCAGGCCCAGCGCGTCGTTGAGAGTGCGGATCAGGCGCGCGGAAATACCCAGGGAAATCGGATCCAGCCCGGCGAAAGGCTCGTCGTACATGACCAGCGCGGGATCGAGCGCGACAGCGCGCGCCATCGCCACGCGCCTGGCCATGCCCCCCGACAGCTGCGCGGGAAACAGGTCGCGCGCACCACGCAGGCCCACCGCATGCAGTTTCATCAGCACCAGGTCGCGGATCATCGACTCCGGCAGGCGGGTGTGCTCGCGCAACGCGAACGCCACGTTTTCGAAAACCGTCTGATCGGTGAACAGCGCGCCCATCTGGAACAGCATGCCCATGCGCCGACGCGCCGCGTACAGCCGGGCGTGCGACATCGACGCGACCGATTCGCCGTCGAATCGCACGTCGCCGGCGCTGGCGCGCAGTTGCCCGCCGATCAGGCGCAGCAGGGTCGTCTTGCCGCCACCCGAGGCCCCCATCACGGCGACCAGCTCGCCCGGCATGACGCGCAGACTGATATCGCCCAGCACGGCGCGCGTGTCGTAGGCGAAATCGACGTGTTCGAACTCGACCAGGGGTTGCAGGGAGGCTTCTGACATGCAGCACAGGCAGCAGGGTCGCCGCGAGGACGCGCGGGGGGCGGCTCGACGGCGAGCCGCGCGCACCGGCGCAGGAACAGCTCATTCTAGAGGCGGCGCGGCGAGCCTGCCGCGCCTGGCCTGCGCGCGATCCGACCCGGGATCAGGCCCAGCGGGTGTCGCCGGCCGGCGACGAAGCCGGCGGCAGCTCGATCATCGCTGCGCTCACGCCGTTGACGGCGAACTGGGCCGTCGGCGCCGCGTGTCCGATGAAGTCGCGCAGACCCTGCGCTGACGACAGTTCGATGCCGCCGTAACGCAGGCGCAGCAGGCCGCCTGTGGCCAGACGCTGCAGCGCCTGGTTGACCCGCTGGCGCGACAGGCGACAGATCTCGGCGAGCTCCTCCTGGGTGATGCGCAGGCTCTGGCCGACCGCCGGATGCAGCACCGGATCGAACAAGCCCAGCAGGCTTTGCGCCACGCGCTCGTCGGCGCCGTTCGGCCGCCCGAGCTGGGCATTGCGCGCGCATTGGCGCACGCGTTGCTCGAGGCGGGCCAGCAGCACGTGGTTGAAAGCCAGGCTGTGTTCGCGCAACCAGAAGTACGTATCCGCGGGCAGCAGGCCGACATGGCTTTTGCGCAGCGCGACCACGTCATCGGGCCAGGGCTCGTGACCGGCGAGCGTGTCCTCGCCGACCCAGCCACCGGGCGCCACCGCATTCATGCCGGCCATCGGACGCTCGGCGTCGCGTACCGCCAGCAACAGGCCGCTGAACACGCCGATCCAGTTGCGGGTCGGCTCGCCGGCGCGGCACACGACGCTGCCCGCGTCGAGGGTGCGTACCTGCAGCTCCTGCCGAACGCGCTGCAGGGCGGTGTCGTCGAGCCCCGACATCCAAGGGCAGCACCTTGGCAAATTGAGAACGTCTTTGGGTTTCATCGGGCTTCTTGTGTCATTCTTGGATGAATATGCGACAGGAAGAGCCCCTAGTAGTGTTACGAAATGCAATAATTCATATCAAAACTTTCCAAACGACCATCTCTGATCGCATTCCGGACGATTGTTGCGCTCCGCAATCAATCGACGCTCCAAGCTTGCGCCGACATTTCCCGCAAGGAAAGCATCGGCATCATCGAACATGATGATTCCGTCGCATGCGCCCCACAAAGCAACAGGCGGCGCCGCCCGCTGCCGGGACGGCGCCGCCTGGAACCAGCTCGCAGCGCCCGCCTGCCCGACACGCGGGCAGCCAGGGCACTCGACGCTCAAGCGATCAGGAAATCTTCCTTGCGCTTGCCGGTGTTGACCTCGGCCTGCAGCCACTTGGGCATCTTGCCGCGGCCGGTCCAGGTCTCGCCGGTGCGCGGGTGGCGATACTTGGCCGCAACCGTCATGCCCTTGCTGCGCGAGCCGCGGCCACCCGAACCGAGGTCGCTCGTGGTGATGCCGTACTCCTGCATTTTGGCCCGAATATCGGCGACGACCGAGGCAATCTCCGCCTTGCGCTGGGATTCGGCCTGCTGCTTGAGCACTTCGATCTGCGACAACAATTCCTTATACGAGGACATCGGCACCTCCGGTGATTGGCACGGGGCCAGGGAATGGGGAAACGCCCGGCGCGACAGCGCATGACGTATGAATATACGGATGGTAAGCCAAAACCGCCGCAAACAAAAAGGCCGCCATCCTGGCGGCCTTTTAACGGGCATTGCGACCGGGAACCCGGCCCGCTGTGCGGGCCTTATTCCACGGCCTTGCCGATGTCCTCGATGATCTTTTTGGCATCCCCGAACACCATCATGGTTTTATCGAGGTAGAACAGTTCATTATCCAGCCCGGCATAGCCTGTGGCCATAGAACGTTTGTTCACGATGACGGTCTTGGCCTTGTAGGCATCGAGAATCGGCATGCCGGCGATCGGCGACTTCGGGTCATTGCGGGCAGCCGGATTGACCACGTCGTTGGCGCCCAGCACCACCGCGACATCGGCCTGCGCGAACTCGGGATTGATGTCGTCCATCTCGAATACCTGGTCGTACGGCACCTCGGCCTCGGCCAGCAGCACGTTCATGTGCCCGGGCATGCGCCCGGCCACCGGATGGATGGCGTATTTCACGCTCACTCCATGCTCGGTGAGTTTCTGCGCCAGTTCCTTCAGCGCATGCTGCGCGCGCGCCACCGCCAGTCCGTAGCCCGGGACGATGATCACGCTCTCGGCATTGGCCAGGATGAACGCGGCGTCGTCGGCGCTTCCCGAACGCACGCTGCGTTGCTGCGTCGCCGCGTCTCCGGCGGCCGACGATTCACCACCGAAGCCGCCCAGGATCACGTTGAAGAACGAGCGATTCATCGCCTTGCACATGATGTAGGACAGAATCGCCCCGCTCGACCCCACCAGGCTGCCGGCAATGATCAGCATGCTGTTTTCCAGCGAGAAGCCGATGCCCGCCGCGGCCCATCCGGAGTAACTGTTGAGCATCGACACCACGACCGGCATGTCGGCACCGCCGATGGGAATGATGATCAGCACGCCGAGCACGAAGGCCAGCGCCAGCATCAACAGGAATGGTCCCCACTGCGCGTTGAACCAGAACAACAGCCCCAGCCCCAGCGTGGCCAGCGCCAGAACCAGGTTGAGCTGGTGCTGGCCGGCGAATCGCACGGGCGCGCCCTGGAACAGGCGAAACTTGTACTTGCCCGACAGCTTGCCGAAGGCGATCACCGAACCACTGAACGTGATCGCCCCGACGATGGCCCCGATGAACAGTTCCACCCGGTTGCCGTGGGGCAGCGCCATGCCCGGCGCCGCGACGATGCCGAAGGCATGCGGCTCGGCCACCTCGGCGATGGCGATGCACACCGCCGACAGGCCGATCATGCTGTGCATGAAGGCGACGAGCTCGGGCATCTTGGTCATCTGCACGCGCTTGGCCATCAGCGTGCCGATGGCACCGCCCACGACCAGCGCGACCAGCACGTAGACCAGGCCGGAAACGCCCGTGGCGCCGCCGATCTTGACAATCAGCGCCACGGTGGTCAGCACGGCGAGCGCCATGCCGAGCATGCCGAACAGGTTGCCGCGCCGGCTGCTGGCCGGATGGGACAGCCCCTTGAGGGCCTGAATGAAAAACACCGAGGCCACGAGGTACAGCAACGTGACCAGATTCATGCTGAGGGTCATGACTAGATCCTTGGGTCGGCTCGTGGGCTCAGGCGCCGGACGCAGGCGTGGCGCGTTCCTTCTTCTTGAACATCGCCAGCATGCGCCGGGTCACCAGGAAGCCACCGAACACGTTGACCGAGGCCATGGCCACCGCCAGCATGCCCATGACACGCCCGACCGGCGTGACGGTGAGCGCCGCCGCCAGCATCGCGCCCACCAGGATGATGGCCGAGATCGCGTTGGTCACCGACATCAGCGGCGTGTGCAGTGCCGGCGTGACGTTCCATACCACGTGGTAGCCGACGTAGATCGACAGCACGAAAATCGTCAGGTTGATGATCAGGGGGGAAATCTCATGCATTTGTTTTCTCCTCGCGCGGGTGCCGTTCAGGCATTCTTGCGTCGAACTTCACCGCCGTGCGTCACCAGGCAGGCGTTCACGATGTCGTCATCCAGGTTCAGCACCAGGCCCTTTTCCTTGTCCAGCACCAGTTTCAGGAAATCGAGCACGTTGCGCGCATAAAGGCTGGACGCATCGGCGGCCATCATCGCCGGCAGGTTGGTATGGCCGACCAGGCTCACGCCGTGCTTTCGCACCACGCGGTCAGGCTCGGTCAGCGGGCAGTTGCCGCCTTGCGCCGCGGCCATGTCCACCAGCACCGAGCCGGCACGCATCGAACGCACCATGTCCTCGCTGACCAGTACCGGCGCGCGACGCCCCGGAATCAGCGCCGTGGTGATCACGATGTCGGCCTGGCGCACGCGCGCCGCCACCTGCTCGGCCTGGCGCTGCAGCCACGACTGAGGCATCGGGCGCGCGTAGCCGCCCACGCCCTGCGCGATCTCGCGCTCCTCGTCGGTCTCGAAGGGCACGTCGATGAACTTCGCTCCCAGCGACTCGACCTGCTCGCGCGCCGCCGGGCGCACGTCGGAAGCCTCCACCACCGCGCCCAGGCGCTTGGCCGTGGCGATGGCCTGCAGCCCGGCCACGCCCGCGCCCAGGATCACCACGCGCGCGGCCTTCACCGTGCCGGCCGCGGTCATCAGCATCGGCATGAAGCGCGGGTACAGGTCGGCGGCCAGCAGCACCGCCTTGTAGCCGGCGATGTTCGCCTGGCTCGACAGCACGTCCAGGCTCTGCGCGCGCGTCGTGCGCGGCGCCGCCTCCAGCGCGAAGGCGCTCAGTCCGGCCGCGGACATGGCCTGCAGCCCGTCGTTGTCGAAGGGCTCGAGCATGCCCACCACGGTGGCGCCCGCGCGCATCATCGTCAGCTCCGAGGCCTGCGGCCGGCGCACCTTGAGCACCAGGTCCGCGCCCAGCGCCTGCGCCGCGTCCACCAGGCTGGCGCCGACCGCGGCGTAGTCCTGGTCGAGCACCCCGGCGCGCTCGCCGGCCCCGGCCTGCACCAGCACCTCGTGCTGCTGCGCAACCAGCTTTTTCACCGTCTCCGCGGTGGCGGCAACGCGCGCCTCGCCCGCCACGCTCTCGGCCGCAACGCCTATGCGCATGGAAATCCCCTCCTGGATCGAAACCACCGATTATGGATGAAAGCCGCGCGATCGCCGCAAATGCGAATTGCGGGACCGCGCGCCCGATGCTGCCGAGCGACACGCCCCGCGCGCCGGCACAATGTCGCCTTCACTGCCGCCGGCGCCATGCCGCCCTGCCGCGCCGGCCCACAGCCATGACCGAGACCGAACTGCCCCATGTCACCGTTGCCGCGATCGTCGAACGCGACGGCCGCTACCTGCTGGTGGAGGAGCACACCCCGCAGGGGCTGCGCCTGAACAATCCGGCCGGACACCTCGAGCCAGGCGAGGACCTGCTGCGCGCCGTGGCGCGCGAGACCCTGGAGGAAACCGCGCACCCTTTCCGTCCGACCGCCCTGCTGGGCGTCTACCAGAGCCAGGGCGCGCGCGCCGGACGGCATGTGCATTACGTGCGTTTCGCGTTCACCGGAGAACTCGGCGCGCAGCAAGCCGGCCGGACCCTGGACGAAGGCATCGTGCGCACCGTCTGGATGACCCTGGAGGAGCTGCGGGCCAGCCGCTCGCGCCATCGCAGCCCGTCGGTGCTGCAATGCGCGCTGGACCACGCCAGCGGCGTTCGCTGGCCGCTGAGCCTGCTGCATGCCGATGCGGCGGCGCGGCAAGACGCTGCCGGCGCGCCATAGGATATCGCCCATGTCCACGTCCCGTTCCCGCGTTGTGGTCGGCATGTCCGGAGGCGTCGACTCGTCGGTCTCGGCATGGCTGCTCAAGCAGCAGGGCTTCGAGGTCATCGGCCTGTTCATGAAGAACTGGGAAGACGACGACGACAGCGAATACTGCTCGACGCGCCAGGACTGGCTTGACGCGGTCAGCGTCGCCGACCTGATCGGCATCGACATCGAGGCCGTGAATTTCGCCGCGGAATACAAGGACCGCGTGTTCGCCGAATTCCTGCGCGAATACCAGGCCGGGCGTACGCCCAACCCGGACGTGCTGTGCAACGCCGAAATCAAGTTCAAGGCCTTTCTGGACCATGCCATGGGCCTGGGCGCCGAATACATCGCCACCGGGCATTACGCTCGGGTGCGCCACGGCGCCGACGGCGTGCAGTTGCTGCGCGGTGTCGATGCCGGCAAGGACCAGAGCTATTTCCTGCACCGCCTGAACCAGCGCCAGCTGCGGCGCACGCTGTTCCCGGTGGGAGAACTGCCCAAGAGCGAAGTACGGCGAATCGCCGCCGAGATCGGGCTTCCCAACGCGCGCAAGAAGGATTCCACCGGCATCTGCTTCATCGGTGAGCGCCCGTTTCGCGAATTCCTCAACCGCTACCTGCCGACGCATCCGGGACCGATGCGCACTCCCGACGGCGAGCAGGTCGGCGAGCACATCGGGCTGGCCTTCTACACCCTGGGCCAGCGCAAGGGCATCGGCCTGGGCGGAAGCCGTGAAGGCACCGGCCAGCCGTGGTTCGTCGCGCGCAAGGACCTCGCCACCAACACCCTGTACGTGGCGCAGGGCCACGACCACCCCTGGCTGCTGAGCTCGCGCCTGCGCGCCGACCAGGTCTCGTGGATCAGCGGCCACCCGCCGGCCGCCGGCGCCCTCCTGGGCGCCAAGACCCGCTACCGTCAGACCGACGCCGCCTGCACCGTGCTGCACGCCGACCAGCAAACGCTGGAACTCGACTTCGAGCATCCCCAATGGGCCGTCACCCCCGGCCAGTCCGCCGTGCTCTACGACGGGGAAGTCTGCCTGGGCGGCGGAATGATCTTGTGAGCCCCCTCCGTCGCCGGGGGCGGCCCCGGCTCCGTCCCCCCGAGGGGGACGCACCCCACCTTGGGGCGGCCCTGCGGTGGGAGTGCCCTCGACAGTGGAGAGCCTCGCAGATGCGGCGGGGTTCAGCTGGCGGTGCATAGCCGCCTGCGGCGGCCCGAGGCAGACCTCGGTCGTGATGTTCGGCTTGGGCCGCCGCAGGCGGCTATGGAGCCCGCCTGAAAACCCCACGCCCACGCGGCTCCCTTCGCTGCCAGGAAACCTCCTGCCGCAGGGCCGCCCCAAGGCAGGGGTTGTCCCCCTCGGGGGGACGGAGCGGGGGTCGCCCCCCGCGACGGAGGGGGCCCACCTCAAGCCATGCGCGCCAGCAGCGTCTCCATCTCTTCCATCATCGAGTCCAGGCGCGCCTTCTCGGCGTGACCCGACTCCAGGCGCGCGTCGAGCTCCTGCTCGATGAAACAGACCGTCATGCGCACGAAGGTGCTGTCCAGCGCCTTGCGCACGGCCGACAGCTGCTGCGCCACCTTCAGGCACGGCTCGCCTTCATCGATCATGCGCTGGACACCGCGCAGCTGACCTTCGGCGCGCTTGAGCCGGTTCAGGATGTCGGTGCGCGACGCGGCGTTGGTGAGAACGGACATCGGGTGTCTCCGCAAATGGTGGAATCGGCAGCTGCTTCGAGGGCCCGGCCCTGGCAGGCTCTTCAAATACCCCGGGGGGCGGTGCCGATGATACCCACTGGCGGAACCGCGCGTCAGCGGGCGCAGGCCGTGACGTCACGCACTCCCAGGCGTCGCAGGATCAACGCCATCGGGCAGAAGTTGCTGAAACCGAATTGCAGCAGGTTGGCCCCGACGAAGGCGGTGAACCAGAGAAACCAGCTCGACACGTACAGCGGGCTTGCCGGTGCGCCGAGCAGCAGGGAGATCAGGATGAAGCTTCCGGCGAAAACCCGGATGTAACGTTCGACGGTCATGGTGGAGGTCCTTGGGATGATGGGAAATCTGGGAAATCGATCTTGCCGGAGCTTGGAATCAGATGCGCCCCGACAACGCCTTTTTCAAGCAGCCTCCGCTGGCTGGGTTCGCCGGCTCCACATGTAGTACAGCAACGGGATCACGACCAGCGTGAGCAGGGTCGACACCAGGGTGCCGAACACCAGCGACACGGCGAGCCCGCCGAACACCGGATCGGTGACCATGATGGCCGAGCCGAACATGATCGCCAGCGCCGTCAGCAGGATCGGGCGCAGGCGAACCGCGCCCGCCTGGGCCACGGCCTGCTCCAGGCTGAAGCCGCGCGCGCGGTACTCGACGATGAAGTCGATGAGCAGCAGCGAATTGCGCACGACGATTCCCGCCAGCGCGATGACTCCGATCATCGACGTGGCGGTGAAGGCCTGGTGGGTCAGCCAGTGACCGGGAAACACGCCCAGCAGGGTCAGCGGAATGGCCCCCATGACGATCAGGGGCAGCGCGAAGGAGCGGTAGTAGGCGACCAGCAGCAGGTAGATGAACAGCAGCGCGACGATGAAGGCCGAGCCCAGGTCGCGGAACACGTCCAGGGTCAGTCGCATCTCTCCGCCCCACAGCAGCTGCACCCCGCGCAGGCCCGACGGCGGCGTCGGCACGAAGCCCAGGTTGCCGGTGTGCACCGTGACCCCGGGAATCGGTTGCCCTCCGTCGAGCCGGCTGTTCAGACTCAGCGTGGCGTACACCGGACTGGCGCCGAGCATCTCGCCACTGACGTAGACCACCGGGTGCTGGTCGCGGGTATAGATCGGGCGCGCGCGCTGCACCGTCTCGACATCGGCGAAACTGCCCAGCGGAACCAGCGTGCCGTCGGCGGCGCGCAACGGCAGGTCGAGCAACTGGCGCAGGCGCTGGCGTCCGGCTCGATCCAGGCGCACGACGATGTCGACCGGCTCGAGCGCGCCCGGCACATGCAGCGCGCCCACCTTGGCGCCGGCCATCAGCGGGCGCAACAGGCTCGCCACCTCGCCGGGCGTGATGCCGGCCAGCGCCGCCTTGCGCAGGTCCACGTGCACGCGGTACTCGGAGCTGGGCGCGCTGACCGAATCGTCCTGGTTGATCATGCCGTAGGTGTGATCGAAATCCCGCAGCACGGCAGGCGCCAGTCGACGCAGCCGCGAATAGTCGGGGCCGAACAGCTCGGCCTGGATCTGCGAGCGCACCGGCGGGCCCGGCGGAGTCTCGAACAGCTTGATGCGCGTGCCGGGGAAGCGCGCGCGCACCGGCGCCAGCTGGTTCCACAGCGCCTGCACGATCTCGTGGGAGCTGCGCGCGCGCTGCGACTTCGGCAGCAGGTTGACGCGCAGCTGCGCCAGCTCGTCGCCGCGCGCCAGGCTGTCGCCTCGCACCAGCGCCGCGAAATCCAGCGGCGCCGGCTGACCGACGAAAGTCTGCCAGTCGACGACTTCGGGCACGCGCGCCAGCACGTCGCCGCAGGCGCGCGCCACCTGGTCGGTGAATTCCAGCGGTGAACCCGCGGGGGTGTCGACCTCCAGCAGGAAACTGCCGGTGTTGTCGAAGGGCAGCATGCGCAGTTCCACGCCCAGCGGCGACAGCGGCCCGTTCATGCCGGACGGGCGCAGGAATTGCCACGCCGGCATCATCAGCGCGCCCAGCAGAGCCACGCTCACCAGCCCCAGCAGGGTCCAGCGCGCGCCGCGCCTGTGCAGCAGCGGCGTGAACAGCCGCAGGTAGGTCGCCTGCATGCGCCCGCCGTGGGCCGGCTCGGACTGCTGCAGTTCGCGTTCGGCTCGCTGCGCCTCACGCTGCGCCTTGCGCCACAGCCAGCGCCGCGATGCCCAGGGCACCACGGTATAGGCCATGAACAGCGATGTTCCCATGGCGACGGGCACGTTGATCGGGATCGGCCGCATGAACGGGCCCATCATGCCGGTGACGAAGGCCATCGGCACGAAGGCGAGGATCACCGCCAGCGTGGCCATGTTGGTCGGACTGCCGATCTCGTCGGTCGCCGCCACCACGGTAGCGGCGAAGCCCTGCACCGAGCCGCCGTGCCCGGCGTGCAGATGCCGGTGGATGTTCTCGATCACCACCACCGAATCGTCGACCAGCAGTCCCAGCGCGAGAATCAGCGCGAACAGGGTGATGCGGTTGATGGTCTGTCCGATCAGCAGGTCGACGAGCAGCACCGCGCACAGGATCAGCGGCACGGTCAGCGTGACGATGCCGGCCTCGCGCCAGCCCAGGAACAGCCACAGCAACAGCGACACGCTGACGATGGCCACGCCCAGATGCTCGATCAGGGTATTCACCGCCTCGTCGGCCTTGGCGCCGTCGTTGCGGGTCACCGTGACATCGACGCCCTGCGGCAGCGCCCACGCGCGCACCTGGTCGAGACGATGCAGCACGGCATCGGTGACGACGACGGCGTTGGTGCCTGCCTTCTTGGCGATGGCCAGGGTCACCGCGCTGCGCTCGGCGCCGACATCGTGCCCGTGCGACGCGGGCCCCCATGCGAAATGCGACAACTGGTCGACCTCGGCCGGACCGTCGGCCACGCGCGCCACATCCTTCAGGTAGACCGGTTTGCCGCCGGGAGCTCCGATCATCAGCTCGCCCACCGCGCGCGCGTCGGGCAGCAGGCTGTCCAGGCGCACCGGCGTGACGCGATCGTCGTCGACCAGGTTGCCCAGCGGCGCGGCGACGTTGCTGGCGCGCAGCACCTGTTCGAGCTGCTGCAGCGACACGCCGCTGGCGGCCAGGCGCGCCGGCGAGATCCAGACATTCACGGCGCGCGGCGCGCCCCCCACGACCTCGCTGAACGACACGCCGGGAACTCCGCGCAACTGCACCAGCAGCTTTTGCGCGACATCGCGCAGTTGCTCGCCATCCAGGCTCTTCGACGACAGCGTCAGGGTCAACACCGGGACGTCGTCGACATCGACCGGCTTGACCACCGGCTGGCTCGCACCGGGCGGAATGCGATCCAGGTTCTGCATCAGCTGGTTGTACATCTTGACCAGGCTGCGCTCCTGGTCCTGCCCGACCTTGAACTGCACGGTGACCACGCCGTAGTCGCTGGCCGCGTAGCCGAAGGTGTGGTCGACCCCCGACATCGAGGCCATGATGGCCTCCAGCGGGCGAACGACCAGTCGCAGGATCTCGTCGGGCGACGCCCCCGGCTTGCTGACGATGATGTTGGCGGCCGGGACGACGATCTTCGGGTTGTACTCGCGCGGCGTGACCAGCAGCGCGAGCGCGCCGGCCAGGCTCAGCGCCAGCATGATCAGCGCGGTGATCTTCGAATCGATGAAGGTCCGCGCCAGGCGCCCGGCCAGCGACGAGACCTTCCCGGCGGGCGCGTCAGCCACGGGCGCCTCCGACGATGCGCACCCCGTTCTCGACCTCGTCGAGGTGGTCGAGCACCACCCTGTCGCCGGTGCGCAGGCCTGCCTGCACGTCGACCTGGCCGCCCGCGGCCTCGCCCAGGCGCACCAGGCGGAAATGCGCGACGCCCGACGCGTCGACGACGAACACGCCGGTCATTCCGGCGCGCTGCACGATGGCCGCGCTCGGCACTCGCAGCTGCGCCTGCTGCGCGTCGGCGAGCTCGACCTGCACGTACTGTCCGCTGCTCAGGCCGCTGCCGGCGGGCAGGTCGAGCTTGGCCGCATGGGTGCGCGCCACCGGATCGGCCACCGGCACGATGCTCGCGACGCGCGCATCGAGTTCGCGGGCTCCGGCACGCACCCGCACGACGTCGCCGACCCGCAGGCGCTCGAACAGCTCCTGCGGAAGTTGCACCTGAACCTGGGGAGCGCCACCGCCGTCGATCACCAGCACCGGCCGGCCGGGACTCGCGAGGTCGCCGCTGCTGGCGAGCTTTTGCGCGACCACGCCGTCGATCGGCGCGCGCACCGTGGCGTACGGCCATTGCGCCGATGCGCCGGCGGCCGCCGCGCGGGCGGCGGCAAGCTGCTCGTGCGCCACGCGCGCCCGCAGCTGCACCTGCTCCCACTGCTGTCGCGGAATCGCCTCGGCGTGGTAGAGGTCCGCGTAGCGCCGCAGGTCGGAATCGGCCTGCGCGAGCTGCGCCTGTGCCTGGGCGAGCTGGGCCTGCGCCTGGCCGCTTTGCGCGCGCAGCTCGGGGGCATCGACGTCGAACAGCACCTGTCCGGCCTGCACGGCCTGCCCCTCCTGGACACGCAGACCGCGTATGTAGCCGCTCAGGCGCGAAGCCACCTGCACGCTGTGGCGAGCCACCACGGTGCCGGGCAACTGCACGAAACCCGCTCGATCCACGCTGCCGACCACCGCCGTCGCGGCGGACACGCTGCGCACGGCCTCACCCGTCGCCGGTTGGACGTGGCGCCCGCAGGCGGCGAGCATGGCGCAGGTGGCCAGGCCGAGCAGCGCGCGTCGCGCGGCGCGGCCCGGCAGGAAGCTTGCTGGAACAGGCGCTTGGTTCATGGTCGGAAGGAAACTGCGGACAAAGGCCGCGGCGCGGCAGCGGCCGAGGCGGTGGACGAGGAAGCCGCCGGCGCGCCGGGCGCCGCCGCAAGCACGTCCTCGGGGCCCAGGCGCCCGAGCGCGAGCCTCAGCGCGGCGCGCTGCAACTGCACGCGGTGCCGCGCCAGCACCGCCTCGGCGCGCGCGCGGTCGAGTTGCGCCAGCGCGCGCTGCCAGTCCACCAGGGTGCCGACGCCGTCGCTGTAGCGGCGACGCACGATGCGTTCGGCCTCGGCGGCCTGGCGGGCCGCCAGCGCGCGCATGTCCTGGGCGCGCTGGGCATCCAGGGCCTGGCGCCAGGCCTGGCGGATCTGCGCCTCGACGGACTGCTCGGCGGCGTCGAGCCGGGCCTGCGCGCGCATGCGCTCGGCCAGCGCCTGGTCGACGTCGGCACGCGCCACGCCACCGTCGAACAGGTTCCAGCGCAATTGCGCGCCGATGGTGTAGCTGTGGGCGCCGAAACCCGGATGGGCATCGTGGCTGTCCACGCGCGCCACCGCGCCGATCTGCGGGTACAGCTGCGAGCGTGCGACCTGCACGCCGCCGCCTGCGGCGCTCAGTTGGTGTCGCAAGGCCTGGATGCCCGGATTGGCATCCAGCGCCTGGCGGGTCCACTGCGCCACGTCGCCCTGCGGCATCGATACGTCGACGTCGCCCGACAGACGCAGCTGCTGCGACTGGGGCAGGTCGAGCACCAGGCGCAGCTGGTCGGTCTCCTGCCGCACGGCATCGCCGGCCTGCTCCAGCTGCAGGCGCGCCTCGTCGAGCGCGACCTCGGCCGACAGCACGTCGCTGCGCACCACGACGCCCGCACGCCACAGGCGCGAGGCGGTGTCGAAGGCCAGCTGCGCGGCCTGCAGCGCCTGGCGCGCGACGCCGTCGAAGGCCTGCGCCGAGCGCACGGCGTCGAAGGCATCGACGACCTGTTGCACGACCTTCTGGCGCGCCTCGAGATTGCCCGCGCGGGCAGCGGCGAGCTGTTCACGCGCCTGTTCGCGCAAGCCGGCGATACGCCCGCCGGTGTACAGGGGCATTTCGGCCTGCACCCCAGCGTGGAAATCATTCGCCGCAGCAGGCTGGTTCAGGTTGTCCGGCGCCAGGCCCAGCGGGCTGGCTCCGGAGTTCAGCGCCTGCAGGAACTGCCCGGCCCCGAAATCCGAGAACGTCGCGCTGCGCTGCGACAGCTTCATGCCCAGCACGTTCAGCGGGTCGTCGCTGCGCGAGACGCCCGCGTCGACTCCCAGGTGCGGCAAGCCGGCGCCGGTGGAGCGCGCCACCGCGGCATCGGCCTGGGCCACGTCGGCGGCGGCGATGCGCAGCTGCGTGTTGCGCTGCAGGGCCAGTTCGAGTGCCTGGCGCAAGGACAGGCTCTCAAGCAATCGCTGGGCCGCCCCAAGATTGCTTGACCCCACGGGGGATGAGGCCGGACCAGCTGCTGTGCCTGCGCACAGCAGCGCGCCGGCCGAATCCGAGCAGCCTGCAAGCTGCGAGGTGGA